>JBGVCF010000026.1:0-110055 GCA_045226315.1 Candidatus Cryptobacteroides sp.
GCGGGATGACGGAACTTGTTCGACGACGTTCCGGGCCGATGTGCCCGGAAAAGGAGGAGTTGAGACGTCAAGCGACCGGGTGAGCCCCCTTTCCTCCTTCTGAGCGGAGGCACGTACCTACCCCTACCGGAGAAAAACCACTTCGCCCTGATATCGGCCTCTTATTTGGTGCCGAAGATGCGGTCGCCGGCGTCGCCCAGACCGGGGACGATGTAGGCGTTCTCGTTCAGGTGATCGTCCACTGCGGCCACGTAAATGTCCACGTCGGGGTGTTCGGCCTGCACTTTGGCAACGCCGTCCGGGGCCGCCACCAGGCACATGAGGCGGATGTTGGTGCATCCGCGCTCCTTGAGCATCACGATAGCGTCACAGGCGCTGCCGCCGGTGGCCAGCATGGGATCCGTGAGGATGACCATGCGGTCCTGAATGTCTTCCGGAAGCTTGCAGTAATACACCACCGGCTTGTGGGTTTCCTCGTTACGATAAAGGCCGATATGGCCCACCCTTGCCACCGGAACCAGCGTGAGCAGTCCGTCCACCAGGCCGAGACCCGCCCTCAGGATGGGGACGATGGCCAGTTTGCGGCCGCTTACCTTCTTGGCGGTCATCTTGCAGATGGGAGTTTCGATGCAAACATCTTCCAGGGCGATGTCCCGGGTGACTTCGTACCCCATGAGCGTGGCAATCTCCTTAAGCAGTTCGCGGAAATCCTTGGAACCGGTTTCCTTGTCGCGCATGATGGTGAGTTTGTGCTGGACCATGGGGTGGTCGATGACGTGAAGTTGAGCCATAATTATATTAGATTTGATTGGTCAAAGGTACTAATTCGGGGCCATATTAGCAAACATATCGGATGGCCAGCATGGTGAGGTCGTCGCTGGGTTCGGCTCCGTCCACGAAAGTCTGGACGGCCGCCTTCATGGAGGCCACAAAATCGGCCGGGCTTTGTTTGCTGTCCTTCCGGGCTTCCTCCAGAATACGGTCCATGCCGAAGAGTGCGTGTACGGGATTCTCTGCCTCCGTGAGGCCGTCGGTGTACAGGAACAGCAGGGAACCGGGCTTTAGCGTCACTTCCTGCTCCACAAACTCCCAGCCGGGCATCACGCCAACTGCCAAGTTGGGCTCCACTTCCAGCATTTCCACCGATCCGTCGGGGCCGATGATTAGGGGAGCATCGTGACCCGCATTACAATAGCGCAACTTGCCGGTGGAGAGGTCCAGGATGCCGAAAAACAGTGTGACGAACATGAGCGATTCGTTGCGGTTGGACTGGTTTTCATTGAGTCCGCTCACCACCTGGGCCGGACTGGATTCGCCATCCGACAACGAGCGGAACAGGGCGCTGGTCACGGCCATCACCATGGCGGCCGGCACTCCCTTTCCGGACACATCCCCAATACAGAAATACAATTGGTTGTCCCGGATGAAATAGTCGTATAAATCGCCGCCCACGGCCTTGGCCGGTGTAAGTGTGCCGGAGAGGTCTATTCCCTTCCCATCTACGGGACCCTGTACGGGCAGCATGGACATCTGGATGTTGCGGGCAATGTCCAGTTCGCGGTCGATGGCCGCCTCCCGGGTGGTCACCTCCGTGAGTTCATCCACATAGCGGGTAAGGGAATGTTGCATGTGCTCGAAGGAATCCCGCAACTGATGGATTTCATCGTAATAACGCAACTGCGGGAGCGGGGTGTCGAAATGTCCCTTGGCCACCTCTTCCGTGGAACGGACCAGGAACTTGAGCGGCCGGGCAGTCCGGCGGATCGATCTCCGGAACAGGATGAACGCAATGAGCAGTCCGAAACCCTGCAGCAGGATGATGAGCATACCCAAAAGCATACCCGGAGCCATAATGCTTTCCACGGGAATCACAATGGCCATGGACCAGCCGGAATGCATAAGCGGGGCATAAAAGACATAGGAACGGACCCCGTCCACTTCCGCTATGCCCCGGCCACTTTCCCCGGCCAGCATGGCGCGGCCCACCTTCTGGTACTTTTCGTCTTCCGAATGCTTGAAATAATTGTCCGACAGGATGCGGTTGGGGTCCGGATGTACCAGGTAATCGCCGTTCCGGCTAAGGATAAAAGCATAGATGGGATGTTCCGATTCCGAGACGGCGAAGGATGAGATGCCCTCTTTTTTGGCATTCAGGTCCAGGTTTTTCACCTGCTCCGTGAGCCAGGACAGCGAAACATCGGCCCCGAACACACCGACAATCTCCCCGTCTTTATCCTTGACGGGCAACACATAGGTACACAGCATGGTACGGGCGCCGGCTTCGTCGTAATAGGGCTCCGACCAATAGCCGATTTCCGAGGTGATTCCTTTCAGGTACCATTCCCGCATAAAGTAATCGTGATCGGCCCCTCCTATTTGCAGCATCTCGATGGAGCCGTCTTGGGTCCAGCGGGCGTAAGGCTCGTACCACAGACCCTTTTGCCGATAATAATTCTGAACAAAGGCCACGGCACAACCCACGATATGGGGATTCAGGCGCAGTTCGCTTTCCAAAGACTTCAGCACCTGGTCTGGATTGGCCAAGTGCCTGGAGATTTCATCCACGTTATTGGTCGATGAAACTTCCACCAGCCTCAACATTCCTTCCGTCCGCTCGCTGGTGAGGCTCAGAATATCCTGATAATGATCTGTCATCATGCTCAGGATGCTTCCTGCAGCAAAGAGGAATATCAGTCCGGAAACAAAGGTCATCACAACCAGCATCACGATGATGACGCGTCTTGTAAGCCGGCCTGCGAAGGAATGGAATTTCTGTTTCATGGTCCGAAGGTACGAAAAAATTCCTTACATTTGTACATGAAACACTTCTTTCCTCTTCTATTGTTTCTGGGATTGGCATCGGCCTGTGCCCCATCGTCGGAAAAGGCGCTGAAGCTTCATTATAACCAGCCGGCCGGCTTCTTCGAGGAAGCCCTCCCACTGGGTAATGGAACGCTGGGGGCCCTGGTATACGGAGGCCCGGAGACCGACAGGATCTCCTTGAACGATATCAGCCTGTGGACCGGAGAACCGGACAAGGGCCCGGACCACCCGGATTACGGCCTGGTCTCCACCCTCACCCCCTGGGACGAAATCTCTTCCTGGCTGCCCCGGGTGCGGGAAGCCCTGGACCGGGAAGATTATCCCAAAGCCGATGAACTCCAGCGCAAACTGCAGGGACACAACAGCGAAATGTACCAGCCGCTGGGCCAGCTGGAAATCACCTATCCGGAAGGGGAAATCACCGACTATTACCGGGAATTTGACTTGGCCACCGCGAAGGCCACCGTCCGTTACAAACGCAACGGGAAGGCCTTCCAGGCCGAATATTTCGTATCGGCCCCGGACAGCGTGGTGGTTATCAAACTTAGCAGCGAAGCGCCCATCGAGGCCTCCATCCGCCTTTCTTCGGAGCTGCCCCACCAGACAAAGGCCGATGATAACGCCCTGGTAAGCGACGGATACACAGCCTGGCATGTGCTGCAGGAAGGGAAAACCGTCAAGTTCTACGATCCTAACCGAGGCATCCATTACCGCACGGTGGTCACCTGCCCCCAGGCCCAGGTGAGCGACAGCACGCTGCAACTCAGCGGCGTGAAAGAAGCGCTCCTGGTGGTGGCCAACCACACCAGCTACAACGGCTTCGACAAAGACCCGGTGAAAGAAGGCCGGGAATACAAAAACGCCAGCCTCCGGGATGCCCAAGCCGCCGTGAAAAAAGGCTGGTCCCGTCTGCAAAAAGACCACCTGAAAGACTATCAGGCCCTGTTTGCCCGCGTGAGCCTGGACCTTGGCACTACGGCCGAAGAAATCGTCGCCCTCCCCACCGACCAGCAGCTCATGCGCTACGCCGACGGGGAAACCAACCCGGAACTGGAGGCCCTTTATTTCCAATTCGGCCGATATCTCCTGATTGCCTGCTCCCGTACGGAGGGCATCCCCGCCAACCTGCAGGGTCTCTGGAACGAAAGCATGGACCCGCCGTGGCGCTGCAACTATACCACCAACATCAACCTGGAAGAGAACTACTGGGCCGCCGAAGCCGCCGCCCTGCCGGAAATGCACCAGGTGCTGCTGGGCTTCGTACACAACCTGTCCCAAACCGGCGCCCGCACCGCACATGCGTTTTACGGCGTGGAGGAAGGCTGGTGCCAGGCCCACAACAGCGACCCCTGGGCCATGACCAATCCGGTGGGCCTGGGAACCGGAGACCCCTGCTGGGCCAACTGGAACACCGGCGGCGCGTGGCTGGCCACCCATATCTGGGAACACTGGCTCTTCACCCGTAACCGCCAGGATCTGGAAAGGGACTACCCCACCCTCAAGGGCGCCGCGCAGTTCTGCCTGAATATCCTGGTAGAGAAGGACGGGGAACTCATTACCTCGCCCTCCACCTCGCCGGAAAATCACTACCACAACCCGGACGGCTACAGGGGCCGTACCGTATACGGCGCCACCGCCGACCTGGCCATCATCCGGGAATGCCTCACGGACGCCCTGGGCGCCGCTAAGGAACTGGGCGACAAAGACTTCGCCGCCAAGCTGGAAGCCGTGCTTCCCCGCCTCCGCGGCTATCATATCGGCCAGAACGGGGCCTTGCAGGAATGGTATTACGATTGGGCCGACTGGGATCCCCAGCACCGGCACCAGTCCCACCTGGTGGGCGTGTATCCCGGCCATCAGATTGTTGCCGGAACGCCCCTGGCCGATGCCGCCCACCGCACTTTGGAAATCCGCGGTTTCGAAACCACCGGCTGGAGCTGCGGCTGGCGCGTGAATCTGTATGCCCGCCTGGGCGACGGAGAAAATGCCTACAAGATGTACCGCCGGCTGCTCCGCTACGTGAGCCCGGACAAATACCAGGGCACCAACTACCGCAGCGGCGGCGGCACCTATCCCAACCTTTGGGACGCCCACTCCCCCTTCCAGATCGACGGCAATTTCGGCGGCTGCGCCGGGGTGATCGAAATGTTGGTCCAGTCCACGCCGGAAGAGGTGATTCCGCTGCCCGCCCTGCCCAAGTCCTGGCCCAGCGGGCACATCCGCGGCATCCGCACCCGCACCGGCCAGACCGTGGACCTCACCTGGGAAAATGGAAAAGTTAAGAAACTAATAACCAAATAATTATGCAAAGAAGAAACTTCCTCCGCGTGACGGCCCTGGGCGCCGCCGCCAGCATGCTTCCGCTGGATGCTTTTGCATCGGCCGCAGCAACCAACAAAAAGGCCGACAAGAACAGCAAAGTACAGATGGGCTTCATCGGCCTGGGCCAGCAGGCCATGTACCTGCTGCAAGGTTTCATGAGCATGGACGATGTGCGCGTGGTGGCCGGCTGCGACGTATACGACGTCAAGCGCGACCGCTTCGTACGCCGCGTCAAGGACTATTACACCAAGAAGGGCGAAAAGAAGGTGAAGGTAGATGTCTACGAAGACTACCAAGACCTCCTGGCCCGCCCGGACATCGACGCCGTGGTCATCGCCACTCCGGACCACCAGCATGCCGTGATTGCCATCGCCGCATGCAAGGCCGGAAAGGACATCTATCTGGAGAAGCCCGCCACCCTCACCATCTACGAAGGCCAGCAGCTGGTAAAGGCCGTGCGCAAGTATGGCCGCATCCTGCAAATGGGCTCCCAGCAGCGTTCCAGTGAGGAATTCATCCACGCCGCCAACCTGGCCCGCGAAGGCGAACTGGGCCAGATCCACAAGCTCAAGGTGTATGTGGGCCGCAACAACATCAACCCCGTCACGGCTGCCCCCATGCCCTGCAACCTGCCCAAGATGCCCGTCCCGGCCGGCCTGAACTGGGACAAGTGGCTGGGCCCGCTTCCGGAGAGCGTGTACTATCACCCCGATCTGGATCCCATCATCACGCCCGAACAGAACGAACAGCTCTGGGGAGCCTGGCGCTGGTATAAAGTGTGCGGCGGCGGTCTCATGACCGACTGGGGCGCCCACATGTTCGACGTGGCGCAATGGGCCCTGGGCAAGGACGGCAGCGGCCCCGTGGAAATCATCCCTCCGGGATACAGCTACTACGACCACCTCACCTTCAAGTACGACAACGGCATCATCGTCTCTGAAGAGCCCTTCGACGGCAGTACGCCCGGTGTGCAGATCTACGGCACGGAAGGCTGGATCAAGGTGAGCCGCGGCAAGTTCGAAGCCTCCGACAAGAAATTCGATATGCCCGTCCAGGAAGCCAGCGACGTCCCCTACGAGGTAAAAGTGGGCCACCACCGCAAGTTCATCGATGCCGTCCTGAGCCGCCGCGACCCCAATGTTCCCATCGAGGTGGGTCACAGCTCCTGCACCGTGTGCAACCTGGGCAACATTGCCATGGAACTGGGCCGTCCCGTGATCTGGAACCCCATCGTCCAGAAGTGCATGCACGACCCCGAGGCCACGAAACTCCTGCATTACACCTACCGGGCCGGCTACGAACACGCCCTGGATATTTAAAAACATGAAACGTTCCCTCCTCCTGCTGGGACTGGCCTTCCTGCTGCCGGTCCTTTCCGCCGCTCAAACTCCGGCGCAGCAATACGTGGACCAGTTGCAGCGAAGCGACGTACTGAAAGAGGCCGTCTGGGGCGTGCTGGCGGTGGACCGCAACGGTCAGGTGCTGGCTGCCCGCAACCAGCAGCAGCGCATGACCCCGGCTTCCAACCTGAAGCTGGTAACCACCGGAACGGCCCTGCATGCCTTCGGCCCGGAGTTCCGCTTCACTACGGAAGTTGGCTATACAGGCACCATCCGGGAAGGCGTATTGGAGGGGGACGTCTATCTCATCGGCCACGGCGACCCCACCCTGGGTGCGAAGGACAGCATTGCCACGGATAACGGGCGGCTGTTCTGGCAATGGAAGTCTCTCCTCCGGGAAGCGGGCATCCAGCGCATCCAGGGACGCATCGTGGGCGACGGAACCGTGTACGAAGGCAATCTGGAGCATCCCAGCTGGGAATTCAACGACATCGGCACCTATTACGGCACCGGCACCAACGCCCTGTGCTTCTACCAGAACAGCATAGACCTGGAAGTGCAGGCCGATGTTGTGGGGCAGCCTGTCCGCATGAAGCAAAGTTACCCGGAAACGCCCTGGATGCACCTTTCCAACCAGAGCGTCACCGGGCCCGCCGGCACCGGCAACAGCCTGTACCTGTACACCACCGACCTAGCGCCTTATGCCGAACTGCGCGGCTCCTTCGCCACCGACCGTCGGCCCAAGACGGAGCATTTTGCCAATAAGTTCGGTGCCCTCACCTGCGCCTACTATTTCTGGAAAAATCTCTGCGACACCGGCTGGACCGTAGACGGCGGTTATGCCGATGTGGACAGGGACGGCTACGTGCGCGGCCCCGACTTTGTCCCGGCCGATAAAGCTGTCAAGCCCACTGTGCTTGGACAGACGCTATCGGCCCCGCTGAAGGAAATTGCCCGCATCACCAATGTGCGCAGCGACAATTTCTACGCCGAGGCCCTCCTGCGCACCATGGGCGAGCAGGCTTCGGGCTGGGCCCTGTACGACAGTTGCCTGGTAGCCCGACGCCAGGTGCTGCAAGAACTGGTTCCGTACCCCGACGGCCTGCGCCAGGTAGATGGCTGCGGCCTTTCCCGCATGAACTACGTATCGCCGGAGTGGATGGTGCGTTTCCTCCAGGGAATGCAGCAGAGCCCTGCTTTTGAGGCATTCCTGGCTTCCTTGCCGCATCCCGGCGAAGGCACCCTTTCCACCCTGCTGCCCCAGGTGGAAGGCCGCGAGCGTATCCGCATCAAGAGCGGTTCCATGGACGGCGTGCTCTGCTATTCCGGCTATATCCTGGGAACGGACGGCAAGCCCGCCGTAACCCTTTCCATCCTTACCAACAACACAACAGCCCCCGTATCCGAAGTCCGCGCCGCTCTGGCCCGCTTCTTGAAGTTGCTCCTGGACGGTACAAACTAATTTTTTTTGTACCTTTGCAGGATAATGCGCAAACTGCTGTACATAGGGATCCTGCTCGCGACCGTGTGTTCGTGCAAGGTGGTAAACACCTTGTCGGACACGGCCAACGAGTTGTTCCGCGGTGAAGTGGTGGCCCGTGCCGGCGACCACAAACTCCATTTGAGCGAGCTTGAGAAGTACATCCCGCAGGGCGTTTCCTCGGAAGACAGCACCAAACTGGCCCGCCAGTACATCGACGCCTGGGCTCAGGAACTCCTGCTGCTGGACATGGCCGATGAACAGCTCTCCCCCGCCGAAAAAGACGTTTCCGCAGAGTTGGAAGACTATCGGCGCACTTTGCTGAAATACCGTTACGAACAGCTGTACATCAACCAGCGGCTGGACACCCTCATCACCACCGAAGAAGTGAACGCCTTCTACAAGGAAAACAGCGCGCTGTTCAGCCTCGAACGCCCCATTGTGAAGGCCCGTTACCTCCTGATTCCGGCCGATTCCAAGAACATCAAGAACCTGCGCAACCTCATGTCGTCGGAAGACGAGGCCGAAGTGATGGAGGCCGCCAGCCTGGCCAGCACCAGTGCCATCAAGTACGTGGATCAGGCCGATACCTGGGTGGATGCGCTCTCCCTGGCCCGGGAAATGGGCATCGAATACCAAAAACTGCTCTCCGGCATCCGCAACCAATTCATGGAATACACCGACGAAAACGGCATCCTGCACCTGGCCTATCTGGCCGAACAAGTGCCGGAAGGCAAAACCGCGCCGCTGGAATACTGTGAAGACCGTATCCGGGAACTGATCCTGAGCGCCCGCAAACATGCGCTGGAAGTGAGCCTGGAACAAGACGTGCTGGAAGATGCCCGCAAGAACAATAAATACGTAATCTATTGAGTATGAAACATATATTCCTTACGCTCGCCGCTTTATCGGCCTGCTTCACCCTGAGTGCCCAGAAATACAAGGGCGTGGTGGACAAAACCGTTGCCGTGATTGGCGGTGAAACCATCCTCCTGTCCGACGTAGAGGCCGAGGTCCAGCAAATGAGCCTGGGCGGCTCCTCCTCCGACAAAGACATGCGCTGTCAGGTGCTGGAAGGCATGCTGGATGCCAAGCTCTTCCTCATGCAGGCCCGCGTGGACTCCCTCACCGTGAACCAGGACATGGTAAGTGCCAGCCTTACCCAGCGTCTCGACTATTTCCGCACCCGGATGGGCGGCGACGAGGAAATGGAGAAATACTTCAACAAGCCCCTGTACAAACTGCGCCAGGAATGGATGAAGGCCCTGGAAGACCAGAGCCTCATTGAGCAGGAGCGGGGCCAGATTGCCAGCGCCATCTCGGAAGTGACGCCCTTTGATGTGAAGGAGTACATGGACGCTACGGATCCGGAAGACCTGCCCGTGGTGCCCGTCAAATACCAGATGAGCCAGATTTGCATCTATCCCGACAGGGCCAAAGCCGCCATGGCCGTGAAAGAGAAACTGCTGAGCCTGCGGGAACGTATCATGAACGGAGAGAAGTTCTCCACCCTGGCCCGCATCTATTCGGAAGACCCGGGCAGCGCCCGCCGCGGCGGTGAACTGGGCCTGGCCTCCAAATCCATCTTCTGGCCTGCTTTCTCCGATGCAGCCATGGCCCTGCGTCCCGGCACCATCTCCCAGATCGTAGAAACCCCCGACGGCTTCCATATCATCGAGGTTATCGAGAAGAAGGGCGACATGTTCAACGCCCGCCACATCCTGCTCAAACCGCAGTACACGGTGGAAGACCGCGAGAAAGCTTTCCACGTGCTGGACAGCCTCAAAACCCAGATCGAGGCCGAAGAAATCAGCTTCGAAATGGCCGCCCGCTTCTTCTCCGAAGACCCTGCTACCCGCACCAACGGCGGGCAGATGGCCGATCCCTCCACCGGCTCCTCCTACTTTGAAATCGACCAGATGAAACCGGCCGACTATAACGCCATCAAAGACCTGAAGGTGGGCGAAATCTCCCAACCGGTTGAATCCCTGGACAATGAAGGCTACCTGCAGGAGCGCTCCGGCAATCTGGTGTACAAGATCCTCCGCGTGGACAAGATTATCCCGGCCCACACCGCCACCTTCGAAAACGACTACACGGAAATCCTGGACAAGGTGCAGATGAACAAGCAGTTGGAGGCCATCGACGAGTTCCTCAACAAGAGGGCCAAGGATACCTATATCGTCATCGACCCGCTTTTCGCCGAGTGTGAATTCTCGCGGGAAATGTGGAACAAGCGTAAATAGTGCGTTTCCGGGCCAATCATATCTTCCTGGCAGGGCTGGCGATTCTATCGGCTGGCCTTGTTCCGTTGCATGCCCAGCAGCAAAAGAAACAGGAGGACGAGAAAGTAATGCTGCTCAGTGCCCAGAGCGCCCAACTCATCGAGGAGAACGGACAGAACTACCGTAAAGTCATCGGCCCGGCGCGCTTCCTTCACAATAACACCTACCTGCTGTGCGACACCGCCCTGTGGAATGTCAATACCAACATCATCGACGCCATTGGCCACGTGCGCATCATCCAGGACCAGACGCAGCTGAGCAGTGAGACCCTGCAGTACGTGGTGGATGACAACATGGCGAAGTTCCGGGGCAGCCTGGTGCAACTGGAAGACAGTGACAAGAACACCCTGCGCACCCGCTACCTGGACTACAACACCAAGGACTCCGTGGCCATCTTCCAGGACGGAGCGGCCATGCGCGATAAAGACGGGCAGATCATCGAGAGTCTGTACGGAACCTACGACTCCAAGGCCAAGCTCTTCGTTTTCAATGACCAGGTGAACATGTACCTGGACACCACTTTCGTGAAAACCTCCCGCCTGGAGTACCGCAGCGACCTTTCCACCGCCTATTTCGGCTACAATACCGACATGTGGCAGGACGACAAGATGCTCAGCGCCCACGACGGCTGGTACGACCGCAACCAGGAAGTCTTTTTCTTCCGCCGCCGGGTGCACGTGCTAAGCACCAAGCAGGAAACTTGGGCCGATTCCCTCTATTATTTCCGCGACCGCAACGACGCCGAACTCCTGGGCAACGTGGAACTGATGGATACCACCCGAAATGTCTATGCCCTGGCCGGGCGCATCGAGTATTCGGATACGCTCTCTCAGGTGCGCATGACCAGGAAACCCGCCATCATGTCCATCACCGATGAAAACGGCGTGCGGGACACCCTTTACCTGGGCGGCGACCTGCTGTTAATGCGGGGCATCCCCCGTTGTGACATTCCGGAAGCATGGCAAAAGGACGCCGAGAAACGCCTCAAGGACCTGAGCGGCGACCCTGTGATGGAGTATCGCAAGAAGGCGGCCGAGGAAGCCGCTAAAGCAGCGGCAGAAGAGGCCGCGAAGAACGACAAGAACCAGAAACCGCCGCAGGGGGGCAACAAACCGCCGCAGGGCAAAACACCGCCGGCTCCCAAGGATACATCGGCCCTATCGGCCCCCACCGATACTCTGGGCCTGCCTTCCGTGACGGACACCCTGCCGCCGCCCAAGGATACCACCAAGGTCAACTTCCTTTGGGGTTCCAAGCGCATACGCATGTTCCGTCGGAATATGCAGATGGTGGCCGATTCCCTCACCTACTCCGACCTGGACTCCCTGGTGCGCCTGTACCAAAACCCCATCTTCTACAACGAGGGCAACCGGCAGTATGTGGGCGACAGTATCTTCGTGGTGGTCAAAGACCAGCAGATGCAACGTGCACACCTGCTCTCCAATGCGTTCATCACCATTGAAGAAGCGCCTAAGTGCTACGACCAGATCCGGGGAACGGAAATGGTGGCTTATTTCGACTCCACCAACGCCCTCACGCGCTTCGATGCGCTGGGCGGTGCCTCCTCCATCTTCTTCCTGGAAGAGGATGGCGTACTGGCCACCGTGAACAAGGTGGAATCCAAAATGATTTACGCCACGTTTAGCGACGGGGATCTGGATCATATTTACTATTACGAAAATCCCAAGAACGACGGCTATCCCTCCGTCCAGCTGCCCGAAGACGAACGCACCCTGAAAGGCTTCCGCTGGGAGCCCGATCAAAGGCCGAAATCGCCCCGGGATGTGACGCCGCTAGTTCCGCGCAAGAGCGAACGTTTTGCTTACCTTGCACGTCCACATACGGATTTTAAACAGACTGAAACCTATTTCCCGGGACATGTCAACAGGATTTACCGGGATATCGCCATCCGCGATTCCCTGCAGGTGGCCCGCCAACGGGCCCGTCAGCAGGTGGAAGCTATTAAGGACATGCCGGACACCAGTGGACGGCAACTCTCGCCCGTGGACACGCTCCCGCCGCCACCCGTGGATTCCCTGAAAGCGCCGCTGGATTCCTTACAGGCACCCGTGGACTCCCTAAAGGCGCCGCTGGATTCCTTGCAGGCACCGGCCGATTCCCTGCAGGCGCCGCGTCCGGAGCTCACTGCGAAGGAAAGGAAGGCACAGGAAAAAGCGGCCAAACAGGCCGAGCGGGAGGCCAAATGGGCCGAAGAAGACCGGATCTATCAGGAGAAGCAAGCCGCTAAAGCCCAGAAGAAACTGGAGAAGCAGCGTGCCCGGAAGTTGAAACAACTCAAGAAACTGGAGCGGCGCGCCCAGCGGGACAGGCGCCGTTTGGAACGCTACCTGGAAAAGGAGCGAAAAAGAGCACTCAGAAAAAAGGAAATAAAATGAAAAAGACTGTTCTGGTATCGGGCGGCGCCGGTTTTATTGGCAGCCATGTGACGGTTGAACTGCTGGAAGCCGGCTACGACGTAGTGGTGGCCGATAACTTCTCCAACTGCGACCGCACCTGTTATGAAGGCGTGAAGAAAATCACCGGTCGGGAAGACCTCCCGCTGGAAGTGATGGATTTCTGCGACGCCAAGGCCGTGAAGGCGCTCTTCGCCAAGTATTCCATCGACGCAGTGATCCACTTTGCCGCCTACAAGGCCGTGGGCGAATCCGTGGCCCAACCGCTCAAATACTACAAGAACAACCTCACCAGCTTCCTGAATGTTCTGGAAGCTGCCCAGGAGCAGGGTGGCTGCAACGTGCTGTTCTCATCCTCGGCCACCGTATATGGTGAACCGGACAGCGTCCCTGTAACGGAAGCTACACCCCGCAAGCCCGCCACTTCGCCGTACGGCAACACCAAAACTATGTGTGAAGATATCCTCCGCGATGCCGTAAAGGCCTCCGAAGGCAAGCTGAAGGGCATTCTGCTGCGCTATTTCAATCCTATCGGCGCCCATCCCAGCGCCCTTATCGGTGAACTCCCCCGCGGCGTTCCCAACAACCTGGTGCCTTTTATCACGCAGACGGCCATCGGCAAGCGGGAATGCCTGAGCATTTTCGGCAACGACTATCCTACGCCGGACGGGACCTGCCTCCGAGACTATATCGACATCGTGGACCTGGCCAAGGCGCACGTGTTTGCCGTCACGCGCATGCTGGAAGGAAAGATGAAACAGGAGTGCGAAGTGTTCAACGTGGGCACAGGCCGGCCGGTGAGCGTATTGGAACTGGTGAATGCCTTCGAGAAAGTGAACGGCCTCAAGCTCAACTACAAGTTTGCCCCGCGCCGTCCCGGTGACGTCACCGCCATCTGGGCCGATCCAACCCTCGCCAATACGGAAATGGGCTGGAAAGCTACGCGTACGGTGGAAGAAACCCTCAAGGCCGCATGGGCCTGGGAGAAACATCTGGCGGGAGAATAAAGTTTAAGCCAAATCGCCCAAATCTTCCTTCGAAACGGAACCGAACCACTGGCCCAGCTGCTGCTGGGCTTTGTTTTTGATTTCCGGTGTTATGGCGGTGATTACGTACATCACGGCGGCCAGCAGGGCGCCCCAGTCATCGGCCATACCCATGGCGGGAAGGAAGTCCGGGACTATGTCGGCGGGCAGGATAAGATAGCCCAGGGCCCCGGCAATCACGGCTTTATACTTGTAGGGCGTGGCGGGATCCATGAGCGTATAGTAGAGCACCAAGGCATAATAGACGGTTTTAGCGCCCGTCTTTTTTACCAGTCGCTGGATTTTTTTCCAGAAAGAATCGGCCGAATAATACCGCTGGAAACGCGGCAGGTTCTCCGATGAAAGCTGATTGTCCATGGTTTAGTTCACCTTCTGAAGTGTTCTGCCCGGCTTTTGGGGTTTCAGGGCGTTGGCTACCTTGGATGCCACCACGGTACCCAGCTCAATCTTGCCTTTTTCGTCGATCAGGTAGAGGGCGGGAATCCACTTCACATGGTATGCATCGCCCACAACCGAATCCTTTTTGCCGGAGGAGTCGAAGAGCTGTACGCCGCCCAACTCATTCTCCAGCACATATTTTTTCCAGGCTTCTTCCGTGCGGTCGAAGGAGATGGACACGAAAGCCACTTTCTCTGGATCGGCGTTGGCCTGCATGACCTTGAGCTCCGGGACCTCTGCGCGGCAGTCCGGGCACCAGGAGGCCCAGAACACCAGCACCACTTTCTTCCCCAGGAAGTCTTTGATGCTTACGGGCGTACCCTCCATGTCTTTGAGGGTGAAATCCGGGGCGGGCGCGCCTTTCTTGAGCATGTCCGTCGCATATTTCAGATCGGGGTCTTCCTCCACGTTCTGGGCAAAAAGACCGGCGCTAAAAAGAAGCGCAAGGGAAAGGAGAATCCATTTTTTCATGATGCACAAATTTACACTTTTTTCCCGTATCTTTGCAAATATTATGCTTTTGTCTATGGATATCAGAATTGGTAACGGATACGATGTACACGCCATAGCCCCGGGGTTGCCCATGTGGCTGGGCGGCGTGCGCATCCCTTCGGATACAGGTTTTGTGGCCCACTCGGATGGTGATGTGGCCATCCACGCCCTTTGCGACGCCCTTCTGGGCTGCCTGGCGCTGGGAGATATCGGCCATCTGTTCCCGGACACGTCCGATGAATGGAAAGGCGTAGACTCCAAATTGCTGCTGGCCAAGGTAGTTGCGCTGGTGAAAGAGCGTGGCTACGCAGTGGGCAACGTAGACATCACCATTGCCCTGCAGCGGCCCAAGCTGGCACCCCATATCGCCTCCATGCGCGCCACGCTGGCCCCCATCCTGGAAGTGGCCGAAGACTGTGTTTCCGTAAAAGCCACCACCACCGAACGCCTGGGTTTCGTAGGCCGATGCGAAGGCTGCGAAGTCTGGGCCACCGCCCTGATTATAGCCCACCCGTGGAGATAATTTTTTGACTGTTAGCACATTACAAAAAATCGATTAGACGGAACCGTCTAATCGATTTTGTATAAGGCGCTGATATACAACCGCTTACGTCCACAGGCTAAGCGGCCAGACCTTTCTTAACAGCGGCGGCCAGTTCTTCGTACAGACCATCGGTCTTTGTGAGGAGCTCCTGGCTGACAGCCTTGTAGTATGCCTTCACATCTTCCTTGGGGGCGGAAACCACCTTGTCGCGAAGATCGTTGTACAGATCTACAGCCTTGTCGATGAGGCTGGTGATTTCATCGGCGTTCTTGCTGTCGGGGTTCATGTTCAGGAACAGGGTGCAATCGTCGATGAATGCGCCAATCACATACTGGATGTCTTTCTTGATGTCTCTAAGATTCATATCGTTCTGAATTATATCACTGCAAAGATAAGTGTTTTCGGAAAACTGAGCAAGCGTTTTTTCGGGAATAGCGGCTTACAGGTTAAAAGGCAAGGATGCGGCCGGGGCTTGGCAATCGGCCCCGAAATAGACGGTGTACTTTCCCTTGGCCGTTTCCCAGCGGGATTTCGCTGCGTTGAACGAGGCCAAGTCCTGGACCGGGAAGGAGAATTCCAGCACCTGGCTTTCTCCGGGCTGCAGAAGCCTGGTTTTCCCAAAGGCTTTCAGCTCCCTTTCCGGTTTATCGGCAAAATTACCAAGAGGCGCGTGGACATATAGGCCCACCGCCTCTTTTCCTGCTACAGAGCCCACATTGGTCACTTTCACGGACGCCACAATGCGGTTGCCCTTTCGCTTGATGCTGGGTGCAGCATACTCAAAGGAGGTGTAGCTGAGACCATAGCCGAAAGGATAGGCCACCTCCACTCCCCTTGTGAGGAAATGGCGGTAACCCACGTAGATTCCTTCGGTGTAGTTGGTGTACATGAGGTTCTTGGGGTCCAGCCCGCGCCGCTCCGGATGAACCACGCTCTCGTTGGCCTTATCGCTAATGAAATTATAGGGGAAATCCTCGGCCCCCGCTATGTCGAAATAATCCACGGGGAAGGTCATGGGCAATCGGCCGGAAGGGTTCACCTGACCCGTGAGTACATCGGCAATGGCATGTCCGCCTTCCTCACCGGGAAGCCAGGCGCAAAGGATAGCGTCCGGCAGCTCTTTCCAGGAAGCGGTTTCCACCACGCCGCAGATGTTCAGGACCACCACTACCTTCTTGCCGGCGGCATGGAACACCTCGCACACGCGCTCTATCAGGCTCTTTTCGTTCTCCTGCAGGAGGAACTCCTTGCTTAGAATCCGGTCCCTGGCCTCGCCGGAAGTGCGGCCGATGGTAATGACGGCGATATCGGCCGATGACTCCGCCTGTGCAATGAGACGAGGGGTGATGTCCAGTTCTTCTTTCTGCGGCAGGCCCACGTGCACATTCACCTTGTGGTTCAGGGTAAGGTCGGCGTCGATGAACGCGGCATAGCCCTTATACAGTTTTTCAAGCTGGGAATCAAGGGTGAAGCCCGCCTCCTTCAGCGCATCACTCACCTGCGATACATAAGGGCAGGAGACGAAGGCCGCGCCGTTGCCGCCGGGAATGAGGTCGTAGGAATGCACACCGAACAGCGCTACGCGGGAAGGCCGAAGCGGAAGCATGCCCTTGTTTTCCAGGAGCACCATGCCTTCGGCCGCCGTTTCGCGGGCCAGCTTCGCATGTCCCTCCAGGTCCGGCTTGAGCGGGGGCACAAAGTCCGGCCTCTGGAAGGAAATCGACTTCACCACCAGTTCCAGAACCTTGGTCACGGCGCGGTCCAAATCGGCCATTTGCAGGCTTCCGTTTTCCAGACTGGCCAGGATATGTTCCGTCTGGCTGTACATGCCGCCCATAAACAGGTCTGAGCCCGCATGAAGTTGCAGCGGCGTATTCCGCATACCCGTCCAGTCCGTGACCACCAGTCCCTTATAGCCGAAATCTTCCCGCAGAATGCCCGTGAGCAGGCTATAACTTTCCTGGGTATATTCCCCGTTAAGCAGATTGTAGGACGCCATGATGGTCCAGGGCTCCGACTCCCGCAGACAAATCTCAAAACCGCGGGTATAGAGTTCCCTCAGGGTACGTTCATCCACCCTGGAATCTCCGTCCAGACGGTTGGTCTCCTGATTATTGGCCGCAAAATGCTTGGCCGATGTGCCCGCACCCGTTTCCTGCACTCCGTTGATGTAGGCAGCGGCAATGGAACCGCTAAGCACGGGATCCTCCGAGAAATATTCGAAATTTCTGCCGTTCAGGGGGTTACGGAGCAGGTTCATGCCCGGTCCCAGGATTACATCGGCCCCCATGTCCAGGGTTTCCTCCCCTATCCCGTGGCCGATCCGGAAAGCCACTTCCCTGTCCCAGGAGGCCGCCGTGAGCAGGCCGGTGGGAAAGCAGGTGGTGAAATGTGCCTCCCCCATTCCATCGTGCCAGTCAGGCTCCAGGCGCACTCCCACGGGGCCGTCCATCATCACCACGGAAGGAATGCCGTATTTCTCGAAGGGATGCGTAAGACCGCCGGTTCCCGGAATAGTGGGCGTATAGCCTTCGCAGGCGCCGTTGAAGCCCACCACCAGTAGGGCCTTCTCCTGCGGGCTCATCGCTTTGACAATCTCCGGAATGTTGTTCCGGTTCAGTTTCGGTTGCGCAAAAAGGGTGGCTGTCGCAAACAGGCAGCACAGGAATAAGGCTTTAGCTTTCATAGTGTGGTTATTTGAAAAGGGCGCGGACCAGCGCCGGGATATCGGCCACTTTCACCACTTCGATGCCCTGAGGCTTTTGGTCGAAGTGCGTGTAGGAGCTTACGAATATGCGTTTAAAGCCCACGCGGGCGGCTTCCACCGCGCGGCGGGCGGCTTGGGATACGGGGCGGATTTCTCCGCTCAGGCCCACTTCCCCGGCGAAGCAGACATCGGCCGGAATGGGCATGTCGAAGTTGGAAGAAAGTACGGCCACGATCACGGCGAGGTCGCAGGCGGGGTCAGTGATGCGCAGGCCGCCGGCCATGTTCAGGAACACGTCCTTCTGACCCAGTTTGAAGCCTGCACGGCGCTCCAGCACTGCCAGAAGCATATTCAGGCGGCGTACATCGAAGCCCGTAGCGCTGCGCTGCGCAGTGCCATACACCGCCGATGAAACCAAGGCCTGCACCTCGAAAAGGAAAGGCCGATTCCCATCCAGCATGGCGGCGATGGCCGTGCCGCTGAGCCCGGCCTCATGCATGGGAATAAGCATTTCGGAAGGGTTGGCCACTTCCCTGAGGCCTGTGCCGGTCATCTCGAAAACGGCCAGTTCGGAGGTGGAACCAAAGCGGTTCTTAATGCTGCGAAGTACCCTGTAGGCGCCCCTGTTCTCTCCCTCGAACTGCAGCACCACATCCACAATATGTTCCAGGATCTTGGGTCCCGCAATGGTACCTTCCTTGGTAATATGGCCGATAAGAATCACGGGAATGCCCGTGCTTTTAGCAAAGCGAAGCAGCTGCGCAGCCACTTCCTTGATCTGGCTCACGCTGCCGGCCGTGGAATCCACATGCTGGCAGTACATGGTCTGGACGGAGTCCACAATCATGAGGTCCGGGGCCACTTCTTCGGCCTCGGCCAAAATGGCGCCCATGTCCGTCTCGCTGAAGATGAGGCAATTGGAGGCGTCCCCGCCCAGTCTGTCGGCCCGCATTTTCACCTGTTTCACGGATTCTTCACCGGTGACATAGAGTGTTTTCAGTTCCGGCCTTCTAAGCGGCAACTGCAGCGAAAGCGTACTTTTGCCGATACCGGGCTCGCCGCCCATAAGCACCAGCGAACCCTTCACGATACCGCCGCCCAGCAGGCGGTCTACCTCGGCCGAGCCTAAGGAAACGCGGTCTTCCTGCGTAGTGGACACTTCCTTCAGGGGCATGGGTTTGCGGGAAGCGCCGGGCACGGTCATGGGACCGGCCACCTTACCGGTGACCACTTCCTTTTCCACCAGGGTATTCCACTCCCCGCAGGCGGGGCAGCGACCCAGCCATTTGGAATATTCGTTGCCGCAGTGGCTGCAGAACCACACGGACTTGGTTTTCTTTACCGTACTAGCCATAGCCTTGCAAAGATATCAAAAAAATGGTACTTTTGTAAGAATCTATTTATACAAAACAGATTCTAAGATTCAAAGAAGGAAGATTATGGCCAATCTGTTCAATTTTGGTTTCTTCGGTAACCAGCCGCACCGGGTATTCAACTACAAGCCCCGGTATTACGATCCCGAAGAAGAAAAACGCCGCCAGATGTTCGGCGAAGTGGACGGCAGCAACGACAAAGCCCGCCAAAGCGGCGAATACGTGCCCGGCAGCAGCCTGCGGGGTGCCTTCCGCAACGGCAATTATCAGAAAACCCGCTCCGACATGCGTGCGGCACACACCATCATCACCATCGTCACCCTGGTCCTGATCGTCCTGGCCCTCATTTATATCTCCAAATTCTTTGAATTGCTGTAAACGTGGAACTGAGAATCCTACCGAAGAATATCGCCGATATGATTGCTGCGGGGGAGGTGGTCCAGAGACCGGCCTCCGTGGTGAAGGAATTGATGGAGAATGCGGTGGATGCCGGCGCCACGGACGTGAAAGTGGTGGTCACCGATGCCGGCCGCACCCTTATCCAGGTGATTGACAACGGCTGCGGCATGAGCCCCGACGACGCCGTCCTGTGCTTCGAGCGCCACGCCACCAGCAAGCTCACATCGGCCGAAGACCTGCATCATATCCTTACTTTCGGCTTCCGCGGCGAGGCCCTGGCTTCCATTGCCGCCGTGGCCGAAGTTACCCTGCGCACCCGTCTGGCCAGCGAAGAGGCCGGCGTGGAGGTGACCATGGCCGGCTCCGAGAACAAAGGCACGCGGGAGATTTCCTGCCCCGTGGGCACCAATATCGCCGTACGCAACCTCTTCTACAACATTCCCGCCCGCCGGAAGTTCCTCAAAAGCGACAGCGTGGAACTGCGGCACATCGTGGAGGAGTTCCAGCGCGTGGCCCTCACCCGGCCCGACATAGCCTTCTCCCTGAGCCACAACGGCAAGGACATACACGTGGTGAAGGCCGCCAAAAGCCATAAATTCCGCATCCAGGATCTGCTGGGGTCCAATGTGATCGGCGCCCTGGTAGATATAGGGGCCGATACCAGCATCGCCGCCCTGCGCGGCTATGTGGGAAAGCCCGAAAGCGCCCGCAAGACCCTGGGCAACCAGTTCTTCTTTGTGAACGGCCGATACTTCCGCAGCCCCTATCTGCACAAGGCCGTGATGAAAGCCTACGAAAACCTGGTGCCGGAAGGCGTCACGCCCTCCTATTTCATCTACCTGGAGGTGGATCCCGCCACCGTAGACGTGAACATCCACCCCACCAAGGCCGAAATCAAGTTTGAGGAAGAGCAGCTGCTGTTCCAGACCGTGATGGCCGCCGTGAAAGAGGCCCTGGGCCGCTCCAGCGTGGCCGGCGACCTCGAATTCGACAACCCCGAAGCCAAGGAGATTCCGGTGATCGGCACGCGTTTCCAGGAATATCGGCCCTCCAGCACTCCCACGGCCGGCGTGGACTGGAACTACAATCCTTTTGAGGAAGAAGATGCTTCGGCTTCGCTCAGGATACCGGAAGTCACACAGCCGCACACCAGCCGTTATGTGGACAAGAGCCAGAACTACGGCGCCCTGTTCGAAGACCGGACCCTGCCCACCACACAGGTACTCATTGTGCAGGGACGGTATATCCTCACTCCATCGGCCAGCGGCGTGATGGTGGTGCATGTACGCCGAGCCCGCGAAAGGCTGCTGCACGACCGCTTCCTGAAAGCCCTGCGGGAGCAGGCCCACGTCACGCAAACCGCCCTGTTCCCCGTGCAGGTGCCCGTGGGCGTGGAAGGCCGCCTTACTATCGATGAACACGCCGAACTGCTCAAAAAGCTGGGCTTCGACATCGTTCCTTTCGGCCCGGACAGCGTGGTGGTGAACGGCGTTCCGGAAGGCTACAGCGCCGAACCCGGCAACGTGGAAACCCTGGTGAGTGACCTCTTATTAATTCTGGCCGATGAAACCCAGGCCCTGCCGGAAGTGATGGAACAGGCGCTGGCGCAGAAGTTCGCCGTCCTGGGCGCCTCCGGGCCACAAAAACTCACCTCCCCGCTGGAGGCCCAGCGCCTGCTGGACGCCCTCTTGCAAAGCGAAAACCCCGAATTTACCGCCTCCGGACGCCGGATTCTGTCCATCGTCCCGGCCGATGATCTGGAAAAAAGATTTTAAACCATGACCAACAATCCGCTGCAGAACATACCCGATGTAACCCGCAACCTGCTGTACGTGAACCTTCTCATGTTCGTTGCCACCCTTATCAACCCTTCGTTCATGAAGGAAACCTTTGCCATGGCTTTCCCCCTGAGCACAGATTTCCGCTGGTGGCAGCCCATCACCCACATGTTCATGCACGATGGCTTCTGGCACATCCTGTTCAACATGTACTCCCTGGTGATGTTCGGCATGGTGGTGGAACGCGCCCTGGGCACCAAGCGGTTCATCTGGTTCTACCTCATCACCGGCCTGGGCGCCGTGCTGCTCCATACCGGTGTGGAATTCCTGCAGGTGCAGCAGCTTATAAAAGAATATGCCGGCGTTCCGGCGCAGACCATTTACAACAGCGTTCCCCATGTCCTGGGTGCCTCCGGCGCCGTTTACGGCGTGCTGGTGGCCTTCGCCATGTTGTACCCGGAAGCCAAGCTTACCCTCATTTTCCCGCCCGTTACGCTGGATGCCAAGTGGTGGGTGATTATCTTTATCGGCATTGAACTCCTTACCGGCATCACCGGCACCCAGATGGGTGTAGCGCATTTTGCCCACCTGGGCGGTGCGCTCTTCGGCTGGCTGCTCATCCGCTTTTGGCGTAAGAACGGCGTGTTATACAGATAAATGGCTTCCAAGGGGAAAAAGAAGCGGCACTGGCTGTCGCGCCTGTCGTTCGGCACCGTCTCACTGGTGGCGGCCGTCCTGCTGGTGCTGGCCTATCTTTCCATAGTGGTGGACCCGGCCAAAGCGTGGTTTTTCACGCTCTTCGGCCTGCTATATCCGCTGGTGCTACCTCTTACCCTGGTGCTGTTTGTATGGGCGCTGATACGGCGTTCCCGCATGCGCGGGGTGCTGCTTTTAGCGCTCCTCCCCTCCTTTCTTTTCGCAGGCCGATATCTCCAGCTTCGCCGCCATGCCGCCCAGGAAGAAGGCCCGTTGAAAGTGATTTCCTACAACGTGGGCCTGTTTGCGCACGGTCCTGCCGGCGCCGATCGCCTGGCGCTGGCCGATTCAGTGAGCCGCTGGCTCCGGGCACAGGATGCCGATATCATCTGCCTGCAGGAGTTCCATCTGCCCCAAAACCAGTCCGTGGATGTTTGGCTGCATCGGCATTTCCCTGGATATCATGCTGAATATTATGTGTTTACAGGCCGGACTGGGCAGTTTGGCAATGTGACGCTTTCGCGGCGGCGGGTTACAGACAAAAACAAAATCAACTTCGAGCATTCCACCAATCTGGCCCTCTGGACCGATGTCCGGCTGGACAGTACCACCCTTCGCATCTATAACTGTCACTTCGAGAGTTACAACATTTCCCTGTCCAACCTGGTAAAGAAGGACGGCGCCGTGGAAGAAACGGAACGGAAGATGCGCCGCTCCATCACCGAAAGGCCCAAACAGGTGGCCGAAGTCCTGCGCGACATAGACCGGGCCCCCGTACGCTCGGTTGTGCTGGGCGATTTCAACGACAATCCCCTGTCGTACACCTATTTTCGACTCCTCCGTGGTCGAAAAGACAGTTTCGTGAGCGCCGGGCGGGGTTTCGGTGCCACTTACCGCAGCCTGTGGCCGTTGCTTCGCATCGACTACATCCTCTATCCTCCCCCGCTGGAGGCCGTTTCCTATACCATGCCTTCCGTCCCTTATTCGGACCATAATCCCATTATTGCCACCTACCATGAAACCGGAAGAGATTCTCGCTGAAGCCCTGCGCGTGCTGCGCGAGGGCGGTACCATCCTGTACCCCACCGATACAGTCTGGGGCCTGGGCTGCGATGCTACCAATGCCGCCGCCGTGGCCCGCATCTTTGAAATCAAGCAGCGCGACGACGCCAAATCCCTGGTACTGCTGGCCAGCGACCTGGACATGGTGGCGCGCTACGTGAAGGAGATTCCTTCCATTGCAGTGGACCTGGTGGAAGTGAACGACGCCCCCATGACCATCATCTATCCGGGAGCTGTTTGTTCCGAAAGCGGCGACCGCTGGCATCTGGCCGGCAACACAGTGGCGGCCGATGGCAGCGTGGGCATCCGCATTCCCCTGGCTCCCTGGTGCAAACAACTGGCCTTCAAGCTGGGACGGCCGCTGGTGAGCACATCGGCCAACATTTCCGGTGAACCTACGCCCCAGCGCTTCTCCGAAATCCCGCAGGAAATCAAAGACGCTGTGGACTTTGTGGTACCCCCGTCCGTGGACACCGATTCCACCGGCCGCCCCTCCCAGATTCTGAAAGTAGGCCTGCGCGGTGAAATCGAAATTATCCGGAAATAGATGGAATTGTTTTATGCTCAAGAGATAAGTGGCGCATACTGCCGCTTGGACCCGGAAGAGAGCGTGCATTGCATACGCGTGTTGCGGCATAGGATCGGGGATCCCGTGGACGTCATCGACGGAGAGGGCATCCTATACCATTGCCGTCTGGCCGATGACAACCCCAAAGGGGCATCGGCCCAAATCCTTTCCGCCGAACCCGGTTTTGGTTCGCACCCTTACCACCTTACCGTCGGTTGCTGCCCCACCAAAAACAACGACCGTTTCGAGTGGTTCGTTGAAAAAGCCACGGAACTGGGTGTAGACGTTATCGTGCCACTCATCGGCGAGCACTCCGAACGCAAAGTGTATAAAACCGAGCGGGCTCAACGCATTGCCCTGTCGGCCACCAAACAGTCCCTCAAAGCCCGTATCCCGGAGATAGCCCAGCCCGTGTCGGTCAAAGACTTCCTCTGTCATTCTGAGCGAAGCGAAGAATCTCTTCGCATCATCGCCTACTGCTTTGAAGACCCCTCCGTGCCCCGTATCGGCATCCGGGAGGCCCTGGAAGGTTTTTCCGGCACAGAGGTGACGGTGCTTATCGGCCCGGAAGGGGATTTCTCTCCGGAAGAGGCCCGTCTGGCGCTGGAGCGCGGCTTTATTCCCGTACATCTGGGCCCCTCCCGCCTCCGCACCGAAACCGCCGCCGTCACCGCCACCACCGCCGTGTACCTCCGCTATCTTTAATGCGGCGCAACTCCCTCTGTATCATCTACTTGCGCAAATCAATCGTTCCGTTTTTGAACAATTGATTTCTGTAACATGCTGTGTGCCAGGTGGTTATGCCGCATTGTTTTTTTGCAACTGGGTTGCACGGGGAAGACTGTACCTTTGCAACAGTTAAAGCTGTTGATTATGGAAAAAGAACATATGCATCACCATGAGCATGAGGCAGAACACTGCGAACACTGCCACCATGAACATGAACATCATCATCATGAACATGAGCACGAGCACGAACATGAGCATGGTGAACATGAACACCACCACGGCCATGAGCATCACCACCATCACGAGGAGGGAGAGAATCGGCTGCCGAAGATTCTCATCGCTACGGTGCTGCTGGTGGCGGCTGTGATTATCGAAAAGAAAACCAACTGGACCACCTGGCAATACCTGCTGATGTATCTGGTTCCCTACCTTATTGTAGGTTGGGACACCCTGAAGGAGGCGGCCGAAGGGCTGCTGCACGGCGAAGCCCTCAGCGAGGATTTCCTCATGAGCCTGGCCACTCTGGGTGCTCTGGGAATCGGCTTTATGCCCGGAGCGGAAACGCAGTTCCCGGAAGCTGTGTTCGTGATGCTTTTCTTCCAGCTGGGTGAATGGTTCGAGGAAAAGGCCGAAGGAAATAGCCGCAAGAGTATCGCGCACCTGATGGATATTCGGCCCGATACCGCCCATGTGGAGCGGAACGGCCAGTTGGAAACCGTTCGGCCTGAGGAAGTGAAGCCCGGCGAGATTATCTTGATCCAGCCCGGCGAAAAAGTGCCTATGGACGGCGTGGTGCTGGAAGGCCATTCCAGCCTGGACACTGTGGCCCTCACCGGCGAAAGCGTGCCCCGGAGCATCCACGAAGGCGATGAAATCCTTTCCGGCTGCGTGAACCAGAGCGGTGTGCTGCAGGTGAAGACCACCAAGGCCTTCGGCGAATCCACCGCCGCCAAAATCCTGGAACTGGTGGAAAACGCCGCCGAAAGCAAATCCCGGAGCGAAAGCTTTATCACCCGTTTTGCCAAAGTCTATACCCCTATTGTTGTAGTGCTGGCCGTGCTGGTTGCCGTGATTCCCAGCCTCATTACCGGAGCCTGGGCTACCTGGATCTACCGCGCCCTGCTGTTCCTGGTGGTGTCCTGCCCTTGCGCACTGGTAATCTCCGTGCCGCTGACCTTCTTCGGCGGTCTGGGCGGCGCCTCCAAGAAAGGCATCCTGATCAAAGGCTCCAACTTCATGGACAAGCTATCCAAGGTGCAAACGGTGGTCTTCGACAAAACCGGCACTCTCACGGAAGGCGTGTTCGAAGTAACCGCTGTACATCCGGAAGAAATTGACCAGCAGGAGCTTTTACATCTGGCCGCCCACGTGGAGCGCCATTCCACCCACCCCATTGCCATGGCCCTTCGCAACGCCTATCCCAACGAGGCCGATGACTGCTCCGTGGAAGGCATCGAAGAAACTGCCGGACAGGGCATCGTGGCCACGGTGAACGGCCGGAAGGTGGCCGTGGGTAACAGCAAACTCATGGAAAGCCTGGGCGCCGCCTGGCGTCCCTGCCATCACCAGGGCACCCTCATCCACGTGGCCATTGACGGCGTATATGCCGGCCACATCGTCATCAGCGACCGCATCAAGGCCGATGCCGCCGAAGGCATCGCCGCCCTGAAAGCCGCCGGCGTGTCCCGCACCGTGATGCTCACCGGCGATCAGGAAAGCGTGGCCGCAACCGTAGCTTCGGCCCTCAAGATGGACGAGTATCACGCCCAGTTACTGCCGGCCGATAAAGTGACGCAGGTAGAACGCCTGCTGCCGCAGGGGACGCTGGCTTTCGTGGGAGACGGCATCAACGACGCTCCCGTCCTCACGCGTGCCGATATCGGTATTGCCATGGGCGCCCTAGGTTCCGACGCCGCCATAGAGGCCGCCGACGTGGTTCTAATGGACGATAAACCGTCCAAGATTGCCACCGCCGTGCGCATCGCCCGCCGTACTATCGGCATCGCCCGTCAGAACATTGTCTTTGCCATCGGCATCAAAGTCCTGGTGCTGGTGCTGGCTACTCTGGGCCTGGCCACCTTGTGGATGGCCGTCTTCGCCGACGTAGGCGTCACGGTCCTTGCCGTTCTGAACGCAATGCGCACCCTGAAAAATTAAGCTTCCACCACTGCTAAAGTGGCAATGGATATGCGTACGGAGGGCCCCAGGGCCTTCCGTACTGCATAATAGCAGGCGCTTAAAGTAGCACCGGTAGTGAACGTGTCATCCACCAACAGGACGTGCCGGGCGGGGAAAGGATGCCGGAGCCGGAACACGCCGGACACGTTGCGAAGACGCGCCTGAGCATCCAGCCGGGTCTGGCTGCGGGTGCGGCGCGTGCGCAACAGGGCATCGGCGCGCAGTGTGGCATGCAGCGCCTGGGCCAGTTCGGCAGCTATTACCTCGGCCTGGTTATAACCGCGTTGCCACTTCCGCCAAGCGTGGAGCGGAACGGGAATCACTGTATCTACATCGGCCCATTGCGGCATCCGGGCCATGAAGGCACCCAGGCGGGCGCTGAAGAATCGGCCTGCCTGCAAGTTGGAACCGTATTTCAGCGCCTGTGGGATGCGTTTGTACGGGTTTTCGTGATGGTAGAACAGCAGCGCTGTGGCGTAGGCGTAGGTCATCGGCTCCCCTTCCGGTCGAAGCTGCTCCAGCAGGGCGTTGAATTGATCGGCCATGGAATTGTGCGCCCGCTCCCAATAGGCGGTGTACGGTAAGTCCGACGCACACCAGATGCACAGGTGCCTCTCCTGCGTCCCCAGCCGCCGGCCGCACACCAGACACTCCCGCGGCATAGCCAAATCCAACATCTCCCGTATCATGCCGCAAAGGTAAAAAAAGGCGTTACACCCAATGCGGCTCAAACGCCTGAGTATCAGCACAATACAAAAATCAATCGTTCGTTTTTTGAACGATTGATTTCTATAACAGCCGATGAGTCAGCTATTTACACCGCATTAAAATTAGCAGTACATGCCGCCGTTCACGGCGATGACCTGGCCGGTGACGTAGGAGGAGAGGTCGGAGCCCAGGAAGAGGGCTACGGAGGCGATTTCCTCCACGGTGGCACCGCGTTTCAGGGGAATGAGCTTGATGTATTCGTCCTTCACGGCCTGGGGCAGCACTTCCGTCATTTCGGTGAGCACGTAGCCTGGAGCGATGGCGTTGGCACGGATGCCGCGGGGGCCCATCTCCTTAGCCACGGACTTGGCCATGGCAATGAGGCCGGCTTTGGAGGCCGAATAGTTCACCTGCCCGGGGTTGCCCGTCTGGCCGGCGATGGAAGCCATGTTGATGATGCTGCCACCCCGCTGCCGGGCCATTACCGGCACCACGGCGTGCAGGAAATTGAAGGCCGATTTCATATTAACGGCTATCACGGCGTCCCACTGGGCTTCGCTCATGCGCATCACCAGGCCGTCCTTGGTAATACCGGCGTTGTTCACCAGGATGTCGATGCGGCCGAAATCGGCCTCCACCTGTGCCACCACTTCCTGCGTGGCCTCGAAATCGGCCGCGTTGGAAGCATAGGCCTTCACCTTCACGCCGAAGGCTTCCAACTGAGCCACCGTCTCCTTTGCAATGTCGTCGATCACCAAATCCGTAAAGGCCACCGAAGCGCCTTCAGCGGCATATTTAAGCGCGATGGCTTTGCCAATTCCGCGCGCTGCGCCCGTAATGAGCGCCACTTTTCCGTCTAAAAGTCCCATTATTTTTTCTTCAATTTTGCAACTACAGTAATGAGCAGGGAGCCCAAGACACCGGAGGCCAGGGAACCCAGCAGGATGGCTATTTTGCCGGCATCGCGCAAATGCTGCGTAATGGCCGGATCAATGTTCGGTCCGGCAAAGGAAAGCGTATCCACAAAGATACTCATGGTAAAGCCGATACCACCCAGGCAGGCCACCGCAAAGATCATGGGCCAGGAGGCCCGGGACGGCATGGCGCCCACCCGGAACTTGATGGCCAGCCAGGAGGCCAGGGTAATGCCCACCGGTTTACCTAGCACCAGGCCCAGGAAAATGCCCAGTCCCACGCTGCCCAGCACCGGATCAATAGCCTTGAACACGTTGAAATAAGACACGTCCGTGATTTCCACCCCTGCATTGGCCAAGGCGAAAACGGGCATGATGAGGAAGTTCACCAGCGGGTTCAGCTTATGCTCCAGCCGATAAGACGGCGGGATGGTCTTCTTGGTAAGGCCCGTGAGCCGGCGCAGATAATGGCGCTGAGGGCCGTTGGGGAACTCATCGGCCACCTTTTCCGACTCTACCAGACCCTCATAGAGGATACGGGCACGCCGATGGAACTTGGCCTTGTTGTAGCGGGCGTCCATAGGGATGAGCATGGCCATCACCACGCCTGTCATAGTTGCGTGAATACCACTGTAATAGAAGAGGAACCACACAATAATGGCCGGTATGAAGTAAAAGCCGATGCGCTTCTCCCCCAGCTTCTTCATCAGGGCGACGAAGAAAACCACCAGTACGGCGATGCCCAGCAGCGGCAACTTGATGGTGCCGCCGTAGAAGATGGCCACCACCAGGATGGCGATCAGGTCATCGGCAATGGCCAGCGCCGTGAGGAACACCTTGAGCGAAATGGGCACTTTGTCGCCCAGAATGGACATGATACCCACCGCAAAGGCAATGTCGGTGGCTGTAGGAATCCCCCAGCCCGATGCCGCCAGCGTCCCCTTGTTCACCAGAGAGAACATGAGGGCCGGCACCACCACGCCGCCAAAGGCCGCAATTACCGGCAGGATGGCTTTCTTAAAGGTGGAAAGCTCTCCGCACACTACTTCCCGCTTGATCTCCAGACCCACGGTGAAGAAGAAAATCACCATGAGGATGTCGTTGATGAACTTTTCGATGGTCATCCCGTGAGGGAAGAACCAGTCCACCAGACCGTCCGGCGAAGCCACGTGTACCGTGAGCTCCGTCTGCAGGAAATTGTGATAGGCGTGTTTGGTAAAAGGCAGGTTGGCCAGCAGCATGGCAATGGCCACGCAGGCCAGCAGTACAACGCCGTTGGCCCAGGGCTGCTTCCGGAAACTGTCCTGGGAAATCTTAAAATTGTGGACCTCTTTGTTCCACCAGTAAATGGGAATGAGTGCCATTACCCGTAAATGTATTTAGCTTGTTCTTCGGTAAGAGTGTCGATGGAAACGCCCCAGTGCGAGAGCTTTCGCAGCGCAACGGCACGGTCAATTTCCACGGGCACTTTGTTCAGTTTTTGGGCCAGCTGACCCTTGTGTTCCACCAGATACTGGGCGCTTAGGGCCTGGATGGCAAAGGACATATCCATAATTTCGGCGGGATGTCCGTCGCCGGCGGCCAGGTTCACCAATCGGCCTTCGGCAATGACATAAACGGAGCGGCCGTTGGAGAGCTTATAGGCTTCGATGTTGTTGCGGGCAGGCCGATGACTCACTGCCATGGCCTTGAGCTTGGCCACCGCCACCTCCACGTCGAAGTGCCCGGCGTTGCAGCAAATGGCCCCGTCCTTCATGCGCAGGAAATGTTCCGGGCCGATCACATCTTCGCAACCGGTAACGGTGACGAAGAAGTCGCCCAGAGGGGCGGCATCGGCCATGGGCATCACCTTGAACCCGTCCATCACGGCTTCCAGGGCCTTGACGGGATCCACCTCCGTCACGATGACTTCGGCTCCCAGGCCTTTGGCCCGCATGGCCACGCCCTTGCCGCACCAGCCGTAACCGGCCACTACCACGTTCTTACCGGCCACGATAAGATTGGTGGTGCGGTTGATGCCGTCCCACACGCTCTGGCCCGTGCCGTATCTATTGTCGAACAGGTGTTTACAGTCGGCGTCGTTCACCAGCATCATGGGGAACGTGAGCTTGCCGGCGGCGTCCATGGCTTTCAGGCGCAGGATGCCGGTGGTGGTTTCCTCACAACCGCCGATCACATTGGGCAGCAGCTCCGGGAACTCCTTGTGAAGGGTGGTTACTAGGTCTCCCCCGTCGTCGATGATGATATTGGGGCCGGCCGATAACACCCGGCGGATATCTTCGAAGTACTCCTCCTCCGTGCAGCCGTGGACGGCGAACACGTTCAGGCCTTCGTGCACCAGTGCGGCAGCTACGTCGTCCTGTGTACTCAGGGGATTGGAGCCGGTGATGTACATATCGGCCCCACCGGCGGCCAGAACCTCGCACAGATGGGCGGTTTTAGCCTCCAGATGCACGCTCAGGGCCACTTTCAGGCCCTTGAAAGGCAGTGTCTTCTCGAAATCCTGCTGGATACCGTCCAGCAGCGGCATGTGGCTGCGGACCCAGCTCAGCTTGAGCTCGCCGCTTTCCCACAGATTCAGATTTTTGATGTGACTTTGCATAGGGTTGCAAAGTTACGAAAAACCTGGGGCTTTTCCTATTTTGCCATGGCGGCTTCTACGTCGTCGGGGGCGATGGGCAGGCGCTTGGGACCCAGGCGGCGGGCACCATCGGCCGTGATGAGGACATCGTCTTCCAGGCGGATGCCGCCGAAGTCGTAGTAGCTTTCCAGCTTGGCGTAGTTCACGAAGTCGTAGCCCAAACCCTCCTTCTTGAACTTTTCAATGAGGGCCGGAATGAAGTAAATGCCAGGTTCGTCGGTGATTACGTGTCCGGGACGCAGGCGGCGGGCCATGCGCAGCGAGCCCAGGCCCAGCTGCTTGGCGCGGGTTTGGTCGGGGTCGTAGCCCACCAGGTTTTCGCCCAGGTCTTCCATATCGTGTACGTCCATCCCCATGTTGTGGCCCAGGCCGTGGGGCTGGAACAGGCCGGCGATGCCTTTGGCCACCATTTCGTCCAGATCGCCTTTCACCAGGCCCAGCGCGCTGAGGCCTTCCAGCATCTTCCGGGCCGTGGCCAGATGTACTTCGCGGTAGGTGGTCCCGGGCTTGGACAGGCTGAAAGCCAGTTCGTTGCACTCGTACACAATCTGGTAGATTTCCCGCTGTTTCTGCGTGAACTTACCCGTGGTGGGATAGGTGCGGGTGAAGTCCGAGGCATAGTGCTCGTTGCTCTCTACGCCGGCGTCGATGACCATGAGTTTGCCGGGTTCGATGATTTTATCGTGAATGTGGTTGTGCAGGGTTTCGCCGTGCTGGGTGAGGATGGTGGGGAAAGAAACGCCCCAGCCTTTGGCCAGCGCCACACCTTCCATCTGGCCCACGATGTCCTGTTCCACAATGCCGATCTGGATGGCATCCCGGGCCACGGAATGCATCAGGTAACCCAGATAGCAGGCGTGGTCCAGTGCTGCAATTTCAATATCTTCCTTGATAAGGCGCTGGGAAACCACGGCTTTGATGAGAGCCTCGGAGGGCTTGCCGCCGGGAACCAGCTGCTGCAGCCGGAGCGTATTGAAATAGCGGCTGGGCGGCAGGAAATGGATTGGCCTGCCACTCTTGAGCGCCAACGCCACGGGATTTTCCACGGCCGAATAGGGTGCGGTGTTGGCGATGCCCACGGCATCGGCCTTGGAACGGACGCTGGGCTGCGGGCCCATCCAGATGATGTCGTCGATGTCCACATCATCGGCAAAGAGGGTTTCTGCGCCGGAGTCGATATCCAGGATGGCGGCCATCAGGGGCTCGTCCAGGCCCCAGTAATATAGCCAGGAGCTGTCCTGACGCCATTTGTAGCAGTTGTCCTTGTATTGGGCCGGAGCTTCGGCGTTTCCTACGAACAGAATGATGCCGCTCTCACCGGCTTCCCGCATCTTTTTGGCCAATTCGGCCCTGCGACGCACGTATACCTCTTTTGCAAACATGTCTTTGGTTATTTGTTTCCTCAAAGATAAGGATTATTTTTGTGCCATGGAAACTTTTATCGCCATTGCAGCCATCGTGCTGGGCATTGTGGGCATCATTGGCTCCGTGGCCCCGGCCCTTCCCGGTCCGCCCCTTAGCTGGCTGGGTCTGTTGCTACTCTATTTCTGGGGCGGCGGTGTTAACGGCGCCGGAGAGCCCATGAGCACCACCTTTCTGCTGGTGTGGCTGGCCATCGTGGGCGTGGTGAGCCTGCTGGACTATGTGGTTCCGGCCTATTTCACCAAACTCACCGGCGGCAGCAAGTACGGCGGCTGGGGTGCCATCATCGGCCTCATCATCGGCCTCATCTACCCGCCCGTAGGCATGATCCTGGGCTCCCTTTTGGGCGCCTTCGCCGCCGAGCTCCTCTTCGCCGGCAAAAACGCGGCCGATTCCGTCAAATCAGCCTTCGGCGCCTTCCTGGGCTTCCTCTTCGGCACCGGCCTCAAACTCATCTGCTCCGGCGTGATGATGTTCTATATTATCGTTTATGCTTTTTAACTAAATTTGCACTATGAAATACATTTCCTTCCTTTTGTCACTTTGCATTTGCGCATCGGTGTTTGCGCAGAATCCTGAAACTTATTTTACTAAAGAAGAACTGACGAATATCGTGAACTGCCTGCCGGCGCCGCCCGACTTTAACAGTCCGGATTTCACCAATGATGTAGTACGCTACATGTGGGGCAAGACCATGCGTCAGGATGCCGAAAGGGTGGCCGAGATTGAACGGGATGCCATTTGGAACCTGGACACCCTGGCCGCCATCTTCAGCGTGCCTTTCGGCCTGGAAATCTCTAAGGAAAAGACCCCGGAAATCTACAAGGCTTTCACACAGGGCGTGGGCACCATCGAGCTCATCCGCATCTTACCCAAAGCGCATTATAACCGCACACGTCCTTTTGTGATGTACAACGAGCACATGCTCACCAGCTGGGAAGAAGACGACCTCCGGAACGAAGGCTCCTTCCCCTCCGGACACACCATCCGCGGCTGGGCGGCGGCGCTGATCCTGGCCGAAATCAATCCGGCGGCAACCACCGAACTCTTCGCCCGCGGCTGGAGATACGGTGAAAACCGCGTGATTACGGGTGCACACTGGCAGAGTGACGTAGATATCAGCCGCCCTGCCGCCAGCATCGGTTATGTCCAACTGCAGAGCAGCCCCGCCTACCGCGAGCAAATGGATAGAGCCCGCGCCGAATTCGTCTACCTGGTCTACGGTACCGTTCCTGACAAAAAGTATAAATTTATCGTCAAGAACCTTTCCCGCTAACCAGCTTACTTACAGGCGCTGAATAAAGTCCACGAAAAGGGGATGAGGAGAGAGTACTGTAGATGAGTACTCCGGATGGAACTGTGTGCCAATGAACCACCTCAGGGAAGGCATTTCTACAATTTCCACCAGATTGTTCTCCGGATTGCGTCCCGAACAGCGCATACCGGCCTGCTCAAACTGTTTCAGGAAAGCATTGTTGAACTCGTAGCGGTGGCGATGGCGTTCCCGGATGGAATCCGTCCCATATATTTCCCGAACGCGGCTTCCTTCGGCCAGTTCACAGGCATAGCCTCCCAGCCGCATGGTTCCACCCTTGCGGCTGATGGCTTTTTGGCTTTCCATCAGATCAATGACATTGCTCTTCGTTTCAGGGTCTATCTCGGCGCTGTGGGCATCCGGGAAGCCCAGCACATTCCGGGCAAACTCAATCACCATCATTTGCATGCCCAGGCAGATACCGAAAGTGGGAATGTCATGCGTGCGGCAGTAATGGACTGCCGCAATCTTCCCTTCAATTCCACGGGAACCGAATCCAGGGCAAATAATGATTCCGTCCTGCCCGGAAAGGGAGTCTTCCACATTCTCTTCGGTGAGGTGTTCACTGTTGATAAAAGTGATTTCCACCTTTTTCCCGGTGTGGATTCCCGCTATATGCAGGCTCTCCCTGATGCTCTTGTAGGCGTCTTGCAAATCATATTTACCCACAAGTCCCACTTTTACCGTTTCCCGCAGGTTCTTTTCCTTCCGGACGAATTCTTCCCACTGGGAAAGGGACTGCCGATGACCCTCGAAATGGTCCATTCCGAATTTGGCAAGGATGAACTGGTCCAATCCCTGCTTGTGCATGTTCAACGGCACTTCATAGATACTGGGCAAATCTTCACTTTGAATCACGCCGTCGGGGCTCACGTTGCAGAACGCCGCCACCTTATGCAAGATCTCAGGGCCAAGATGCTTCTCCGTGCGAAGAATGAGTATATCGGGCTGGATACCCAAACTTTGTAATTCCTTTACCGAATGCTGGGTGGGTTTGGTCTTCAGTTCTCCGGCAGCTTTCAGGTAGGGTACATAAGTGAGATGGATGCAGAGGGCGTTCTTACCCAGTTCCCACCGCAACTGTCGGATGGCCTCCAGGAAAGGAGCGCTTTCAATATCGCCGATGGTTCCGCCGATCTCGGTAATGATAAAGTCGAATTCCCCTCCTTTCGCATTGGCCTTGATCCTGTCCTTGATCTCATTGGTAATATGCGGAACCACCTGGATGGTTTTACCCAGATAGTCGCCGCGACGCTCTTTCTCTATTACAGCCTGATAGATCTTTCCGGTGGTAACGGAGTTGTGCACCGTTGTCCGTATGCCCGTGAAGCGTTCGTAATGCCCCAGATCCAGGTCGGTCTCCACGCCATCATCGGTCACATAACACTCTCCGTGCTCATAAGGGTTGAGCGTACCCGGGTCGATATTGATATAGGGATCGAACTTCTGAATGGTCACGCGATAGCCGCACGTCAGGAGCAGGCGTCCTATGCTGGAAGAGATAATGCCCTTCCCCAAGGAGGAAACCACGCCACCCGTAACGAATATATATTTGGGCTCTTTCATAACTAGTTGATGAAAAGCAGTTCGCGGTATTTGGGCAGAGGCCACAAGTCGTTGTCGGTGAGTTCTTCCAGCTTGTCGATGCTCTGACGCAGCAAGGAGATGGCCGATGCCGCTTTTTCGGCGGCGACAGCTTTTTCATAGGCGTTGTCCAAGGCTTCGGCCTCTTCCCTGAGAGCATTCAGCTGGTCGGTGCGGGCCTTCATATCGGCCAAGAGTGCCGAACATTCACGGATGAGCCCGGTCTGGGTGGCGGCCATTTCCTGCCAGTTGTCGGGGAAGTTCTGGCGGATCAGGTCCAGGTCCTTCAAAAGCCTGCGCTGGTATTCCACGCCGGCAGGCAGGATGTGGTTGATGGCCATGCGGGCCACCATGCGGGCTTCGATGAGTACCTTGGTGGAGTAAGTCTCCCACTTCACATCGTTGCGGGCTTCCAGCTCCTTTATATTGTAAATACCTGTCTGTGTGAACAGTTCCACGGTGGAAGGCGCCGTGAACTGGCAGAACATCCGGGGCACGCTGGCCTCGGTGTCCAGTCCGCGTTGACGGGCCAGTTCCTTCCATTCCTCGCTATAGCCATTACCGTCGAAACACAAAGTATCCAGCACCTGGCCGATAAGCGGCTTCAGGCAGTCCATCACGGCCGTTTCCAAGGGTTTTCCATCGGCCATAGCGGCGTCTACGGAAGCCTTGAACGCTGTAAGTTGCTGGGCCACAGCGGCGCTGAGTACCGTAAGGGCGCCGGCACAGTTGGCGCTGGAACCCACGGCACGGAACTCGAAGCGGTTGCCGGTAAATGCGAAAGGCGAAGTTCGGTTGCGGTCGGTGTTGTCCACAAAGATTTCAGGGATTTCCACAACGCCCACGCCGCGGCCCTTCTTGCCAGCAATCTCGATGGGCGTGTCCGAAGGCAGTTCAAGAAGTTTCCGCAGCACCTGCGTCATGGTCTGGCCCAGGAAGGCCGATACAATGGCCGGCGGCGCCTCATGGGCGCCCAGCCGGTGCGCGTTGCCGGCGCTGGCCACGCTGGCCTTGAGCAAGCCGTTGTGCCGCTGCACGGCCGCCAAAACGTTCACGAAGAAGGTGATGAACTGCAGGTTGCCCTTGGCATCCTTGCCAGGCGCCAATAGCTGCACTCCCCTGTCGGTCCCCATGGACCAGTTGTTGTGCTTGCCGCTGCCGTTGATGCCCTCGAAAGGTTTCTCATGGAAGAGGACCACAAAACCGTGCTTGCGCGCGATGCGCGTCATCACGTTCATAATCATCTGGTTATGGTCGTTGGCCAGGTTGGCTTCCTCGTACACGGGAGCCATTTCAAACTGGTTGGGGGCCACTTCGTTGTGACGAGTTTTCAGGGGAATGCCCAGCTTGTAACCGGCCGTTTCCACATCCTTCATGAAAGCGGCCACGCGTGAAGGAATGGCACCGAAGTAGTGATCGCTTAACTGTTGGTTCTTGGACGAGGAGTGACCCATGAGCGTACGCCCTGTGAGCATAAGGTCCGGGCGGGCGGCGAAGAGGTCTTCGTCCACCAGGAAGTATTCCTGCTCCCAGCCCAGGAAAGAATATACACGCTTGACCTTGGGATCAAACAGCTGGCAAACCGGAACGGCAGCATCGCTCAAAGCTTTCAGGGCCTTTTTCAGCGGCGTTTTATAGTCCAGCGCTTCTCCGGTATAGGCTATGAAAACCGAAGGAATGCACAGGGTATCGTCCTGAATGAAAACAGGGGAAGTGGGGTCCCAAGCAGTATAGCCGCGGGCCTCGAAAGTGGCGCGGATGCCGCCGTTGGGGAAGGACGAAGCGTCCGGCTCCTGCTGCACCAGCGATTTTCCGTCGAACTGTTCGATAACGCCGCCGGCGCCGTCGGGTGTGAGGAAGGCGTCGTGCTTTTCGGCCGTGCCCTCCGTCAGCGGCTGGAACCAGTGCGTCACGTGGGTGGCACCGTGCTCCAGCGCCCACACCTTCATGCCTTCGGCCACTTTATCGGCCGTGGCGGCGTCTAAGGGGACACCGTCGTCCACGCAACGGATCAGCCGCTCATAGGTGTGGCTGTCCAGGTATTTCCTCATGTTGCTGCGGCCGAAAACAAGGGAGCCGAAATAATCGGAAGGCTTCCCGACAGGGGTTTCTACGGCAACCGCCTTCTTTTTGAAGGCCCCCTGCACTACGTCGAATCTAAGATGTCCCATAATGACGAAAAATCAATACGGGATACAAAAATGGGGAATTTTTAAAAAATTTGCAAGACTTTTTTTAAGTCCCTAATACAGAATATGAAGATTGTTATCCTTGATATACTGCATCAGTTCCAGGGGGATGTCGGAGCAGAGGTAGTCGGAGCCCATGAGGAAGGCCATGTGGCTGTCGGCGCACTTTTCGCCGGGCCATAGGCTCACCAGCAGTCCGTTCTTATGGGCGTAATTCACACTCTCGCGGCTGGAGGCATTCACGGTGCATGCCAGCCGATTGATACCCAGCGCCTTGCAAAGGTCCACCGTCTCATGGGAGCAGGGTTTGCCCGTGATATACATCACTTCGGCGTCGGGATGTTGGGCCCGCAGATAGAGCAGCGGCCGAGGGTCGAAGGAAGTGAAGACGAAAAGCGCGTCCTTCGGCTGGGCGGCCGTAACCATAGCATAGACATCCTCGCAGTACTTGTGCAGCAACTCTTCAGGATAGTACTCCTTGTTGGTCTTCATCTCGAACTCTACATACAAACCCTCACAGTCCTTGAAAAAGTCCAGCAAATCTTCCAGGAAGGGCACGGGCTCTCCACCCTTGGTAGTGATGGTACGGATATAGGCCGATGACAACTCCTCTACCCGTCCGGTGCCGGTAGTGGTACGGTCCAGCAGGCCGTCGTGCATGATTACATATTTGCCGTCGGCGGTGATATGGATATCGGTCTCGAAACCATGGCAGCCAGCCGCGTAGGTGGCCTTGAAGGCCGCAAGGGTATTCTCATCTTGCTCGGCCTTTCCTCCGCGGTGAGCGAGCATCCGCGTCTGGGCCGAAAGCGTAGCCGCGCAAAGCAAAGCAGCGGCTGTAAGGGTCAAAATGCGTTTCATAGACTATTCCCACTCAATGGTTCCCGTGGGCTTAGGGGTTAAATCGTAGAGGACTCGGTTCACGCCCGGGACTTCCGTCACAATGCGCTTGGTGATGTGATGCAGCAGCGCATACGGAATCTCCTCGATGGTGGCGGTCATGGCGTCGCGGGTATTGACGGCACGGATAATCACCGGCCAGTCCCAGCTGCGCTTGTTATCCTTCACGCCCGTGGACTTGTAGTCGGGAATCACGGTAAAATACTGCCATACCTTGCCTTCCAGACCGTTTTTAGCGAATTCCTCACGCAGGATGGCGTCGCTCTCACGAAGAGCCTCCAGGCGGTCACGGGTGATGGCGCCCGTGCAGCGCACGCCCAGACCGGGGCCGGGGAACGGCTGACGATAGACCATATTGTCGGGCAGGCCCAGTTCCTTGCCCACTACGCGAACCTCATCTTTGAACAGAAGCTTGATGGGCTCCACCAGCTCAAATTTCAAATCCTCCGGCAGGCCGCCAACGTTGTGGTGGGACTTCACGGGACCCGACTCCACGATGTCGGGATAGATGGTTCCCTGGGCCAGGAAACTGATGCCTTCCAGCTTGCGGGCCTCTTCCTCGAACACGCGGATGAATTCGGCGCCGATGATCTTGCGCTTCTGCTCAGGATCGGCCACGCCGGCCAACTTGTCCAGAAAACGGTCCACCGCGTCCACATAGATGAGATTGGCGTTGAGTTCATCGCGGAAGACCTTCACCACCTGCTCGGGCTCGCCCTTACGCAGCAGGCCGTGATTCACGTGCACCGACACCAGCTGCTTGCCCACGGCCTTGATAAGCAGTGCCGCCACCACCGACGAATCCACGCCGCCGGACAGCGCCAGCAGCACCTTTTTGTCGCCAATCTGGGCGCGGAGCTCCTTTACCTGTTCTTCAATGAATTTCTGGGCCAGAGCGGGGGTAGTGATGCGCTCCATATCGGCCGGACGTACGTTTCCTGTTGACATATCGTGATTGGATTATGGTTATCTTGTCAAATGGCAACTATTCCCACTCAATGGTTGCCGGGGGTTTGGAGGAGATGTCGTAGACTACGCGGTTCACGCCGCGGACTTTGCGGATGATTTCGTTGGAGACATCGCGCAAGAAGTCGTACGGGAGGGGGAACCAGTCGGCGGTCATGGCGTCGGTGGACACTACGGCACGCAGAGCCACGGGACATTCGTAGGTGCGTTCGTCACCCATCACGCCCACGCTCTTGACCGGCAGCAGGATCACGCCGGCCTGCCAGATGGCGTCGTACAGGTTGGAGGCCATTTCGCGCGGATCGGAAGCCGATGGGAAGCCGATTCCAGTACAGTTGTACGCGCGTAAGCCGCGGATGAAGATATCATCGGCTTCTCTCAAAACGGCCAGTTTCTCCTCGGTGACATCGCCCAGGATGCGGACGGCCAGGGACGGTCCCGGGAAGGGGTGCCGATTGATGAGCGCGGCGGGAATACCCAGCGCGCGGCCTACGCGGCGAACCTCGTCCTTGAACAACATGCGCAGTGGTTCAACTACTTTCAGGTTCATCTTTTCCGGCAGACCGCCCACGTTGTGGTGGCTCTTGATCTTAGAGGCGATGCCTTCAATGCCGGCGCTCTCGATCACGTCCGGATAAATGGTTCCCTGAGCCAGCCAGCGGGCACCTTCGATGCTCTTGGCGTACTTGTCGAAGGTTTCCACAAACAGCCGGCCGATAGCCTTGCGTTTGGCCTCCGGCTCAGTAACCCCGGCCAGCGCCGCCAGGAAATCGGCCGATGCATCGGCCCCTATCACGTTCAGGCCCATGTCTTTATAGGACGCCAGCACATCGGTGAATTCGTTCTTGCGCAGGAGGCCGTTGTTCACGAAGATGCAGGTGAGCTGCGGGCCGATGGCTTTATTCAGCAGCACGCCCGCCACGGTGGAATCCACGCCACCGCTAAGGCCCAGGATCACTTTGTCCGAGCCGATTTGCGCACGCAGCGCCTCCACCGTAGTTTCGATGAAGGAATCCGGCGTCCAGTCCCCTTTACAGCCGCAAATGCCCAGCGCAAAGTTCGCCAGCATCTGTGTGCCTTCCGTGGTGTGATATACCTCCGGATGGAACTGTACGGCATAGGTGGGTTCCCCAATAAATTGATATGCGGCATTCTCCACATCGGCCGTGGAGGCAATCACCTCTGCTCCAACAGGCAGGGCCGATATGGTATCGCCGTGCGACATCCACACCTGGGTTTCGGCCTTTACGCCCTTCAAGAGCGGAGAATCGGCTACCACGCGCAGCATGGCGCGGCCATATTCGCGGGTGTTGGAGGCCTCCACCTTCCCGCCGCCCTTAAACGCCAGATACTGAGCGCCGTAGCAGATACCAAGCAGCGGCAGCTTACCCCGGAACAGGGACAAGTCCACCTGCGGGGCATTGGCATCCCGCACGCTGCAGGGGCTGCCGGACAGGATAACGCCCTTCACGGAATCGTCCAGAGCCGGCACCTTGTTATAGGGGTATATTTCGCAATAGACGTTCAGCTCCCGCAGGCGACGGCCGATCAGCTGCGTCACCTGGGAACCGAAATCCAGGATCAATATCTTATTCACTACGGGAGTAGTTAGGGGTTTCCTTGGTGATGGTGATGTCGTGGGGATGGCTTTCGGTCATGCCGCTGGCGGTGACGCGGGTGAACTTGGCCTGCTTAAGGGCCTGGAGGTTGGCAGCGCCGCAATAACCCATGCCCGAGCGCAGACCGCCCAGCAGCTGGTACACGGTTTCGGCCAGGGTGCCCTTGTACGGAACGCGGCCCACGATGCCTTCCGGCACCAATTTGTTCAGTTCCACTTTATCGTCCTGGAAGTAGCGGTCCTTGGAACCGGCGGCCATGGCATCGATGGATCCCATGCCGCGGTAGGCCTTGAACTTACGGCCGTTGTAGATGATGGCCTCGCCGGGAGACTCCTCGGTGCCGGCGAACATGGATCCGCACATCACGCAGTCTCCGCCGGCCGCCAGGGCCTTCACCACATCGCCGGAGTAGCGCAGGCCGCCATCGGCAATCAAAGTTACCCCCGTTCCCTTCAGGGCCTGGGAAGCGTTATAGATGGCGCTGAGCTGCGGTACGCCCACGCCGGCCACGATACGGGTGGTGCAGATGGAACCCGGGCCGATCCCCACCTTCACGCCGTCGGCCCCGGCCTTCACCAGGTCACGGGCGCCTTCTTCGGTGGCCACGTTGCCCACCACCACGTCCAGTTCAGGATAGGCGGCCTTCACTTTCTTCAGCAGATCTATCACGCCCTTGCTGTGTCCATGGGCCGAATCCAGCACCACGGCATCCACGCCTTCGGCCTTGAGGGCGGCTATACGGTCCAGCGCATCCGGGGTAATGCCGATGCCCGCCGCTACCCGCAAGCGGCCCTGGGCGTCTTTGCAGGCGCCCGGATAACGGCGCTCCTGCATAATGTCCTTATAGGTAATCAGGCCCACAATATTGCCCTGCGCATCCACTACGGGCAGTTTTTCCACTTTATGCTCCTGCAGAACCGCCTTTACGTAGTCGCGGTCCGTACGGGTGGCCGGTATGGTCACTAGTCCTTCCGAAGTCATTACATCCCGGACAGAGACGGAAGGATCCTGCTGGAAACGGACATCGCGGTTGGTCACAATACCCACCAGGCGGCTGGTGCCGTCCGTAACGGGAATCCCGCCAATATGATACTCCTTCATCAGGCGCAGGGCGTCGCCCACCGTCTGGTCCTGGCTGATGGTCACAGGATCGGTAATCATCCCGTTTTCGGAACGCTTGACCTTGCGCACCTCGCCGGCCTGGGCGGCAATGCTCATGTTCTTGTGAATCACGCCGATTCCGCCTTCGCGGGCCAGAGCGATGGCCATGGGCGCTTCGGTCACCGTATCCATGGCGGCCGACACAATGGGAATGTTCAGGGGAATGTTCCGGGAGAAGCGGGTATGGAGGTCTACCATACGGGGCAGGACTTCTGAGTAGGCCGGAATCAGAAGGACATCGTCGAAGGTGAGGCCTTCCATGGCAATTCTGTCGTCGATAAAGGACATAGCGCTGGGGATTATAGGGTTAGTCGGATTCTTTTACGTGGATGAGGGATTTGACCGGGGCGATGTCTTCCAGGCGGGAACGGCCGGGAAGGTCGTCGATTTCCACCAGGAACACGAAGTCCTTTACCTTCACGTTGTACTGCTTGCCGTCGATGGTCACCTTCTGGGCGTTCAGGCCCAGGGCCAAGCCGCGGGCCGTACCGCCGGTGGCCAGGATGTCGTCGAAGAAGGTGAGTTCCACTGTGTCGCCGTTGGGCTTGCTGGCAGCAATGTCCGAATTGCGGAAGTACACGTGGTCCGGACCGTACTCTTTCATGATTTCTACCTGGATAAGGTCCCCGGCCGCGAACGGCAGTTTGCCCTTCTTACGCAGGGGAATGACGTTTTCCACAGGGATATCCGAATCGTAGAGCATGGGGGTGGAGAAGAGGAAGCCGCGGGCCTCCGGTGCCGCGATGTTGGGAGCGGTGCACAGGGCGGCGATATCTTTGGTGAGCTGGCGGAACAGCTGCTTGTCCTGAATCAGGGGGATGATGTCCACGAAATTGACTCCCTTGATGGGGAAGTCCGGATAAAAGTTAAGGTACTGTTTGTAATCCATGGTTTATTCTACTGAATTCATGTCTATCAGGTTGTTCAGGAGGGCATACACCGTAAGGCCGGCCACGGTTTTGATGCCGATCTTGCGGGTGATGTTCTTACGGTGCGTAATCACCGTGTTGATGGAGATGTTATGCTCATCGGCAATCTCCTTGTTCAGCTTGCCCCGGGCTACGCTCACCAGGATTTCCTTCTCCCGGGCGCTCAGTTTTTCGGTCTCCTTGCTCACGGCCACCCTTTCCTCCAGCCGCGTGGCGGCGGGAATGAGTACATCGTCCTCTATGAAGGTGTGTTTCTCCAGGTCCATTTCCAGGGCATACAGGCAGTAAAGCACCTGGTTCACATCCTCCTCACGGCATTCCGCAGGCCGATACTTGACAATCAGGTTCTTTAAGTCTTCCAGCTTTTCCTGCACGTTGGAGTGGTTCTGCTCATATTCGCCCATGGAAAACAGGCCGCTCCGCTCATCGTCCAACATGGCTTCAATATAGGGGAACGCCACGTTTTCCTCATAGGAAAAGTGGTTGAGGAGTTCTTGTTTGTAATCCGTGAAAAACTTCCAGAGGGTTTGCCGCTGCTGTTCATTGCAGGGCTCCGTAAGGCGCTCCAAACCCGCAGCCAGGTTAGGGACCATCACATCCCTGTAATAGCGGTGACTTTTTCGGAGGAAGTTCAGAATATCCTGCAGGCGCTCTTTCTCGATGCTAAGCTCTGCCATATTCATGACAGGGCCCATGGGCTGATAATTGGAGCTATTGCGCATAACGGGATACAAAGATACTGAATTTTAAGAATATTTCCTTGGAAAACGCAGCAGAATGGAGAGCAGCGCCACAAGGCCCAAAGTGAACGGATAATACAGGTTACTGATAATGGCTACGGCCGATACCCCCGCCAGGCCGCTGGCCATGAGCATCTGCGCGCCATATGGGATAATGCCCTGCACAAGGCAGGAGAAAGTATCCAGGATGGACGCCGTTTTGCGCGGATCCAGGCCGAAACGCTGGGTAATGTCCTTGGCCAGCGGACCCACCGTGATGATGGCGATGGTGTTGTTGGCCGTACAGAGGTTCACCAGGGATACCAGGGCGGCGATGGAGAGAGCCGCGGGTCGTCGGCCCGCAATACGGCGGGTAAGGCCGTCGATGATGAACTGCAAGCCGCCGTTGTAGCGGATGAGCTCCAGCATGCCGCCGGCCAGCAGCGACACTATGATGAGTTCGCCCATGGAGCCGATGCCCGCGCCGATGGATGACATCCACCCCACAAAACCGTAAGCGCCTGTGTACCAGCCGATAATACCGTTCACACCGATGCCGATGGCCAGCACCGTAATCACATTCACCCCCGCCAGCGCCAGGCCGATGACCAGCAGGTAAGGCACCAGCCCCAGCCACTGGACGGGCGCCGCGGAAGGCGCCGCCTGCACGGAGAGTCCCAGCACCACGTACAGCGCAGTGACCAGAATAGCCGCCGGCGCCGCAATCCACAGGTTCACGCGGAACTTGTCGCGCATAGAGCAGCCCTGGCTCTTGGTGGCCGCCACAGTGGTATCGGAAATAAAGGAAAGATTGTCGCCGAAGAAGGCCCCGCCCACAATGATGGCCGTCATGAAGGGGATGCTGATGCCTGCCTCGGCCGCAATGCCGGAAGCGATAGGAACCAGTGCCACAATGGTGCCTACGGAAGTGCCTATGGCCATGGAAATGAAGCAGGCCGCCAGGAAAAGGCCGGCATAAATCAGGTTCCCGGGCAAAACGTGCAGCGTGGCGTTCACCGTGGCATCAATGGCGCCGATATCCTTGGCCGTGGATGCAAAAGCCCCAGCCAACACGAAAATCCAGATCATCAGCAGCACATTGCGGTTGCCCGCGCCTTCGGAGAAAATGGCTACTTTGTCGTCGGTTTTGGGGATGTCCCGGGTGATGATGAGCGCATAGGCCGATGCTATGATGAAGGCCGCCGCTACCGGCACCTTATAAAAATCGTGCGCGATGATGGAGCCGGCCAGATAGACCGCCAGGAAGACAAAGAGCGGGCTCAGCGCCAGCCAGCCGTTCATTTTCCGGGCCGAAGGCTCCCTATGCTGTGTTTTTTCTGTGTGAATGGCCATACGGACGCAAAGATACACAAAAAACCGTATCTTTGCAGGCGATGACCGCCAACCTGCATATCGAAGTGCCCGGCGGGGCCGATAAGATCCTGCTGCACGCCTGCTGCGCGCCGTGCTCCAGCGCCATTGTGGAATGTCTCATGGAACGGGGCATCCGGCCGGTCATCTTCTATTCCAATTCCAACATCTTCCCACGGGAAGAATACGACCATCGGCTGAACGAATGCATCCGCTATGCCCGTAAATGGGGCATTGAGATAGTGGACGACGTCTACGACCACGCCGCCTGGCACCTTTGCGCCAAAGGCCTGGAGCAAGAGCCTGAACGCGGAAAACGCTGCCTGAATTGCTTCAAGCAGCGTTTGCTTCGTGCCGCGCAATATGCATCGGCCCATGGTTTTACCGTGCTAACCACTACGCTGGCCAGTTCCCGTTGGAAAGATCTGGAACAGGTGAACGAAGCCGGCCGATGGGCTTGCGCCCAGGTCCCGGGTGTTACCTGGTGGGACCAGAACTGGCGGAAAGGCGGCCTGCAGGAGCGCCGAAACCAGATTATCCGCGAAGAGAATTTCTACAACCAGCTTTTCTGCGGTTGTGAATTCTCCCGGCGCTAGAAGGCCAGATTGATACCGCCCTTGATCTGGTTGCGGTTGGTGACAAAGCCGTCCAGTCTGTCGCAATCCAGGAGGTTGTGGTCGTAGCCCACCATGAACTGGATGTCTCCAACCTGGACACCGACACCGCCACCCAGGTAAATGTTGAACAGATTGGTGTCTCCTTTTTCAGGATCATAGTGGTTGTAAGAGTCGCCCTCGTTGTAATGGATGGGGCCGATCTGGACCGCACCGTGGTAGGTGGAACGGGAGAAAGCACCCACCTGGAACACCGGGCCAGCATAGGCGAAGAACTTGGCGTTGGACCCCATCTCAAAAGTAAGGGTAAGGTTCACGGGCACATTGAAGGCCAACTCCGTGTAACGGGAAGTTGCCGTACCGCTGATAATCTGACCCAAGATACTGGCTCCGTTGGAGTACCTCTCTTCCTGGAACAACATATCCAGATAAAAGCCGGGGGCTACACCCAATACACCGGCAAGGGGAATATTGTAACTGGCACCCAGATAGAAACCTTTCAGGTGTTCGGGGTTTCCAGTGGCCGAATTGTTGGAGGTGTTCTTGGTGGACTCAATGGAATGAAGGTAACCGCCGCCCACAACCAGTTGGGCCTGTGCACGGGTTCCCAGCAGCATAAGCGCTGCTACAAAAATACTTACGAATAGTTTTTTCATGGCAGTTTAGAAAATATAACCGATACCGATCTTAAGTACGTTCCGGTGCAGTTTCTGATTCTGGCCGGTGGTCAGGTTCAGCACGCCGAAATCAAAGGCGGCGTTCACCAGGATGCGTTCCGCAACCTCTACACCCACGCCCAAACCCAGGTAGAGGTTGAACGGAGTACGGGTCGGCACCCCCAGTTTGTTTTCCTTGTACATATTGTACCGCAAAGTGGAGTTGTCGTTCTTGTCCACGATGTTGTTCAGGAGGCCCAGCTGCAGGGTGGGTCCCAGGAAACCGTACGCGGAAAAATTGGACATGAATTCGTACTGATACTTGAGGTGAATGGGCAGGTTGATGGCAATTTCACGGGTGGTGGTTCTCGGTAACACCATATTGGCCAGCAGGACTTTACCCTTCAGGGCCGACAAGTTAAGGCCCGGAATGAAGGAAAGGCCGTCCATCCAGTCGTCCAGGTCGATGTTGTACCGGGCGCCCAGGAAAAGACCGTCCTGGTCGGGGCTGGTATAGGTTGTATTGCCCCTTTCAAATGCATGGAAATAACCGCCATCGGCCACAATCTGAGCCTGGGCCTGCATGCCCACCAACAGGGCAGCGATAATCAGAAGTACTTTTTTCATCTTATCTTGTTTTAGTTTTTCCTATTTATCGTACAAATGTAAGGATTATTTTTGGAGAATACCAATAAATGGGGATTGACAGGGACGCGTTCCCTCAGTAACTTTGCATCGGTACTTCAAGAATAAGATGGTATTATCGGAGCTTCAAACCGGCCAGCAGGCTGTGATTGTGCGCGTACACGGTCACGGCAGTTTCCGTAAGCGCCTGATAGAGATGGGCTTTATCCAGGGAAAGGCCGTGCGGGTGGTGCTCAACGCCCCGCTCCGCGATCCCATCGAATACGAAATCATCGGCTATAAGGTGTCCCTGCGCAGGGAGGAAGCCCGCCTGATCGAGGTGGTAACGGAAGAAGAAGCCCGCGAAGCCCTCCGCAGCGACGAACATCTCCAGGCCCTTCCCGGCGACCTGGCCGAACAGGAGCGCCTGAACCGCGCCCTGGCCCACGTGGCCGAAGAACGCCACCACAATATCCGGGTAGCCCTGGTGGGCAATCCCAACTGTGGTAAAACCTCCCTGTTCAACATCGCCTCCGGCAGCCACGAACACGTGGGCAACTATTCCGGCGTAACCGTGGATGCCAAGGAAGGCCACTTCCGCCACAAGGATTACGACATCACCCTGGTGGATCTCCCCGGCACCTATTCCCTGAGCGCCTACTCCCCCGAGGAACTCTATGTGCGGAAAAACCTGCTGGAAACCCTCCCGGACGTGGTGATCAACGTGGTGGATGCCTCCAACATAGAGCGCAACCTCTACCTCACCACGCAGCTCATCGACATGAACCTGCGCACCGTGATGGCCCTGAACATGTACGACGAGCTCCAGCATAAGGGCGACAAACTGGATACCCGGCAGCTGGGCTGGCTTCTGGGCATGCCCGTATGCCCCACCGTGAGCCGCGACGGCCAGGGCATCCCGGAACTCTTCGACACCGTAATCAAGATCTACGAGCAGGCCGATCCCAAACTGGCCCGCCACATCCACGTGAACCACGGCCACGAACTGGAGAAGAGCATCCGCCGCCTGCAAACGATCCTTCTGGGCAACAAGGACCTTTCCTCCCATTATTCCACCCGCTACCTGTCCATCAAATACCTGGAAACGGACAAGGATGTGGAGCGCCTGCTGGCCCAGGCCCCGGAGGCCGAAGCCCTGAGCCTGGTACGGGACCAGGAGGAAAAGCGCATCCGGGAGTTGCTGGGCACATCGGCCGAAAGTGCCATCGTGGATGCCAAGTACGCCTTCATCCAGGGCGCCCTGGCCGAAACCTATGAGAAATACCAGGAGGAGCGGCCCCGCCGCACCTTCACCGATAAGATAGACGCCCTTGTCACCAACCAGTGGCTTGCTTTCCCTATTTTCCTTTTATTGTTGTGGTTTATTTTCTGGGCAACCTTCACCGTGGGACAGTATCCCATGGACTGGATTGATGCTGCAGTAAGCTGGTTGGGTGACAAGGTGGGCGCCTTAATGGCCGATGGCTGGCTGCGCAATCTGGTGGTGGACGGCATCATCGCCGGTGTGGGCAGCGTGCTGGTGTTCCTGCCCAACATCCTTATCCTGTACTTCTTCATCTCCCTCCTGGAAGACAGCGGGTACATGGCTCGGGCGGCGTTCATCGTGGACAAGCTCATGCACCGGATCGGCCTGCATGGAAAGAGTTTCATCCCCATGGTGATGGGCTTCGGCTGCAACGTGCCGGCCATCATGGCCACGCGCAGCATCGAAAGCCGCAAGAGCCGGTTGGTGACCATCGCCATCATCCCCTTCATGTCCTGCGCGGGCCGGCTGCCCATCTTCGTGCTGTTTGCAGGGGCCTTTTTCCCGGCCCACCCCGCCACGGCGCTGCTGGGAATCTACCTGCTGGGCATTGTGCTGGCCATCTTGTCGGCCCTTGTTCTTGGCCGATTCGTGAAGGACGACGATCTTCCGTTTGTGATGGAGCTGCCGCCGTACCGCATCCCTACCGCCAAGGCTATCGGCCGGCATACCTGGGAGAAAGGACGGCAGTATCTGGAAAAGATGGCCACCACCATCCTGCTATTCTCCATGGCCATCTGGTTCCTGGGCTACTTCCCGCGCCACGAGGGCAGCACGGCCGCCTATCAGCAGGAGCACTCCTACATCGGCAGCCTGGGCAAGGCCGTTGAACCGGCGCTGGAACCGCTGGGCTTCAACTGGAAGATGGACGTAGGCCTGCTGGCCGGTATCGGCGCCAAGGAACTCACCATCAGCACCTTGGGCGTAACCTATGCGCAGGACGGTGCCGTGGAAGCATCTGATGGTGACACCGCCCTCCAGGCCGCCCTGAAGGCCGATATCTCCACCGCCGCCGCCCTGGCCTTCATGGTATTCGTTCTGCTGTACTTCCCTTGTGTCGCCACCTTCGTGGCCATTAAAAACGAAACAGGAAAATGGCGCTGGGCCATTCTCCTGTGTCTTTATACTATTTTGGTGGCCTGGCTTTTCGGCTTTGCCGCCTACCGCCTGGGCCTGCTCATTTGGCCTTCCTAGAGATTGGGATTCTCTTTGGTCCATTCGGCCACGGGCGGAACAATGCCCAGGCTCACAATTTCGTCGCGCATTTTCACCAGGTGCTCATAAGAGGCGTCCAGGGCAGCCATTTCTTCGGCGGTACCCTTAGGAGTGGTGAAGTGGCAACCGGTGGTGTCGATGGTGGTGGGCAAAGCCATCATCACGTTCTTGTACTTGCCTTCGTTCACATAGGTGCCGGCGGGCCAGGTGAAAACCTCGCCGCCCATGGCGGCTTCGATCATCTTAACGGCCTGGTAAGCGGGGCTCTGGAAGGAGCTGCGGCCACGGAGCTTGATGATGTTGGAACCACCCTGGATGGTGTTGTGCTTGATTTCGGCGAAACGCTCTGCGCTCAGGCCCATTTCGGCCAGGGGCTTGCCGTCGATCTTGACCTGGGAGGCGAACACGGCCATGGCTTCGCCGTGACCACCATAGGTGTAGGCGCCGGTGACCTTGCACTGCTGTACGCCGAACTCCTGGGCCAGGGCTTCCTGCAGACGGGTGCTGTCCAGGGCAGCCAGGGAGGTGAGCTGGCTGGGCTTCAGGCCGGAGTGGATGAGGGCGGTGAGGGCGGTAACATCGGCCGGGTTGAAAATGACCACCACGAATTTGGCATCCGGGCAGTATTTCTTGATGTTGTCGCCGAATTCGGCTGCGATCTGGCAGTTGCCCTTGAGGAGGTCTTCGCGGGTCATGCCCTCTTTACGGGGTGCTCCGCCGGCCGATACGATGTACTTGGCATCCTTGAAGGCGACAGCAGGGTCGATGGTGGCGGTGAGGTTCACGCCAGGGAATGCGCAGTGGTCCATTTCGGCCAATACGCCCTTGAGCCCGGGCTCAAAAATATCGTACAGGCAAATGTTGGGGGTAAGACCCAGCATACAGGCGGTCTGGACCATGTTGGAACCGATCATACCGGCAGCGCCCACAATCAGGAGCTTTTCATCAGTGAGGAATTTCATGATACTATAATTATTAGTTGTTTACTTTCTTGTTTCGGGACCGCAAAGATACGAAATTCCGTTCAAAGATTCGTTGGAATTGCGAAAAATGAATTATCTTTGTGGTGCAAAATTGTAACGATTAATATGGAGCCTCCCAGTCAGGTCATAGCTAACCAGTTAACGGTCGTCGCATCAGACGACCCTCTGTCGCGATTTTACCTTGAAATAAACTGAGAAACCCGAAGCCGCAAGGCGCCCGGGCGCTTCATTGTTGTCGTTCAAACACCTTACTAATGGGACTTTATTTAAAGAAGAAACTCGAAAACGATGCCACCATCGGCGTGTGGCAAATTACGGAAACGGAAGAGGAACTCACCCGCCTGGCCTCCACGCCGTCCGATGAAATGGAGGAAATCTCCTTCATCAAAAGCGAATCCTTGCGCAAGCAGCGGCTGGCCGTCCGTGCCCTGCTGAACACCCTTTTCGACGAAAAGGTATACCTGAGCCACCACGACAACGGCAAACCGTATCTGGAGAACAACCCCACCAACATCTCCATCACCCATACGGAAAAATATGTGGCCGTGATCCTGCACGAAGACCAGGACTGCGGCATAGACATCGAGTCCCTGGACAGGGACTTCAGCGCCGTAGAAAAGAAAGCCCTCAGCGAAGATGAAATCGAAGACCTGGAAGACGAAAAACGCAACGAGCAACTGGCCATCTACTGGTGCGCCAAGGAAGCTGTTTTCAAACTGCTCAGCCGCTATAGCGTAGACTTCGCCGAACAGATCGAAATCGAGCGCTTCCGTCCCCGCGGCGAAGGAGAATTGGAGGCCACTTTCATCGACAAGAACGAAGACGAAGAAGAGTACGATCTGGAATATATGACCTTCGACCGTCACGTTCTGGTTTGGGTGGTTGGAGAGTAAAATCTCTACGGGAAAACAATTGTTAATAACTCATCCCAAAAAGAAACACCAGAGTTATATTTTAGAATAATTCTAAATTATAAACATAGCGCTTCTGCCTGTTAATCAATGAATTAACAAGTGGAGGCGCTGGTTGTTAATAACTTTTTTTATTAATTTCTTGGGAAAGTAGAAAGGAAAGATATAACTTTGTTCCCGCGGGCTTTCCCCGCAGAAACGAATCAGAAAAATAACGCTATATGGTAAAACGTGTACTAAAACGCGATGGGCGTCGCGTCGACTTTAATAACCAGAAAATTGTCGCCGCCATCCTCAAGGCTATGGATGTGACGGAGGGAGGAGAAGACATTGTATTGGCCGCACAAATTGCTCACGATATCTCTAAACTGGACAAGGAAGAGATGACCGTGGAGGAGATTCAGGACGTGGTGGAAAACCACCTCATGAACAGCCCCCGCCAGGAAGTGGCCAAAGAATACATCCGCTACCGCAATAAGCGCAATATCGCCCGCAAGGCCAAGAGCAACGAGATCTTCGAGACCATCATCCAGGCCCAGGCCAACGATATCACCCGCGAGAACGCCAACATGAATGCCGACACCCCCGCCGGCATGATGATGAAGTTCGCCTCCGAGGCCACCAAGAGCTATGTGGACGAGTGCCTGCTCAGCGACCCCGTGCGCGATGCTGTGGCCAACAACTACATCCACATCCACGACAAAGACTACTACCCCACCAAGTCCCTTACCTGCATCCAGCACCCGCTGGACCTCATCCTGGAACACGGCCTCAAGGCCGGTCACGGTGAGTCCCGTCCCGCCAAGCGCATTGAGACCGCCAGCGTACTGGCCTGCATCTCCATGGAAACCGTACAGAACGAAATGCACGGAGGCCAGGCCATCCCTGCCTTCGACTTCTATCTGGCACCCTACGTGCGCAAAACCTTCGAGGAAGAGGTGGACAAAGCAGCCAGCCTTTTCAACATGGACTTGGACGATGTGAAGGAAAAGAAGGTGGACGACTACCTGAAGCGCGACCTTATCGGCCTGCAGGGCAAGGACCGCGCCTTCCAGCACGCCATCAACCAGACGGTGAACCGCGTACACCAGGCCATGGAGGCCTTCGTGCACAACATGAACACCATCCACAGCCGTGGCGGTAACCAGGTTGTGTTCTCCTCCATCAACTACGGCACCGACACTTCCGCCGAAGGCCGCTGCGTGATCCGTGAAATCCTGAACACCACCTACGAAGGCGTGGGCAACGGCTCCACCGCCATCTTCCCCATCCAGATCTGGAAGAAAAAGCGCGGCGTCTCCTATCTCCCGGAAGACCCGAACTACGACCTTTATAAGTTCGCCTGCAAGGTGAGCGCCCGCCGCTTCTTCCCCAACATCCTGAACCTGGATGCCACCTACAACCAGGACGATGCCTGGAAGGCCGACGATCCCAAGCGCTACGAACACGAAGTGGCCACCATGGGCTGCCGCACGCGTGTGTACGGTAACAAATTCGGCCCCAAGACTTCCATCGGCCGCGGCAACCTGAGCTTCACCACCATCAATATCGTGAAGCTGGCCATCGAAGCCATGAACGAGGAAGACGACAAGAACCTCCGTATCCAGAAGTTCTTCAAGAAGCTGGACTGGGCCCTGGAGATTTCGGCCCGTCAGCTGAACGAACGTTTCGAGTTCCAGAAGACCGCCCTCAAGAAGCAGTTCCCGCTCCTCATGGCCGGCCTGTGGCTGGGCAGCGATAAGCTGGACGACGAAGACACCATCGAGAGCGTGATCAACCAGGGCACCCTGTCCATCGGCTTCATTGGCCTGGCCGAATGCCTCATCGCCCTCATCGGCAAGCACCACGGCGAAAGCGAGGAAGCCCAGGAACTGGGTCTCAGGATCATCTCCCACATGGCCGAAAAGATCAACGGTTTCGCCGAGACCTACCAGCACAACTTCACCTTCCTGGCCACTCCGGCCGAAGGTCTGTCCGGTAAATTCACCAAGCGCGACAAGAAGACCTTCGGCGTTCTGCCCGGCATCACCGACAAAGACTACTATACCAACTCCAGCCACATCCCGGTGTACTATCACTGCACCCCTGAGCACAAGGCCAAGATCGAAGGACCGTACCACAAGTACGAGAATGCCGGTCATATCTTCTACGTGGAAGTGGACGGCGACGCCACCCACAATCCGGAGGCCATCATGCGCATCGTGGACCTGATGGACAAGTACGACATCGGCTATGGTTCCGTGAACCACAACCGCAACCGCTGCATGGACTGCGGCTACGAGAACGCCGATGACAACCTGAACGAATGCCCGCACTGCCACGGTCACCACATCGACACCCTGCAGCGCATCACCGGTTACCTGGTGGGCACCACCGACCGCTGGAACGCCGGCAAACTCGCAGAGCTAAAAGACCGCGTGGTGCACAAATAGCCTGTAGCCATTTGTGCCCGGAGGGCTCCCAACGTTGCCCCTCCCCTAAATCCCCTCCCTCGGGGAGGGGACTTACTTTATTAAGACATGCGTATTCGAGTTTTAGATATTATTGAACAGACAATGGCCGACGGACCGGGATTCCGGACGGCCATTTATTGTGCTGGCTGCAAGCATGCCTGCAAGGGCTGCCACAATCCGGAAAGCTGGAGCTTCGATGCCGGCCGATGGATGGAAGTGGAAGACCTGCTGGAGCTGATCAAGGCCGACACTATGTCGGACGTGTCCTTCTCCGGCGGAGACCCTTTCTATCAGGTGGATGCCTTTACGGAACTGGCGCGGCGCATCAAGGAGGAGACCAATAAGACCATCTGGTGCTGGACCGGTTTCACCCTGGAGGAAATCCAGGCCGATGCCCATCTGGCCCAAATGCTGCCCTGGCTGGACGTACTGGTGGACGGACCCTTTATCCTGGAACAACGGGACACCGACCTGCTGTTCCGGGGCAGTCCCAACCAGCGCATCATCTATCTGCACGGAGCACCGCCGGAAGATGACATCCCCGGTACCGTTAAACTGAAGCCGTTACGCTAGGCTTATTTTCCCAAGTTGAAACGCAGACCCAACTCCACGTCGAAGCGGAGGGGCTGGACGGTGCGGATGGAGCGGGGCTCCCACTCTGTTCCAAAATAATAGCGGAAACTGGGATCCAGATAGATTCCCAGGAAAGGCGTGATGCGGAATTCCACACCCACACCCATATCGCCGGACCACTGCGGACGGGCGAAGCCGCCATGGTAGTGGATGTCGTTGTTCACGCCATGCACCAGATAATCGTTGTCCAGGAGGAATTCCACGCCGGCACCCAGGAAAGCATGCACGCGCCAAGGACCGCGGTTTACAAATTCATAGTAGCCGTGAACCGGAACACCCAGCCAATGCTGATGGTTGTCGATATCGGTCTGCAGGAAGCGGAAGCCGTCGCCTACATAATCGCCCACGAAAGTGCGGCCCAGATTGGTGTAACGCACTCCCACGCCCACAGCCCAGTGCTGAGAGAAATAATACTTCAAGCCGATACCGGCCGAGAACGGCAGCGTGAAACTGTCCGTCCCCTCATTGTAAATACCCTCTGTAGCATTGGCAATGGGAGCAGCATACGGACGCTGGAATTCACCTAAAGAGCCACGACGCTTGTCCTGCACATTACCTTGGGCCGATATGGAAAAACCGTGGTCGGCCGACTCCTTCTGGTCTTCTTCGTACAGCAGACGGTTCATGCGTTCCAAGTCTTCCTGAAATGCCGTACGGGAATCTGTGGCAGGTTGCTCCGGAACGGTTTCCTGTGCCGGAGCAGCGCTTTCCTCTACTACCGGATTTTCTGCCGCAGGCATTTCTTCCGGCACGGTGGTCACTACCTCGGTGGTCTCCGGCAAGGACTGCGGAACTGCGGCCTGTGCCAGACGGACAGAAGCGGATTGGACGGGGCGAACCGTAACCACCTCCGGCTCTAATTCCGTTACGGGGGTGGGAGCCACCTCCGTAACGGGAGCCTCTGCTAATATAGTAGGGTTAGAATGTTCCGTGGGGACGGTTTCGGGGCGAAGGAAGATTACGCCCGTGATTGCGGCGGCAGCCGCTGCCACCACGGCAATGCTGCGCCATACATACATGGGAACCACCCGGCGCTTCTTCTCCAGCCCGGCGGCAACACCTTCCCACAGATGAGGTGAAACCTCCTCCGTGGCCTGCTGCAGTAAGTTCCTTACTTGTATGTCAAATTCCTGCTCTGTCATACTTTTCCTTTTATCATTTCCTGCAAACGAAGTCTCGCGCGCTGCAGTTTCGAGCGCGAAGTAGCTTCGGTGCATCCCAGTTCTTTGGCAATCTCCTTATGCGAATAACCTTCCACCACATACATGTTGAAAACGGTTCTGGCATCGGCCGGAAGGGCCGCCACCATACGCATCAGTTCCCGATATCCCATCTTTTGTACGGGCGTGGGCTCTTCCGTGAACAGGCTGCGGGCCTCCTCAATATCGTCGCTGAGCCCCAGGGCGTCCGTACGCCTGAGATGCATGAGTGCAGTATTGACAAAGATCCTTCTGGCCCAGCCTTCAAAGGAGCCTGCTCCCTGATAGCTGTCGATTTTGGTGAACAAGGTGATGAAACCCTCCTGCAGGACGTCTTCTGCATCTTCCCGATTACCCATGTACCGCAGGCACACGGCCATCATTTTGGGCGACAGGATGTCGAAGAGCTGCTTCTGGGCTTTCCGGTCCCCTTCCTTGCACGCTTGCGCCAAACGTTCTGCGGACGACGACCCGGCAGGGGACTCATCGTCCCTTGTCCAAGTAATTAGATGCAATTTGTCCCGAAAACGTTTCAATGGGTCCGAAATTTGTTTTTTTGAGAACACAAAAATATGTGCAAACTAAGAGAAAACAAAATATTTCCCGTATTTTTGCATTTATGAAAAAATGGGTCTTTACTCTTCTCGCAGGCTTTCTTACCGTAGTGTCTTTAGACGCTCAAACGGTGGAAAGCAATCTCATAGACGCGGTTACGCTCTATGGGAACGGCCGCTATAAACAGGCCCGGGAAGTACTGGAGACCCTCTCCAAAGCCGCTCCGGACGATGATGCCGTCTGGTATTATCTGGCCCAGACCCAGCTCCAGGCTCAGCAGGTAGAGGCAGCTGAAGAATCCCTGAAAAAAGCCGTTTCCCTGGACAGCACCAACTATTGGTACCGCCGGATGCTGGGCCGTCTGTACCTGATGCAGGGCAAGATGGATCAGGGGCAGGCCCAGTACGAAGCCATCGTGAAAGCGTTCCCCGACAAACCATCGGCCGTATATGAACTGCTGGACATCTACCTGGCTCAGCAAGAATATGAAAAAGCCCTGAGCACCCTGGCCGATATCGAGCGCCAGCGGGGTCCGTCGGAAGTAGTGGCCCGTACGCAATACGATGTATACACCGCCATGGGTAAACAGGAAGAAGGCGCGGAACTCCTTGAAAAATTCAACGCACAGTACTCCTCCCCCATCATCCTGTCCATGCTGGGCGACTATTACCTGGCCGATTTCGCCGATTCCCTGGCCCAGGCCCGCTATACGGAAGCCCTTTCCCTGGACAGCAGCTACATCCCGGCCGTACTGGGTATGTCGGAAGTGTACCGCCATCAGCGCCGTTACCAAGACTATTTCAATACCCTGGATCCGTTCTTCAGTTCGGAAGATGTGCCAGCGTCCAGCAAGACGATGTACATCACCAACATGACCCGGAGCATCGACCCCAAGATCCTGCAACTGCACAGGGAAGGCTTCGACCACCTGGTACGGGAAACCGCAGAGGTCCATCCGGCCGACAGCAGCGTCCTGGCCGCCGTGGGCAGCTATTTCTACAGCACGGGGCGCGAAGCCGAAGCAGGCCAATGGTTCCGCAGCGCGGCCGATCAATTCCCAGAAAGCCTGGGACAGACCGCCACCTATGTGCAGTATCTGTCCCTGCAGAAAGAGTGGGAACCCCTGCGGGAGCGTTCCATGGCCGCCTTTGAACATTTTGGCGAGCTGGGCTTCCTGGACTATGCCAACATGGCCAACTACCAGTTAAAGGACTTCGACGCCATTATTCAGAATTGTCAGTATCTGCTGTCGCACTACCCCAAGGATAAAACTCTGTGTCTAAGCGCCTGGTCTCTGATGGGCGACGCCCTGCACGAAAAAGGGCAGGAGAAGCAGGCGTACGCCGCCTATGAAAAGGCCCTCCGGCTGGATCCGAACTATGCGCCGGTGCTCAACAATTACGCCTATTACCTGAGCCTGCAGGGCAAGAAGCTCAAGAAGGCCTACACCATGTCCAAGAAAACCGTGGAAGCGGAGCCGGACAACGCCACCTACCTGGACACTTTCGCCTGGATCCTGCACCTGATGGGCAGGGACCTGGAAGCCAAACCATTCTTCAAGCACGCCATGCTGTACGGCGGCAAGGAAAGCGCAGTCATCCTGCGGCACTATGCCACCGTGCTGGAAGCCTTGGGAGAAAACGATACCGCTAAAGTTTATCGAAATCAGGCCGCGCGCCTGGATGCACAGGAAAAGCAATGAAAAGAATCCTCACGCTCCTAGTGCTCACGCTGTGCGTGTGCCTGCCCGCCCTGAGCCAGAAATCCAACATGAAGCAGCTGGAAAGCCAGCGGGCACAGTTGGAGAAAGACATTGCCGTGCTCAACCGCCAGCTGGCGCAAAACGCCAAGAACAGTTCGGCGGCCATGAACAACCTGAGCCTGGTGCGAAGCAAGATATCGGCCCGTGAAAAACTCATTGCCGGCTGCGACGAAACACTGCGCCTCCTTACGGACTCCATCCGCGTGGTCCAGGCCGAAATCGACCGTCTGCAGGCCCGCCACGACACCCTTTCCCTCTATTACGGCCGCCTCATCCGCGGTGCCTATAAAAACCGCGACAGCCGCATTTGGTACATGTACTTGCTCTCCAGCGAGAATGTGGGCCAGGCTTTCCGCCGTTTCGGCTACCTGCGCGGGTTATCGGCCGAAATGAGTGACCAGGCGCTGAGAATCCGGGAAACATCGGCCAGCCTGGAGGTGGAAAAAGAGCGGCTCTCGGAACTGAAGGATGAGGCCGATGAAATGCGCCGCAAGGTGGTGCAGGAACGCACCAGTCTGAAGAGCGAGGAATCGGAACAGAACCAGCTGGTGGCCCAACTGAACAAGGACCGTAAGAAATACCAGCAGCAACTGCAGGAGAAAAACCGCCAGAAGGAGGCCTTGAACCGCAAGATCGCCGACCTAATCCGTAAAGAGCAGGAAGCCGCCGCCAAGAAGGCTGCCAGCAAGGACAAAGGCAAGGCAAAAGCCGGTGGAAAAACCACCTCCACGGAGATTGACACCAAGCTGTCCAACGAGTTTGCCTCCAACAAGGGCCGGCTGCCCTGGCCGGTGGAAGGGGCCATCGTGGAACGTTTCGGCAAGCACAAGCACCCCGTGTATCAGAACGTAGACCTGCCGCAGAACAACGGCGTCACGCTGGCCGTGAAGCGAGGTTCGCAGGCCAAGGCCGTCTTCAACGGCAAGGTCACTCAGATTGTAGTGCTGCCCGGCTACAACCAGTGCGTACTGGTGAACCACGGCGAATACTTCACCTTGTACAGCAAACTGAAATCCGTATCTGTGAAGGCGGGAGACACTGTGACCACCGGACAGGTGGTGGGTATCGTGGATACCATCGGCGGCGAAGACCAGTTCCACTTTGAACTGTGGAAAGGCTCCACCCCGCAGAATCCGGAAAACTGGCTGCGCCAGTAATCCCCTATTCTTCCCAAGAAAGCGTCCGGGAACCGTCGGGCGCTACTTCGATATGCACCTGCAGGGTTTCTTCCGGCAGCAGGGCCTCCACGTTTTCCGGCCATTCCATCAGGCACAGTTCGCCGCTGTCCAGATAATCGTACAGGCCGATATCCAGGGCTTCGGCCGGCTGTTCTATCCGGTAAAAGTCAAAGTGGAAGATGGGCCGGCCGCCCCTGCCCCTATACTCGTTTACGATAGCAAACGTAGGAGAACTGATAGCATCCTCCTCCACGCCCAGCGCCTTGCACACAGCCGTGATGAAAGTGGTCTTCCCCGCCCCCATGGGTGCATAAAAGGCAATCAGTCGATTCTCTCCCACCGCGTCCAGAAACTCCCTTGCGGCCCTTTCAAGGTCCTCTAGTCCGGATATCTTGATCTGTTGCTTCATGGTTATACTCCTATAAAATGAATCATTCCCAGCTGTTCACTGAACCGATGGATGCCTTCTTCCATCTTTCTGATGGTTTTTGCAGACGGCTTCCGATACCCGCTCACATAATGACCCAATTGTTTTTGGTTGATGCCTGTAATCCTTTCCAGTCCGGCTAGAGTAAAGGCAAAGGCAAATTCCTGTAAGAAGGAAGGAATGTCATAACGGAACGCGAACTCTACCTCTTCAAACTCTTCGCCCCTTTCCAGAAAACACTCTTTAATCTCCTGATAGGCACTCGTAAAATCTTCTTTTGCTTCGGCAATCGTGTTCCCTGTTCCAATAACACCATAGGGCAAATCTTCTGCACCGTGGCTGTAAATGGAAAAAGTGTGATCAGATCCTGTTTCTATGATGGCCGTTACTTTTCTCATAAGGTTACTCCGGATAATCTACTTATTTCGCCTATGGTTCCTTTTTTTGCCTCTTGGGCTTCGTGATAACTTGTTGGGAAGGTGTATCCTGTAATTGGACTTTTCCATACAGGGTGATTTGCACCATTCCGGACAATATAACAACCGGCCCCTCTCAGTTTCTTGTGTATCTCTGAGTATTTCACAGCAAAGATAGTAATTTTTCTAACATTTTACAAATCCAGGAGATTTCTTCTGTCCAGGAAGCGGTAGCTGGCGGCTTCGGCTAAATGAACGGGCTGGATGTCCCGGGAACCGGCCAGATCGGCGATGGTACGGGCAATCTTGATGATGCGGGTATAGGCCCTGGCGCTCAGGCCCAGGCGGTCAATCACCTTCTCCAGCAATTGTTTACAGTCTTCCGACAAAGGACAGAAGCGTTCCATCTGCCGGGAGTCCATCTCTGAATTGGTGAAAATGGAAGTGCCGGCGAAACGCTGTCGCTGCACTTCCCTGGCCTGGAGCACCCGCTGCGCGATGGCGGCCGAAGGCTCTGCCTTGGCCCCTCTTAGCAGCGCGGTAGTCTCCACGGTTTTGCAAAGTAATTGAATATCAATGCGATCCATAATGGGCCCACTGAGCTTGGAGAGATAGGCCTGACGCTGGCCGGGCGTGCAAGTGCAGCGCTCGCTTTCCCCATAATAGCCGCAGGGACAAGGATTGGAAGCCGCCACCAACATAAAAGAGGCGGGGTATTCAATCTTGGCCTTCAGACGCGAAATGCACACCACACGGTCTTCCAGCGGTGCCCGGAGCGCCTCCAGCGTGGATTTGGGCGCTTCGCAGAATTCGTCCAGAAAGAGGACGCCGTTGGTGGCCAGGGACACCTCTCCGGGCATGATGTTTTCGCCGCTGCCGCCGCCCAGCATGGCCGCCTTGGAGGCCGATATGTGCGGTGCACGGAACGGCCGCCGGCGCAGCAAACCCGGCGAGCCAGTGGTTCGGCCCGCCACGGAATACACCTTCGATGTAATAGCGCTCTCTTCCAGGCTCATCGGCGGCAAAATGCCCGCCAGGGCCTTTGCCAGCGAGCTTTTCCCACTGCCTGGCGGTCCTAGTAAAAGTACGTTATGTCCTCCTGCGCTGGCAATTTCCACCCCGCGTTTGGCTCCTTCCTGTCCCATGATATCGGCAAAATCCATGAACGAGCCGAAGGGTATGGGTGGCTGGGAGAGCGCCTGCCGGTACCGTTCCGTGTTCCAGATGAGCAGCGATGAAGGGTCTTCCCGCTCTTCCAGAATGAGCAGGACGTCGTCCAGCGTGCGCACGCCGAAGACCCGTGTCTGGGTGAAATCGGCCGCCTCCATGGCGCTTTCTTCCGGCAGGATGCAGCCCTGGAAACCCAGTTCCATGGCCAGTTCTACCATGGGCAGGGCGCCGCTCACGGGACGCACACTGCCGTCAAGGCCTAACTCCCCCATGATCAGGTAGTTGTCCAGAGCCGGCAGGGGTCGTTGTTCCGACGCTGCAATGATGCCCAACGCTATGGGAATGTCATAGCCGCTCCCCTGCTTGTGCAGATCGGCCGGAGCCAGGTTGATCACTATTTTCTTGCCCGGAATGTGGAAGCCTTTGGCTTGCAGGGCCGTGACCGTGCGCAAAAGGCTTTCCTTGACGGCGGCATCGGCCAGACCTACCAGATGGATCCCAATTCCAAGAGTGATGTTTACCTCTATTGTGACCGGAACGGCGCGGATGCCGATGCACTTGGCGCCGTGAATATACACCAGCATAGCTCAATAGATTTGGACGGAGGTGAAATAGCCGTTGAACTCCAGGGTTTGCACTTCCCGGTCCCGGATGAGCAGATGCTTTTGCCCGTCCGGACTGCTGAGCGCCAGGCCCAACACCCCCTTTTTGAGTTGGATGCAACGGGACGATGGAAGCTGATAACGGTCCGACGTAAACGTAATGCCCGCCTTATCCAAATAGGCCGACCGAACCAGTCCGTCGGGACTTTCTACCAGATAGGCCACGTGCTCCCCGTCCGTTACCATGTCGCGGATGGGCTGGTTGTCCGAAACTATGAAAGGGACTTCGGAAGGAGTCCTCAGCCAGTAAGAGTACTCTTTACCGTCGATAATGCCGGTACTGTATCCTTTCAGGAAGATTTGCCCGTTCACGGTGGTCAGTTTCCAGTAATGGGGCACCTCGGTGGTGGCCAGCTCTACGGTCTGGTAGGTTTCGTCCTTCACCAGGCAGAAGGTGTTCCGTATGCTGCTGCGCAGTTCGCTCCGGTACACGATCCCATTATGGATACGGATGTCAAAAATAGCATCGGCACTGCCAGCTGGCAACGTTTTAAGCACCTGATCCTCCTGCATCACCCGGTATTCCCAACGAAGTTCCTCCCCTTTCCACAGGGGAATACCATAAGTATAGTATACGCCGGATGTGTCCTGTGAGAAGGCGCCACCCTCCCATTCATTGTCGTCCGGGCCGCCCAGGATAGTCCCCGTGGGAGCGTTGAAGCGTTCTTCCCCATTCACACGCAGGCTGAAACCTTCCTTGCCCTGGCGCTGCCCCAGGGTATAAATCTTTCCTTTTACCTCCAGAAAGCCCCTCAACAGCTCATCTCCCGGATAACGGAAGCGCTCTTCCCCGTCGCGTGAAATCACCACCTCCGTTCCGTCGCAGGAGTCCATCCACAGATGTCCTTTCAAAAGGCGGTGGCGCTCCGGCTCCGGCCGTCCGGAAACGGGTACCCGCAGCACTTCTTCGCCGTTTTTGAATACAACCACCTCCGCAGAATCATCCTCACCGAAAGAAAAGGCCGTGGCGTAGATATCCGGCGGCGGTTCCGGCGCATCCGGGTCCAGAATGCCCGTACTGTCCCGACGCGATCCATTCAAAGACGGGTCCGAGCGGGGCGGGGTGTCGAAAAGGGATTTTTGGCAGGACAGCACGAAGGCCGATAAAAGAAAAATTCGAATCAACTTACACATGGCTCACGGTTTTTCTGGGCGGCAAGGTCGGAATTGAAGCGCAAAAAACCTACAATCGTAAAAAACATTGTGTTGTTTCAGGTGATTTTTCCGTGTTTCTTACGATTTTAGCATGTATCTTTGCAGTATGATCGGCTATCCCAACGTAAAAATCAACCTGGGCCTGCACGTATTGCGGCGGCGCCCGGACGGCTACCACGACCTGGAAACCCTTTTCGTTCCCTACACCGGCATCACCGACTGTCTGGAAGTGATTACCGGCGACGACTATAGCCGTACCCTGGCCAGCCTCAAGGAGCACTACGGCACCCTGGCGCAGGCGGTCTCTCCGGACGGCAAGCTCATGATCAGCATCGCCCGGAAAGAAGGCGTGGACTGGGACCCGCTCCAAGACCTCACGGCCAAGGCCTACATGCTTTTGGCGGCCGATTACAAACTGCCGCCCATGAAGATTTTCCTGGAAAAACGCGCGCCGGTGGGCGCCGGACTGGGAGGAGGATCGGCCGATGCCGCCTGGGCCTTACGCATGATAGCGGAGCTGGCGGGTCTGGAGTTGTCGGGCGAGGTCCTGGCCGGCTATGCCGCCCGCCTGGGCAGCGACTGCGCCTTCTTCGTGTACAATACACCCATGCTGGGAACAGGGCGCGGCGAAATACTGGAGCCTTTCGAGCTGGATCTTAGCCCTTATCGGCTGGAGGTGGTGATTCCGGATGGCATCCGCGTTTCCACAGCCGATGCCTACCGCGGCATCGTCCCCCGTCTTCCGGAAAAAACGCTTCGGGAAGTGCTTCAGCAGCATCCCTCCACCTGGAAGGCCGATTTGAAGAATGATTTTGAAGAGACCGTATTTGCCAAATACCCTGCGCTGGCCGGTTATAAGGAGCAGCTGTATGAACGTGGAGCGCTGTATGCGGCCATGAGCGGCAGCGGATCGGCCCTTTTCGGCCTGTTTCCCAAATTATAACAAATCGGCGCGCGGAAGAAGGGTCCGACCTTCGGAGTCTACCGGATAGGAGGCGTTCTCGCTGGAGAGGCGTGCTATCATTTCCTGGAGCAAACGGCGGGCTGTTTCTTTGTTTTCCTCCAGGACATCGGTGGTCTCAAAAGGGTCTTTTTCCAGATTGTACAGCACGCACTGAGGATGCTCCGGATTCTCCGGATGATAGTAATAGATGAGTTTCCAGGGACCGTTGCGCCAGGTAGTGAAATAACTGCCGCGGTGTTCGTGCGGGAAATGGCACAGGAATACGTCTTCCCGCTGAGGGTCGGGCTTTCCGGCGAGCAGCAGGGACAGATCCTGCCCGTCTACCGGATGATTATCAGGAATTTGCGCTCCCGTGAGGCTGGCCAGCGTGGGATAGATGTCCATAATGGTGGCCACTTTTTGGGACACGGCGTCGCGGACCACCGGAAGCCGCCGCTGCCACTTATTGCGCGAAGGCCGGGCCCAGGCCACTATGCAGGGAACCCGGACGCCGCCCTCGAATTCGGTTCCCTTCTTACCCCTCAGCGGGGCCGAGGAAGCCCACTCCCTGGCCGGACCGATGGGCGCGTCTCCCCCATTGTCGCCCAGGAAGATGATGAGGGTTTTATCGGCCACCCCCTTCCTTTCCAGGAAATCCAGTAAATCGCCCAGGGACTTGTCCATGCCCTCCACCAGGGTGGCATAACCCAGCGCCTCACGGTTTTCCAGGCTGTCCGCCTGATAGTTCCCGGCAAAACGCTTGTCCACCTCAAAGGGGTTATGGACGGCATAGTGCGAAAGATATAGGAAGAAGGGCCGATCTTCGTCGATGGCCTGCCCTGCTGCATCCAAAGCCTCCAGCGTAAGGGCTTCTGTGAGGAAAGTATCGGTGCCGTGGTATTTCTCCAGGCCGGGAACGGCGCGGGAACGGGTGCCACGCAGCAAGCCGTATCCGTTTTCGCCCAGATAGCTTCCAGGCTCGCCGATGGAAGAGCCGGCAATGTTGATGTCGAAGCCCAGGCTGTCGGGCCATTCGGCCTCGCTGCCGATAGGCCCCAGGTGTGCCTTGCCCACATGGATGGTCCGGTATCCGGCGTCCTGCATGAGCCGGGGCAGGAGGTAGTCTGCGCGCCGCAGCCCCTGCCAGTTCCAGTCGTACGGGCCGTAATCGTCGCGGTTATTGAACTCGCTGCGGATCCAGTTGGTGGTGCCGTGGCGGGCCGCATCCTGGCCCGTGAGCAGCGAGCAGCGGGAAGGAGAGCTCACGCTCTGGGCATAAAACTGCGAAAAACGAATGCCCTGCTCCGATAAACGCTCCATGTTGGGCGTGTGATATCGGTGGTTCAGCGGATATTGTACCGGAACGCCGTTGGAATCGGTAAGGAAAGGAACAGACGTGTCCATCGGCCCCATATCGTCCACCACGAAGAGAACTACATTGGGCTTCTCCTGGGTACATGCCAGCGCTCCGGCGGCCAACAGCAGGGGTGTAAGTACGCTCCTATTCATCGGATGGGGTCGTCGTAAAGGATTTGCAGACGCTCCAGTTCCTTCTTCAATTCTTCCGTTAAAGCCTCCTGGCCCGGCTCTCCGTACAGGTTGTGCAACTGCAGGGGGTCTTCCTGCAGGTCAAAGAGTTCCCACTCGTCAATATCGTTGTAGAAATGCATGAGCGAATAGCGCTCCGTACGCACACCATAATGGCGGCGGACGGAATGCTCGGCGGGATACTCATAATAGTGGTAATACAGGCTCCTGCGCCAGTCTTTGGGCGTTTTTCCGTTCAACAGGGGCAGGAAACTTTCGCCCTGAATATCCTCCGGAATGGGCAGCCCGGCCAGATCTAGGATTGTGGGAGCATAGTCAATATTCTGGACAAAGCCGCTCACATCCATGCCTTTCTTTTTGCCGGGCACGCGCACCAGAAGGGGCGTGCGGAAGCTTTCCTCGTACATGAAGCGCTTGTCAAAATAGCCGTGTTCGCCCATGTAGAAGCCTTGGTCGGAGGTATAGATAATGACAGTGTTGTCAAGCAAGCCGTTGTCTTCCAGGTATTTGTACACCCGTCCTACATTGCGATCCACGGAACGGATTACGCTGCAGTAGTCGCGCATATAGCGCTGGTACTTCCATTCGGCCAGGGCCTTTCCTTCCAATTTTTCCTCCTTGAAACGGGCGATGATGGGGTCATAATAGACGTCCCAGGCCGATTGCTGCGCCGCATTCATGCGCCCGGGCACCAGGGCGCCCGGCGCCAAGTCGCGGCGATAGAGGTCCCGCCCGTAGTTTTCCAGCCAGGGCTGGTCCGGGGTGTGGATCTCCCCTTCCTTATCGGCCATCTTGAGGTCATAGACCACGTTCATGTCCTTCACGATGCTCATCTCCTGGAGGGCGGCGGCTTCGCGGGTGGCGTAGTTGTCGTAGAAGGTTTCCGGCAGGGGGAAGGTCACATCGTCGAACGCGCCCAAGTCCTGCAAATCCGGCATCCAGCTGCGGTGCGGGGCCTTGTAGTGCAGGAACAGGCAGAAGGGCTGATCGGCCTTCCGGCCATCCAGCCATTCCAGCGCCACGTCGGTGGTGATGTCGGTGCAGTAGCCTTCGCGTACTACCTGCTCCCCGTTCCGGATGAAGACGGGGTTGTAGTAGTCGCCCTGGCCGGTGAGGATATCCCAGTAGTCGAAGCCCGTGGGATCGCTCACCAGGTGCCATTTGCCCACCATGGCCGTCTGATAGCCGCCTGCACCCAGCCATTTTGGCAGGGTTGGCTGGCTGCCGTCGAAGACGCCGTGCTCGTTGTTGGTGAAGCCGTTCTTGTGGCTGTGCTTGCCCGTTAGCATGCACGCGCGGGACGGGCCGCTGAGCGAATTGGCCACAAAACTGTTGGTAAAACGGGCACCTTCCGTAGCCAGCCGGTCGATGTTAGGCGTTTCCATAAAGCGCCGGTCATAGGCGCTGATGGTCTGGTACGAATGGTCGTCGCACATGATGTACACCACATTCAGCGGGCGTTTGGGCTGCTCCTGTTCTCCGCAGGAAGCGGCCGTAGCAGCGACGCCGGTGAGGGCAAAAAGCAGGTGCGACTTATTCATATGATTACAGGCTTCTCACGGCCGATTCAATCTCTTCTTCCCGGCCTTCCGGAATCACGGGAGAGAGGAAAGACAGCATCTGGAGGGTTTTTGCCTCGGCTTCGGGGATGCCGCGGGAGCGCATGTAGAAGAGTTCGTCGGCGTTGAGCTGACCCACGGTGGCACCGTGGGAGCACTTTACGTCGTCGGCGTAGATTTCCAGCTGCGGTCGGGTTTCCACCTTAGCCTGGTCTGTGAGCACAATATTGTGGTTTTCCTGGTAGGCCTCCGTCTGCTGGGCATCCGGAGCCACCACAATGACGCCGTGGAACTGCACCTGGGCCGTACCGCCGGCAATGCCCTTGATGGTCTGGGTGCTGTGACAGCCCGGCGCACGGTGGTGCATGACAATGTGGAAATTCACCTTTTCATCGGCCCCACAGAGGTACAGGGCCTTAATATGTGCCTCCGCCCCCGGGCCGATCAAGTCTATGCTCACGCCAATGTCACGCGACTCACCCGGCAGCACCACGAACTGCAGGTTCAGCGTCTCCCCTGCCTGAACCTGATAGACCGGAGATTCTTCGCTTCGCTCAGAATGACAATTGTCTTCCTGAGGAACGTTAGTGACGAAGGATCTCCCGGCAAACGGGTCTATGTATTTACCATGTCCCATAATCAGAACTGGTCAAAGCCTTTGGCCTCGATGGCATCGATGAGTTCGCGTCCGCCAGTTTTCACCAGACGGCCGTCTTTGAGCACATGCACCACATCCGGCTGCACGTATTCCAGCAGCTTGTGGTAGTGCGTGATGATGATAGCGCTCCTTTCGGGGCTGCGAAGGGTATTCACGCCATCGGCCACAATCTTGAGGGCGTCCACGTCCAGGCCGCTGTCTGTCTCGTCCAGGATGGCCAGTTCCGGCTCCAGTAAGGCCATCTGGAATATTTCGTTGCGCTTTTTCTCGCCGCCGGAGAAGCCCACGTTCACTTCCCGTTTGGCGAATTCCGGCTTCATCTGCACCAGGGCCATCTTTTCCTTCATGAGCTTCAGGAAATCGCCGGCCTTGAATTCCGGCAGACCGTGGGCCTTGCGCTTGGCGTTCACGGCCGCCTTCATGAAGGCCGTGATGGTGACGCCGGGAATCTCGATGGGGTACTGGAAACTGAGGAACAGTCCCGCCCAGGCGCGCTCTTCCGGCGCCATGGCCAGTAGGTCTTGGCCCTGGAACAGGATGCTGCCTTCCGTTACTTCGTAGCCGGGTTTCCCGGTGAGTACGGCGGCCAGGGTGCTCTTGCCCGCCCCGTTGGGGCCCATGACAGCATGCACTTCGCCGGGTCCAATGTTCAAATCGATCCCTTTCAGGATTTCCTTATCCCCTATCTTTGCGTGCAGATTCTTGATTTCAAGCATTTTTCCTATATAGTTTGATCCAGGTCCACAGGGACCACAGTCCGTTAATCAGGTACAGGGCGCACACGATGGGCATGAATACATTGCCCACGCTTATGTGCAGGATAATCTGGGTTACATTCACCACCAGCCACACAATCCAGCATTCCCACTTTTTGAGCGAGCTTAGCAGTTGGGCCAGCAGGATGAGGGCTGTCACGATGCAGTCCAGATAAGGATGAGGGTCGGAGGGGAACAGACGGTCCAGCGTCAAGCCCCAAAGGCCGGCCACCAGCAGGGTTCCCACTACACAAATGATGGCCGATGAGGGGCTTAATCGGCTCACCTTTAAAGACTTGCCATCCTTTGAACTTTGCTCTTCCGGTTTGGGGTGCGTCCAGCGGTAGTGGCCCAGGATGTTGATGGCCAGGGATACCGGTTGCAGCAACAGGTTGGCATACAGGTTCTTGTTCCAGAACAGGAAGAACAGCGCCGCCGTGTAAAGGTAGCCTACCCAGAAGTTGTATTTGGAATTGCGACCGGCCAGGATCACGCAAGCAAGGCCCAACAGACTTGAAACCAAGTCTATGAGCAGTACCGGCCGACCGGCTAATTCAAATATTACAGTATCAATCACAATCTTAACTGAGATTCTTCACTTCGTTCAGAATGACAATGAGTTAACCTACAGATCCTTCCAAGGAAACTTGTAGCAGTTTTTGGGCTTCCACGGCAAATTCCATGGGGAGGCGGGACAGGACTTCGCGGGCATAGCCGTTCACGATAAGGCCCACGGCTTCTTCCGGGCCGATACCCCGCTGGTTGCAGTAAAACAGCTGATCCTCACTGATTTTGGAGGTGGTGGCTTCGTGCTCCACCGTGGCGGAAGGCTGCTGACTCTGGATCACCGGGAAGGTATGGGCGCCGCAGCGGCTTCCGATGAGCAGGCTGTCGCACTGGGAGAAATTTTTAGCGTTCAGCGCATTGCGCCCCATCCGCACCAGGCCGCGGTAGCTGTTCTGGCTCTGTCCGGCCGATATACCCTTGGACACGATGCGGCTCTTGGTTCCCCGGCCCAGGTGGATCATCTTGGTGCCTGTATCGGCCTGCTGATGATTGTTGGTGACGGCCACGGAATAGAACTCGGAGCTGCTGTAATCGCCTTTCAGGATGGTGGAAGGGTATTTCCAGGTAATGGCCGATCCGGTTTCCACCTGCGTCCAGCTCAGGTGGCTGCCGCTACCCTTGCAGATGCCGCGCTTGGTGACCAGGTTCAGGATGCCGCCTTTGCCGTCGGCATCGCCGGGATACCAGTTCTGGACGGTGGAATACTTCACATCGGCATCCTTTTCCACCACGATTTCCACCACGGCGGCGTGAAGTTGCTGCTCGTCGCGCATAGGGGCGGTGCAGCCTTCCATATAGCTCACGTAGGAGCCTTCATCGGCCACAATGAGCGTGCGCTCGAACTGGCCGGTGCCGCGCGCATTGATGCGGAAGTAGCTGCTGAGCTCCATGGGGCAGCGGACGCCTTTGGGAATGTAGCAGAAGGAGCCGTCGGAGAAGACGGCGGAATTCAGCGCCGCGAAGAAGTTGTCGCTGGCCGGCACCACCGACGCTAAATACTTACGTACCAGGTCCGGATGCTCTTTCACGGCCTCGGAGAAGCTGCAGAAGATGATCCCTTTTTCGGCCAGGGTCTTGCGGAAGGTGGTGGTGACGGAAACCGAGTCAAACACGGCATCCACGGCCACTACACCCGCCAGCACGTCGCGCTCCTTCAGGGGAATGCCCAGTTTATCGAAGGTTTCGGCCAATTTGGGATCTATCTCCTTGGGGCGGTCTTTGTCTTTCTTGGGGGCGGCAAAGTAGATAATATCCTGAAAATCAATTTCCGGCATGTCCAGATGCGCCCAATCCGGCTGCGGCATGGCCTGCCACTTCCGGAAAGCGTCCAGACGGAACTCCAGCAGCCACTCCGGTTCCTCTTTACGGGCCGATATCATGCGCACGATCTCCTCATTCAATCCCTTGGGAATGAACTCCTGCTCCACATCGGTCACAAAGCCTTCCTTGTACTCTCCGGAAGTAAACTGCTGTATGATTTTTTCGTTCTCGGCCATAAGGTTTGCAAAGATACGAAATTATAGCGCCAAATCTACCAGTACGATGGCGGCCATGGCTTCCACGATGACGGGAGTGCGCAGGGCGAAGCAGACGTCGTGGCGGCCGGGGATGCCGGCCTTGGCAATGCTGGCGGTGGGCTTGAAGGCCACGCGGAATACCAGCGGATTACCGTTGGTGATGCCGCCGTTCACGCCGCCGGCGTGGTTGGTCACAGGCGGCAGCGGGTGCTTGTGGCGGCCGCAGCAGTGATGGCCTTCCTCATGCTCGCCATGATGGCAGCATTCGTGGTCCTTTTCTCCCTCATGGTGACAATGATGGCCTTCCTCATGCTCTCCGTGACAGCACTGATGACCAGGTTCGTCGTGGTGGCAGTGGTGCTCCGGGAAGGGATCGTTGTGCTGAGAGCCGAACAGGGCGGCGGCCTGGAAGCCGTCTCCGAATTCGATACCGCGCACGCCCGGAATGGCAAAGATGGCATGGGAAATCAGGGATTCCACGCTGTTCCAGAAGGGTTCTCCCAGGCCGATGGGCAGGTTTTCCACCGTGCATTCCACCACGCCGCCCAGGGAGTCGCCATCGGCCTGAGCTGCCTCCAGGGCTCCTTTCCAGGCCTGCGGATCCGTGAGGCCGCCCACTTCTTTAAGCACTGCATGGAACTGCGCGAAGTACAGCATTTTCTTGGCCACCACGCCCGCAGCTACGATGCCCAGGGTGAGCCGGCCGCTGAAGTGACCGCCCCCGCGGGGATCGTTGAAGCCGCCGTATTTGAGGTTGGCGGTAAAGTCGGCGTGACCGGGACGGGGATTCTTGCGGAAGGACTCGTAGTCCTCGCTGCGGGTGTTCTCGTTCTTGAACAGGATGGTGAGCGGCGCGCCGGTGGTGTGGCCTTCGTACACGCCGGTTACGATTTCCGGCAGGTCGGCCTCCACGCGGGGCGTGGTGCCCAGCGCGCCGGCCTTGCGACGGGCCAGATCCTGCAAGAAGTCCTCTTCCGTTAGCGGAATGCCCGGCAGTACGCCGTCCAGCGTGACGCCGATATGGGGGCCGTGGGATTCACCGAAAATACTGACTCTGAATTTATTGCCGAATGTATTCATAGTTGTTCAAACAATTCGTTAAAGGTGGGGAATGACTTGGAGACGCAGGCGGTGTCGTCGATGATAACGGGACTGTCGGTGCCCAGCGAGGCCAGTTTCAGGGCCATGACCATGCGATGGTCGGCGTGGGAGACGAAGTGGCCGCCTTTCAACAGTTTACCGGTGGCCAGGCGCTGGGTGAGGCCCATTCCTTCGATGACCATTTCGTCCTCTTCCGTATGGACGGGTACGCCCATCTGCGTAAGGGCTTGCTCGATGGCCGCGGCCCTGTCCGACTCCTTGTGGCGCAGGCGTTCCACGCCCAGGATGTGGCTTTCGCCGGGGCAGAAAGCCGCCAGCACCGCCACCACGGGGAAGAGGTCCGGACAGTTGTTCAAATCCGTGTGGAAAGGACTCAGCGGAGCGCGCTTGATGTGGATTGGGCCGTCCGGTCCGTCCAGCTGGGACATGCTGGCGCCCGCTTCCATGAGTACGTCCATGATGGAGATATCGGCCTGCAGGGAACGGGTGTCCAGGCCCGATACTTCTACGTCGCCGAAGATGGCGCCGGCGGCCAGGAAAGGAGCGGCGCCGGACCAATCGGCCTCTATGGCAAAATCGGCCGCCTGATAGCGCTGACCGCCTTTGATGCGGAAGTTGATGCCCGTGCACAGGCTCCAATCCTGCGTTTCCAGAAAATCTTCGCCGCCTTCCATTTCGGAGCCGATGCGGATGCCGAACTTCTTGAGCACGTCTACAGTAATGAACAGGTAGGGAATGCTCCGGGGCTCGTGCACGTAAACAACTGATTTTTCTTCCGTTAACGGCAGGGCGGCCAAGAGGCCGGAGATGAGCTGCGAACCGCCTTTTCCGGAGACGTCGGAGCGGCCGGGGATAAGGGGGCCGGCTACCTTCAGCGGAAGATAACAGTCTTGCTTTCTGTTGTTAGTCCCTTCCGGGTACAGGCGCACGCCATAGGCGGCCATGATGTCGTGGGCGTCGGTCAGAGGCCGCTTTAGCAGCGTTTTTTCACCGATAACCCGTACCGGTTTTTCCGAAAGGGCCGATAAGACGGGCACCACAAAACGGGTGAGAAAACCGGATTCGCCGGTATGGATCTCTTCCAAGTCCAGACAGCCGGGTTGCGCGCCGATGCCGGTGATTTTCACCTGGTCCCCCTCTCTTTCCACTTTGGCGCCCAGCGCCCGCGCTACGGCCAGGGCGCTTTCGTTGTCGCCGCAGGGAGTGTAGCCGCTGAGCGTAGAGGTTCCCTGAGCCAGGGCGGCGGCCACTATGGCGCGCTGGGCAAAGCTCTTGGAGGCGGGCATGGGAAGCGGTCCGGCCTGGATGAAACGGTATTTGCCGTAGACGGCTTCCTTTAAAGCCTCGGTGGTCCACTGACCGGGGGCGGTGGCGTCCTCTTCGCTTACGCAGGCATAGGTGAAGGGGGCGCCCTGTTTCAGGGCTTCCAGACGGGAGGCCCGTCCCTTTTCGCCCATGCAAAAGGCCACCAGGGTACCGGGAGCAGCGCTTTGGTAGAGCTGCGCAATGGTGGTATTATCGGCCTCCGAAGTGGCCGTAGTAACGATTTTCACAACTTCGCCGCCGAAACTGCGGGCGCGTTCCAGCAAGGATTGCAGCACGGGAAGCGGCGGGGTGGCTTTGAAATCGTGGTGTGAGCGGATGAGCACCGTGCCCCATTCGCGACAGGCTTCGCGGATGCGACGGCCCACGGCTGCGGGGGCTTCCATCTCCAGGTCCACGTACTTGGCGCCGGAACGGATGGCCAGTTCCAGCAGCTCCGGGGCCTGGGATTCTTCTTCCAGCCGGCAGGTGGCAATTAGCGGAACGTCCGACTGGGAGAACAACTGCTCAATGTCCGATTCCTCCAGGGCGCAGCGGTCCAGGCGGATTTCGGCCATCTCCAGTCCGGGCAACAGGTCCAGGATCTGCTGCAGGTCTTTATGCTGTATCGAGGTGCAAATCATAAGGGTTCAATGCTTGGAAAACCACTTCTCCGGGCTTGACGGGCAGCACAAACTTCACGCTTCCACCGCCCTGCGCCTTCTTGTCCTTCCCCATGGCAGCTTGCAGGCGCTCCAGCGGATACGGGCACTGCGCAGGCAGGCCCACAGCTTCGAAATCTTGCTTCAAGGCCGATGCAAGGCCACTTTCGGCCAGGCCCAGCTGTTCGCTAAGGCGGGCCGCCAGGAGGATGCCCATGGCCACGGCCTCTCCGTGGGCGATGTCTTCGCCCTGCTCATGGGCCACGTACTCAATTGCATGGCCGAAAGTATGCCCCAGGTTCAGTTTAGCGCGCTCTCCGTGCTCATAAGGGTCCCGCTCCACTATATCGGCCTTGATAGCGGCCGCTTTTTGAATCAATTCCAGCAGTACGGGCACGGATTCGGGCGTTTGGGTGCTCGTTGAGCCTTTTTTCGAGGGTAGGAGCACGGATTCGGGCGTTTGGGTGTCTGTAAGCAACCGGATGGTGGCGGCATAAGCTTCTGCATCGGCCAGGAGGAAGGTTTTGAGGAGTTCTGCCAGGCCGCAGCGGAATTCGCGGGGCGGGAGGGTGCGGAGGACATCGGCGCTGAGGAAGGTGTATTCCGGCATGCGGAAGGCGCCCAGCATGTTTTTATAGTGGTCCAGGTTCACGCCGGTTTTGCCGCCGATGGCCGCATCCACCTGCGCCAGGAGCGTGGTGGGCAGGTTGGCGTAGCGGATGCCACGCTTGTACAGGCTGGCGGCGAAACCCACCATATCGGTGGTGATGCCGCCGCCAATGGCCAGCAGCAGGGAGCCGCGTGAGGCATCGGCCTCCAATAACCAGCGTTCCACGGCCAGCACGCTGTCCATGGTTTTACGCTCTTCGGAGGTTTCCAGGCTCATGGCGCCCTTCACGGGCAGCGCCGCCATCACCTCCGAGGCCACCCAGGCTACGTTGGGGTCGTACACCACAAAACATTCGGCCTCCTTGCCCAGGAAGCGGCCGATATCACCGATATGCTCCAGCGTCTGAATCATAACCATTCCTGCAGGAAGGCGGTGCGTTCGGCTGTCCAGGCGGGCTCCAGCCACATGGCGTGACCGCAGGTGGGAACGCAGAAAAACCGCTTCTTTTTCGTGCCTAAATTATTGTAAATGGAGAAATTGGTATGCGGCGGGCAGGTGGGATCCTGCAAGCCGAACGACATATACACCGGACATTGGATGCGCGGTGCGAAATTTTTCACATCGAAATAACGGAGCATCTGGAGAAGCTCTTCGCGAGGCAGGCCGATAGCATCGGCTTCGGCAAAGACCTCATGCACAGGCCAGTAGACGATGCGGGCGTAGTCCGGATAATCGCCCAGGAAGGGCACGGCCGGCGCAATGGCCTTGATGCGTGAATCAAAGGCGGCCGACAGGAAGGTGAAGGCGCCTCCCTGGCTTTCGCCCCAGGCTACCATCCTTTCAGGATCGGCCTTCTCCAGGCTGGCGGCGAAGTCCACGGCGCGTTTCACGTCGCAGAAGGCGCCGCGGTAATAGTATTTCTCCTTGTCCGTGATGCCGCGGTCTATCCAGCGGCTCTGGCCGGCCTTGAAGATGCCTTGGTCGCGTACGCTAACCAGGTAGTCTATGCGTTCGGGGTTGGCCGAAGGGTCGAAGTAGAAAGGCTCTGCGCCGTAGCCCATGTACTGGATGGCTACAGGATATCGGCCGGGAGCATTGGGGATGGAAACGATGCCGCCGGCAATACCGCCGTCCAGGGATGCGAAACGGACCTCATAGCAGGTACGAAGGTCGTTGGAATATTCCGGAACTTCCGTGAGCTGCGGCTCCATCGGGACCTTTTCCAGCTGGGAAAGGGTGGCTTCCCAGAAGGCGTTGAAGTCTTCCGGGGCATCCGGGAGGCTCACTACTGCATCGGGCCGTACACCCACGTTCCAGCGAATGCTGTCCCGCAGCCGAACCTGGTAAAAACCGGGCTCCAGCTGCCCCAGGAGCACACTCAGGGTGCTGTCTGGCCCCACAGTCACCTGACTGCAGAAGACCGTATCCTGGGTATCGGCCATTAGGGAGAGATCCTTCACCAGTACCATGGAAGCAGCGCCCGGCGCAGCCTGTACTTTGGTGGTAAGTGTATAGGGGCCTTTTTCCAAAAAGAGCCAACCCAGATTCGGTACGGAAGTACCTGTTGCCGTTTCGGGACGGGGTGCGCAGGCAACAGCCAGCACAGCGGCAAATACCCCATAAAGCATTCGTTTCATACTTACAAAGATAGCGGAAAAATTTGGCAGTTCCCTTTATTTGACGTATTTTTGCAGTCCATCCTCGCCCGGATGGCGGAATTGGTAGACGCGCTGGACTCAAAATCCTGTGGTAGCAATACCGTGCGGGTTCGATTCCCGCTCTGGGCACAAGAAAAACGGACCTCATCGGCCCGTTTTTTTGTGCCCAATATCTTCGATAGACTGGGGGACTAATCCCCCAGACCCCCTGGGTCGGCCTTCGGCCTCCTTATCCTCACATACGGCCGGGCTTTTTCCGTTACAGACACCAAAAGGGTCTATTTGGTGCTTGTCGGGCGGTATTTTGCCTTTAGAAGCACGGCTTGGGCTGGTTTCGTGTCTGTCACCGCCTTTTGGCCGAGCATTTTGGAGTCGCGAGGTTTTTTACATTCGGGCTTTCTGGTCTTTGCCGGCGCCGGTACCTTTGTACTTGCTCTGGGCGGTGTTGAAGTTGTAGCGGATGGAGATTTTCACTTTCTGGGAGTTCAGGATGTTGGTCTGCCAGAGTTTGTAATTGCCAAAGTCGGTAGAGACATCGTTGTGGCCCAGTCCGGCCAAATCGGAACCTTCCAGGCGCAGGACCAGGGAGCCGTCCTTGAGCAGGGACTTCTGCACGGCGGCGGAAAGGTCGAAGTAGACATTGGTCAGATAAAGATTCTGCGTATAGCCCCGGCTGTAGACCACGCCGCCCAGTTCAAACTGCCAGCCACCTTTCAGCCGTAAAGTATTGAACAGCTGCGCCACATAGAGGGGACGTCCGTTAAAGGAGGTCTCCCGGACGCCGGAAGGCTGACTGGAGTCGGGAGCAGTGATGGTAAGCCACTGCGGTTGCACCACAAAGGTGTAATTGAGCGTGACGGGGCCCAGCGTAGGTGTCAGGTTAACAAAGACCGACAGATTGCGGTAAGGCTCATTCAGGTTGCGGGGCTGCACCAGCATCACTCCTTGGTCATTGTAGGGGGAAGACCAGGTGACGATGGCATTGTTCACGCGGTTAAAGTTCACACCCAGCGTAATGAATTTCCAAAGGGCGGTAAGGCCCAGCTCGTGCTGGATCTGCGGCTGCAGGGCCGCATTTCCGCTCTGCCAGATGTACCGGCTGTTGTAGCGGATGGCGCTTGACAGCAACGAATAGTCCGGACGGCGCGTCTTTACGCTGTAGTTCAGGAGCAACTGCACCGGGCCGAAGGCATTGGCATAGGACAGCGTGGGGAACCAGTTGCCATAGGATCGGCTGATATTGTTCTGCGGAGCCAAGGCATCCTCATAAATGTAGTTCACATGCTCATAACGCACGCCTGCACTCATCTGACCCACCCGGGGCAGGAAGAAACCATAAGAGGCGAAACCGGCTATATCGTCTTCCTTCACACTGGCCGATGAAGCCGGCACCAAAATCCCCGTGAGTCTGTAATTATCGGAGCGGCGGGAGAAAGTCTCCTCCGTCCCCACCTGCAACTGGCCCTTCCAAATGGGATAAGAGAGGACCAGTTTGGCAGCATACAGCCGGTTCCTGGAGTCGGAACTGGTACTCACCTTCGCATCCTGGGTCATGGTACTGGTTTCCGTAGAGGAAGAGAGAGCCGTACTGGCATTCGTATAATAGTCGGCGTTGAAGTCTATGTTCAGCTTGCCGCCCACCGTTCCGTTGTAGTAGATGTTGGTGCCGATATTATAGGGAGCTACATCACCCATCTTATCCTCCGTGATGGTGATGAGATCGTCAATCGGCTCGCCGCCCAGGGAGACTTTGTCCGTGATGAGAGTCCGGTCCCACATGCTAAGCTGTCGGCCCCATTCCACTTTGCCGCCCAGATAGTGGTTGTCCGCAATTTGCCAGTTGACGCCGGCGTTTCCTCCGAGGTTGTTCGACAATCCTTCCCCGTCGATGGTGGCCAGGTCCCGGTATGCGGGAGTAGCCGTGGTGATTCGCTCGCCGTCGCTCAGCTGCAGGAAATGATTCTGGTTGTAGTTGATGCCGGCAAAGATATCTACGTTTCCGGTACGGTAATTCAGGTTAAGATTGGCGTCAGGATCATTGAAGGCTGCCCTGCGCAGGGACTGGGCGTCGGAAGCGTACAGATTGAAGCCGAAGCCGTCTCCCTGGCGCTTGATAGTGCGGATTCGCACTACGGCGCGCACGGTGGCGTCGTACTGCGCACCGGGATTGGTAACTACCTCGATGCTTTGGATTTCATTACTCTGCAGGCGCTGGAGTTCGCTGGCGTCAGTAACTTTTCGGCCGTTGATATATACCAGTGGAGCCCCCTTGCCTATCACCTCCAAACCGTTCTGCCCCTTGACCAGACCGGGTGTCCGGGCCAGAACGTCGTTGGCGTTTCCTAAATTCTCCAGCACAGAGCCCCGGACGTTGGTCTGCAGGCCTTCCCCGGTGAGTTGGGTTTTGGGCATGACGGCCGTTGCTACGGCGCCTTCCAGCATGGCGGTGTCATCGGCCAGGGTAACAATCATTCCATCCACGGGAGCCAGATAAACGGTCTTGTAGCCCAGCATGGCCACCATCATGATGCCGTCGGTCTCGGAGGTGACTATATTAAAGGTGCCGTCTTCTTCCGTGACGGTACCGCACACCATGGTGGAATCGGCCTTGGACAACACGGCCACGTTGGCATAGGCTACGGGCTCACCGTTTGCGTCCACCACTTTACCCTTCCAGTCTTTCTTGGCAAATGCCGTCAGTGAAACGAACAGCATAAGGGTCATTGCAAAAAAGTATCTCATGTTCACAGTGTCTTAGTTCATTAGTACACTGCAAAGGTACAACAATATTTCTTTTTTGCAAATGTTTTTTACGCTTTTTTCAATGCGGTGCAACCATCACTACATCAGCCACTTACAGAAATCAATCGTTCAAAAAACGAACGATTGATTTGCATAAGCGCCTGTTTGTCAGTTGTTTACGCCGCATTAGCCGCTGCGTGGCAGATTCAACGCTTTTGGCCTGTCAGAGGCTTTCATTTTCGTTACAAGCACCAAAAGGGCCGATTGGGTGCTTGTTGGGCGGTTTTTTGCCTTTAGAGACACGGACTGGGCTGGTTTCGTGTCTGTTTCCCCATCATTCGCTTTTTTTCGTGGAAACGTTGAGGTGTCGGCCCCGGGATAGTCAGATGCGGGGTTTTTGTACCACCCGGATGACGAGGGAGATGAAGTAGACGATGAGGCCGTAGAATGTGGTGATCATGGCTACTTTCAGGCCGCCGCAAATGACAGGGAAACTGACATCGCCAAATATTTGAATGGCGTCAAAGATTTGATACAGGCCCAGGAGGGTACAGAATACGGATACGACCAGCGCGCCTAATCCGATTTCCTTTACCCATTTGGGAGCCTTCCAGGCTGCAATGAACAGCGCAATCAGGAGAATGGAAATGATGGTCATGGCACCTGCGCCACCCTCTACAAAGAAACGGGCGATGGACCAGTCGGGACGTTCAATGGTCATCGGTTGCATCACGCCCAGGGAGTCGGCAACATAATAGATTTCTTCTTTCATGGCTTTGTGTTTTTTGGTTTGATGCAAAGTTACGGCAAGGATGGCCGATTCTCCAAAGTTGAAACCCCTTCCGGTCCAGTCAAAACCCACCGTAAGGTATAAAGGCTTGCAATACAGGCCGATTTTACCTACTTTTGTTCTGCCATGAAAGCCCTTCTGAGAGTTGCATACTGGCTACTGGCACTGGCCTTGGTGTCTTCCATCCTGGTTAGTCTGGACTATACCCTGTCCCAGGCTATTCTTATCAGTATGGTTTTCGGGCCCTGTGCCTTGGGGCTGGAGTACCTGATGCCCAAAGCCCAAAAGCCGGTCCATAAAATCTATCTCTCGCTGGCCATGCTGGTAGCCGTAGTCCTTCTCATCCTGATCCTTCACCAGTTTGTCTGGACCACCATCGCCCAGGGAGGGTATATGTTACCGGAGAAGGAAGTGCCTCCTATGCTCATCAATCCGGCTTTCCTGGGTCTCATCCTCACCGCCCTGGCCATCGGCGATTACCAGTGGGCCCGGTGGCTTTCCAAGCGTTACAAAAGCGAAGACCGCACCCTCACCTTCTTCTCCGAGCGTAAAAGTGTCACCATCCGCAGAGCCGATATTGCCTACATCGAATCTAACGATACCGAGGTTCGCGTAGTCACCGTTTCCGGCGAATCCTACCGCAACAAGACCGGCATCGGCCAATGGGAGAACCTTCTGGGCGATGACTTCCTGCGTATTCACCGCTCTTACTTGGTCAATACCACTTATGCAACACTCTCATCGCCCGACACAGTAACTATCGGCACGGCAGAACTCCCGGTCTCCAGGAAGTATAAAGAAACGGTTCAACTTATCCTGACAGGCAATAGGGAATTAGAAATTGGCTGACCTGCGACGATATTAGTCCCGATAAGCACCAAAGGGGCCGATGGGGTATTTAGCCGTTAACGCTCCCACTGTCCCAAAATCTGGGACGGTAGCCGCATTTTAGGGGTTTTTTGCTCTTACTGTCCCACTTTTGGGGACGGTAGGAGCATTCGTGCCCCTTCATCCTATTCCTACGCCCTAAGATATCCATGCCGGACCAAATCCTCCCGGCTCCGTGCGAAGGAAGGGATACCCTCCCGGGGGCTTGTGCACCCTCGCACTAGGGCAGGGGGAGGGGCCCGTTGGATACGAGTTCTTTTTTGAGGCCGAAGGCCGATAAAAAGGACGCAGTGGATAATGGGAGGGGCCGGAACGAAGCGAAGCGAAGTGGAGTCCCCCGGGAGGGAATCCCTTCCTTCCGCCGGCGCTGGCGGGCAGCCACTCTTCTGGATGGCCCGTTTGTCCTGACCTGCGACGATATTAGTCCCGACAAGCACCAAAGGGGCCGATGGGGTGCTTGAAAGGCTGGTTTTGTGTCTGTTTTCAAAATTTTCGCTATTTTCGTGGAAACGAAGAGGACTAACCCATGAAACACGTTCTATCCCTCGCTATCATTTTATCGGCCTTACTGGCGGGCTGCAGCCAGACGGAGAAGGAAATTGTCGCCGTCCATTTTCCGGAACCGCCCGTGGAAATTCTCACCAACGAAACCGTGGGGATGGATGTAATCAATTACTTCAACATAATCCAGCGCCCGGAGGGAGGCTATCGGCTCTATTTTGCCGGATACAGCGAGTCTGTCAACGGTCCTGAATTTGACCACCAGGATCTCTACTATGCCGAATCGGAGGATGGATTCCATTACACCTACAAAGGCAAGATCATGGAAGGCGTGGTGGAACAGAGCGTTTTCCTGACCGGCGAAAAAGACAAGCCCTATGGGTTGGTGGGCCGGGTTTTCGAGAAGGGCCGGTTAAACCTGTTCCTCTGGAAATCGAAGGACGGTATTGAATTCGGCGACAAGACCTTGCTCCTGATCAAATGGCACGACACCCAGAATGCCATGGTCCCGCGCGATGGCAAGCTGAAACTTTATACCCGTATCTGGGCCGATGACTGGACCAACCGGAAGAATGCGGTGGCCGAATACACCCCCGACGGCGAGCGCCTGACGGAAATCAAGCCCCTGGCCGGCGACTTTCTTTACAACGCCGCCCCTTGTCCGGTGGACGAGCGCCACGACATCCTTTTCCCCACCTACTTCAACAATAAATACCCCGCCGGAAGCACCGACACCTGCTTCTTCAAAAGCTTTGTGGCCGATGGTTTTTACACCCGGGAAATTCCCTGTAACCTGAACGACTGGATAGAGCCGGACGAAAAATGGATGCTGGCCGCCCCCGGCTTCATTACCATCAACGGCGAACGCTACCTTGCCTACAACACCCGCAACGTGAGCCACGACGCCTCCTATAAAGGCATGGTCAGCCGATACAAACTGATCAAGGCGCTTGTCCAGTATGATTCGGCCCATAAGGAAGCGATGCAGGTGGAGCGGATTTGGGAGCAGGGGTATAGTGCTTTCCCTTCCATTGTGTGTTACAAGGACGCGTGGTATGTGAGTTTCCGCGAGGGGGAAAGCCATATCTTTGACGAAAACGGCATCGCGGCCGGCAAGACCCGCATCCTGCGTTCCACCGACTGCAAGCACTGGAAAAGCGTGGCCCTGCTTTCGAAAGAGGGATACGACCTGCGCGACCCCAAGCTTTCCATTACGGCCGACGGCCGCCTGATGGTGATTCAGGGAGGGTCGGTGTATGTGGACAAAAAGCTGGTGAAAAGGATTCCGCAGGTGTCTTTCAGCGCCGATGGCCAATCTTTCAGCGACCCTGAGCCGGTGGACTACCCCATCCCCGGCGGCTATGCCTGGTTCTGGCGGATGACCTGGCACGAGGGTACAGGCTATACCGTCAACTACGGGGAGGCCGATGAAAACATGCTGGAACTGCTCAAGACCACCGACGGCCGGCATTTTGAAAAGATTACGGACATTGCACTGGACGGTTTCCCCAACGAAACCACCGTGCGTTTTCTGCCGGACGGAAGGATGCTGATGCTGGTCCGGCGCGAAAAGGAAGACCGGATGGCCTATCTGGGCGTGAGCGAGCCGCCCTACTCCAACTGGCAGTTCAAGCCGCTGCGGTTCCAGATCGGCGGCCCTGAAATGGCCGTGCTGCCGGACGGGTCGCTCCTCATCGGCGGACGAGGCTATTTTGAAAACGGAGAGACCAAGACTTGCCTCTGGAAAGGAAATGCCGATGGAGACTTCGAATTATGGAAAACCCTCCCCTCCGGCGGCGACAACAGCTATCCCGGCATCCTTGTGGAAGATAAAGAGTTAAAGGTGGTGTACTATTCCTCCCACGAACTCACCCGCCCCGATGGCCGTCCCCGCGCCGCTATCTATCTGGCCCGGATGCCTCTTCCTTGAGAACGGGGAAATCGGGGTTCGGGATGTGGGCTTCGGCCATGATTTGCTGCAGACGGGAAAGGATATCGGGATTCTCGGCCGATAAATCATGGGTTTCTCCGGGGTCCTGGTCCAGGTTGTAGAGTTCGTAACGTGGGGCATCGGAGCGGATGTCCATGTGGACCAGTTTCCACGGACCCTGCCTGACCGCTTGTCGGCCGCCCAGTTCCTGGAATTCAAAATAGAGATAGTCGTGCTCCTTCTGCCCTTTTCGGCCTTCCAGCAGCGGCAGCAGGCTCACACCGTCCAATCCATCGGCCGATGCCACGCCCGTAAGCTCCCTGAAAGTGGGCATCAGGTCCCAGAAAGAGCAGGCCAGGTTGCTTTCCGTACCCGCGCGCACGTGCCCCTGCCAACTTACTATCATAGGCACGCGGATGCCGCCTTCGTAGACATCGCGTTTATAGCCCCGCCAGGGGCCGTTGGAATCGAAGAAATCCGGATCCGCGCCCCCTTCCTGGTGGGGTCCGTTGTCGCTGGAGAAGAGGATGATAGTATTGTCATAAACCCCCAACTCCTTGAGGTGGCGCACTAAATCTCCCACATACGCATCCAGCCGGGTGACCATGGCGGCAAAGGTGGCGTGCGGATACTCCTGGGAGCAGTAGCCGCCCTTTCGGAAATAAATACCGTCGTCGATTCCGTGATAAGGCGTTTCCGGATATCGGCCCTTGAAGCGCTGAAAGATGCTGTCCTGGGGAACCAGCAGTTCGGCGTGCGGAATGGTGGTGGGATACCAGAGGAAAAAGGGCTTACCGGAGGAAACAGCCTCTTTCAAGAAAGACAGGGCCTTTTCGTGAATCAAGTCGGGCGCATAAACACCTGAGCCATACGGCCCATCGGTGTCCAATTCCACACGGGTGTCGTTCTCCCACAGATGGTCCGGATAATAACTGTGCGCCAGTTTCTGGCAGTTGTAGCCGAAGAATTGGTCCACTCCCTGCTTCTGCGGGTCTCCGCTGGTGCCGATATATCCCAGTCCCCATTTACCGAAAGCACCGGTGGTATAACCGGCCGCCTTGAAGTCCAGGAAAAGGGAGGCCGATCCTTCCGGCAAAGGGAACTGTCCCTCCGGATCCAGTTCCAGATTGCCCCTAATGGGCGTATGGCCGCTGTGGGTGCCGGTAATCAGGCAGGAGCGGGAGGGCGCACTTACCGTGGTGCCGCTATAGCACTGGGTAAAGCGCATCCCGTTAGACGCCAGGGCATCGATGTTCGGAGTCTGGAAACGCTGCTGGCCGTAACAGCTTAGGTCGCCCCAGCCCAGGTCATCGGCCAGAATGAAGACGACATTGGGACGCCGGGGCTCCTGCTCAGGGGAGACACAGGACGCGGCGGTGAGCGCACCGCCTGCCAGCACTAGAGCGTTTCCCATTCCTTTCATACTTTCAAAGTAAGGAAATTCTACCGAATAACGCAAATTTACGCTATCTTTGGGAAAAAGTTTTAGGCATGTATCAGTATAAGGAAGTCAAGGACAATGTCTATGTCCTGAGTCTGGACAATCACGCCCCCATTGCAGCGGCGCTGGCGGCCTTCTGCGCCGAAAAAAGCATTCTGGCAGGAAAGATTATCGGCCTGGGAGCCGTTAATGAGATCACTTTCCGCTATCTGAACCCGGACACCATGAAGTACGTGGACAAAACCTTCCGGGAGCAGATGGAAATCACCAACCTCACGGGCAACATCTCCCAGAAGGACGGGAAACCGTACCTCCACCTGCATGTAACGGCCAGCCGCAGCGACTACACCTGCGTGGGCGGTCACCTGCTGGAAGGCACCATCAACGGCGCCTGCGAACTGTACGTGGAAGCCTACCCCGGCGCCTTTATCGGCCGATACCAGGACAGTGAAACAGGGATTAACCTGTATCAGTTCTAATTCTTACTTCAGGACCGTTTCCGCCACGTTCCAGCCTTCCACGTGGAAGACGGGATTCGTGGGGGCGTCGGCGCGCGCTATCTCCAGCGTAATGGTCTGGGAAGCGCCGGGCAGCAGGGTGAAGTAGTTGTCGGTGGTGAAAGTATAGGGCACCGGCAAGCCGTCGTCGCCCAGCAGCAGCACTTCGTTGAAGAAAGCAATCTTGTTGGAGCTATTCGAAAGCGTTACGTCGAAATAGAGGTTTTCGGCGTCTTCGCGCTTGACCAAAGTGCTCTCCACAGTGGCGGCCGGCATATTCTGCAGGCTTTGGAAGCCGGAAGCGCAAGGGCCGGTGAGGGTGCCGGGCGTGTACTTGTCGCGGGACCGCCAGTAGAAGTTCGAGGACAAGACATTACCTTGGGCATCCCGGCACTCCAGCGCGATAAAATGCACCGGCGTAATCCGCTTGGGGATGGAAAGGTTCAGCACATCACACTTCACTCCATCGGCCGATACCGATACTCCGTCCACCGTCCAGGAGGCGACCTTCTTGCTGTTCAGGTCGTACAGGGTGGCCGTCACGGTGAGACCTTCCAGGGGTTCCAGCTTGTCGTTGTACACGGAAACGGTGTTCTTCAGGTAGTCGTACTGCACGTGGACCGGCTCCAGTGCGTGCATGGTGTGATAGAGCGAGGACGTGGGAATCAGGTACCAGTCCCACATGTGGTTCTTGATCATGGGAATGGGGCTGGCGTGGCTCCAGAACAGGGTGCCGGAACAGAACCTGTCGCCGTATTCCAGCTTGTTGTAGTTCCACACATCCCAGATGGCCTTGGCGTTCATGGCGCCCAAAACCTGCGTTTTCCAGCCGTATTCCTTGATGGATTGTGACGGGCCGTATTCATCGGCCAGGGCCTTCACCACGGTGGTTACCTTGCCGAAGCCGCTGCCGTCCAGGTAATCCCAGACGGCCTTGTCCATGGGCCAGATTTCTTCCGGACGCAGGAAGCGGGACAAAGAGGTGTAGTGAGGCATCCCGGTGAAGCCGTATTCGGGGTTGAAGCCGTTGACGCGACTGCCGCGGGGAGAAGCCTGGTCCAGGTAATGAAGCATCGGGTTCACCTGCACATAAGGACTGCCGTCGTGGATGCCATCGCATTCGCTCTGCTGCTGCCAGGGGCGCGTGCCGTCCAGTTTCTCTATAAGGGCCTGCGTGCCGCTTACCTCGGTGCTCTCATTGGAAGCCACATAGAAGGCTACGCAGGGATGATTCCGCACCCTTTTGACGCTGGACTCCACATTGGCGAAGTAGGTGGCTTTGTCGTGCGGATGGCGGGTGTCGCCGGTCATGAAGAACTCTTCCCATACCAGGAAGCCGTATTCGTCGCAGAGCTGGTGGAAGTAATCGCTTTCCACTATGCCGCCGCCCCAGAGGCGCAGCAGGTTGAACCCGCACTGGGCGCTCATCCGGAGCACCGCCGCCATGCGTTTGTCGTTATCCTTGAGCATGGCCTCCGGAATCCAGTTGGAGCCGCGGATGAAAACAGGCTTGCCGTTCACCAGGAACAGTTTGCTCTTGTCGGGGGTTTCGCGGGTGGCGATGATTTCCCGGATGCCGAAGGTGGTGCAGGTTTCATCGCTCAGCTTATCGCCATCAAACACCTGGATTTTAAGCTGATAGAGCGGGTGTTCGCCCTTCCCCAACGGCCACCAGAGTGCAGGATTCGAGATATGGATGGGGTCGAAACTCACCTCCTGATCCTCTTCGCGATAGAGTTCCACCGTTTTCTCGAAGGTAAGCGGGCTACCCAGGCCTGGGCCGGTGATTTCTCCCGCCACACGGGCCTGGTGCGTCTTGGGGCTGTCCACATAGCGGCTGCTCACCTCCACGCTAACGCTAAGGTCGGCGGCATCGTAGTTCGGATGCGCCAGGGCCGCCTTCACGAAGGGATGGCGCGCCGTCATGTTGCCGGTGGCATAGAGCGAAATGCTGCGCCAGATACCGGTGTTGCGGTCGCGGACGGCATCCCAGAAAGTGAAGTCCCAGCCCACGCTCATGAGCATGGTGGAATTCAGGCCGATATTGCCGTCGCCGCCGTTGTTGTATTCGCCGGGCGCGCCCCAGGTCTTTTTGCCGGGCCGACCGGGGAAATCCACGGGATACACCAGCACGGCCAGCGCATTCCGGCCGCCGATGTTCGCGAATTCGGTGATATCGATGTCATCGTCCCGGAACATGCCGGTGAGCGTGCTGAACAGATGTCCGTTCACCCAGAATTCCGCTCGGTAGTTCACGCCCTCCGGGTGCAACCATACCTTCTTGCCGGCATAATCGGCCGGAATGTCGAACTCCGTGCGGAACCAGTAGGTGTAATAGCCGCGCCCCACTTCGTTGATGTCCGGAATCAGACCTTTGGTGAGGCGGTTGTTGTCGGAGAAATAAGGGTCCGGCAGGAGGCCGTTCTCCACCAGGTTGGTGAGCACAGTGCCGGGGACTCGGGCGCCCATCCAGGAGGAGGCGTCGAAGCCCGGCTGCGAGAGCGTTTCGCCACCTGCGGCTTGGTCTTGCCGGCACATTTTCCATTCGGCGGTGCCGCCATGTCCTTTCGCCGAGTCCAGGTAGATCCTATCGGCCCTGCGGGCATTGTTGGGAGAAACGGCGGCCGATAAAGTTATGGGCAAAAGCAGGCTTGCAAGAAGCAGAAACTTGATTCTCATACTATTCGGGATGGTTTACAAATCATAGGTAAGACCTACAGTGAAGACGCTGAAATTCGGTTTGAGAGGCGTGCCTGAATCGGGAACGGTGCCGCCGAAGCCATTCTGCAAACCTCCGCTGAGCCGGAAGTGGTGGAACTTGAACTCTACAGCAGCGCCGAACACCAGTCCACGGGCGCCGGTGCCGAAATTTGCCGTCACATCCAGCCATTTCCAGGGATTGACCTCCAGGCCCAGACGGGCATCCCAATACGGGAGGCCCAGGGAGTTCAAATAGCGTCCGGTGGCCCCCACGGCCAGTTTGCGCCAGAAAGGAAGCTCGTATTTCACACCCAGGTTGGCCTGCAGCGGAAGACTCTCCCACTGCCATTTGTCATCACTGGCAACCGGCCTCAAAACTTGCAGGAACTTATTGCCCACATCCAGGGCCTTATCTTTCAAAGCGGTCTTATTCAACTGAGCTATGCTCACATTATCCAGACCTTCGAACGTGGCCACGCCGGATGACATAGCCCGGTTCCCATAGAACCAGTACGCGCCGCCCAGGTCCAGGACGGAAGCGCTGATGGTGAGCCCTTCGGCCGGCGTAAATACCAGACCCAGATCTACAGCCACACCGGCGCCGGAAGGCAGCCAGTCCAGGTCCAGCTTCTGAGAAAGGTGCCTCAGATCCAGATAACCCTCTTCATTGGTGCCTATCTGGGTGAGCCGGTTGGTCAGATATATTTCTCCCCGGTAATCCAGCGCAACCTGTTCCCCGTTGATGGCCAAGTTCATGCGGGTAATATCGTACCGTCCGCCCATGATGGGCAGCAGCAGTTTGGCACGGGCGCCCACGGACAGCCAGGGTGTTACCTGCCGGGCATAACCATAGGCCAGTTCGGCCATTATGCCGGCGCCCATGTTGAGGTTGCTAAGGTTGCGTGACCCGGTTTCCATGCCCAGCTTGATGAAGGCAAAAAGCTCCTTGGGAACAGAGACGCCGTAGCCTCCGCGAACGTTCAAATCCACGGTGTGGAATGCGCCGCCGGCAAAAAAGCCATAGGAGACCAAACTGGCATGGATGTCACTGCGCATCCGGCTGTATTCCGGCAAACTGCCCAGGAAAGTATCGGCCGATATGGCGGAATTGAAGGCCGAAAGGAGGCCGCCGTCGGCCGTGGGATACAGGAAAGAGCTGGCACCCACGTTGTTTTGGGAGGTGGAATTGTACTGCACAGCCCCGATGAAGTGATGGCCGATAATAGCCGGGTTATATTGATAGGCGCGTGCGTAATTGCGCAGGTAGAAGCCCTCCTGGAAGGTTTGGGCATTCAGGGCCAGGGCCGAACCGACAAGGACGGCCAGCGAAAGGAGGGTTCTCTTATTCATGGTCGAAAATGGTTAGGCCGCCCCGCAGCGTAGCGGTGGCCGATTGAACGGAAATGCCTCCCTTCAAGGTAAGGCGGGTCTTGGCAAAGTCGGGTGCCGAGGAAATGGTGATATTGGCCTTGATGCCGCCGAAATCCGTCAGCACGCCTTCCTTCGCCTTCATCCGAAACGTAACGGGCGTAACGGTGGGGCTCTCCGGCGAACCGCCTTTCACCACGACACTCTCCGTGATTTCAATGTTTTCGTTCTGTTCACCCGTCTCTCCGGGCTTCATCACCCTGAGGTTGGACAGGGTCACATCCAGCGGAAGGGTGCTCACCAGGTTCATGGTCAGCTGGGCGTCGCTGAAAGAGAAGGACTCCAGGGGGATGTTGAAATTAATGATATAGTCGTTGATAGGCAAAGACACGCCGCTTCCCGCCGTAACATAACCCGTATAAGTCATGTTGAAGGTGAAGTTGGAGTATCTGCTGCTCCGTATCCTGTCGGGAAGGTTGGCGGGAAGCTGGAGGACCACGTTCTCCAGCTGAATTTCGCTGGGCATATCGGTAACATTGTCCGGCAATACGAATTCCTTCAGGACATGCGTGTTGGCGCTACGGGGAACCTCGATCTCCAGGGGAACAGACTGGGTATACGAGGTTTCGTAAGTCCTGCGATTCATGCAAGTAATACTGCTGGTGGTGTTCAGATTAAAAGCGTCTTTCAGCGGACTGGTTAAGCTGATGGTCACTTTCTGGTCTCCACAACCAAATCCGAAGGCGCCCAAAAGGGAACCAAGACCGCTGGGCGATGTACTGTTGCTGCCGGCTTTGTAATCAAAGGGCTGGGTAGGATCCGGCACTTTCAGGGCCACTTCATACGCATTGATTACCCAGAAATCATCTTCCGTATCGGCCTTCAGGTAGCCGTTGCTGTCGGTTTTCAACACTTCGCCCAACAGGGCCTTGATGCTGCTCAATTTCTCAGTGTTCAAAATGTCCTCCAGGGTAAAAGGACCCACGTTTCCCACGGGAATGGAGATTTCCTTCTCAAAGAGCGTAACCTCTTTGTTCAGCCTCTCCGTGTCGTAGGCCTTGTTTTCACAGGCCCACAAGACCAGGGGAAAGAAAAGAAGAGAAAGATACTTTTTCATATGATTAATAAATAATTACCAGTTAATCCGAACGGAAACGCCGTCCGGGCTGTTGGGGAATCGAAGGAAAACGGTACTGCTGGCCGGGTCCCAGTCAAAGGCGGCGTTTTCACCGTCCAGAGTAATGGCCGATGGCTGTGCCGGCAGCAGGATGCGTGTGACATTGTAGGTATCGGCCGGACCTTTGCAAACATAGCTGTAGCTGTGTCCGGAGCGTTTTTCCTGATAGGCGCGACTGGCAGCTGCCAGGATGCAAGGCGCTTTTCCGGCCTTCCGGATATCGTAGAAAAGGGCCTGCGTGCCCACGGGGAATTCTTTGTGGCTAACTATTGGAAGGTCGGGGTCGTACAGGTCTATCAGGCAACCTTCCACCACATAGGGGCGGGTGTCCGGGCTTTCGTCCAGGACGGCCGCAATGCGGTACGGACCGCGCTCCAATGTCAACGTGTTGGACACGGAAATGGGGCCGATGACAGCCTCCACGGCCGCCAGGAGCGCATGCTCCCCGCCGTGTTTCCGTACATAGCTTTCCGGATTCTGCCGCAGCACCGTGAGGGAGCCATTACCGCATGGATAAACGCCAGCCGGTGCGCCCGCCGGAATGCCCAGCTGGGCAAACAGATGATCGGCCGGCGCGGCGAAGGCGTTGCCGTCCGTGTTCCACCACTCCGGAACCTGCTGGAAGGGATCGTCGTCCTTGGCGCTATACAGCAGATGGCCGCCGTGCAGCACCCAGTCGGCCAGATCCTGATGCGCTTTAGGGTCCAGCGGCTTCATGTTGGCATAGCTCATCAGGAGTAATTCCACGTCCTCCAGGGATTTGGAGTAGGACAGGTTCTCCAGGTGGGTGATGCCCACCGGCACGCCGCGTTTGAGAAGCGGCAGGGCCAGGCCGAAGAAGCCCGACAAGGTGGAATCCCGCTGGAACATAAGGGAATTGGCCATGAGCACCGAAACCTTTGCAGGCGTTGCGGGAGCCTGAGGTATCTGCTGCAGGACATTCGTCATCACCTGCATCATGGAAGCGTAAGGGGCGGGGATACGCGATTTTTCGGCCGATCCCTTCCGGACGGGATACAGTTTTTCATAGATGCGCTCCGGCCAGGGCATGATCTCGTACCGGGCCACCTGAGGGTACAGGAGCTGGGCCGTAAAGGTGGCCTGGTAGTTCCGCTTATAGTCTTCCCAGTCCCGGGTGCCGTCTTCGATGGGGTCTGTGAGGAACCAGAGCTCCCGGCCGGTGGGGGCTGTCATGGAGGCCATGCAGCCATATTCCAAGAAGGCGGTTTCGAACACCCGTTCCTTCCTGACTCCGTTGTAGAAATTGGGCACGCGGGAAGTGCCGGTCCACACCTGGGCGATGTATCCGTCCACGCTGGGGAGCGAGGCCAGGGAGGCTTCCGGGCTCACAATCTGCCACTGGGTGTAATTGATCAGCGAATGGGTGGGAACATAGCATTTGATGTCCCGCCCCAGGCTGCGGCCATAGTCCTTGGCGTAGGTAAACGCCTGGTCCAAAGCGCGATAATACAGGTGATACTTGAGTTTTTGGCTCCGGTAGGTGGCCTCCGGGCTTTCCCGCTGGTCCTGCCAGGGAATGTCGTAATAGGCCTCCCATTCGCGCTTGAAGGATTCGGAATAGCCGGCGGCCGACCAGAATTCCGGCTCTTCCAGGAAGATATGGTCCACACCGGCATCGATCACCCGCCGGATATGGCACTCTTTGAAATAGGTTAAGTAGTTTTCCGTGGGAACGATGTAGGGAACCATGCGGCCATGCCAGAGGGTGTCGCCTTTGGCGTTCACCTGGCCTTCGTCCAGATGCGGCCGGCCGTCCCAGGCCCCGGTGAAATAATCTTTATAGCCGCCCCAGGCGATGCCGGTCATGAAATGGGTCTGGTAGCCTTGCTCCTGCCAGGATGCCAGGCGTTCTTCCAGGTTGGCGCCTACGCCGTACACCATTACTGCATCGGCCCGGTTGTCCAGCGTGGGACGCCAGCCCTGGGAGGTCTGGAAGGTGGTTTTCACAGCCTCCGGCGCCGGCGACCCACAGGCCCCCAGCACAAGCAGCAATGCGCACAGGTGCCTGGACAAACCGTTCATTTTCAAGGCCGATTATTCAGCAGGGGTGGAAATGTGCAGGTTGCGCCAACGAACCTTGATGCCGCCGCCGTCATGGATTTGCAGCGCGATGCGGCCGTGACCCAAGCCCACTTTCTGGTCGGTGATATCCACCATGGGTTCGCCGTTGAGCCAGGTCTGGATGCGGGGTCCTTTTGCCAGGATGCGGAGGGTGTTCCACTCCCCTTCCTTCAGGATTCCCTCTTTCTCTTCGGGAATCTGGACCAGCCAGCCGCGGCCGTAGGACTCATAGATGCCGGCGGTGTCGTTGCCCTTGGGGGCCACCTCCACCTGCCAGCCGTTCACCCTTGCCGGAGGCGTGACCGTGGAACGGAAGAACACGCCGGAATTGCCGTTGGCTTCCTGCTTGAACTCTACCGTGAGGTCGAAATCGTCGTAGTATTCGTCGGTGGCCAGATAGCCGTAGTCGGAGTGATCTTCGCCGCTTTCGCATACCAGTTCCCCGTTCTCCACATACCATTTGTCCTTGCCATACAGCGTCCAACCTGTCAGGTCTTTACCGTTAAACAAGTCTTTCTCGATGGGTTTCGTGGGCAGTTCCTTGATTTTGATGTTGCGGAATGAAGCGGGATAACCGTGGTCCTGGATGCTGATGTGACCCGTGCGGGACAGGCCGTATTCCGGTGCGTGGCTCCACTTGCCGGCGTTTTTACGGGCGAACCAGTCCGGGGTCCAGGCATCGAACTCTACGGTTACCTTTCCGTTGAGCAGATAGGTGACATGGCCGTTGTCGAAGATAATCTCCGACTGGTTCCATTCGCCGGCGGGCTTGAGGATGCGCGTTTCGAAATCCGGCACATACATGGCATAGTCCACGGCGCAGCGCTGCCAGGGCTCCAGAGGATAGCCGTTCACTTCCTCCCAGTTGTCGTCGTCGATAATCTGATATTCGGGGCCCGTTATGTAGGGAACATTAAATTGGGGGCCTTCCACGGCATGGTAAATCAGGCCGGAGTTGCCTCCGCGGGCAATCTTCCATTCCCACTTGAGGTCGAAGTTGGCGAATTCGCGGTCCGTGACGATGTAGCCGTTGCTGTCGTCGCCTTTCCCATCGGTCCAGATGGTGCCGTCCTGCACTTCCCAGGGACCCGTGAGGCTGGTGCCGTTGAAGTCCCGCCAGCCGTTCAGGGTCTGCCCGTCAAACAGGAGCACCCATCCATCGGCCTTTTCTTTGGAAGTTAAGGTGTTAGGTTTTTGTTCGCAGGAAAGGACCGCTCCTGCCAGTGCAAGAATGAAGAAGATCTTTTTCATGTCATATGCGTTTTGGTTCTGCAAGATAGTGATTTTTTTCGTAATTTTACGGATTGAAACGCATACCTGTATGAAACGACTTCTCTTTGTCCTTGTCCTGCTTTCCTGCTGCCTGATCAGCGGCTGCAAAACCAGTAAAGACCACTACACCGTCATCATTTCGCTGGATGGAAGCCGATGGGACTATCCCGATTATTACGAGATGCCCTTCTTCGACTCCCTGGCCACGGTGGGCGTGAAGGCCCAGATGGAACCTTCGTTCCCCTCCTCCACCTTCCCCAACCACTATACCATGGCCACGGGCCTGGTGCCGGACCATCACGGGCTGGTGAACAACAGTTTCTATAATCCCGATACCGGCGGCGATTATTCCATCCGGAGCAAGGATACGCGCTTCGACCCCCAGTATTACGGCGGAGAGCCCATCTGGATCACAGCCCAGAAGCAAGGCGTCAAGTGCGGCGTGGTATATTGGGTGGGTTCGGACATTCCTATCGGCCCGGAAGGCAATGAATATCCCACTTATTACCGGCATTGGGACGCGGATCCCCACTGGGACTTCGACCAGCGCTGCGATGAAATCGTGCGTCTGCTCAGCCTCCCGGAAGATGAGCGTCCGCGCCTGGTGATGGGCTATTTCGACGAACCCGACCACCAGGGCCACGTGCACGGCCCCTTCAGCCCGGAAACCAAGGAGATGGCCGAACACATGGACAGCCTGATGCATGCCCTGTACCTGCGCCTGAAGGCGCTGCCTTATGGGGACAAGATCAACTTTATCCTGGCCGGCGACCATGGCATGACGGAGGTCTCCCCGGAGCGTTTCATCGGCTGGTACGACGTTATGCCGGAAGAGTGGATTGAACGGATTTCCGGCAACCTTCCCACCAGCATCTGGGTGAAGGAAGGTTATGTGGACAGCCTGTACAACCGCCTCTCGAAGATTGAGCACCTGAACGTGTGGAAACACGGTGAAGTACCTGAGTATCTGCATTATGGAACTTCCAACCGTCTGGGCGACCTTATCGTGAGCCCGGACCTGGGCTGGCAGTTCAACTTCGCCCCCACCAGGAACAATGGGACGCACGGCTTCGACTGCAAGGAGACCGACATGATGGTGGCTTTCCGCGCCGTGGGCCCGGATTTCAAGGTGGCTTACGAAGCCCCTTACACGGAAGGGGAGAAATCGGCCTTCCGTAACATAGACCTTTATCCCCTGTTGTGTAAACTCTTGGGAATCAAGCCCGCCCCGGTGGACGGCAAACTGGAACGCATACAAAATATCCTTAAATAATGGCCAAACATTTTACCCTTCCTTATGAAGGCGGGCTCATCGACAAGAACCTGCCGGCAGGCATTCTCCACACCTATGAGAAAATCTGGACCCATGTGTATTCGGAATCACGTCCTGCTTCTTATGCCATTGCCGATTTTATCGTAAACGCCATCAACACCCACGAGGGCGGGCTCTACCGTCTGGGCCTCACCACCGGCTCCACTCCCACCTCCCTCTACAATGAACTGGCACGGCGTTACCGCGATGGAAAGGTCTCTTTCAAGAACGTGGAAGTAGTCTCCATCGACGAATATTATCCCATTTCCAAGGAGGCCGCCCAAAGCCGCAACCACATGCTGCACGAAGCCCTGTTGGATAAAGTGGACATCCTCAAGGAGAACATCCATATCCCGGACGGCACGCTGTCGGAAGAGGAAACCGGCCCGTACTGCATCCAGTTCGATGCCATGGCCCGTGACCTGGACCTGCTGGTGATCGGCGTAGGTGAACAGGGGCAGGTGGGCTTCAACGAAGCCGGCTCCAACGAGAAAACGCGCACCCGGGTGGTCCGTCTTTCGTACGCCTCCCGCAAACGGCAGTCGGATCGCTTCAACAACGATATTTCCGCCACGCCGGACAAAGCCATCACCCTGGGTGTGGGCACCATGCTCAGCGCCAAGCGCATTATCCTGATGGCCTGGGGCGAAGACAAAGCCGCCGCCGTCAAGGCCATTTCCGAAGGACCTGCCACGGCCGATTGCCCCGCCTCGCTGCTCCAGCGCCACGACCACATCTCCTTCTACGTGGACGAAGCTGCCGCCAGCTTGCTCACCAGCAGCGTGGCTCCCTGGCTGGTGGGTCCCTGCGACTGGACGCCCAAGTTCATCCGCAAGGCCGTGGTCTGGCTGTGCGAAGTAACGGGAAAACCCATCCTGAAACTCACGGAAAACGACTACCTGAACAACAACCTGGGAGAGCTGCTGGAGAAAGTGGGCTCGTTTGACAAAGTGAACATCGACGTTTTCAACGACCTTCAGCACACCATCACGGGCTGGCCCGGCGGCAAACCCAACGCCGACGACACCACCCGTCCCGTATCGGCCACTCCTTTCCCCAAGACCGTGCTCATCTTCTCCCCGCACCCCGACGACGACGTCATTTCCATGGGTGGTACCTTCATCCGCCTGGTCTCCCAGGGACACGATGTACATGTGGCCTATGAGACCTCCGGCAACGTGGCCGTGCACGACGACGTGGTGCTCCAGCACATGGACGCCGCCTTCCAGCTGGGTTTCGCCGACCAGTTCGATCACGTGAAGAAGCTGGTGGAGAGCAAGGTGCCCGGTGAACCCGAACCCCGCGAACTGCTGGAGATGAAGGGCGCTATCCGCCGCAGCGAAGCCCGCGGCGCTGTGCGCAGTTTCGGCCTGAACGATAATACCAACGCGCACTTCCTGAACCTGCCGTTCTACGAAAGCGGCGGCATCAAGAAGAATCCCCGCTCGCAGGCCGACGTGGACATTATCAAGAAGCTGATGAACGACCTCAAGCCCGACATGATCTTCATGGCCGGCGACCTGGCCGATCCTCACGGCACCCACCGTGTCTGCACCGAAGCCGCCCTGGAGGCCCTGGATCAGCTGAAGGAAGAGAAGACCGAATGGACGGCCAAGACCCACGTGTGGCTGTACCGCGGCGCGTGGATGGAGTGGGAACTGGGCCGCGTGGACATGGCCGTTCCGCTAAGCCCGGACGAGGTTGTGAAAAAGCGCCACGCCATCTTCCGCCACCTGTCGCAGAAAGACATCGTTCCGTTCCCCGGTGAAGACCCGCGCGAATTCTGGCAGCGCGCCGAAGAGCGCACCTCGAACACCGCCCGCCTGTACGACAGCCTGGGCATGGCCGAATATCAGGCCATCGAGGTCTTCCTGAAACTCTATTAGCAGTGCGGCGTAACTAACTGGCCCTGTGCCATTTACAAAAATCAATCGTTCAAAAAATGAACGATTGATTTTTATATTACCCTGAATATCAGGTATTTGCACCGCATTAGAGGCGGGTGACGATGGTGGCGATTTGATCGCCAAGGCCGATGGTGTAGCCTTCGGAGCAGAAGAAGATGCGGTTGAAGGAATCGGCAATCACCACCAGGGGCAGGCGGCCGTTTCCGGCGCGCTTCTGATCCTTGGCGATGGCTGCACGGATGCCTTCAGTATCCACACCCAACACCACGGTGACATTGTTGGGAATGGGACCGTATCGGCCTTCCATGGCTTCTTTCTTCAGTTGCTCCAGGGCTTCGGCCGATTCACACAGCAGCACGATGGGGCGGCCCCAGGCGGCCAAGCGCTCGCGCGCGGCAATGAGATCGCGCAGGGCGTGGTTCGTGGGTTCCTTGCCCGGATCCAGGATGCCCAGCACATAGAAGCCGCGACCCACGGCCGACAGTACCGACTTCGGCATGTCGGAACCGTCCGGGGTGAACAGGCTTTCGGCATCCAGCGAGCCGATGACCGGCACGGCGCCCTTCCCTTCATCGATGCGGAGCGGTACCTCCGTCACGCCTCCTTCGGCCACGGTGAAAAAGAGCATGGAAACCGGCACGGAGCCATTGGAGAGACGGTTACCGGAAACCAGCAGATAGTCACCGGCATCCATCGGGTGCCCTTTCTTGAACACGTGAGCCCAGTCTACGCCGCCGCCCATGTCCACCTCGCCTTCGTCGAAGGCCATCAGGTGCGGCCGGCCGTTCTCAATCTTGGACAGCGAGAAATGCGTGTAGTACTGCGGATTGGCAATGGTGGACGTAGGGGTATAAGACAATTTCAGGAGGCCCTTGGGCGAAACGGCGGCCTCGGCATGGGCGTCAAACGATACATCCAGCCACTGGCCGTCCTTCTTGTATTGCACCTTGCCGGTGACGGGGTCTTTCTGGGCATCGAAGCCGGCAAAGCGGCAAAGGTCTACGAAAAAGATGTCGCGGGAGCGGGGATCGGCCAGGCGGGAAAGATATACTCCGGCCGGAGACATGGGGATGTTCCAAGCCTTGGGGTCGTTCAGGACGGTGATATTCTCCACCACCCACTGACGGATACTTTCGGGCGACTGATAAGCCTCGAATTCCTCAAAGAATTCCCCGAAGAAATGGTTGTAGGGGCTCAGGAACTCGTTTTCCACACGGAAGCCAGTGTAAGGCATGTCCGGCCGATAAGCATCCCTGAGGAGTTCCAGCGTAATGTCGTGGAGGTCTTTCTCGGAGAGGGATTTGAAGATGTCCTGTACATACTGGATGTCCTCGCTTTCTTCCATAAAGGCCTGCAGCGTCTGCCAGTTGGCGCGGGAACGGACGAGCGTGGATGCAACCTCGTCTTTGTAGGCCATTTCCCGGACATAGGCAAGGGCCTGTTCCGCGGCGAAACACGCATACTCCTCATAGGCGTGGCGGAGGGAGTCCTCATAGGCAAAGCGTTTGTCGTTGGCGGCACGCTGCTCGGGGGTCACTTCCGGCAGTTTCACGTCTTCCGGCGGCGGAACCAGGGTGAAAGCCTCGCTGGCAAAGGGGCTGTCCAGCGTGATGGTCACCTCTTTATCCTTGCCGAAAGAAGCGCGGGCATAGCCATAGGCTCCGTCCTTGGAGGCCCAGATGAGCATGTCGCCCAGGCCGGCGCTGGAGAAGGTGTGGCCATCGGCATCGGTATACTTGGTCACGGCCGGATAGAATTCTGCGTAGTTGTAGATGCAGAAGTCCACGCGGGCGCCTTCCACCGGCGCGCCGTCGTTGTTGCGGACGGTGAAGTCGATGCGGGCCGTCTTGGCGTAATTGTCAATGAGGTTCACCTCTGTGAAGTTGGGGCTTTCCAAGACCACTTCCTCGGGGCCGTCGTACTTGCCGAACACCTTGGTGTGCATGAGCAGGGCACGGGAGGCCGGGGCGTTGAACCAGCCCAGGTTCAGCACCGGCTCGGGCTCGCAGGCACCCAGGAACCACCATTGGCCATCGGCCCAGGCTTCCACCCAGGCGTGGTTGTCGTCGGTGTGGGCCCAGCGCGGGGTGTATACCTGGCGCGCGGGAATACCTACGCTGCGCAGCGCCGTCACGCAGAAAGTGGACTGTTCGCCGCAGCGGCCCAGGGCGTTCTTCACCAGGTTCAGCGGCGAAGACGTACGGGCGTCGGAGGGTTGGTAGGTCACCTTTTCATGGCACCAGTGGTTCACTTCCAGGATGGCGTCCTGCATGGACATCCCCTGGATACGGGGCAGGAGTTCCCGGGCAAAGACCACGCGGGCGCTGTCCAGGTTCTCATTGTTCACCCGCAGCGGCAGCACGAAGTGACGGAACTCACGCTCCGGCACATTCCACATGGAACGGGTGGCAAAAGCCGCCTTCACGTTCTCCAGGTAGAAAGCCGGGGTGTAGTCGGTGACATCGGCCAGCGGCATGTAGGCGTAGAGGAACTTCAAGGCTTCCTCCTCTTCCAGATTGGGCATTTGGTCCACGGCCGGATCTTCTGCCAGATCCAGGAAAATATCCAGGTCCATCATGTCTGTCCGTGCCTCGAAGTCTTCTTCCACCGTGGCGCGGAAATCCTTGTCCGTAATGAAATGCTTGGGGCCGCAGGCGGCAAGCAGGAAAAGCCCTACCAGTGCAAAAACAACTTTTCTCATAAAAACTATAATTTACGGGCCAGGGCGGCTATTTTCGCACCCATGCCAATGGTATATCCTTGGGAAACAAAGTAAACTTCCTTCGTGTTGGCATTCCCCACAAACACGATGGGCAGGCGTTCGGCGCTAACCTCAAGGCTGGAAACGGCGCTATCCAGGAGACGTCCGTCCTGGTCCAGCACGAAGACCACCGTGGAAGGCAGGATGCCGTAGCGGCCTTCGTCAATCTCGCTGTGCAGACGTTCCATCTGGGCTTCGCTGGTGGCAATGAGGAGGATGGGACGGCCCCAGGCTTCCAGTTCGGCCTTTTCCTCCGCTATGTCGTGCAGCACATGGTTGGTGGGTTCCATGCCCACGTCCAGGATGGCGGCGGCGTAGTTTCCTTCGCTCACAGGCAAGGCCGATGCATCGAAATGCCCCTGCACCTCCACCGCTTCCAGCACGGTTTCGATGAGGACCGGCACCTGCAGCGATTCGCCGGGTGTCACATGGAACAGGGTCACCGTCACCGGGGTGGAGCCGTCGGAGAGGCGGTTGCCGGAGGCCAGGAGGTAATCCCCTTCCGGAAGATCGTTGGTGAGGCCGAAGCGGCGGCCTTCCCGGCCGATACCCAGGAACACCATCTCCATCTCTCCGTCCACGATGCGGCTTACAGAGTAGTGGCGGCCGTATTCTACGCGCTCCACGCCTTCCACGGGTTCATAGGTGAGCTCTACGTGGCCGGTGGGGACATCGGCTTTGTCGCCGGAGAAACGGAGGGCCGACGTGAAGCGGTCGCGGCGCATTTCCACACCGAAAGTGCGGGCCAGGGCCATGGTCAGGAGGTCGCGCGAGCGGGAATTGGCCCAGCGGCTCTTCCACACGCCCACCGGCGACATGGGAATATCCCAGAACAGCGGGTCTTCGTCCAGATAGACATTGGCGTCCACCCAGTCCTTGATGGCCTGGGCGTTGCCCTTGAAGGCCGATTGCAGGTCGGCGGGCACATTCTCCAGGAACCAGCCCTTGTACGGGGTGAGGAATTCGCTCTCGATGCGGGGACGCAGGATGCTTTCCTTGGCGTTGTAGCTGTCCCACAGCACCTCCGGCGTTACGTCTGACAGATCTTTGCGGGTGAGGCTGGCCAGTAGCTGCACGGCGCGCTCCTTGTCTTCGGCCCGGATCAGGAAATCCGTGATGGTCTTGCTGTTGCCGCAGGAGCCTTCTACCAGGCGCACTGCCTCTGCGGGAAGCTGGAACTCCGCCACAAAACCGCGGGCGGTTTCGTTGTCCGGGAAGGTGGACATATAGGCCTTGCGCACGGAATCTTCATACGCCATGCGACGGTCGTTTTCGGCCCGCTGGGCGGGAGTCACTTCCGGCAGCACCACCTGCTCCGGCGGCGGCACCATAGCTATCAGCTGGGAGCTCACCGGATGGCCGGCGGGGCAATCCAGCGCGATGGTCACTTCCTCATCTTCCCCGAAACGGACTCGGACGAAACCGTAGGCGCCATCCTTGCTGGCCCAGGCCAGCATGTCGCCCAGGCCGGCCGAAAGGGTGGTCTGGCCCTTGCCGTCCGTATATTTGGCCACAGCCGGGAAGAACTGGGAGGAATTATAGATGCAGAAAGCCACGCGGGCGTCTTTCACCGGCTTGCCGGCGGCATCCACCACGGACACCTTGGCGCTGGCGCTCTTGGCATAATTGCCGATGAGATTGATTTCCGTATAGCCGGGCGTACGCAGCACTACTTCTTCCGGACCGTCGTACTTGCCGAACACCTTGGTGTGGGTGAGGAGGGCGCGGGAGGCCGGGGCGTTGAACCAGCCCAGGTCCAGCACGGCCTCGGGCTCGCAGGCGCCCAGGAAGCGCCACTGCCCATCGGCCCAGGCTTCCACCCAGGCATGGTTGCTCTCCGTGTGGGCCCAGCGGGGCGTGTACACCTGGCGGGCGGGGATGCCCACGCTGCGCAGCGCCGCCACGCAGAAGGTGGATTCCTCGCCGCAGCGTCCCAAGGCGTTCTTCAAGGAAGCCAGCGGGGCGTGGGTACGGCCGTCGGAGGGCTGATAGGTCATTTTCTCATGGCACCAGTGGTTCACTTCCAGGATGGCATCGGCCATGGAAAGCCCCTGTACGCGGGGCTTCAGTTCCCGGTAGAAAACCACACGGGCGCTGTCCAGGTCTTCGTTGTTCACGCGCAGCGGCAGTACGAAATGACGGAATTCTCGATCCGGTACTTTCCAGCTCATTTCCTCACGCGCCTGCAGGGAAGCCCGCACGTTCTGGATGTAAAAATCTGTGCTATAGTCCGTTACATCGGCCAGCGGCATATAGGCGTAGAGAAACTCCAGGGCCTCTGTTTCCTGGGCCGATAAGCCTTCCGGCAGGGTCATGAACTGTTTAAGGGCGCCGTCATGCGCATTCAGGCGGGCCTGATAGTCGGCGTGAAAAGGGTTTCCGCCGCAGGAAACCAGCAGCAGAAGAACGAGAGAATAAAGAGTGTGTTTCATATCTTGGTGAAACTAAAAATTCCATTGGGCGCCCAGGGTTACCAGGCGGCGGTTGTAACGGGAGGTTTCCGTCCAGGCTTCATTCTGATCGGCCGATATATATTCCTTCACGCTCTCGTTGTCCAGGAGGTCTTGGCCCAGGAGATACACGTTCACTTTCTTGAAGCGCTTCTGAATGCGGGCATTCAAGGTGCAATATTGCTTGAACAACGTGAAGAAGGTGGCAACGTCGCTTCGGTAATTCAAATCGGCCCGAACGGTCCAGCCTTTGGGAAGCGTGAGGGAGGCATCGGCCCAAGCGCGCCAGTCGGTGCTGGTTTTCACCTGGCCGGATTCCCGATGCTGGCGGCGGGTGCCGTTATAGTTGACGCCGATATGGGCGCGCAGGATTTTCCCTTCCCAACCCAGCTCTTCCCAGATACCCGTTGAACGGCTGTCGGCGGCGTTTACCCAGGTGAACACCTGGTAGGCGCGATCGTCGATGGTTTCATTGCTGTAGGTCTGGTCAATTTCGTTCCGGCGGACGGTATAGGACAGCATGGTGGTGGAGACAAAACGCTTGTACCTGAATTCGTAATCCAGGCCCCACGCGCTGGTGTGGACGGAATGCAGGCTTTCCTTGCCCCGGTAGACCTGGTTCATGTAGGCGCCCTGGCGCTCGTACCAGCAGATCTGGATGTAGTCCGGATGCCGAACGGACATGGAATTCCGAAGGGTGATCTTGTGTTGGGGAGAGAACGTCCAGCTAACCCGTCCCTCCCCCACCGGGTACACCGGACGGATTTGCAGGGACTGGTCGTGGGTATCGTCGGTGAGGCGGCGGGCATACAACTGCGGCGCATAATCCACATGAACCTTAAGCTTGTTCCAGGAAAAATCGGCCGCGAAATAAGGCTCTACGCGCAGGGCCAGGAAATTGAAATCTTCCCGCAGACGGACGCTGTCGCGCCAGGCAGCCTTTCCGCCTCCTCCATCCACCGCGGTGGCGCCGCTATTGTGGTCCAGGGCATGATCGCTCACCACACGCACACCGGGAGAGATGTGCAGGACGAAAGGTCCCCCTTTCAACAGAGAGTCCAGATACTGCACCTTGGCCGAGACCACGCGGCGGTCCGTTTTGGGCGTAATGCGATAGACGTTGGCCGTGAAATCCGTTTCAGAGGCGTCCATCTTGACCCATATGCTGGTCTGGTCCCTAAGATTCCTTTCCACCGTGAGCTCCCCTTTCAAGACCCGGCTGGGAGCCCCCAGCCATTGGATGGTCCGAAAGCCCCCTCCTACCATATGGCTCACGGTGTTCGGTTTCTCCATATACAAGCCCATCTTCTCCTCAGAAGTGTCCGGCGTATAGGACGCGTGTTCCTTGTAAGTAATATTCTCTGCCCAGTCCCTGCCAAATCTGTATTGCAGCCAGGTCTCATAACTGCGGCTTGTTGCCGGCGTCCATTGCAGGCGGCTGGATGTATTGACGCCCAAATTATTCCCCGTATTGAACTTCATGACAGCATCTGCTATCAGGGGTTTCTCGTCGTCGATGAGTCCGGAAAGTGCGCCGCGGTAGGTGTCGGTTTCTTTGTAGGTATAAGAACCGTTCAGGGTAGAGGTCCACACCAGGGTGGGTTTCCGGAACGTTACCTGCCCGCCCAACTGACCCCGGGCGTGATGCAGCGGGGAATCCAGTTCTTCGTCGCGCTGTGGCAGCCAGCCGAAACTGCCCTGTCCCTCCAGCGAGCCCGACCACTGCGCATGCAACGGCAGGGACCCCAGCATCAGGAGCAGGGCCAATAAAATATGACGGACTTTTTGCACCGCATACAAAGATAAATAAAAATCGGCCAGCCTGTTGCGGCCAGCCGATTCTTTTTTGCAAGATGCCGGATTAGTCTTCTTCCTGCTCCTGGGCGGCGTATTCCGCAAGGAGTTTGGTCTGGACTTCGGCGGGAACCTGAACGTATTCCGCGAACTTCATCTGGAAGGTGGCGGAACCACCGGTGAGGGAGCTCAGGATGGTGGAGTAGCGGTAGAGTTCGGCCAGCGGAACGCGGGCATGGAGCACGGTGAAGCCTTTCTCCATATCCTGGTTCATGATCATGCCGCGACGGGTATTAAGGTCGCTCATGCAAGGGCCGACATACTCGTTGGGTGTGAAGATGTCCACGTTGTAGATGGGTTCCAGGATCTTGGGACCGGCCTGACGGAAAGCCTCCTTGAAGGCGTTACGACCGGCGATGATGAAGGCGATTTCCTTGGAGTCTACCGGGTGCATCTTACCATCGTACACATACACGCGGATGTCACGGGCGTAGGAACCGGTGAGAGGGCCTTCCTCCATCTTGGACTTGATACCCTTGAGGATAGCGGGCATGAAGCTGAGGTCGATGGAACCACCCACCACGCAGTTGTAGAATTCCAGCTTGCCACCCCATTCGAGGTCCGTGATATCCTGGCTCTTGAAGTTGAAGATCACGTCCTTGCCGTCGATCTTGAAGTTCTTGGGAGCTTCCTGGCCTTCCACGTAGGGGCAAACCAGCAGGTGTACCTCACCGAACTGACCGGCGCCGCCGGACTGCTTCTTGTGACGGTACTGGGCCGTGGCGATCTTGGTGATGGTTTCGCGATAAGGCACCTTGGGAGCGTAGAGTTCGATGTTCTGCTTGAACTCGTTGGTCACTCTCCACTTCACGTAGTTGATGTGCTGCTCGCCCATACCGGAAAGGATGGTCTGGCGCAGTTCCTTGGAGTATTCCACGGTGATGGTGGGATCCTGGGCGGCCACTTTGTTCAGGGCGTCGCCAACCTTGGCTTCGTCGTTCTTGTCCACGGCCTTCACGGCGCAGCGGTACTTGGCATCCGGGAACACCATGTGCTTGATGGCTTCCACGCCGTTCTGGGCCAGGGTGACATCCGTCTTACCGGCCTTGAGCTTCATGACGCAGCCGATATCGCCGGCGGCAATCTGGGAAACCTTCTCCTTCTTGGAGCCGGCCACGGCGTAGATGGCGCTCAGGCGCTCACCGTTGCCGGTTTCGGGGTTCACGAGGTCGGCGCCTTCGTTGAGGGTGCCGCTCATCACCTTGAAGTAGGAAACTTCACCCAGGTGCTGCTCCACGGAGGTCTTGAAGATGAACAGGGCCACGGGGCCGGCAGGGTCGCACTTGAGGGTGCCGCCGTCCACGGTGGGCTCTTCCTTGCCTTCCGGGGAAGGGACTACGTTCACCGTGAATTCCATGAGGCGCTTGACGCCGATGTCTTCCTTGGCAGCCACGCAGAACACGGGGATGGTCTCACCCTTCTGCAGACCAAGACGCAGACCTTCGCGGATTTCCTCGGTGGAGAGCTCCATGGTGTCGAAGAACTTCTCCATGAGTTCGTCGGAACCTTCGGCGGCCTTCTCCATGAGTTCGGCGCGGAGTTCCTCTGCTTCGTCGGCGTAGGCGGCGGGGATTTCCTGTTCCTCGTTCTTCTTGTTATAGAATTTCATGGTGATCACATCCACGAAGCCTTCCAGGCCCAGACCGGGGTTCACCGGGAACTGGCACAGGGCGGCCTTCTTGCCGAATTCCTCGGCGATGGCGGCGCGCACACCGTCCCAGTTGGCTTTGTCGTGATCCAGCTGGTTCACGGCGATGACCATGGGAACACCGTACTGGTCCGCGTAGCGGGCGAACAGGGTGGTGCCTACTTCGATGCCGGCCGTGCCGTTCATCACCATGATGGCAGCGTCCACCACTTTGAAAGCGGAGAGTGCACCACCGGAGAAATCATCGGAACCGGGAGCGTCGATGAAGTTGATCTTGCAGCCGCCGAACTCTGCGTACAGAGGGGTGGCGTTGATGGACTTCTGGTTGGTCTGCTCGAACTCGGTGTTGTCGGACACGGTGTTCTTGTCTTCCACGGAGCCGCGACGGTCGATGACTTTGCCTTCGAAAAGCATGGCTTCCGAAAGGGTGGTTTTTCCGCTACGGGGTGCGCCGATGAGGACGACGTTGCGGATGTTTTTGGTAGTGTAAGTTTTCATCTGTGTTATTGATTGTTTTTACTTATTTTCAACGCAGTCTGCAAATATAAGGATTTTTCGGGCAAAATCAATATTTATCTATTGTAAATGCGGTAAATGAACCAGGCCGATACCATCGCGCCCACCACCACGGCAATCACCGAGGCCTCGGCCCCGAAAACGCCGCCGGTGATCCAGTCCGGACCTTCGATCTGCGCCTGCAGGAGGCTCACGCCGGCGTCCTGTCCCGACACCTTGAAACCGAAGAGATTTCCCTGGGAAAAGTTCCAGGCCCAATGGATGCCGATGGGGAACCACAGCGTGCCGGACCACTTATACGCCGCACCCAGCAGCAGGCCCGCCTCAATGGCAATGGCGATGCCGGCCCAAAGGGTTCCTCCCGGATTGGTCCAGTGGACAAGGCCGAAAACAAGGCCCGACACCACCAGGGCCCACGGGAAACCCCATTTTTCGTCGATCCAGCGGAACAGCACGCCCCGGAAGACGATTTCCTCGCCCACTGCCGTCACGGCAAAATTGCAGAAGGCCCAGATGAGCGGACCGGCCGGTGCCCCCACGCTGATAATCTTGTACCCTCCGGCCAGAGCCATGATTCCAGTAACCACACAGAAATACACCAGACCCACGGCCAGGCCTTTCCCAGTGTCTGTGGAGAGTTTATCCATGGGCAGGTCGTGGGCGTTTTCGTTTTCGAAGAGGCACACGAAACGGGAATAGACAAGAACCATGACGACACTGACGGCCAGGCTTGCCGCGGCGTACCACCAGCCGCGGGGGATGAGCTCCACCATACCGGCAAAGCCATACATGAGAAGGGACAGAAAGAGCCCCGCCAGAAGCAGCAACTGCCACTTCCAATAACGCATTTCCTTAATCATGGGAGCAAAGTTAGTGGTTTTTTGTATTTTTGCATTTGATGAAACAGCAATTGAAGGCATATCTGGAGCCGGGGCGGCTGGAAGCCGGCTGCGACGAAGCCGGCCGCGGACCGCTGGCGGGGCCGGTGTATGCCGCCGCCGTGATCCTGCCGCCGGATTTCCACCATCCGCTGCTGAACGACTCCAAGCAGATGAGCGAAAAGGCCCGGGAAACGCTCCGCCCCATCATCGAGCAGGAGGCCATCGCCTGGGCGGTGGAGGCGGTATCGGCCGAAGAGATAGACAGGTTGAACATCCTCTGGGCTTCGGTGACGGGTATGCAGCGGGCGGTGCTTCGGCTGGACCCCAAACCGGCGTTTCTCCTGATTGACGGCAACAAATTCCGCCCTTTCGGCCCGTATGGTTTCAAAGATTTCCAGACCGTGGTGCACGGGGACGCCACTTACGCCAGTATTGCGGCTGCCTCGGTACTGGCCAAAACTTACCGGGATGAACAGATGCGCCATTTGGCCCTGGAGTATCCCCAGTACGGCTGGGAGCATAACATGGGCTATCCCACCGCCGATCACATTGCCGCCATCCGCCAGTACGGCTACACACCCTGGCACCGGAAGTCCTTCCACGTAAAAGAATTGGAACTTTCTCTTTTTTGATGCAAGGTTTGCCGCTTTACCGGGTTATAGGTATGATGGCCAAACGGATTATAGGATTATTATGCGGTGTCCTGCTCATTGCAGGATGCCAGGGTTTGCCCAAAGATTTATCTTCCGGCACTAACATAGCCGGTAAGGACGGACATGTCAATACCTCCCATGTTTTCAGAGAAGAGGATCACATTATCGGAGAATACGACGCTATCGTAACGGTAAAAAAGAGTGCCAAAGGAAACGTATATTTCCAAGTGGATTCCACCACCCGCGTTTTTCCCCTGTTCGGTTATGAGGAAACTTTTACGGACATCAAACGTCTGGCCTGCCATCTGATTCTCTATGATATCGTTGAGGTGGAAAACTTCCTGGACGCCAGGATTACCTGGTATGAAAACATTGAGAAGGGAGAACTGGAGAAGCCGGAAGAAACTCAGCAGAACTGCGGTCTGGATGTGTTGGAAGACTGGCTTACCTCCGTGGAGGACGGTTTCCTTACCCTCCATTATTCGGCCTGGTGGGGCGAAAGCACCCAGCCGCATCGTATCACGCTGGCCCGCGGCGACCATCCTTTTGAGCTGTTTATAAAGCATTACAACAACGGCGACGAAGCCTTGCGTGAGGCCGACGCCCTGATATACTTCGACCTAAACGACATCCTGCCCCAGACAACGGGTAACGAACTCACCCTTAAATGGATCGCTTGTGACGGAACGCTCGCCCAAAAAACTTTCCGGTATAGCAGCCGCACTGAGTGAACGGGAGTTGCTGGACAGGATCCGCAGTAAGGAAGCCAACGCCAAACGTCTGTTTTTTGAGCGCTATGCCGGCTACCTCACTGCGGTGTGTTCCCGTTATGTCCCCGACCCGGCCGATACCAAGGATGTCCTGCAGGATGCCTTCATCAAGATGTTCGACGCCCTGGACGGGTTCGAGTACCGGGGCGAAGGCAGCCTGAAAGCCTGGGCCTCCCGGATTGTTGCCAACACGGCCCTCAAGAGTTTGCGCCAGAAGGGGCGGCTCAGCTATGTGGAAGACCTTCCGGAAGTGGAGGAGGAAGAGATGCCGGATGTGCAGCAGGTGCCGCCGGAAGTGATACAGGGCTTCATCAAGGCGCTTCCCACCGGTTACAGAACCGTTTTCAACCTTTTTGTTTTCGAGGAAAAAACGCATAAGGAAATTGCTGCGCTGCTGGGAATCAAGGAAGATTCCTCGGCTTCGCAGTATGCCCGGGCCCGGGCAGTGCTGGCCCGGCAAATCAAGCAATATCTGAAGGAACATGAGTAACAAAGACTGGACAGACAAGCTTCCCGCTCTCCTGGAGGGTTTGGAGGAAGCGGCTCCGGAAGGGCTGTGGGACGCAGTCCAGGCCGGGGTAACGCCCACCAGGCGCCGTGTGGCGGCCGTGTGGTGGTATGCCGCAGCCGCGCTGGCTGTGGCAGCGGCCGTTGTATTAGCCGTGCTCCTTTGGAAACCGGCCGATCCCTCCGCCCCGGGTGCTCCTGTGGCTCCCGTCCTGGTCTCCCCCGTCCCGGAAGACCGTATAGTGGAGGATTTCGCCGTGCCCGAAACGCTCCCGTCGGCACCCGAAAGGCCTTCACCCGCACCAAAACCGGTCGATTTGTGCTCCTCTGCCCCGATTTCGGCTGTAGAAGCACCGCAGACGCCGGATTCGTGCTTGTCGGCCGAAAATGAGGCAGAACGGGAGCAGAAACCGGCCTCTCCGCTCCCGGAACAGCCCAGCGAGCGGCCGGCGCCGCAGACAAAGCCGAAACCTGCGCCACAGGTGGAACCCATCCGCTGGCCCACCGAGGCCCCCGTAAAGAAGCGGAAGGGCTCCTGGCGGGTGGGCGTGAGCGGCGGCGGTTTGCTGGCGCAGGCCAACAGCACCAGCGCGGGAATCGGCCTGCCATTCTCACCCCTTGAGACCAAAGCATCCAGCATCCCCATCGATGCGCTTACCCGGAACAAAGCCAGTACCACGGAGAGCAAGTATCGGCAGGGATTGCGGGGCTCCGTGCTGGTGAACTATCGTTTTGCCAAGCGCTGGAGCGTGGGAACGGGGGTTTCCATCAGCTCCCTCATTTCCGAATTCACCACCACTGCCGAGAACAGCACCCAGGCAACGATCCAGAATACCCTGTATCTGGGCATTCCGATCAATGCCCAGTTTAATATCTTGGATGTCAAGCGTTTCCAACTGTATGTTACCGGCGGTCCCATGGTGGAACTGCCGCTGTACAAGCATACCAGCACGGGGCAATGGGTGGGCGGCCAGTCCGTTGAATCCTCCACCACGCAGCCCGAAGTCCGGCCTTTCGATACCCAGAGCTGGCGCTGGTCAGTGAACCTGGCGGCAGGCGTGCAATACCAGCTTTTCAGCCACGGCGCACTGTTTGTGCAGCCGGGCCTTTGCTGGCACATTCCCGGAAAGGCAAATGAGGATGACATTTATTCTTCCCGCCCCGTGGCCTTCGACCTGAACCTGGGTTTCCGTTTCTTGCTGTTTTAAAATCGTTTCATTACTTTTGTACAAATATTTAACGTACAAAATGAAACGGATTCTTGCTTTTCTGGCCGGTATCGCCATCACGGTGAGCGCCATGGCCGATGAAGGAATGTGGCTGCTGCCGCTCCTGAAACAACTCAACGGAAAAGACCTCAAGGCCGCCGGCTGCAAGCTGAGCCCCGATGAGATTTATAACATCAACAAGACTTCCCTGAAGGATGCCATCGTCCATTTCGGCGGCGGTTGCACCGGCGAGATGATCAGCGCCCAGGGC
>JBGVCF010000027.1:0-69404 GCA_045226315.1 Candidatus Cryptobacteroides sp.
CACCTCTTCCCATTCCGAACAGAGAAGTTAAGCTCACCATCGCCGATGGTACTGACCCACCAGTTGGGAGAGTAGGTAGCTGCGGTTTTTTGGAAGCCCTGAGAGTCTAACGACTCTTGGGGCTTCTTTTTTTGAAGAAATACTGCTATATTTGCATGATTTAAAAGGAAATTCCTCTAATAACTCATAAAATTATGCAAATCGTATCCGTTTTCGGTAGAGAGATCCTGGATTCCCGCGGAAATCCTACCATCGAAGTTGAAGTTACCCTTGATTCCGGTTTTGTTGGTGTAGCCGCTGTTCCTTCCGGCGCTTCCACCGGTGAGAACGAGGCCCTCGAGCTCCGTGATGGCGACAAGAAGCGCTATGGCGGCAAGGGTGTTCTCAAGGCCGTGGACAATGTGAACAAGGTCATCGCCCCCGAGATCATCGGCATGGATGCCACGCAGCAGCGCGCCATCGACAAGGCCATGATCGAACTGGACGGCACTCCCACCAAGAGCAAGCTGGGCGCCAACGCCATCCTGGGCGTTTCCCTGGCCGTTGCTAAGGCTGCCGCCGCAGAACTTGGCATGCCCCTGTACCGTTACATCGGTGGCACCAACGCCTATGTCCTCCCGGTTCCCATGATGAACATCATCAATGGTGGCGCCCACTCCGACGCTCCCATCGCTTTCCAGGAGTTCATGATCCGTCCCATCGGCGCCGCCAATGAGGCCGAGGCCGTCCGCATGGGTGCCGAGGTATTCCACGCCCTGCAGAAAGTGCTTAAGGGCCGTGGCCTGAGCACCGCCGTAGGTGACGAAGGTGGCTTCGCTCCCGCTCTCAAGGGCATCAACGACGCCCTGGATTGCATCATCGCCGCTATCGAGAACGCCGGTTATGTGCCCGGTAAGGACGTGACCATCGCTATGGACTGCGCCGCTTCCGAGTTCTGCTTCAAGGAGGACGGTAAGTTCTACTATGACTACAAGCAGCTGAAGGACGGCAAGAAGAAAGATCCTCGCGGCCGCAAGCTCACCACCGACCAGCAGATCAACTACCTGAAGCAGCTCATCACCAAGTACCCCATCGACTCCATCGAGGACGGCCTGTCCGAGGAAGACTGGGAAGGCTGGGTGAAGCTCACCAAGGCCATCGGCGACCGCTGCCAGCTGGTTGGCGACGACCTCTTCGTGACCAACGTGAAGTACCTGCAGCAGGGTATCGAAATGGGTGCCGGTAACTCCATCCTCATCAAGGTGAACCAGATCGGTTCCCTCACCGAGACCCTGGATGCCATCGAAATGGCCCACCGTCACGGCTACACCACCGTTACCAGCCACCGTTCCGGTGAAACCGAGGACACCACCATCGCCGACATCGCCGTCGCTACCAACAGCGGCCAGATCAAGACCGGTTCCCTGTCCCGCACCGACCGTATCGCAAAGTACAACCGCCTTATGCGCATTGAAATCGAACTGGCCGAAGAAGCCCGTTACGGTTACAAGAAACTTCGCTAAGCGGCAGGCACACAATGCAAAAGAAGGTGACTCAAAAGTGAGTTGCCTTCTTTTTTTGTGGATATAAGGGAAGTATGTGTGGTGCCGGGGGGACTCCGTTCCTCCGGCACCACATCTATATACAAATGCCTTCTGTGTGCAAACAAAGTTATTCCGGGAGGGTGCTAGCGTGCAGGAAAAACAGCACACAGACGCGGCGCCAAACAGCAAGTTGGTCACACTGCCGCGGAAGGTTGGTAGTTATAGTGCGGAAGGCTGGATTTGAGTGCTCCAACCTTCCGCAGTCATTTGGGGGCAGAGGCTCCTCAGAGCCATTTTCTATGCGGAAGGTTGGCCATGCAAAAACCAACCCACCGCAAACGGGGCGCCAACCTTCTGCACCAAAGCTACCAACCTTCCGCAAGACGAAGGAATGGATGGTCAGGGTGAGAGCAAAAAAGAAGGCCTAGCGTCGATTAGAAACAATAGGCGTAACAGAGCGTAATGACAGGGGTGACAAGCAGAGAATAATTGGAGCTTTCTTCGCCTCCCATAGTTGTCTTGACGATGCATCGGCTGTCGTTCCGTGATTACCTTCATTCAGCGTGATAGTCATACACAATGAAAGAATGAGAACCACTATTGTCCTTAAAATACGGGGTCCTGTTAGAGGCCATATATACTTCTTCTTCTCTTACCTGAAGAGCATCGGCGCTAACGCTAATGACTTCATACCAATAATGAGTCGCTCCATATCTTACCCACATGAGATAATTATGAGAGTAGAGCCAGGTCCCGTCGGGTACCCCATCAAAAAAACGTACAGTATGGTCGTTTCGAAAATAATACCTCGCTTCAGGAACTCCCGTATTTTTAGATTCCTGCAAAACACCATTGAGATATCTCTCAAGTTTCACGCTGGACAAAACCCATTCTTTATTGCAGATTAGAGACTCATTGAACTTGTTCTTCTGAGACATGTCAATACCGGCTGACAATAATTGGAATTCTCCCAAATCCGGATCCGGTGTCGGCGCTTTACTACATGATCCTAAAACGGACACAATAATGGCAAATGCCAAAAGCTTAAATGATTTCATATCCTGAAGTGTTGTTTGTTTGATATTCTTTTTTCGTATCTATACGTTCGAGCAGGTCCAGGTACCTATAATCATAGATGCAAATAACAGTTACCGCGTTGCGACTTCTGAGGACCGGGTATTTGTTTAATTAGAAAAGCCCGTTATCATCGTGGTATTCTCGCTATACTGACTGCCCTCAAGAATCCATCCACTGGGATGAGCAGAATAATATCCGCTGTTGTAAAACCCACTTGCGCCCCAATTCATTCGAAAATAATAAGTGTAAGAATTACTGTAAACGTGATCAATTTGATTTTCCACAACATTTGGATAAAACTGTTGCATTTGGCTTTCTGTCAGAACGTAATCATAATTAATATTGTTATAATACTGTAAAGAATCCGGAGGCATTGTTACCCACTTATACTGATAATCAGTTATATTAGCTTGTTCTTTATATCCGTCAATTATCCACATGTGCGCGTCTCCGTTGAGCAAAGAAGAGGCCCCTCCGACAATAACAGGCATCGAGTCATTGAGTTGAGATATTATTTGCGCAGTAGTAATTGACTGGGGATCCGAGCAAGTTATGCCGTAAGATGAAAAGACAGATGGAACCAGGCTAGTTGAAGCACTACTACCAGATAGAGAAAACTGTGTATATAATCTATCCGCGACATCTATCAACAAATCTCCCACGTACTTAGAGCCATTGTTGAGCGTTTGGCTTTCTTGGGACATTGAGCCCCAGCGGGAAGAAGGGGCAGTATAATCACTTCTTGTTAAATGCGATGTATAGTATCCGTCGTTATGCCAAGTATAAGTAGTATCGATAGTGTGATAACAACCGCTAGGTGTTCCCAGATAATAATGCAAATAATACAGCATCTGAGATACTGCCACCGCAGTGCAACCCACAGGACATTGTTGACCGTTGACTGACGGGGCCTTATAATTCCAGGGATAAAACTGCCCCCACTTGGTTTCCGTCAAGTGGCCCACTTCTGCAACAACCATATTCGAGTTTTGGTATCCTAGGTAAAGACGAACCCAAACATAAGGATCATCGTAGGAGAACGTACTTAAAAGATTCTCCTCATCTTCTTTATGTGTGTCCTCTGTCTCAAATTGAGATTCGACTTCTCTGTCGGCAATCTCAAAGGCCTGTTTTAAAGAAGCTTTGGTCATATTGAACCAAAACTGCACTTCTTCGCTCTCAATATTTTCTGGGTCAAAAGAACCATCTTCACAATAAGCAATAATTTGGTTTTGTGGGAGTTCTCTTCCGGCAACCAGCGCCCATCCGCCCTCGTTGAAATTCACGGAGTGAATAATTGGAGTCCCGTTCTCTGATATCGTCTTCAAAGAGTAGCATTCCGTGTTTTTGATAGAACTTTCAGAAAGGCCCATAGAAAGAATCCCCGCGAGCATTTCCTTCGTGATTACCTTCGGTTTTACTTTAAAAAGAGGCATGCTATTGTTTTCTGCACTCTTTGTAAGGAAGGGGATTACATAATCTGTAGTTTCCTTTTGCCCTATCTGAGATGGATAATCTTTTGATGAGCACGCATATATCAATAGGCCTATTGATACAAACAATAACAGTACTAATGAGGTTCGTTTCATGACTTATAGATAATATTAATGAATTTATATCTCAAAAGTTCCAACAAACTGTGCCCCGACAGAATCCGTGAGCAGAAGGGTATAGTTTCCGGCATTGCCGCTGACGGGGATAAGAACAGAGCCATCTTCGGTATCAAAGACGGTAGTGTAGTAGTCGCCTGCCGTGGAGGCCAGTGTCACGCCTACCAGACCGTAAGAGGTGTCACTCTCCAGAACAACGATATTGTTCAGACGATACGCGGTAAAAGGATTGAATACCGGACCGCGGGGTTCTCCAATTGGAGTTGGATCATAGGGCTGTACAATTATAGGGATATCACCATCCGTTTCCGGAAACATGGCCCCTCTGACCACAAATGAACTGCCCGTAATCGTCATCATCAAGATGACTGCAAATAATAGTGTTTTTGCTTCATAATTGAAACATTTTAGTAAAACTTCAGCACTGCAAATATGCCTCAGATGTATGAAACGACAAAGAAATAAATGTAACATTATTTGTTTGCTTACTCTTTGATCATCAGTTATTTGCTTTTTTCTCGTGTAACAATTAGCCTTTATGAAGACGCATCAATTGCTTTTTTTGCTATTTTTGAAGTAGACATTCGCATTATGAAGCAGATATTATTCCCATTCTTTTTACTCGTCGCCCTATTATCCTGCAAGAACCGCGAGACTGAGATGCTTAATATAGCAGAAGGCCTTTTAGATCAAAAGCCTGACAGCGCTCTTATTGTTTTACAGAGTATTGACCAAACATCTTTGAATCTACCCTCAAAGACGGCCCGATACGCATTATTGATGACTAAGGCTTTAGATAAGAATTATATTGATGTTGATTCTGACACCCTGATTCTTAAGGCAGTGAACTTTTATTCACGGCATAAAAACACCAAGTATAAGATGTTGGCCTACTATTATCATGGAATCATTCTTAAAAACGCAGGCGAGTATTCCAGAGCCATCATTGCTTTAGAAAATGCAGAAAAAGAAGCACTCTTCCTACAAGATAACCATCATCTTGGTTTGATTTACCGCAACAAGTCCAATGTATTTACCAAGGCCAACAACTATCAGGAAGCAATTATATGCATGAAGAATGCAATTGAATACTTTGACCAAGCTAATGACGCGGTTTATCAAGTATATGCCATGTATTCCTTAGCAGTTGACTATCTGAACAATAAGGACTATCAAGAAGCAGACACCCTTCTAAACTCCATTGTTCAACACAACAAAGATGCTAACCTTTTGCATTCTTGCCACCTTCGTCAAGCAAGTATTATGGCTCATCTTGGACAGGACCCGAAGAAAGCCGTGCGATTATTTCGGGAAGTACCCCATAAATATTACCAGATTTTGGACTACGCCTTTTATGCTTTATCTCTGGAAAGAATGGGAGAGAGGGATTCCTCTGATTACTGGATAAAAAAGGGTTACGCCCATTGTATGAATCAAGCAGATTCTGCTACAGTTGATTCGATAAAATCCAGGATTGAATTGAGTAGAGGTCACTATCGGGAAGCCTTTGACCTTATCAATCACGCGACCATTGTTCAGGACTCTTTGACGAGAGCGATTCTTCAGCAGTCTGTTAGCTTGGCCCAGCGGGATTACTTCAAGAACGATGCTATCCTCCAAAAAGAACGGATGATTTCCATGAGAAGATTCTGGGCACTGATTTGCACCATCACCTTTTTTATTCTTATTCTGGTTCTCGTTGGTTTAATTTGGCGTAGCCGGGAAAAGGATCGCCTGTTAAAAGACCAAATGGCGCGTCTGGCTATCAGCAAACAAACCCTCGACAAGACATATAAAGAAAACGCTTTACTCCTTGGTTCTTTATTCAGCAGTAGAATTGCCCATTTAGATACACTAACCGAACAATACTATAGCTTGGAGGAGGGAAAAGAGAAAGACGCTGTTTTCAAGGAAATCAAGGAATGTATATCCTCCATGAAAAGGAATCCAGAGTTCTATCTTTCTATTGAGAAAGATCTGGACCAATTCTGCGATGGTATAATGACAAAACTGCGCAAGCAGGTTCCTCGGATAAAAGGGAATAACCAGAAAATAATTATGTTGTTCTTTGCAGGGATCTCCGACGAAGTCATTCATCTACTATTAAATACTACTTCCACCCAAAGCTTACGAATGACCCGTTCTCGCTTCCGAAAAGAGATTCTTTCCGCCCAAGCACCTGATAGTGAACTGTTTCTTAATATGCTAATAAAGAAAAAGCGGCAACAAGACAATAGTAATGAAAGCTAAAAAATGCTGAAGCAGTATTCACTTGTCACCTGATTGTTGCCGCTTAAGCACAACGGCCTACACAATACGAAAAAAGCGCAGGTAGTATTTCTTACCGTCTTCCCGAGGTTCTGGACTGGACCCCAAACAAACCAATAAGTCACACAACCTACGCCGTTCCCGGCGTGGGCATTGTAACCTATTCGGATTGCTTGTGAAATTGTCCAGATTTCGGAAAGCCGAATAGCCCAAATGCTTACGCGATATGTCTAAGTTTCAAGCACCTCTCGTGCTCTGACTGCAAATATAATCAAATTTTTCCTCCCAACCATACTCTGACAAGCCCGGCTTAGACCAGTGACAGGGATATCCCTGCCGCTGCGGAAGGTTGGTAGATTTACCGCAGACGGTTGGATTTGAGGGCTCCAACCTTCCGCAGTCATTCGGGGACAGAGGCTCCTCAGAGCCATTTTCTGTGCGGAAGGTTGGCTATGCAAAAACCAACCCTCCGCAAACGGGGCGCCAACCTTCTGCATCAAAGCTACCAACCTTCCGCAAACGAGTAAAGAGGAACGGCTTTCTAAGAACTGCTACAGCTTATCCTGCTTGAGATCGTCGATATATTTAGCGATGCGGCGCAGCTCCCGGGGGATGGGGATGCTCTGGGGGCAGTGGGTCAGGCACTCGCCGCAGTTGATGCAGTGATCGGCCTGGCGCACGGTGGCCACGGCGCGGTCGTAGCTTACAAGATAGGCCTTCTTGAGTTTGGCGTAATCCTTCTGCGCGGCGCTTTGGGCATAGGTGCCGTCCGTGATGGCTTTGTTGTAGTGCTGGAAGGTGCCGGGGATGTCGATACCCCAGGGGCAGGGCATGCAGTATTTGCAGTCTGTGCAGTTGATGAGCGGATACTCCATCATCTGGGTGGCCATATGCTCCATGAACTCCAGTTCTTCTTCCGTGAGGGGTTTGAAGTGGCCGAAGGTTTCCACATTCTCTTTCAGCGGCGCCATGTTGGTCATGCCGGACAGCACGCACAGTACCCGCGGATAGGTGGCGCAGAAGCGGAAGGCCCAGGAGGCTATGCTCCGATCGGGCTCCCTTTCCTTCATCTGACGGGCGATGCCTTCCGGCACGTTGGCCAGGCGGCCGCCCAGCAGCGGTTCCATGATTACGATGGGCAGGCCACGCTTGTCCAGTTCGGCGTAGAGATAATCGGCATTTACGTTGCGCACGCCGTCGGCGTGGGTCCAGTCCACGTAGTTCATCTCGATCTGCACGAAGTCCCACACCATTTCTCCGCTGTCGAACAGTTCCATGAAGTAGTCGAATTCGTGCTTGGCACCGTGGAAGGAGAAGCCCAGGTTGCGGATACGGCCGGCCTTTTTCTCTTCCAGGAGGAAAGGCAGCAGGCCATTGTCTACGTAACGGCGGTTGAATGCGTTTTTACCACCACGGCCGATGGAGTGCAGCAGGTAGTAGTCGAAGTAAGTGGTCTTGAGCTGCTCGAAGGAGTCCTTGTACATCTTGATGGACGCTTCCGGGGAAGAGTCACCGAAGTTGGACAGTTTGGTGGCGATGAAATAGCTCTCGCGCGGATGGCGGCTGAGGGCAATGCCCGCCGCCTTTTCGCTCTGCCCCTGCAAGTAGGCGGGGGAGGTGTCGAAGTAATTGATACCGTGCTCGATAGCATAGTCCACCATTTCATTCACGGCTTCCTGGTCAATCACGTCACGGCCGTTCTCATTCTTGATCATGGGCCAGCGCATGCAGCCGAAACCCAGGGCGCTCACTTTATCGCCGTTCTTGGGGTTTTCCCGGATGAGCATTTGCTCGGGTCCTTCGGCAATGGGGGCTGATGTGGGAGTCTTGGGCGCGCAGGCGGCCGCAACGGCGGCAGCCCCGCTTATCTTGAGGAATTCTCTTCTTTTCATGGCGCTACACGTGTTGGGGTTTACCATTCACCGTAATGGCACTGATGGGCCGGGACGGACATAGATATTCGCAGGCACCGCAGCCGATGCATACCTCTTCCATCACCACCGGATAGCGAAGCCCGGTATCGGGGTTGTCCACCATCTGGACGGCACCGGAGGGGCAGATCTGTGCGCACTTGCCGCATTCGGCCTTTCCGTTGGCGCTTACGCAAAGTTTCAGGTTCACCCGGGCGGTACCCACCTGATACTGGGTCTTCTCCTCGGGAGTGATTTTCCGGATGGCACCTGTAGGGCAGAGTTCGCTGCAGCGGGTGCATTCAGGCCGACACCAACCTTTCTCGAAGGACATTTCGGGCTGCATCAGGCGATCCAAGTCGCCCGAAGGACGCAGCACGTTGTTGGGACATTCGGCCACACACAGCTGACAGGCGGTACAGCGTTGATAGAAATCCTTGACACTGGCGCTACCGGGAGGCGTGATGGGGGTTTCACGCTCGGGGGCCTCCTTGGGAAGAACGGTGGCGAAACCGCCGTCCACTTTTTTGGCCGCCTCCTGTGCCCGGGCCTGGACGCCCTTCAGCGCCGCAGCACCCACCATGAGGGCCGATCCAGTCATGAACGCCCGCCGTCCGGTATCGCCAGGAGCTTCAGTTTTTGCTCCCGGGGTGGTCTTCCCCCAGGCGAAACGGTATTTAAGGGCATCAAACTTACAGGAATCGATGCAATTGAAGCAGTCTACGCAGCGGGAGTAATCGATGTGCTGGGTATTCTTGCCGATATCGATGCAATGGGCCTTGCAGTGTAGTTCGCAGGCCTTGCAGTGCTTGCACTTTTCGGCGTCAATCACCGGGCGGAAAGCCGCGAAACGGGAGAGGAAGCTGAGCGTGGTGCCCACGGGGCAGATGCCGTTGCAGTAGCTGCGGCCGCCCTTGAAGGAGAGCGTCACGATGACCACCAGGGTCACGATGGCCACGATGAAAGTGGGCAGGCTGCGCAGCCACACTTCCTTCTCATAGAAGGCGTAGCTGCCTGCTTTTTCGGCCCAGGCGGCCAGGAGGTTGTTGCCCCATAAGTAAATGGGCTGCAGCAGGTTCTGCACCATGCGGCCATAAGCGCTGTACGGGGCCAGGAGGGCCACCAGCACGTGTATGCCGGCTACCAGGGCTGCCACAAACAGCACCCAGACGCCGTAGCGCAGCCACTTGGCTTCCTTGTGGAACTTGTAAGGTTTTTTGCTGCGGTGGGTGCCCAGCCAGGAAATGCCGTCCTGGAAAACGCCCAGGGGACAGATGACGCTGCAGTACACCCGGCCGAAGACCAGGGTAAGCAGCACCAAACCCACGATGACTCCCACATTCAGGGCCAATACAGCGGGGAGGAACTGTAGTTTGGCCATCCAGCCCAGATACCCGTGCAGCGCTCCGGTGAAATCCAGCAGCAGGAGGGTGATCCCGATCCAGAAGATCCAGGCCAGTAACACTCTAAGTTTCTTTAACATATCCGATTATTGTTGTGTGGACAAACATACGAAAATTTTTTCGTATATTTGCCCTTCAAGAAAAAATCGAATTGATATGTTACCCAAAGCCAAGGAAATTGTGGACGCCATGTCCGTGAAGATGCAGGATGCCGTTGAGTATCTGGAAGAAGACCTCAAGAACTACCGTGTGGGCAAAGCCTCCCCGGCCATCTTGAACCCGGTGATGGTGGACTATTATGGTTCCGCCACTCCGCTGAACCAGGTAGCTTCCGTCACCACGCCGGATGCCAAGACCATCGCCATCCAGCCCTGGGAACGCAGTATGATCGGCAAGATTGAGAAGGCCATCCTGGACGCCAATGTGGGCTTGACCCCGTCCAACAACGGCGAAATCATCCGCTGCATGGTGCCCGCCCTTACGGAGGAACGCCGCAAAGACCTCATCAAGAAGGCCAAAGCCCAGGGTGAATCTACCAAGGTGAGCATCCGCAACGCCCGCCGCGACGGCATCGACCTCCTGAAGAAAGCCCAGAAGAACGAAGGCCTGAGCGAAGACGGCGAAAAAGAGGGCGAGGAAGAACTCCAGAAAGTCACCGACAAGTGGGTGAAGAAGGTGGACGAGGTCATCGCCGCCAAGGAGAAAGACATCCTCACCGTCTAATGAAACGGGTAGCAATACAAGGCTACAAGGGCTGCTTCCACGAACAGGCAGCCCGTCTTTTTTATGGGAACTCCGTGGTTCCCGTGGAATGTGACACCTTTCCGGACCTGTACGCCGCCATGGAAAATGGGCAGGCCGATGCTGCCGTGATGGCCATCGAAAATACCGTTTCCGGCGGTCTGCTGCACAATTTCGACCTCCTGCGCCGGCAGGGGAAGCAGGTGAAGGGAGAGGTGTACATCCGTATCGGCCAGAACCTGATGGCCCTTCCCGGCCAGCGGCTGGAAGAGATCCGCGAGGTGCGGACGCATTACATGGCCATCAACCAGACGCGCCCTTGGTTCGAGGAGCACGCCCCCTGGATCCGCCTCATCGAAAGTGAGGATACAGCCAAGAGCGCGGCTCAACTGGCCGCCTCCGGAGAGAAAGGCGTGGGCGCTGTGGCAGGCGAACTGGCCGCTCAGCTGTATGGCTTGGAAATCCTTGCGCCCGGCATCGAAACGCATAAACAGAACTTCACCCGCTTCCTTATCCTGGACGACAATTTGGAAGTGCCGCGGGAGCAGATAGACAAGGCCCTGCTGTGTTTCACCTTGCCGCATAAGCCCGGCTCGCTGGCGCACATCCTCACCATCCTGTCGTTCTACGAGATGAACCTCACCCGTATCCAGTCGCTGCCCATTCCGGGCCGCGAGTGGCAGTACTTTTTCTATATCGATATCAAATTCGCAGACTATCTGCGTTATACCCAGGCGCTTACTGCTGTCCGTCCCTTGTTGGAAGACCTGGAGGTCCTGGGAGAATACAAGGCCGCCCTATGATCATCCAACCCGCCAACAGAACCCTTTCGGTAAAGGAATACTACTTCTCCATCAAGAACAAGGAGATAGCTCGCTTAAACGCACAGCGCGCTGCGCAGGGCCTGGACCCGGTGATTAACCTGGGTATCGGCTCGCCGGACGGTGCTCCGTCGGAAGCAGCGGTGGAGGCCTTGTGTGACTGTGCCCGCAAGCCCGGTTCCCACGGCTATCAGAGCTATATCGGTATCCCGGAATTGCGCCAGGCCATAGCCGATTGGTATGCCCGCTGGTACGGTGTCCAACTGGACCCGTCCTGCGAAATCCAGCCGCTCATGGGCTCCAAGGAGGGTATACTGCTGCTATCTCTGGCTTTCCTGAATCCCGGCGATAAAGTGCTGGTCCCGAACCCCGGTTATCCCACCTACACATCGGCCACCCGTATGTGTGAGGCCGAACTGGTCCCTTACAACCTGTTGGAGGCAAATGGCTGGTATCCGGACTTTGCCCAGCTGGAAGCCATGGACCTGAAGGGCGTGAAGCTCATGTGGGTAAACTATCCTAATATGCCCACCGGTGCTCCGGCACGGCGGGAAGTGTTTGAAAAGCTGGTGGCTTTTGCCCGCAGCAAGGGCATCCTGCTGGTGAACGACAATCCTTACGGCTTTATCCTGAACGAACCCCAGTCCATCCTGGCCATTCCCGGTGCCAAAGAGTGCTGCCTGGAAATGAACTCCCTTTCCAAGAGCCACAACATGGCCGGCTGGCGTGTGGGTATGATGCTGGGTGCGGCCGATATCCTTCAGGAACTCCTGAAAGTGAAGAGCCAGATGGATTCCGGCATGTTCCGGGGCATCCAGGAAGCCGCCGTGGAGGCCCTGAAAGCCGGTCCGGAGTGGTACGAGGCCCTGAATGCCGAATACCGCCGCCGCCGGGAGGTGGCCTGCCGCATCATGGACACCCTGGGCTGCACCTACGATGCAAAAGCTGGCGGCCTCTATGTCTGGGGTCGGGTTCCTTCCGGTGTAGCGGAAGAATGGAGCAACCGGATTCTGTATGAGGCCGGCGTGTTCCTCACCCCGGGCTTCATTTTCGGCAGCAACGGTGCCAACCACCTGCGCATCTCCCTCTGCGCCAATGTGGAAACCCTGAACAAAGCTTTGAAGAAGATATGTGCACTGTAGGTGTCATCGGCCTGGGCCTCATTGGCGGTTCCATGGCTTTGGATTTAAAGCGGCGGGGCTTTGCGGCCTGCACGCTGGGTGTAGAACAGGATCCGGTGGCGGCCGAAGCTGCGCGTACCATCGGCCTGGTAGACGAAGTGGTCCCGTATGAGGACTGCATCGCCCGGGCCGATATCATTGTGGTGGCCGTCCCCGTAGGCACCGCCGTGAAAATGGTTCCCGACATCCTGAATCATTTTGAACAGGGAGACAAAATTGTCATTGACGTCTGCTCCACCAAGAGCCAGATTTGTCATGCCACGCAATATCATCCCCATCGGGGACAGTTTGTGAGCACGCATCCCATGGCGGGAACGGAGTACAGCGGCCCCTGGGCAGCCCAGCCGGGCCTTTTCGACGGCCGCGCCTGCATTTTCGCCAATACCGAAGACAGTCACCCCAAGGCGGTGAAGACCATCGAGGAATTGTATGCCGTGCTGAACATGCGGCCCATCTACATGAACGCCGACCAACACGATGTGCACACCGCTTATGTTTCCCACATCTCGCACGTAACCTCTTTCGCCCTGGCCCTAACCGTCCTGGACAAAGAGAAGGACGAGAAACACATCTTCGACCTGGCTTCGGGCGGTTTTTCCAGCACCGTGCGCCTGGCCAAATCCAACGCCGACATGTGGGTTCCCATCCTGAGTCAGAACCACGACAATGTCCTCCATGTGATGGACACCTATATTGATAAAATGCAGCAGTTCCGCGATGCCATCGCCACCTACGATGAAACCCGCATCCGCGAACTGATTGCAGAAGCCAACAAGATTAAAAAGATTCTTCGATGAGTCATGAATTAGATATAATTCCGGCAACCGAGTGGGGCTTTTTCACCCTGCCGCGGCCCATGTGCATTGCCGGTCCCTGCAGCGCGGAGACCGAAGAACAGGTGATGGAAACGGCCCGGGGACTGAATGCTTTCGGCATTCACGTCTTCCGTGCCGGCATCTGGAAACCTCGTACCCATCCGGGCAGCTTCGAGGGCGTGGGCACCCCCGGCCTCAAGTGGCTCAAGAAGGTGCAGCAGACCTACGGCATGAAGGTGTGCACGGAAGTGGCCACGGAAAAACACGTGCTGGAGTGCATCAAATACGGAGTTGACATGATTTGGATCGGCGCCCGTACATCGGCCAATCCTTTCCTGATGCAGGAGATTGCCGATGCCCTGGAAGGCACCGACCTTCCCGTGCTGGTGAAGAACCCTGTGAATCCGGACCTGGACCTGTGGATCGGCGCCCTGGAGCGCCTGAACCGGGCGGGCATCCGGAAACTGGGCGTGATTCACCGCGGCTTTTCCACATCGGCCCCCATCGCGTACCGCAACGACCCCGGCTGGAAGATTGCCATTGAGATGCGTACCCGCTATCCGCAGATGACCTTCTTTGCCGATCCCTCCCACATGGCGGGGGACCGCAAATACCTGTTGGAACTGTCGCAGCGGGCCATGGACCTGGGCCTGGACGGCCTCATGGTGGAAAGCCACTGCGACCCTTCGTGCGCTCTGTCAGATGCCAAGCAGCAACTGACCCCGCGCGACCTCCAGACCCTGCTTGAGAGCCTGATCATCCGCGACAGCACCTCTGACGATACGGCCTATAAGGAGAGGATCGACACTCTGCGCGCCCGTATCGACATAATTGACGAGAGCCTCCTGAAGCTCCTGAAAGACCGTATGGACGTGAGCCGCAGCATAGGCCGATACAAGAAGGAGCACAACGTGGCCATCCTGCAGGCGGTCCGCTGGGAACAGGTGCTGGCCGAGACAGTAGCCCGCGGTCAGGAGCTGGGTCTTTCCGAGGCTGCAGTCGGCGCCATCATGACGGCCATCCACGACGAATCCGTCCGGGTGCAGAATCAGATATTGGAAGAAGCGGAATAATTACTATCTTTACAAAAATATAGTTTTAAGAATATGACACTTGCATTGGAATTGACCATCCGTTTGTTGGGTGCCGGACTGCTGGGAGCGGTGATCGGCTATGAACGGGAACTTCGCGCCAAGGGCGCCGGTATCCGTACCCACGTTCTTGTAGCCATCGGCGCATCCCTGCTCATGCTCATTTCCCAATATGGCTTTCCGGATGCCGTGAAATTCGATGCAGCCCGTATCGCTGCCGGCGTGGTGGGCGGTCTGGGTTTCGTCTGCGGCGGCATCATCATGAAAACCGGCAACCACGTAAGTGGTCTTACCACTGCGGTGGGCGTATGGGTTACGGGCGCTATCGGTCTGGGGATGGGCGCTGGCATGTATGAACTCTCCATCCTGGCCACCATCGTGCTGCTGATCTGCCTGGAGGCCCTGAACTATTACACCATCCATCTGGGAGAGAAAGAGTACAATATTGTGGTGTGCACGGACGACCAGCAAGCCATCGCAAAGGCAGTAGACGGTTTCAAGGGCAAGTTAAAAGGCTTCTCCCTGGCCAAGGACGGCGACAGTTACAAGGTGAGCATTACCTTGCGCTGCAAGAAAAGTGTCACGTTCACCGAAATTATGGATCAATTATCTGCCATGCCCGGCATCACCCTGAAAAGTCTGGAATAAGATATGGAAAGAAACATCAAAACCATTGGCGTTCTCACTTCCGGCGGTGACGCCCCGGGTATGAATGCAGCCATCCGCGCCGTCACCCGCACGGCCCGTTACCACAACATGAACGTGGTGGGTATCATGCGCGGCTATCAAGGCCTGATCGAGCGTGAATTCGTGAAATTCACCTCGTCCAGCGTGTCCAACACCATCCAGCGCGGCGGTACCATCCTCAAAACGGCCCGTTGTATGGAATTCATGACTGCCGAAGGCCGGAAAAAGGCCTATGAGAACATGGTGGAGGCCGGCATCGATGCCCTTGTGGTCATCGGCGGCAACGGTTCCCTTACCGGCGCCCAGCTTTTTGCCCGGGAGTACGACATTCCCATCATCGGCCTGCCCGGTACCATTGACAACGACCTTTACGGAACGGACTCCACCATCGGCTACGACAGCGCGCTGAACACCATCGTGGAATGCGTGGACAAGATCCGCGACACCGCCAACAGCCACGACCGCATCTTCTTCATCGAGGTGATGGGCCGTGACGCCGGTTTCCTGGCGCAGAACAGTGCCATCGCTTCCGGTGCAGAAGCTGCCATCATTCCCGAAGGCAAGACGGATGTGGACCAGTTGGCCGAATTCATCGAGCGCGGTAAGCGCAAGAGCAAGAACAGCGCCATCGTGCTGGTGAGCGAATCCCAGAAGGATGGCAAGGGCGGTGCCAATTATTACGCCGAACGCGTAAAGAAAGAGTATCCGCAGCTCAGTTCGCACGTGACCATCCTGGGTCACCTGCAGCGCGGCGGTACCCCCAGCGCTTATGACCGCATCCTGGCCTCCCGCCTGGGTTATGCGGCCATCGAAGCTCTGCTGGAAGGTCAGCGCAATATCATGATCGGCATCAAGAACGATGAGATTGTGTATGTGCCCATTTCCCGGGCCGTCAAGATGAACAAGCCCATCAATCAGGAGCTTATTTCAGTACTGAACGTACTGTCCATGTAATGTTGTACGGGCTGGTTCTCCGCATCAGGCATTTGTTTTACGACAGGGGGTGGAAAAAGACTTTCCAGCCCCCTGTTCCTACCATCTGCGTAGGAAACCTCACGGTGGGCGGCACTGGCAAAACGCCGCATGTAGAGCTGCTGCTCCGTCTGCTCTCTTTCCGCTCGGTGGCCGTTCTTTCCCGTGGTTACAAACGCAAGACCAAGGGCTTCCGCATCGTGGGGGAGGCCGATACAGCCCAAACGGTGGGCGACGAACCCCTGCAGATAGCCCGGAAGTTCCCCTCCGTTACCGTGGCGGTGGACAAGGACCGCGTTCACGGTTGTAAAGAACTCAGCGACAAGCAAGTAGAGATTGTCGTCCTGGACGATGCCTTCCAGTACAGGAAGTTGAAGCCCAGCCTGGCGCTTATGCTGGTGGATTATAACCGTCCCGTTTTCGAGGACAGGCTCCTGCCCTGGGGCCGCCTTCGGGACCTGCCTTCCCGCATCTCGGGGGCCGATGCCGTGGTGGTTACCAAATCCCCCGCCGAAGTACTGGATGACGTGCGGGCCCGGTGGCGATCCAAGCTTGGCCTGCGGGAGGATCAGCCGCTCTTTTTCACCCGTATCCGGTATCAGAAAGCCGTGCCGGTCTTCCCCGATGGGGACCCGCACTACCTGTATTCCCAAAAGGTAATCCTGGTGAGCGGTATTGCCAACGACGCGCCGCTGAGACAATATCTTTCAGATACTTACAAGATTGTGGGCCGGCTCTCCTTCCCGGACCACCACCGCTATACCAAGCGGGATGTCCGTGCTATCGCCGCTGCGGCCCGGAATTGTCCTACTGCCTGTCTTATGACTACGGAAAAAGACGCCCAGAGGCTGCGGGACATTCCATCGCTTCCACCGGAGGTGAGCCGGCGGCTGTTTTATCTTCCCATTGAAGCGGTGTTCCTCTCTCCGGAAGAAGAAGAGAACTTCCAATCCGTCATTCTTGCCGGATTTTCCCAGCGGGCAGCTAAGTAGTCCAGAGTGGCGATAATTTCGGCGAAAAACACTACCTTTGCGGTCCCTCTGAGGGGGGGGATCACAAAGGTACGTATTTTTCACGAATATACCAAAATTTCCCGTCAGGAACTTGCCCCCCTTGCGGGAAGAAACGGCTTTACTGGAACCTGTCAAAATCAATGGTAACCTCTCCCACAAGAACCGTTTCCACTTCGGGATTCTTCCCTTCTTCAAAATTGTCGCCAAAGGAGAAAGTGGACAAAGCCTTGACAGGTATCTGGATCTTTAACGTAAGGTAGTGGTAGGGAACCTCCCATGGTTCCTTTGGCTTTTGCGAAAAGATAATCTGACACCCAAATGGGAGGGAGACTCCCTCCGTATAAAAATCTTTAATGGGAACGGGGGCCGATAACTTCTCTTTACCATAATACGCTTTCAATTGAAGATCCGGGTAGGTAAAGATGTATTGGGACGCATTATCCATTTGAACCACAGAAAAATAATCCGTCAAAACCTCCCCGGCAGGATGGCCGAACAGCTTCTTATCGGCCGTAATCACCGGCACTCCGGATATGCCAGCATAGGGGACGAAAGAATTGAAACGGGCCCCTTCATTATTCTTATGTGCGTCCACTATGGATTGTTTTGCTTTCGCAGACAGATTGTCATAGAAAGAGTATATTCCTTTATTCTCGTAAATGGATTTAAGCAGTTCATTATCCGGTTCCAAAAACGTGGACGGATAATAACAAGGGGTCCCGTCGTCATTGTAATCCAGCCACGCTACTTGAACATGAATACGAAGCGTCTCAGATGTGGGTAATTGTTTCTCACTCCCTTCCGTATCTACCCAAACATGAAGATTATCGGCGAAAGATTCTATGGCCCAGATTGTCGGGCCGATTCTTGGAGACGACACCCCTGTCATTTCGTTGGACTTCCTGCAAGCCCACAGCGACAAAAGCCCCATAACAACAAAACTTGCCTTTTTCCCAGTAAACATAGTCGAAAATCTTAAAAGGCTAATTGCAAAATCTGGTTGGAAACCACCAGGCTGCTTACGTTAATCGCCGGTTCGTAAACGCCGACCAAGGTCCCTTCCACATTCGAAGGGTTGAAGTCTTTGATGATTTCCATAACGAATGCTTCTCTTTATTTAGAGTGATATTCATACACCATGAAAGAATGCTCCCCACGATTGTGCTTAAAATACGGAGTCTTGTTAGATGCCATATAAACCTCTTCTTCTCTTAGCTGCAGATTATTCGCATCAACGCCAACGACTTCATAATGATAATAAGCACCCCCATATCTTACCCACATGAGATAATTATGGGAGTAGAGCCATATTCCGTCAACTCCATCCCCGAAACGTACAGTATGGTCATTTTGAAAATAACACCCCTCCTTGGCCCAATCCACAGTTCTAGAATCCTGTAAAACACCATCGTGGTATTTTTCAAGTCTCACGGTGAAAAGAGCCCAGTCTTTGTTGCAGAACTGAGACTCGTTGAACTTGTTCTTCTGAGACAGATTGATAACGGATGATAATACTTGGAATTCTGGCATTCAAACAAGCCCGGAACCCATATTAATAGATGCAAAAAAAAGAAACTCCGTTGCGATGTTTGAAGACCAGGTGTTTTCCTTAGTCGAAAAAGAGATTAGTGGCGCATAATAACAAAACATTTTGATTCGGAAACGGGCGGTTTGTGCTGGAATAGTCCAGCGACAGAGTTGTCACACCAGCCTTACAGGATTATTGAGCCCTGGTTAAATCTATGGTTATTTCTCCGGCTAGGACGGTCTCCACTTCCGGATTACCACCTTCCTCAAAGTCGTCACAGAATGAGAATGTGGATAACGCCCGGATGGGTATCTCGATTTTTAGTGTGAGATAATTATACTGATACAGTTCTATTGGCTGCTTGGAAAAGGCAAGCTGACATCCAAGTGGAAGGGCTATTCCTTCCGAATACATTTCCTTAAAAAGCATCGGTTCAGAAACGTCCTTATCGCCATAAAAATATTGGCACAGGAGATTCGGATAAGAAAGAATGTATTGGGCGTTAAAATTCATTTGGGTAACGGAGAAATAATTTGAAAGGTCCCCACCCGGGGGAATCCCGAACAATATCCTGTCTGCCGTAATCAGCGGATTTCCGGAAATACCAGCGTATGGTACTTCCAAAAAGGCAAGTGCATATTTACTGTGACCCTTTTGAATACTTCTAAAGGAATTAAATGATTTAGCAGACAGTTCTGTATAGAAATCAATCATTTCCTTGTCGTTTTCTGCACTAAGTTTCCATTGTTCCGGTCTTAGGAAAGTTGATGGATAATAGTACGGAATGCTGTCTTTGTAGTCCAATCGCTCCAATTTCAAATTAATGCGAAGATTATTGTAATCACGCGGAGACTGCTTTTCTTCTCCTTCGGTTTCCGCCCAAAGATAGAGACGATCTGTGTAGCACTCAATATTTATAATAAGCGGCCCACGGGGCAGACTTACCGCCCCTTCATCATCAGATGTTTTCCCACAACCCAAAAACAGGACGAGACCAAGAATGACAAGAATTGTCTTTTTCCCAGCAAACATAGTTGAAAATCTTAGAATAACCTTTTCTCTTTAAGGAAGATGCATTGAATACAGGATTCGTTGCATTTTCGGTCTTTTTCAGCAAACACAACTGTATTCTCATTCATTGATTGTCACGTCGTGACCCTTTCCGGGCCAACGACTATTACTATCTCTTCCCCATTTGGTGTTTGCGCCGATGCGGCGTTGCGGTGGATTAATCCGAATCCCGCTATCAACAGAATTGCGGCAGAAAAAAGAAAAAGTTTTTGTGACATAGTATAAATGTTTAATTCGTCACAAAAATCGTTTCTTTCTTGTTTTAATGCAAGGAAATAATTGTTACATTTTGAAAGCCAAACAGCTTGTTATCAACATATTAGCTTAAACTTGCGATTACACGCGTTTACTTGCTGTAGGAACGAGCCATTTCTTGCACGAAATAATCTCCCTCTGGAATAATTTCACGAGTCAAACGCTCTTTGTACCTGGTTTTTCTCGTTCGCACAGCCGCACATGTCATATCCATCAGAAAAGCGATGGTCCGGTCTGGTATTCCGGCATACACAAGCATCATAATACGGAAATCCTCTTCTGAGAACTTGGACTTCTGCAGACGGTCTTTCACGCAGGCGTCACGGAGTTTTCTCATAATATTATCACGCCATTTATTCACACTGTCTTCCAAAAGAACGAATAGTGAATTGTCTTTTCTGAAGGCATCTAACGCTTGCAGGAACTGCTGCATTTCTTCTGTCTTTTTCCTTGTCGGATCCTCATCCAAATAGCGATATGGATCACGCGAAGGAATGCTCGGCTCTTTCCCTACTGCTTCATACGCATCAGCGCAGATTTTAACAATGGCTATTTTATCGGCAATTAACGCATTAATACTCTTTGCCATTTCCGATTCATTATTCCGCGTCCATCGTAATTCTTCCGAGATCTCTTGTATCTGAGCCATTTCCTCTTCCAGCTTTTGCTCTTTCTCCCGTATAATAATATCTTTTTCTTTAATCTGTCTTTTACGATTCTTTATAATTTGAATCATTACTCCCAGAAGGGCCAAGAATGTAACACCTGTCAGTATCAGCAAATAGAGTCGATAACGGGCAAGGGCGGCTTGACGGGCAGCCTCTTGCTGATTATATGTGCTAATGGCATTGGCTATCCTCTGATTCTCCCTGTTGTAAACCATCCGATTATGAAGCGCAACTCCTTTTCGCATTTGTTCATTTGCGGATTTGTAATCGCCCTTGCTATTATATAATTCAGAGAGCATATTATATAAATGGACCGAATCCAAGGCTGTTACAGCAGACTGTTCCGCCATACTGATATAATATCGGACAGAATCCGTTTCATTAAGCATGCTATAAGCTTGCACCAACGTCCTGTAATCTGACGTCGTTTTTTGCCTTGCTTTTAATCCCTCCGCTTCTTGGTACAAAGAGATGACCACTTTTGCATCCACGCTCTTCGATGCCATCATATTGTAAGCGGAATACATAAGGACATAACTCAACAGGTATCGATCTGAGGCCGCTCTTGCATATTGCTCAATATCATTCAGAACAGAGTCTGCGGCATGATGCATCCCTTTTGCCATATAGATTTGGGCCTCCCCCAGTTGCGAATAAGCCGCATAATTGGACTCCTTTAGCCAATTGTACGCATCACGGGATTCTTGATAATACATCAATGCTGAATCTTCGTCATTACACTCTCCGTACAACCCTGCGATATTCCAACAGGAAAGGCCTAAATAATGATAATCAGACAGGACCTTGGCCATTTCCTTAGCCTCTAACAGAGATACTATTGCCCCAACATTATTCCCCGCATTTCTCTGCACCCTGCCAAGTGAATAGACAGACAACATCCTCTCCCTTTCCGAGCCATTATTTTTATAATACTGGACTGCCATCTGAACGAGAGAATCATCCGTTACATCGATATAAGATTTGTCTCGTGCGAGAGACAATAGAAGGGCATAACGTGCATGCTGAGAGGAAGTCCGGAATTTGTCTGAAGCTATCCCGGACAACTCATTGTAAGCTGCTTCTGGTTGAGAAGAGAGCTTTTTCTCAATCTCGTCCAACTGCCGGTCAATGGCTTGATTGCATGATACTGCGCCCATAAAGATAAACACAGCATATAGCGAAAAAAGCTTGATGAAAGGTTTAATCCTGTACATATAAAAAGGCTGCCATTACAAGTTAATACGGTGAATTTAACAATTATACTATGCGCCGGCAGCCTATGCCGTTCCCACATAAAAAAGGTGACAAAAGAAAGTCGCCAAATAAACTCACGCGGGCTCCGGAAGGCCATAGTAGAAAATTTCTAAGCGAAAACTTTGTCATTATTTCGTTTAAAGGTACGTATTATATTTGGACAAACAAAACGCGGTGTTTATGAAAAAATCGTAAGCACTGTAACCTATTCGGAATGCTTGTGAAATTGTCCAGATTTCGGAAAGCCGAATAGCTCGAATGCTTACGCGATATGTCTATGTTTCAAGCACCTCACGTGCTCTACCTGCAAATATAATCATTTTTCCAGGATACTTCTGTCTCTTTCCGGAAAAAGCGAGCGGATCACTTCCCAGATTCGACAATACGAACTTGGAAATCCATCAACCGCTGTTTGGTAAATAATGCCCTTTGCATTATATTTGCAGTGGATATATGGACCAAAGTGAAGTTGTATGAGTGCATTAGAATTAAGAAGTTTGATTTCCAAAGACATCAGTACTATGCCAGTGCCGATGTTGGAAGCCCTGTCCAGGTACATCAAGTTGCTGCTTGAAAGCAATTCCGATGAAGAGGTGTCAGAGAAAGAACGTGACGCCCTTTTTCTTGCTTCTGTCAGTGGAAAGTGGGAAGACAGCCGCACGGCCGACGAAATGGTGAATGACATTTATGCCAGCCGGACTGTGAGAGATGATGCAGAACTTGTCAGCGCTTTCTCGGAATAGCCATGCAGTATCTTCTGGACACAAACATATGCGTTTTCATCCTTCTTCAGAAATACGGCGTAGGCGAACGAATGCTTCAGGCAGGGGGGGAGCAATTGCTTCATCTCTGAGTTAACATATGCCGAACTCTTGTACGGGGCCGAATGTGGCGATAAACCCGAAAAGAACAAAGCCCTCATAGACAGATTCCTTTCCAGAATCAGTAATTCCGTGCCATCAAGAGGGACAAATCCATCAGGAACTCATCAACGTACTGCTATCCATGTTTATTGCGGGACGGCCGGTTTACTGCATCTTCTGGCCCAGGAACAGGATAGTTCTGGATGTGAGTTTCACCAAGGCAAAGGTGAAAGGTCGGTCTACAGTGACTTTCCGAAGAACCGGAATGTAGGGCTCGCCATTTGTTGTTAACACGTCCCTTAGCGTTACTGACCCCGACGACCTGGAAACGTTTTTGCAGTCCCGGAGCCGCTGGGTGTCTTTTTCCGTGGTAATGAGGCAGGCCGTGAGCGACTCTTTCACGGCCGATGCAATAATTGTTGCAAATCAATAAAAATATGCATAACTTTGGAGCAAATATGTTCCTTTAAGTTATGAAACGCTTTTTCGACAGGGAGACGATATATGATTTCACCGATGAAGAAATCATGCAGGAGATATGCCGGCGCATCAAGATGGTGCGCCGGTCCATGTGTCTGTCCCAGGAAGAATTCGCCCGGCATACACAGGTTTCAAGGGAAACGGTAAAACGGATCGAGTCGGGCAAGATGCATAACATCAGCTTTGCAACGCTCTTGAAAATCATGCGGACGGGAAGAGTCCTGGAAGGAGTTGCCGATTTGATAGAAGAGGTCCCGGAAAGCCCGTTTTTGCACGTCGGCCGGGAAACGGAAAGGAAAAGAATCGGCTCATACATCATGAAAAAACATTGACCTATGGCTAAGAAAACGGATATGACGGTGAATGTATACCTGTGGGGAACAAGAATCGGCCTTCTGGAATGGAATGTCGAACAGGCCCGTGCGGCTTTCCAGTTCTCACAGGAGTACATGGATTCAGACATTGACTTGTCGTTGATTTCCGCTCCCAAAGACTCGGTTTGGAACCGGACCTTCTGGGGAAACCGTGGCGACAAGTACCAGGGCCTTCCGGAATTCATAGCCGATTCCCTGCCCGACAACTGGGGTAACACCCTGTTCGACCAATGGACAAAGGACAACCATATCCCGCTGAAGGATATCAACTCCCTCATGAAGCTCTCTTTCATTGGTTCCAGAGGGATGGGAGCATTTGAATTCGTTCCCGAAACGGACTTGTCAAAAGATACAGGGCTCATAGATGTCGGTGCTTTGTACGATATGGCCCTGAATGTTCTGGATGACAGGAAGGAAAGGGTTTTGTCCTCCATCGAAAAACGGACCATGGAGAAGCTTATTCTTCTGGGGACTTCTGCGGGAGGGAAACATGCCAAGGGGGTAATAGCCATCAATGAAGTCAATGGCGACATCCGTTCCGGACAAGTCGCCTTGCCAAAAGAATACAGTTATTATATTCTCAAATTCAAAGAGGATGCATCAGTTCCCACATCCGAGATAGAGAAAGTGTACTATGACATGGCCACGCAGGCCGGTATCGACATGATGCCTTGCCGGTTATTTGAGACAGATGGGATCAATCATTTCCTCACAAAGCGTTTCGACAGGAAAAGCGGTGGGGAAAAAATCCTGAGTCAGACGCTCGCTGCGGTATCGCCAAACGCAAGGGATTACATGAACCTTTTCTGGCTTTCCGGGAAAATGCAGCTGCCTTATGCACAGAAAGAACAGTTGTTCCGCAGGATGGTTTTCAACCATGTCGCCGGCGTAACGGACGACCACAACAAGAATTTCTCCTTCCTGATGGATAGGGACGGATCCTGGTCCCTTTCTCCGGCCTACGATGTCATGTTCACGGCAAATGTATGGGCCGACCCTTCCTCCATCGCGCATGCCCTTTCTCTTGGAGGCAAGAACGCTCATGTCACGATGGAAGATTTCCTTGCTTTTGCCGAAGACTTTGACATCGTCAATCCCGAACAAATCATCGATGAAGTGTGCTTGGCTGTTTCCCGATTCATGCCGCTGTGCGAAGAAAACGGTATTAGCATGGAATGGCCTTCGCGGATCTGGGAAGTGATCCGCTCGCTTTTCCCGGAAATCAGGACATCTCCTTCAGTTTGGCAATAATTATTGCGACTTACAGTCCGTAAACCCCTTCCACTTCCGGGGTTTCAGCGCCCCAGCGGGCGGCTACGTAGTCCAGGGTGGTGAAGATTTCGGCCGGGTCTTTGGAAGTAACCAGTTTGATGCGGGTTTCCTTGAAGTCCCGCAGTCCTTTGAAATAGCAGCTCAGGTGGCGGCGCATCTCGTACACGCCGGTGACGGGGCCTTTCAGGTCCAGCGAAAGTTGGAAATGACGCTTGGCCAGGGCTACGCGGTCTTTCACGCTCATGGGCGGCAGTTCCTCCCCGGTATCCAGCAAGTGGCGGATTTCGGTGAAAATCCAGGGATGGCCGAAGGAAGCGCGTCCTACCATGATGCCGTCCACGCCCCAGCGGTCGAAGGCTTCCTTCGCTTTTTGGGCGCTGTTGATATCGCCGTTTCCAATAATGGGAATGTGCATCCGGGGGTTGTCCTTCACCGCGCCGATGAGAGTCCAGTCGGCCTCTCCTTTATACATTTGGCAACGCGTGCGCCCGTGTATGGTGAGGGCCGATATCCCGGTGTCCTGCAGCCTTTCGGCCAGTTCCACGATGATCTTGGAGTTGTCGTCCCAGCCCAGGCGGGTCTTGACGGTGACGGGTTTCTGAACGGCTTCCACGATGGCCTTGGTGATGGCTACCATCTTGTCGGGCTCGCGCATCATGCCGCTGCCGGCACCCCGGCCGGCAATTTTGCTCACCGGGCAGCCGAAGTTGATGTCCACTATGTCGGCCCCGTGCCCACCGGCCAGTTCGGCGGCTTTATCGGCCATCTTGGCGGCATCCACCATGGCCTCCGGGATGCTGCCGTAGATTTGCACGGCCACCGGAGCCTCTTCCTCCAGGGTGTGCATTTTCGCGATGGTCTTCTGGACATCGCGCACCAGCCCGTCCGAACTCACGAACTCAGTAGTGACCATGGCGGCCCCCGCCTCCCTGCACAGGATGCGAAAGCTGGCGTCGGTGACGTCCTCCATAGGCGCCAGGGTTACCGGGCGCTCGCCCAGGTCTATGTTTCCGATTTTCACGGGTGCAAAGATAGTGAACTTTTTAGAAAAGCTTCAGGCGACAGGACTGGCGGAATGGGCAGTTGAGCCGAAGCGAGGCCCGGGCCGATTTGAAAATCCGCCACATTGTTGGTGAGGATGTAATCGCATTGGTGCTCGGCGGCGCAGACCCCCTGCAGGATATCTTCAAAGTCCGGACCCTCCCTGTAAATGGCCTGTTGAAGCATGGGGCCGTCCATGGGCAGGACCTCCAACAGCGACGATAAAAACTTCAGATTCACTACAGCCAGACGCTGGCCCACGGTTTTCCTATATACGTATGCGACGTTGACCATGGTAAGAATGGAAACGCACAGCGAAAGTTTTCCTTCTTCCTGTAATTGGAAGACAGGAACGGCCTTCTCATATCCTTCCCTTTCCAGAAGAAGGTCCAGAAGGACATTGGTATCCAGAAACAGCTTCATTTGGAAAGCAGATATTGAAGACGGTCATCCTGAATATCCTCTACACGCCGACCCTTGGGAATAGCCGACCCAATGATGCGTTGAACAGAGGGGCTGGCGTCCACCCTGGGTTTGGGGCAGGCTTCTTCCAGGAGCTGCTCGATTAGTCTCTTCAGCGAGATGCCCTGCCTTTTTGCTTCTTTTGACAAGCCATCAAAAACGGCCGGTTTGATGTCTATAAGCTTTCTATGTGAAGTGATTGCGCTTTCCATATATACTTTTTGCAAAAATATATATAATTCTTCGGAAAAACAACTTACGCATGCCGCCTTGACAGCTGCAGTGCCCTAGAAGGCCGATTTCTTGTCGAGGCGGCAAGGAAAACGGCAGTTTTGGGCGAAAACGTTGCCGCCTTGACAGCTGCAGTGCCCTAGAAGGCCGATTTCTTGTCGAGGCGGAAAAGGACTATAGCGTTGTTTCCAGGTAGTGTTTTAGCGCCGGAAGATCTTTTACCACTATTGCCCAGACTGTTGCCAATCGCTTCCCGCATCAGTTCCAGGCGGGCTGGGTCGTTGATCTTATCTCTCATAAATCAAGTACTTGTCTCTATTGGCCGATTCTACAGCAAAAGGTTTGAGGGAGCCGTTTGGGATAAGATCTACTTCTCTGTGGATGCTAGCTTCCAGGTCCAGCTTATACCGAACCAAATCCAAGAGAGACACCTGTGCATCCTTATCATAATCTACTAGGAGGTCCAGGTCGCTTTCCGGTGTTTCTTCTCCACGGGCAAACGAACCGAAAACCCAGGCTTTAGTGATGGCTGTCCCGGCCAGGCAGCGCTGAACCTGAGAAAACAGTTCTATTCTTGTTTTGTCCAAAGAATCTATACATCCGGATAACTCTTCCGACAGGCCCCTTCTTGCAGCATAGCGATTCAGGCGGCTTGTGTTCACAGGATATACTTCCAATGTTTTCTGGAAGAAGGGCATTACTGTTTCCGGCGTTTTCTTATTACGCTCCAGATAGTCAACCATTTCTTTCTCCACAGAAGGAATGTGGACATCACTTTCGTGAACCATAGGAGCACCGGAGACGAGTGGCTTGAGGATGATATACCCTTCCAGACCGGGAAGAAGAAGTTTGGCTTCTTTTTCCTGTGCCACTTTGGAATACTTAGCCTTAAGAGCTATCTCTATTGTGTGCAAATCACTTTTTGCAGCCTCAATGAAGAGATTGTTTTCCTTTTGGCTAATGCAATGATTGATGCCAACGCACGTATTGTGAAGATACAAGTTTACTTCCTGCATCCAAGGTGAAATAAAGTATGGATAGCAGGGTTTATGGACGGGGAGGTACTTCCCTTGGCCGATACGGGAAAGGCGTCCAGCCTCAACGAGTGCTCTGATTCTGGAATAGACCGACGGCTTGGCCAGCTCTGGACAAGCTTTTACAAAATCTTCCGTGAACAGGATTCCACCCTCTTTCAGGAGAGCCTCAACATCCTTATGATATCGTACCGTTTTCATATCGGCCACAATATAATCATAAATTGACAATATTCAAAATATTTTGCCGATTTATGTTATGAGTACTCCTCTATGGCCCCTATCTTCGTAACGCTTTTCAAAGCGGTGAAAAACAAAAAGAAAAAATGATTATATTTGCAAGTAGAGCACGTGAGGTGCTTGAAAAATAGACATATTGCGTAAGCATTTGCGCTATTCGGTTTTCCGAAATCTGGACAATTTCACCAATAATCCGAATAGGTCGCAGTGCCCTCGCCGTTTGGGCGCTGGGTGTGTGACTTATTGGAATTATTGGGGTCGTCCAGAACCTCGGAAAATCCAATCAGAAATACACCTGCGCCTTTTTTGTGGGCAGGAAAGATCTAAACAACCGGGGAAAGTGATTTGTATTTGTTTGTTTCATTTTTTTGATTTTTCCCCGGTTGTTTTTCTATTTCAAGCATATCGATAAACAGGGACTCGTCTGGAGCATTTGCCTCCTTGATTGTTTGGCGAAAGCGGGTACGAAGCGTTCGTAAACTTCCCAAAGAGCCGCGTCTCATAAGAATTTGCACCACCGGATCTGGAATTCCCGCAAAAAATAGTGCGATAATCTTGCGGTTCGTTCCTTTTATTGCCGGAACTTGTTTTTGTAATTTCGCCATAATACCGGAGCAGTACTGATTCAGATTGTTCTCTAAATCCTCAAAAAATTGCGGCTCCCTTTCCAGTTCATGAGCGATTTTCTTGAATTCTTGAAGTGATTCGGCCTTTTCCACATCATCCTTGGCTTCAAAATATTGGTGAGACAAACCGAAAAGCTGCTTCAGCCTTTCCATAAACAGCGCACCCACCAGTGCTCTGTTGTCTTTTCGGATAACTTGCCTTGTTATGACCAGTTGAGCCATTTGTTCCTTTAGTTGGGCGTTGTGAATCTCCTTTCTGTTCTGCATTATTATCAGAAAACTCAGAAGCGTCACTAAAAAGATTAAACAAACTGCAATCAAAACCAAACGCTGTTTTTGCAGGTGATTATTATGTATAGTATTCTCATGTTGGTAATAGTCTTTTTGGGTAACTGATATTGATTGTTGGAGCAGCACGCGTGTCACCGAGTCTTGAACGGCCATTGCGTTGACTACTTTTCGTAGTGCCTCTGGGTATTGTCTTTCTAAAGAGTCAACTCGGAATAGCAGAGAATTCAGAGTGGATTCCTGGGGGCGAGTTTGTGCGGAACGATAGGCTGCATCCATCCATTTGTGTGCAGAGTCCATTTGTGCAGATTTTGCAAAAGCATAAGCGCAATATCCATAGTCACGGATGCTGAGCTGAGAATGTGGCGCATTAGTGAAGATACTAATTGCTTTTTGAAGCGAATCCCCCTTTATTACAAGCGCCTTGGCATATAGGAGACGGGAATAATCAATAAGTGTTTTACTTTTGGTCTGAGCCAGGATTTTTCTCAAGCAGAACAAGCAGCTGTCCAAATCAGAGTTCGTCAAGTATCCTTCTGCGCTATTCAAATAATTAACGGCAAGTGCGTAAGCAGCATAGTGTACATATAAGGAATCGTTATTCCTTGAAAAAAAAGAGATGGCAGAACGAAGATGGTTTTTAGCCTCGGTATAATTGTTTGTTGCGTGAAAGATGCTCCCCATATTACGCTGGACGAGTCCTTGATACCTCAAATCATTCAGTCGCGCGGCGTCTTGCCCGGCTTTCTCGAAATAAACAATTGCGGCCGGATAATTCTTGCTATTCTTTTTGATAATTCCTTGATAATAATAGGATCGCATCCTATTATACGGGTGTCCGTGGCGAGAAAAATAATCGGAGGCGATGTTTATCAAGCTGTCATGGGTAATATCAATATGGTTTTTGTCCAAGGCTGCACAGGTTAAAAGTGCATAGTAAGCTTTATCACGCGCACTGTTAAGATGAGAGGCATCTATTTGCTCTAAGGCATAAAGCGCGCTGTCGGGTTGTCGGCTTAACTGGTCGTCAATTCGGGTAAGTTGGTGCTCAACTCGAGGATAGCAAGACAATAGAAGCATACAAAAAGCGACAAGAGAAATCATGCGAGGTCTCATACTCAGATGTTTTATCAAAAATACGGAAAAAAACCGTAAAAAAGCCTCCCCCTAAGTAAAGATGTAACAAGTACGAAAACAATGCGACTGTGTATCAGCCGATTATGGCAAAAACTTGTAACGCGGAGTTCTTCAAATTCCAGACAATTCTCTCGAAATTTGCAAAACAAATCACAAACTATCAAAATGATGAACAAACTAAGAACGTTGAGAAAGATGGCCATGGGATTGGCTGCCTTTCTCCTGGCATTTCCAAGTGCCAAAGCAGGATTATTGAATAATCCGCAAGAGAAACTGATTATCGTAATTGAGCCAGGCGACGACACTCCTCCCGATGACCCCCGCGGTCCGGTCTTCAACCCTTTTACCGCGTATCGTATGAACAACACTGTAGTTCTTGAGAGCGACACATCGTACGGCCAGGTTAGTATTACACTTGTTTCCACAGTCGGCGATTACATCACCACCGTCTTTGACACAGCAGACAGCTCCATCCTAATTCCCATCAGCGGCAATGCCGGAAACTACACCCTTTTACTCACCGACTCCACCGGTGCACAATTTATCGGCACGTTTGAAATATAAAGTAGAGCGATGAAAACGAAATTCTTCTTTGTACTCTCGATAGCGTGTTTCCTTTTTGTAAACTGTTCCAAAACAGTTTCCCTAGAACCAGAAGATGCAGTTGTCACATTGAATGGAAGGTCTTCTTCCATTTCTGCAAAAGAGGCCGAACAACTAGTTCTTGCATGCTGGGACAAGGTTTATGGAAACAATGTTGTTACAAAAACAGGCAAGTCCGGTCCGGCAATTAAGTCAATAGAGGCCTGTTATTTGCCACTAACCAAAGCGTCAGAATCATCTTCTCCGCTGGCGTACGTTGTAAATTTCCAGGACAGCACGGGTTTCTCCGTTGTTTTTGCTCGGAAAGGAGCGCCTTCCATCCTTGCAATTACGGAGAGGGGATCATTATCCAGTGAGCGGTTATCTTTCGAATTAAACAAAATGGAAAATGCTATGGATGATGTGATCGAAGACAATACTTCACAAAAAGAAGAAGATGTCGTTTATTCACTTTTGGCACACGAAATACTCTGTCGTAATTCTTATATTAACACTTATACGGTACAGGAGGATACAACGCATACTTATCAAGTATTGTCTCAAGTTCGCCCGCTCATTCCTGTAAAATGGGGACAGGATTATCCGTTTAACCAAAACATGCCGGTTATGAATAACCTGACATCAAATCCACTTCGAGGGCGTGCTCCTGTCGGTTGTGTTGTGATAGCCGCGGCGCAAATGATGTATATTAACGGACATCCAGCTCTTCAATATATTGCACCAGATAACACCATCTCTTGGTCAATGTTCGGGTGGGTATGCCCTTATAATGATATAACCCGATTTCTCCCCGATTATTACGATACGGGTACTACTTCAGCGGAGAAAACACTAATGTCAAAACTGACAGAAGTGTTTCCTGTAATTGCAGAAGATTGTGATGCGACATATGTTTTAGACGAAACGTCGATATCGCTTAGTGATGCTCTGATTGCACTACAATCATATGATTCAGCATATTATGGAAATGCTGTAATCGTTCCTCTTAGTTTTTATATGTTTGAATTGATAGGAATGCTTGATTATGGAAAGCCTACGATTATTCGAGGGGCACCCAATGATATGCCCGGACAGGGTGGACATTCGTGGGTTGCAGATGGGTATTTAGAGGTTCAAGAATCCACTGGATATGGGTCTTTTTCACAATATCTTTTGCATTTCAACTGGGGTTTGTATGGTGAAAACGACGGCTATTATGCTTTGGGCGCCTACTCGTATAACGGGAGGTTATTCTATGATGCTGTATATGACCCGTCTATACCAGATCAAAGTAATGATTTCAACTATAGTTGGAGCGTTCAGTATATCAAATACTAATAATAGATTCCACTCGGACGTTCAATCGTGCCGCCTTGACAGCCACAATGCCCTAGAAGGCCGATTTCTTGTCAAAGCGGCAGGAAAAGAGCCCGGTCGTGCAACAAAAAAGAACACATGTGCATCTAATATATAAATAATCAAGTTGTTATGAGAAAAACACTTTCAGTTTTGACCATTGTGCTATTGGCTTTGGGATGTAATAAGAACGACGTGGTACAAGAGTATGATCTTCCGGGTGTAGGGGTCCTTACAACGGCCACATCGGCTCAGATGGATGCGGTAGACTGGACTTCCGGCCAATGGACCAACGGGCCCATGTACCGTTGTGATGACCGTGGTGTCTGGTGGAGCTTCGTGGGAGATGGTGCCGGAGAAACCCGGTTCTTTTTCCATGCCGACGGGACAGGGGAAAAATACAGGCGCACGGATGCCGGAGACCATGTGACGCAACAGTTTACATGGTCTATTGACAAGAATACCGGTACGCTCTTGCTGGGCGGTGAGACGGTTCGGGTTATCGGCCCGTCTTCATCCGGCGCTTATCTGCAGTGGGTGGACAATCCCAACATTCTCGTCTACTTCATCCATAGCGACACCGAATAATACATTGCCGCTGCCCACATTACGGTATCTACCAAAAAAGCCCTCTTGTCGGGAAAATTTTGGTATTTTCGGCAATATTTCGTACCTTTGCGGTCCCTCTGAGTGTAGGGGGATCGCAACTTTTATGTTAAACCATTAATTATCAAGACAGTGGACACACTTAGCTACAAGACAGTTTCCCTGAATGCGGCAACTGTGAACAAGGAGTGGCTCGTCATTGATGCAACCGATCTCGTGCTCGGTCGCCTGGCTTCCCGCGTAGCCCTGGTGCTTCGTGGCAAGAACAAGCCCGGCTTCACCCCGCACGTGGACTGTGGTGACAACGTCATCATCGTCAACGCCGACAAAGTTCGTCTTACCGGCAAGAAGATGACCGACCGCGTGTACACCCGCTACACCGGCTATCCCGGTGGCCAGCGCTTCACCACGCCCCGCGAGATCCTCGCAAAAAGACCCGCCGAACTCATCCGTCGGTCTGTGAAGGGCATGCTGCCCAAGACCCGTCTTGGTGACAAGCTCATCAACAACCTGTATGTGTATGCAGGTCCCGAGCACCCGCACCAGGCCCAGAATCCTAAAACCATTAAGTTTAACGAAATCTAAACAGAGCACATGGAACAGAAACACGCCCTTGGAAGACGTAAATCAGCTGTCGCTCGTGTTTATGTTGCACCCGGTAGCGGCAACATTGTGATCAATGACCGCCCCATGGAAGAGTACTTCAAGGAGGGCACCCTCCAGTACATCGTAAACCAGCCCCTGGAGCTTACCGGTACAACAGGTCAGTTTGACATCAAGGTTACCCTCGTTGGGGGTGGTACCAAAGGTCAGGCAGAAGCCGTTCGTCTCGGCATCTCCCGCGCCCTGTGCGAGGTAGACAAAGAGGCCTATCGTCCTGCCCTCAAGGCCGCCGGTTTCCTCACCCGCGACGCTCGCGAAGTGGAGCGCAAGAAACCCGGTCAGCCTGGCGCACGTCGTCGCTTCCAGTTCAGCAAGCGTTAATCGGCTTACCCTGGAATTTACGTCAGCACGGCTTAGGTATTCATCAAATCCTGAGATCCCGGTGAGGATGCGAATCTTCCCGAGCTACAAAAAGGATTGCCGGGCCGCGAAAAAATTTTGGAGACCAATCAAGGATTGCTACTCCAGATTGATGAAAGAGTTAACAACAAAGACAAAAACAAACCCATGTCTAGAACAAATTTCGAACAGTTGCTTGATGCAGGCACCCACTTCGGCCACCTGGCCCGCAAGTGGAACCCCAAGATGGCACCGTATATCTTCGTAGAGCGCAACGGTATCCACATCATCGACCTGCACAAGACCGTCGTGAAAATCGACGAGGCAGCCGAGGTCCTCAAGGAAATGGCCCGCAGCGGTCGCAAGGTCCTCTTCGTTGCCACCAAGAAACAGGCTAAGGACGTAGTGGCCGAAAAAGCTGCCTCCGTCAATATGCCTTCCGTGACCGAGCGTTGGCCGGGCGGTATGCTTACCAATTTCCCCACCATTCGCAAGGCCGTCAAGAAAATGAACACCATCGACAAGATGAAGGAAGATGGCACCTTCGAGAAACTCGCCAAGCGTGAGCGCCTCCAGGTGGAGCGCCAGCGGGCCAAGCTGGAGAAGAACCTCGGTTCCATCCGCGACATGTCCCGTCTGCCCAGCGCCCTCTTCGTGATCGACGTTCAGAAAGAAGCCAATGCCGTTAAGGAGGCTGTCCGTCTGAATATCCCGGTTATCGCTATGGTTGACACATGTTGCGATCCCACCCCGATTGATTATGTGATTCCGGCGAACGACGACGCTACGAAGTCCATCGAACTCATCATGGATGTGATGTGCCAGGCCATCAACGAAGGTCTGGAAGAGCGCAAACTGGAGAAGGAAAAGGAAGCCGATGCCGCTCCCGTTCAGGAAGCCGAGGCCCCCGCACCTGAGCGCAAGCTCCGCTCCCGCCGCGCCCCCAAGGCAGAACCCGTAGAGGCTGCCACCGAAGAGTAATTAACCGTTTAAAAAGCAAGGAATTATGGCTATCTCTTTAGCAGATATCAAGAAACTCCGTGACATGACCAGCGCAGGCATGATGGACTGCAAGAAGGCCCTCGAAGAGGCTGCCGGCGACTTCAAGCGCGCTGTGGAAATCCTCCGCGAAAAAGGCAAATCCACCCTGGCCAAGCGCGGTGACAACGAGACCACCCAGGGTGCCGTGCTCAGCCGTATCGACGGCGGTAAGGCTATCCTCGTCTGCCTCGGTTGTGAGACCGACTTCGTGGCCGCCACCCCGGACTTCAAAGCCCTCTCCGGCAACATCGCAGATGCTGCCATCGCCGCTTTCCCGGCCGATAAAGAGGCCTTGAAGGCCGTGAAACTTGCCGACGGTTATACCATCGAGGAAGACATCACCAACCAGGCCGGCAAAACCGGTGAGAAGCACGTGCTGGCTTTCTACGGTGCCCTCGAGGCCCCGTTCGTGAGCGAGTATGTACACTTCAACGGCAAGCTGGGCGCCATCGTGGCTTTCTCCAAGCAGGTTCCCGCCGAGATTGCCCGCGGTATCGCCATGCAGGTTGCTTCCATGAACCCTGTGGCCGTGGACGCCGCTTCCGTTCCTGCAGAGGTCATCGAGTCTGAAAAGACCGTTGCCATCCAGAAGACCAAGGACGAGCAGGTGCAGAAGTCTGTGGACAACGCTCTCAAGAAGGCTGGCATCAACCCCGCCCACGTGGATAGCGAAGACCACATCGAGTCCAACACCGCCAAGGGCTGGCTCACTCCCGCCCAGGCCCAGCAGGCCCGTGAGATCATCGCCAAGATCGGCGCCGAAACCCTCGCTTCCCTGGAGCAGAAGGTTCAGATGATCAACGGTATCGTGAACGGCCGTATCCAGAAGTTCCTGAAGGAAAACACCCTCATGGAGCAGGAGTATCAGCTCAGCGACGACAAGAGCACCGTGGCCGCAGCCCTCAAGGCCGTGGATCCGGAAGCCAAGGTTCTCGCTTTCAAGCGCTTCTCCCTGGCCGACTAATCTGTCGATCGGTAAACAATAAGCGGCAACCCGAAAGGGCTGCCGCTTTTATTGTTACTTCTCCGTTACATACTTGAAGAAGGTTTCAATGTCTTTCTTTTCCTTGAAGCGGGCAATGTAGGCGAAGTTGCAGAGGTCGTCGGCCAGGGCGTCGGGGACCCTTTCGGCCATACTGATATCTGAGCCGTAGCGTTGCATGATATCATTGTGGCTGTTCTTGTAGCCAATGCCGTCGCGGCGGCCGGCGTAGGCGCAGAAATACTGCTCTCCCAGGGGCTTTCGGGCCTCGTCGAAGGCCACCATATCGGCCCAGATCTGGAAGACGTCGGTAGAGTGGGCGAAGTTCATCATGTCGGGGGTGTAGCCTCCCGGCGGGCGCATGTTCACTTCCAGGCCCACATAGTCGCCCTTCTTGCCCAGGCCTTCACGGTCGCGGTCCAGCTGGAAGAATTCCAAGTGGACGAAGCGGCTGGTGATGCCGAAAGCCTTCACGGTGCGGCGGCCGATGGCGGAGAGTTTGGCGGGAACGGTCTTGTTGGTCCAGTAGCAGGTTTCCAGGTTGCCGTGAACAATCTCCATGATGGGCGTGGGGAAAATGGTGTTGTTCTCGAAGATGGGTTCGCCCTTGGAGTTGAAAATGGCGTCGTAGCTAACCAGGAGGCCGGTAATGAACTCTTCAATGACATAGTAGCCCATATCCTGGGCGTGGTTGTTTAGCCAGGTGGCCAGCTCGTCCGCATTGTTGATCTTGGTGGTGCCGCCGGCGCCCATGCCGTTGTCGGGCTTGGCAATGACGGGGAAACCGGTCTTCTTCACGAAGGCCTTGATTTTGGCATCGCCTTCCGACCCTTTGATCTGCCGTGCGGTGGGGATACCGCCAAGAGCGTAGTATTTCTTCATCTCGCTCTTGTTCTTGATGGCGGCGATGTGGTCGTTCTTGATGCCGGTGTTCACGTTGAAGTCCGTGCGGAGGCGGGCGTCCTGCTCCAGCCACCACTCATTATTGGATTCAATCCAGTCAATTTTACCGTATCTGTGCGCGAAGAAGGCCACGGCGCGGTACATTTCGTCGTAGTCTTCCAGGTTGTGCACCTTGTAATAGTCGGAAAGGCTTTCCTTGAGGCCCCAGGGGAGGTTCTCAAAGTTGGTGTCGGCGATACCCAGTACATTCACGCCATTGGCCTTGAGGCCGGCGCAGAAATGCCAATAGGTTTCCGGGAAATGGGGAGAGATAAAAATGAGGTTCATAAAACTATAGGATTTGTTTTCTTCAGATATGCGATGCATGGCGCCTCGGGTGATTTCAAAGGCCTCGCCGCGGAGTTCGGGCCTCTTCCCGGGCTTTTGGATCACGTAACCGCCGTCGCGGAACGTGTAGAAACGGTGGTTCCAGCTGTCGGGGAAGGCCACGTCTTCGAACAGACGCAGACCGTCCACCTGGGCGTAGCGCACCTGCTCCATGTGGGGCACCAGCTGGATGTGGGTAAGTCCCAGACCCTTGAGCCAGCGCCGGTAATTCGGGTCTACGGCCTCGCCGGGCAGTTCCGGGTGGGAATACACCATACCGGCGCAGTTCATGCTGCCGGCGCTGCATCCCATGACCACGCCCGGGAAGTCTTGGATCAGCTCTTTCAGGCCGATTTCGTGCAGGAACTTGTTCTGGGTGGGCACGTGGCCGCCGCAGAGGACAATCCAATCGGCCTTTTTCACCAGTTCCGGGGTTTGGGCGGCGTTGTGACGGTCCAGCATGGTGATGCTGGCCGTCCGGATGCCGGAGGCGTGGATGCAGTCGCTCATGCCTTTTTTCACCGACGCCGTGAAGCCTTTGTCGTCCGGGGCGGCGCTTATCAGCAGCACGCACGGAAGGCGGTCCGGCCCGGTAACCTGGGCCAGTGCGGCCTGGACCTCGGCCAGAAAACCGTTGTCCCTGGTGAATGCGGGTTCCCCGAAACGGGTGGGGCTGCCGGTAAGGAATAAAGTCACGATGACAAAGGTACGAAATATCCCGGAAAAGGCGTATATTTGTACAAATTGAACAGACGATGAAAAAACTGATCCTTGGGGCTCTTGCCCTGCTAGCACTTGCCGGATGCGGCGTGAGCACCCCGGCCGTGACCACCACCACAACGTCCACCACTACCACCAAGGCTTCAACGCCCGCCAGGGCCAACAAGTCGGCCGAGGCCTACCTGGTCTTTACCGCCGATTCCCAGGAGAGCATCCTGGTAACAGTGGATGGCAAACAATATCAGAAGGAAACCATCCAGGTGAAGAGTTCTGGCAGCATGAAGGAACTCCAGGAAATGGCCGGAAACATCATTACGCTCACCCCCGGCACGCACGAAGTCCGCGTGACCAAGGGCGGGAAACAGGTGTATCAGCAGAGTGTTTCCATCAATGCCCAGGAAAGGAAAATCATCAAGCTATAGGCGCATTGATTTGACGCAGGATGGCCGCAACGGTACGCGCAGACGTTACCTTGCGGCCGTTTTTCGTCTCTGAGGCAGAGGCGTGGATTTCCGTGCAGCCGGTGAGTTCCAGGATGCGACGGGCATTCCGGGGCGTTACCCCGCAGCCGGGCAGCAGGCCGACCCGTCCGGCGGCCTGCTCACGCAGGGCGCGGACCATGTCGGTTCCTTCGGCCACCGTGGGCGCCTGTCCGGAAGTGAGCAGACGGCTGCAGCCCAGGCCGATGATCGCTTCCAGCGCATCGAACGGCCGGCGGCAAACGTCGAAAGCCCGGTGGAAAGTGACATTGCGGGCATCGGCCATAAAAACCTGCATGGCGGGAATGTCTACATCGCCTTCCGGTGTGAGACAGCCGATAACGATGCCATCGGCCCCCAGGGAAAGGGCCGTGCGGATATCGGCCGCCATTTGCTGTATTTCGGCAGGGGAGTAGCAGAAATCTCCGGGACGGGGCCGGATGAGCACATGGATGGTAAGATGGGGATAAAGGGCACGGGCGGTGCGGAGGTCTTCCCAGGAAGGCGTGAGGCCGTCCAGCTCCAGGGCGCTGCAAAGTTCTATGCGCGGCGCTCCGCCTTTAACGGCGGCGTGCACGCTGTCCAGATTGCCGCAGCATACTTCCAGCAGCTTCATTCTGCCAACTGCCGTTTGATGAGTTCGCGTTTAAGCTCGCTGCCATAGGCGTAGGCGCCCACGTCCAGGCTGTTCAGCAGGTACAGGTCGCTCCCTTTAAACAGCGTCTTTTGCGCCAGCGAGTGGATTTCGGCCGCTTTGTCCAGCGACTCCTTGGGCACCACCAGATGGCAGGGGATTACATACGCCACAGGATTCAGGGCCACCACGTGGGCCACGGCGCGTACGCCCTGAGGGTTATCCACCAGGGCAGCCAGTTCCGTGTAGCTGTACAGCTTCCGGGGCAGATCAAAGAGCTTCTTCCACACGTTCATCTGGAAGGGAGTGCCGAAGAGCCGGAGGTCTTCCCACTTGAGATAGGTGGCGAATTCCAGAAGCTCTTCTGTGTCGATCTTCCGCGTGCCCAGGGAGAAGGTTTCCTCTGCGGGCAGTTTGGCGATTTCCGCGGCGATGCGCGGGAGATGCCGGTAGTCGGTGGCAATGGAGGCAACCTTCCCGTCAATCTCAGTTACGATCCATTGATTATCCATAACTATTTCAAATAAGGTTTTACTTGTTCCCAACTGAGGGCGGCGGTGATGATGCCCAGGGCATAGGGACCGGCCTCATACGGCTGGAACAGCCATTGGATACCATCCTTTCCCACGGAGAAGTTTCCGTTGGGTACGATGGCTTCCAGTTCTACCAGTTCGGCCAGTTCCGGATCGTCGGCCTGCATGGTGTTACGTACCTGCTCCTGCATGAGGGCCGCTACGGGCTGGGTGTAGCCATCGGCGAACAAATCGGCCTCCGTGAGGGGAATGCCGGTGTTTTTGTCAAAGACAATCTGGCTCAGGGTCTGGATGCCATGCGCGCCGCCGCGGAAACTGTAGTAGCTGAGCAGGTAGTTTTTCCACTGTTTGTAGTTCTCCGTGAAAGAGCCCTCCAGGTGGTCTTCCCATGTGCGGATGCCTTCCTTTTCAGGGGCGCCGTTTTCCAGCAGGTATTCGTCAATGAGATTCTCGCGGTAGCGGACGGCTGTTTCCTCCACAGTGCCCGGTGCATCCTCCAGGTCGAAAGCCTGGGTGAGAATGGTGCCGTTCATCTGGTCCAGCACTTCCTGGGGCAGGCCTTTTTTCGCATACTCCAGGCTCACGGAGAAAAAGAGGGTATCGGCCTGGTCTTCCGCCAGCGGAAGCGCCAGGTCGTCTTCGTAAAGAGCCGCCCGGAACGGGTGACAGGCCGCCGCTACGAGCAGGACGGCGGCCAGGCCCGAAAGTTTTTTCATGGTTTTAGTCATTGTTCAGCTGTATCACATCTACCGGGCGTTCCCGTTTGTCGCCGATGAGCCAGCGGGAATACCAATCGGCCATTTTCCAGAAGAAGTAGTCGTTCATGTCGCCGAAGCCATGGCGCTGGCCGGGGAGGATTACAAGCTCGAAGCGCTTGTGGGCTTTGATAAGGTCGTTCACCACGCGGATGGTGTTGGCGGGGTTCACGTTGTTGTCAATGTCGCCGTGTACCAGCATCAGGTGGCCCTTGAGGCGGGAGGCAATCTCCTGGTTGGTCTTGATGTTGTACACGAAGGAGGTGTCTCCCTTGGAAACCTTTTCCTGGATGCCGTGGTGCTGTTCGCTCCACCAGCGGTTGTAGATGCTGTTGTCGTGGTTGCCGGCGCAGGAGACGGCGGCTTTGAAGAAGTCGTTGTACTGCAGGATGGCGGCCGTGGACATGAAACCGCCGCCGGAGTGGCCGTGGATGCCCACGCGCTCGATATCAATCCACTTGTGGCGGGCGGCCAACTGCTGGATGGCGTATTTCTGGTCTTCCAGGCCGTAGTCGCGGAGGTTTCCGTAGCCGTAGTTGTGGTACCACTTGGAACGGTTGGGATGGCCGCCGCGGTTGCCCACGGTGATCACGATCATGCCCAGCTGGGCCAGTTGGTCGGTGCGCAGGTTGAAGCGCCAGGAGATGTCGTTGGCCTCTACCTGCGGGCCGGGATAGACGTAATCGGCGATGGCGTACACCTTGGTGGAGTCGAAGTTGAAGGGCTTATGCATTTCGCCCCAGAGGTCCGTGATGCCATCGGCCGCCTTGACCTTGAAACGCTCCGGGAACTTATAGCCGGCAGCCAGCAGGCGGGAGAAATCGGCCTCTTCCAGGTGGGTGCGCTTGCCCGTGGCAGTGTTCACCAGCATTACGGCGGGCTTGTAGTCCACGCGGGAGTAGTTGGCCACTATGTATTTACCGTTGTCGGAGGCGGTGGCCAGGACGTCCATGTCGTCCATGTCCAGCTGCACCATGGGGCCGCCGGCGAGGGGCACGCGGTAATTGTGCATCTGGTAGGGGTTTTCATTGGGGTTCACACCACAGGCGCTCACCACCAGATAGCCGCTTGCCACGCCCAGCACGTCTTCAATGTGGAAGGAGCCTTCGGTGAGGTTCTTCTTAAGGGTGCCATCCGGGCCATAGAGGTACAGGTTGGCCCAACCGTTGCGTTCGCTCCACCAGACGAAATCGCCGCCCGGCAGGAACTTGGGCTGGCGGGTTTCCACATAGGTGTTCATCCGTTCGGACACCACGGTGCGGGTGCTGTCGGCGGCCAGGTCTACGCGGCACAGATCCCAGCGTTTGAGGTCGCGGCTGCCACGAAGCATGTAGAAGCCTTTGTCGTCGCCCAGCCATTTCATGCTGCGGTAGTCTTTATAGGCGTCCTCGGCCTTCATTTCGGCGTTCAGGATGTCGCCGTCCTGATCTTTGAAGGCGTTCCAGGCCACTTTTTTCACGTTACCATCCAGATCCAGGATGCAGAGCTCTCCCTTGGGACCGGGTTCGCCAGGCATTTGGTAATGGTAGGCTTCCAGTTCCGGGCGGGGCTTGGCAATGGAGTTGATCACCCAGAATTCCTTTACGGCGCTCATGTCCCAGCGAAGCAGGGCGAAGTGCTTGCCGTCCGGCGACCAGCTGCCGCGGGCGAACTTACGGGCGGTGGAATCGGCTTCCATGTCGCCGTTGTAATTATCGCTGAGCCAGGAGTGGTTCTTGGTTCCGTCGGTGGTGAGGGCACGTTCCACCAGGGTGGTGTCCTTGGGATCCTTGGCGGCTTTTTTCAGATTCTCGCGGTCCATCACCCACAGGTTGTGGTTCTTCACATACAGGCCGATGGAGCCGTCCGGGCTTACATGCGCCCAGTTGGGATATTCGTCGGGATGCTCCTCGGTGTCCCAGGTGAGGGTTTTGGTGGCGATATCATAGTAGAAACGATATTCCACGAACTTGCCGGTGGTATTGCCGGCGCTGTCCCGTTTTTCGGTCTTGGACTTGAGGTCCCACTGGAAGCGTTTGTCCTCTTTGAGTTCCAGCCGCAGGTTCATGTGCTGGGCATCGTAAGGGTCGCGGGTCACTTCCGTGAGCTGGCGGGCCAGTTTGTCCATGTCGAAGATTTCCTGCTTGGTGCCGGTGGCGGCGTCTACCAGGTAATAACGGGTGCCTTCGGCCGTTTTCCAACTGTACCAGAATTTGTCGCTGTGGGCGAACCAATTGGGGCGGATCCGGGTGCTGTACACCATGTTCCGGATGCTCTTGCTGGAGAAGCGGGCGGCCTGGGCATAATCGGCCTTTTGTACTTTATTGGGCTCTTGCGGCTTTTGGGCCTGGAGCGTGAAGCAAATCAGCAGGCCGATAATAGGAAGGATTCTTTTCATTTCTGGATGGATGAACTTGTATATGGCGAAGTTAGCAAATCCCCGCGACAAAAACAATTATAGTACAAGAGTTCCGGTTTTCAGCCCTTTCGCCTTACAAATGACCTTAACAGGCCCCTCGCCGGTGCGGCGCACAATGGCCGATGCTTTCCCGTGGAAGGCGGGGATCTGTTTGCTGTAGAACGGCACGTGGGAAGTAGGGTCACCTGCATCGGCCGCAATGATTTCGGCAGGGCCTTTTACGCTGAAAATGAGCTGATTATCGGCATCGGGAACCAGGGTACCTTTTTTGTCCAGCACATCCATCGTTACGTAAATAAGATCTTCCCCGGCATAGTCCACGGAGGCCGACAGCATGGCGGCTTTGCCGGCGGTGACCACTTTGTCGTGCGCCCATTCCTTCCCGTTTTTGTACACAATGACCTCCACCGTTCCGGGCCGATATACTACCTCGTCCCACACAAAACGGTATCCGTCCCGAACCTTCCGGCCCTGGGAAACGCCGTTCACGAAGAGTTCGGCCTCATCGCCGGAAGTGTACACATGCACCGGGGTCACCTGCCCTTCACGGCCGGGCCAGGTCCAGTGCGGCAGGATGTGCGCCATGGGAAGGTTCGGCCGCCAGCGGGCCTGGTACAACCAATAACGGTCCTTGGGGAAACCGGCCAGGTCGATGATACCGAAATAGGAGCTGCGCGACGGCAGCGGTACGTCGCTGATCACCTGCCCCCAGCTGGCCACCATCTTGCGATAGGCTTCCTTCTCTTCCTCGGAGTGGAAGTTGGTGAATACGGAAGGGTCCATGTTGAAGGGCGTGGGTTCACCCAGGTAGTCGTAGCCGGTCCATACAAACTCGCCGGCGCATTCCGGCACCTGATCTTCGTACTGCCATTCATAATCTGGCTTGGAGGCCCATCCGGGAGCATAGAGGTCGTAGGAACTCACCTGGAAAGGCGGGTTCATGTCCCAGCCTTTTCCCTTCTCCTGCTCCACCGGGAAGCGGTAATATCCGCGCGTAGATATGCAGGAGGCCGTTTCGGAGCCATAAACCGGCTGGTCGGGATGGGTGTCGCGGAACTTCTCATACAGGTGCGGCTTATAATTGAAACCGTAAACATCCAGAGTAGCGGCATAGCCCGTAAAGGCCGCGCCGGGGTTGTCATTACCTGCCGTAGTGGGACGGGTAGGGTCTTCGCGATGGCAGATATCCGTGAGCATTTGGGGAATCCACCAGCGGGTGCTGTCGCCCTGTTCTCCGCATTCGTTGCCGATACTCCAGGCAATCACGCTGGGGTGGTTGCGGTCCCGGTGGATCATGGCCACCAGGTCTTTTTCGGCCCATTCTTCAAAAAGGGTGGCGTAGCCGTTCTCCTTCTTGGGCCAGGTCCAGGTGTCCGTAAGTTCGTCCAGCACCAGGAAGCCCATGCTGTCGCACAGGTCCAGCAGCTCCGGCGCCGGCGGGTTGTGGCTGGTGCGGATGGCGTTACAGCCCATCTCCCTGAGCATGGTAAGGCGGCGCACCCAGGCGTCATCGTTCCAAACGGCGCCCAGCGCACCGGCATCGTGGTGCAGGCACACGCCCTTCAGGAAGGTCTTGACGCCGTTCAGGTAAAAGCCGTCGGTGCGCCACTCCGCCTCCCGGATGCCGAAAGACGTTTCATAAGTTTCCGGGCCGATAGTAGTGCGCGCCACATACAGTTCCGGCTTTTCCGGAGACCATCGGCACGGCTGGTCGATGGAGAAGGTCTGCTCCACCGGCTTGCCATTATAAATGGACACGGTGCGGGTATCCGAGGCCACCACCTCCCCTTTGTGGAGGATGTCCGTAGTGAGCGTAATCTGCTGCGGATGATCCGTTTTGATGCGAGTGCACAACTTAACCACAGCACTGCTGCCATCGGCCTGCGTGGTCACATAGGTGCCCCAATGGGCCACGGCGGTTTTCTCCGAGCAGGTGATCCATACATTGCGGTAGATGCCGCCGCCGGGATACCAGCGGGAACTTTCCGGCTTGTTGTCCAGTTTGATTTCTATGAGATTGTCCCCCTCTTTGAGCCAGGGGTTCAGTTCCACGGCCCAGGAGGCGTAGCCGTAAGGCCAGCCTCCGGCTTCGGCCCCGTTAACATACACCTTGGCATTGGAGAAGGCGCCGTCCACCTCCAGTCGCCAGTCTTTGTCCAGAGAAGGAACAGTGAGGGTTTTGCTGTAGGTGGCCTGTCCCCACCACGCCAGTTTGCCGGTTTCGCCGGGGTTCTCCTGTACGAAAGGCTGTTCCACGCCCCAGTCGTGCGGCAGGTTCAGGACGCGGGAGGCGCCATCTTTAGAAAAGGTCCATCCTTCGTTCCACAATTGGCGGCCGCCGGGCTGGGCGGCTGCGCTCAGGGTCAGGAAAATACTCAGTAAAAGGGAATATCTTTTCATACTAATCCGTTTTATCTCAATTGTTTGCGCTTACCGTAATCCGTTACGGAGAAATATTGGCCGTTCTCAATGAGGAGGGCGCGGCTGCGGTGCTTCCTGCGGTTTTCGGCGTTGTTCACGTTCACATCTATCACGCGGCCGTCATAGAAAGTTCTAACATTCTTGAAAATGGTGTGACCCACGATGATATGGTCCACATTATAACGGGTGCGGATCAGGTCCAGGGTATCGGCCGATACAGGGCGGCGCTTAGCCTCCTTCATCACCAGACCCCGGTACCAGATGGGACCGTAAGAGCCGTAAAGGAAGTCCAGGGTGTCGTTAAGGGCCTTCCGGGCTTTGTTTTTCATGAACAGGGACTTGCTGATTTTGGCGTTCACCTCCGGGATGGGAAGGTTCCAGTCGTAGAAATCCTTGCCGATACCGGCGTGGACATACAGATCCCGGCCCAGGATGCTAACCGTGTTCCAGCTGGCTATCCATCGGCCCAGTTCCGAATCCGGACCGATGAGGTCCTTGTACTCCATCTCCAGCAGACGCGGCAGGATTTTGTACTTGGGCTCTGCATAACGCATGTCCCCGGCGAATTCCATGGGCTCGTGATTGCCCAGGAGCATTACCACCGAACCGCCGGCATCGGCCGCTTCCTGCTGCAACTTGTAGAAGAACCAGTAGATGGCCGTCACGTCTTTTCCGCGGTCGGCGATGTCTCCTATCACCACCAGCCGATTGGGGCCATAGACCCAGTGTAAATCGGTGTCAATGACCTGGTTCCCCTGCAGCAGATTCACCACGCAATCCAGCCGGCCGTGGGGATCCGACATCACAAAGGTGCGCTCCGGGGTATCCTGGAGCAGCCAGGCGGCCCGTTTGAAGGGTCTCAGCTGTACCTCGAAGGGATACTGGCCCCGGTGATCGGTAACCTGGAAGGTGTAGTTTTCCGGCAACTGATCCCAGTGGTTCTGCAGGATGTTTCCCTGGGTATCCACCCTAATTATGTTCACGCCATCGGCGCCGTACAGGATATAGGGTCCATCGGCCGAAAGGCTGTCCTTAGGGCTGAGAGGCTCTGCCGCCCATGCCTGAAAAAAGGGAAGGAGAAGGGCCAGGGCCCAAAGTAAGAATAGCTTCTGTCTCATAAGTATGCGAAAATAATGAATTCCTGCCGTATTATCAAGTCATGCCAAATGTAGCTTCGGGCAAGGGTCCTGTCACCCTTATCATTACGGGAAAAAGACTCAAGAACAAAAAAAATTTGTATATTTGTATGATTGCTTAAAAATTGAATACAGATGAAAAAACTATTCGCCATTTTCCTGATGCTGGTGTCCCTGTCTTCCTTTGCCCAAGAGAAGAAGAAACTCATTGACGGCGTCCTGGACCGTTTCACGGATGAGAAGAAGGGTCGTACTGTCTTTATTGAAAAAGGAAGCCGCGCTTTCGGTTTCAGCGGCGGCTATCGTAACTTTATTATAGGCGGCAACAATCTGGGAGACGGTTATTCCATCCTCTCCTTCCTGAATATCGGCAACGGAAAGCTGCACATCTATAATTTCTCCCCCAAGTTCGCTTATTTTGTGGCCGATGACCTTGCAGTGGGCGTAAAGCTGAACTACAGCGGATACCTGCTGGATTCGGACTTGAACCTCAGTCTGGGTTCGGTGGGTGAGTTAGAACTTCTTAACCGCCACATGCACAACAACAGCTGGGGCGGATCGGTATACATGGACAAGTATCTGTCGGTATTCGGCAGCAAAATATTCGGTTTTTTGGGCGAACTCCAACTGTATGGCCGCTATGTCAACACCATGTCCTGTGGCATCATCGATACGGAAAAATATAAAGATGCAGAAGGGAACATCCGGGAACGCAACATTACCCCTTACCGCGATCTGTCCAACCAGCGCGTCTCTTCCGGTTTCAACGTGGGACTGCACCTTAATGTAGGAGCCATGGCCCGCCTGCGTGACGGAAGCTCCCTTCAGGTTCTTCTCCCCGTCGTGGGCATCTCCTACAGCCGCACCAACCAGAACAAATATTCAAACGGCCAGGTGAGCAACCAGGGACATATCTCCCAGTTTAACGTGCTGCGTAAACTGGACCTCATAGGTGTCCAGATCGGTTACGTCCGTTACATCAAGCCCCAGAAGAAGCGTTGACAGTAGCCGCCCCTGTTCAAAACTTTGTTAATTAAAATATTTTTCTTATCTTTGCAGCCCATTTTGCGGGGACATAAGCCCTTCAAAATGGGTTGTAACTATAACTTTTTTATTAACAAACATTTATGCCTACAATTCAACAACTTGTCCGTAAAGGACGCGAGGCCCTCGAAGTAAAGAGTAAGTCTCGTGCGTTGGATGCTTGCCCTCAGAAGCGTGGCGTATGTCTTCGTGTTTACACGACGACCCCTAAAAAGCCGAACTCCGCTATGCGTAAGGTAGCCCGTGTTCGTCTTTCCAACGCTAAAGAGGTCAACGCCTACATCCCGGGCGAAGGCCACAACCTCCAGGAACACAGCATCGTGCTGGTCCGTGGCGGTCGTGTAAAGGACCTTCCCGGTGTACGTTACCACATCCTTAGAGGTGCCTTGGATACCGCCGGCGTAGATGGACGTACTCAGTCTCGTTCCCTCTATGGCGCCAAACGTCCCAAGAAAGCCAAAGCTAAGAAGTAATTTTCACCTTTAATTCTTTTTCAAAATGAGAAAAGCGAAGCCTAAAAAGAGGATTCTACTTCCTGATCCTAAGTTTCACGATGTGGAGGTTACCCGTTTCGTGAACAATCTTATGCTGCAAGGAAAGAAGAGTATCGCATTTGCTATCTTTTATGATGCCATCGACATGGTAGGCGAGAAGATGAAAGATTCTGACCAGGCTCCTCTCGATATTTGGAAGAAAGCACTCGAGAACGTGACCCCTCAGATCGAGGTTAAGTCCCGTCGTATCGGTGGTGCCAACTTCCAGGTGCCGACCGAGTTGCGTCCGGAACGGAAAGTCTCCGTGGCCATGAAGAACATGATTCAGTTCGCCCGCAAGCGTTCCGGTCACTCGATGGCAGAAAAACTTTGCGCCGAAATCGTCGCTGCTTTCAACAACGAAGGTGGTGCATTCAAGCGCAAGGAAGATATGCACAGAATGGCCGAGGCCAACAAGGCCTTTGCACACTTCCGTTTCTAAGCTGCATGCTAAATGGCAAAGAGAGATCTTAAATACACACGCAATATCGGCATCATGGCGCACATCGATGCCGGTAAGACCACCACGTCCGAGCGCATCCTGTATTATACCGGGAAAACGCACAAGATCGGGGAGGTGCACGAAGGAGCTGCCACCATGGACTGGATGGTGCAGGAGCAGGAGCGGGGTATCACCATCACTTCTGCCGCCACCACCGCCTTCTGGCACTACAACGGCGAAACCTACCAGATCAACCTGATCGACACTCCCGGACACGTGGACTTCACCGTAGAGGTGGAGCGCAGCCTGCGTGTACTGGACGGCACCGTGGCTACTTTCTGCGCTGTGGGTCGCGTACAGCCTCAGAGCGAGACCGTATGGCGCCAGGCCGACAAGTATGGCGTGCCTAAGATCGCGTATGTGAACAAGATGGACCGCGTGGGCGCCGATTTCCTCTCCTGTGTGGAAGAAATCAAGACCAAGTTGGGCGCCACGGCCGTTCCCATCTGCCTTCCCATCGGTGCCGAAGACAAGTTCGAAGGCATTGTGGACCTCATCGACATGAAAGCCATCTTCTACGATGGCTCCGAGGAACTCGTCAACTATCACGAAGGCGAGATCCCGGCCGACCTTAAGGGTGAAGCCGCCCGCTGGCGGGACATCCTCCTGGAAACGGCTGCAGAATGCGATGAGACCCTCATGGAGAAGTACTTCGAGGATCCCGACTCCCTTACCAAGGAAGAAATCATCGCCGCTATCCGCAAGGGCTGCATTTCCATGCAGATCGTTCCTGCCTGCTGCGGCTCTTCCTTCAAGAACAAGGGCGTACAGTTCCTCCTGGATGCCGTGATGCGGTATCTGCCTTCTCCGCTGGACAAGGGCGCCGTTAAGGGCACCCATCCCCGCACCGGTGACGAAATCACCCGCAAACCTTCGGCCGATGAGCCGTTCTGCGCGCTGGTGTTCAAGATTGCCACGGATCCGTTCGTGGGCCGTCTGGCCTTCCTGCGCGCCTATTCAGGCCGTCTGGACGCCGGTTCCTACGTGTTCAACACGCGCACCGGTAAGAAGGAAAGGGTAGCCCGCCTGTATCAGATGCACTCCAACCATCAGAACCCCATCGAGTTCGTGGAGGCCGGTGACATCTGCGCTGCCGTGGGCTTCAAAGACCTGCGCACCGGTGATACCGTGTGCCTGGAGGAAAAGCCCATCACCCTGGAAACCATGGAGTTCCCGGATCCCGTGATCGGTATCGCCGTAGAGCCCAAGACCCAGAAAGACTTGGATAAGCTGGGTATCGCCCTGGCCAAACTGGCCGAGGAAGATCCCACCTTCACGGTGAAGAGCGATCATGAAACCGGCCAGACCGTGATCAGCGGCATGGGTGAGCTCCACCTGGACATCATCGTGGACCGTCTGCGTCGTGAATTCGGCGTGGATATCAACCAGGGCGCCCCGCAGGTGAACTACAAGGAAAGCATTACCGCCAGCCACCAGCTCCGCGAAGTCTTTAAGAAGCAGACCGGCGGCCGCGGTAAGTTCGCAGACATTATCGTCAATATCTCTCCTGCCGATGAAGGCGTACAGGGTCTTCAGTTCATCAATTCGGTCAAGGGTGGCAACATCCCCAAGGAATTCATCCCGTCCATCGAAAAGGGTTTCCAGTCGGCTATGCTGAATGGTGTCCTTGCCGGATACGAGGTGCCTTCCCTGAAGGTGGAGGTCATCGACGGCAGCTACCATCCGGTGGATTCGGACCAGCTCTCCTTCGAGCTGGCCGCCCGCATGGCCTTCCGTCACGCTTGCCCCAAGTGCAAGCCCGTCCTGCTGGAACCCATCATGAGTCTGGAGGTGGTTACCCCCGAAGACTACATGGGTGACATCGTGGGCGACCTCAACCGCCGCCGCGGCCAGATTGTGGCCATGGACTCTACCGCCAATGGAGCACGCATCGTCAAAGCCTATGTTCCGCTCTCGGAGCAGTTTGGTTACGTGACCGTGCTGCGTACGCTGTCCTCCGGACGCGCCACCAGTACCATGACGTTCGACCACTACGCCGAAGTTCCCGCCAACCTGGCCAAGGAAATCATCGAGAAGAGCGGTTACCGGGTAGTTGACGACGAGTAAAAATTTAGCAAAAAGTTAAAAAGTAATTGATATGAGCCAGAAAATCAGAATCAAGCTGAAATCTTTCGATCACATGCTGGTGGACAAGTCCGCCGCCAAGATCGTCGATACAGTGAAGGCAACGGGTGCAAAGGTAGTTGGTCCCATTCCGCTTCCTACCAACAAGAAGATCTTCACTGTGAACCGCTCCACCTTCGTGAACAAGAAGAGCCGCGAGCAGTTCGAGTTGGACTCCTATGTTCGTCTGATCGACATCGACGATTCCAACGCCAAAACCGTAGACGCCCTCATGAAGCTCGAGCTTCCCTCCGGCGTCGAGGTCGAAATCAAAGTGTGAGGCTAGCCCTTGCAGTATGAGAAAAGCAGTCTGGCCCCAGACTGCTTTCTTGGCCCCATAGCTCAGCGGTTAGAGCAGCGGACTCATAATCCGTGGGTCGCAGGTTCAAATCCTGCTGGGGCCACTCGAAAACCTGCCACGTGGCAGGTTTTTTCGTGTTCCCTAGGGGGAGAGACTTGTTTTGTCGCAGAGGGGGAAATTTGTAAAAGAGCAGAAAATAATGTATATTGGGCTTCCAATAATAAAACAGATTAGCCATGAGTAAAATCCTGCAGAAACTCAGTGACATTACCAACATCCACAAACGTGCTAATTTCACGGATGTTCCGGATCGTCTGCCCACCCGCGAAAGCGAGTTCTACGCCCTGGCCAAGGAGCGTTATTCCTGCCGGGAATTCAAGGATACACCCCTGACGGAAATCCAGATCAACCATATCCTGGAGGCTGCCCGCGTGGCCCCTTCGGCCGCCAACAAGCAGCCGGTGCACGTGTGGGTGGTCAAGAGCCCGGAAGCCCTGGACAAGCTGCGCGGAGCAACGGATTATACCTTCAACGCCCCCGTGGTGTTCATGGTGGGCGCCAGGCAGGATGCCGCCTGGGTGCGCAAGTACGACGGTAAGAATCTGGCCGATGTAGACGCCGCCATCGTAGGTACGCACATCATGCTGGAAGCTACCGCCTGGGGCCTGGGCAATATCTGGATCGGCTCCTTCGATCCCGCCAAGATCAAGGCCGATTTCCCTGAGACCGCCGGCTATGAGGTGGTTTGCATGCTTCCGGTGGGCATCGCAACTGCCGCTCCCAGCCAAAGGCACTGGGAACGTCAGCCCATGGAAGAATTCGCATCGGAAATCTAATTTAACATGACACATATCCTTACAGCGCTGCTTCTGCTTTTGCAGTTTAATGCCAGCGTGGTGTGGAAGGCGGCGGTTCATCCTACGGAGGGTGACCGCTACCAGTTGGTGGTGACCGGACAGGTGGACAAGGACTATTATGTCCATCCCATGTCCGATCCCTATGCAGGAACTTTGCTGGAAGTGAATACCACGGACCAGGTATTCCTGGCCGGTGCCCCCACGGAGGAGTTTACTCCCAGTGATTACAAGGGGGAAGAAGTGGTAACAGGCACCTATGTACTGCGGCAGGATTTGCAGATCAACGGGTCGGCCACTGTGGAAGGAAGCGTTACCTGGAGTGCCTGCAGCGGCGATTTTTGCCAGATGCCGGAGGAATGGACGTTCTCCGTGCCGGTGGAGGTTCCCGGAGCAGCCGGAAATGAAAAAGGCGGCAGCCTGTGGGGCCTGATTCTGGAGGCCATCCTCTGGGGCTTCCTGATGCTCCTGACACCCTGCGTGTTCCCCATGGTACCTATGACGGTATCGTTCTTCATCAAGCAGGAGACAGGAGGTCGCTTCAAAGCCGCCATGTACGGGCTGTTCATCGTGCTGCTGTATACGGTCCCCATTTGCATTATCATCGGCCTCACATGGCTGCTGGGCGGAGCCGGCGTAACGGCCGATATCTTCAACTGGCTGGCCACCCACTGGCTCCCGAACATCCTGTTCTTCGTGATTTTCATGGTATTCGCGGCCTCTTTCTTCGGTGCGTTTGAGATCACCTTGCCGTCCAGCTGGACCACCAAGGCCGATGCAAAAAGTAGCAAGGGAGGCCTTCTGGGCGTGTTTTTCCTGGCCCTTACGCTGGTGCTGGTGAGCTTCAGCTGCACCGGCCCCATCGTGGGAACCGTGCTCATCAAGAGCACCCAGGGCGAATTCTGGACTCCCATGGTCACCATGCTGGCCTTCTCCATCGCTTTCGCCCTGCCGTTTGCCTTGCTGGCCTTCTTCCCTTCGGTGCTGAAGAAACTCCCGAAGAGCGGCGGCTGGCTCAACAGCGTAAAGGTGGTGCTGGGCTTCGTGGAAGTGGCCCTGGGCCTGAAATTCCTTAGCGTGGCCGACCAAACCTACCACTGGCACCTGCTGGACCGCGAAGTGTATCTGGCCATCTGGATCGTATGTTTCTCCCTGTTGGGCCTGTATCTGCTTGGCAAGATCCGTTTCAAGCACGACAGTCCGCTGGAGTATATTTCCGTGGGCCGCTTAGCCCTGGTCATCGCCGATTTCGCCTTTGTGGTGTATCTGATTCCGGGCATGTGGGGCGCGCCCCTGAAAGCCCTCAGCGGCTATCTGCCGCCCCTGGAGACACAGGATTTCGTACTGGGAAGTTTCCAGGCGGCAGGACCTGAAAAGGCCGATAATCCTGCCACTTTGAACCTCTACGGCTCTGAAGTTTCTCTGCCGCACGGGCTCACCGGTTATAGTAATCTGGAAGACGGTATAGCGGCTGCAAAGGAGCAGGGAAAGAAAGTATTCGTGGATATCACGGGCCACGGCTGCGTGAACTGCCGGGAAATGGAAGCCCGTGTGTGGAGCGATCCCCGGGTGCTGCAGCGTTTGCGGGACAACTACGTAATCGTGTCCCTGTATGTGGACGATAAAACCAAGTTGCCGGAAAGCCAATGGGTAACTACGGATACCGGCAAGGTGCTTAAAGACGTAGGCCGGGTGAACTCCTATCTTGTGTTGGAGCGTTTCGGCGTGAATGCGCAGCCCAATTACTTCCTCCTGGATGGGGAGGGGACCATTCTGGCTGGTCCCCGTGGCTATAACCTGGATACGGATGCTTTTGTGAAATTCCTGGATCTATGACCTATAAGGAAATCATCGCCCTCATCAAGCGGGAAGTGAAACCCGCCCTGGGTTGTACGGAACCCATCGCCGTGGCGCTGGCTGTGGCCAAAGCCGTGGAGATCATCAGCGAGAACTGCTCCTGCAGCGGAAACTGGCGCCTTACGGCCCCGCTGCGCCTGGATGTGGCCGTGAGCGGAAACATCCTCAAGAACGGTATGGGTGTGGGTATTCCGGGGACCGGCATGGTAGGTTTGCCCGTTGCGGCGGCGCTGGGGGCTGTGTGTGGGGAATCGGCCCGGGGCCTGGAAGTATTGGCGGGTCTTACGCCGGAAGCGGTGGCCCGTGCCAAGCAACTGGTGGCCGATGGTCACGTGCACATTTCCGTGGCCGATACGGATCATCTTCTGTATGTGAAGGCCACGGTTACAGTGGACGAAGGCGCGGTGGCCAGCGCCGAACTGGACCCGCACGCCTACGCCGTGATTGAAGACGACCACGACCGCATTGTGGAAACCAGTTTCGCCGACCATATCCTCATGAGTTCCGAATCGGGTGCGGCGGTGAAGGAACATCACACGGAAACCTACGACCTAACCGTCAAAGACATCTACGATTTCGCCTGTACGGCGCGCTACGAGGATATTGCCTTCATTCTGGAAGACCGCACTTACAACCATGCCCTGGCCATTGAAGGCCTGATAGGGGACTACGGCCTGCAGGTGGGTAAGACCATCCGCGAAAACCAGAAGGAAATCTTCGGCAGCGACTTCATGAGCTTTGCGATGGGCATGACGGCGGCGGCCTCGGATGCCCGTATGGCCGGTTGCACGCTCCCGGCCATGTCCAACAGCGGTAGCGGCAACCAGGGTATTACCGTGAGCATGCCCGTGATCGCCTATGCCATCAAATACCTGCTGGAAGACGAACCCCTGGCCCGGGCCCTCATCCTGAGCAACCTGGTGGCCATCCATATCAAGCACTATCTGGGTAAGTTGAGCGCCCTCTGCGGCTGCGTGGTGGCCTCTACGGGCAGCGCCTGCGGCATTGTCTATCTGCAGGGCGGAACCTACGAACAGGTGTGCGCGGCCATCAAGAACATGGCCGGCAACATCACCGGCATGGTGTGCGACGGCGCCAAGGTGGGCTGCGCCATGAAGGTGGCTTCGGGCGTTTCCTGTGCGGTACAATCGGCCGTGCTGGCCCTTCGGGGCACCTGCATTCCCTCTACGGACGGCATCATCGAGGACGACGTGGAGAAGACCATTCGCAACATCGGCACCATCGGCAGCGCTGGCATGAAGGCCACCGACCGCATGATTCTGGATATAATGCTGTGCAAATAATGAAAAAGCTTGTTTTCGTTCTGGCCGCCCTGTCGGCCGTGGCCTGTGTTACCTCAACCCCGGCTCCTCAGGAGACTCCGGAGGCCAAGGCCGCCCGCATGGAGTGGTTCTCCCAGGCCAAGCTGGGCATCTTCATCCACTGGGGCATCTATTCCCGCGGCGACTGGAGCGAAAGCTGGGCCTTCCACAACGGCGCCGTGAGCATGGAGGACTATTTTGCCCAGGAGGCCGATTTCACGGCCGCGTCCTACGATCCTGCAGCATGGGTACGGCTTATCCGCGAGAGCGGTGCCCGCTATACGGTGATTACCTCCAAGCACCACGATGGTTTCGCCCTCTGGGATACGCAGGCGGGTGATGTGAGTGCCGTGAAGTCATCGGCCGCCGGACGCGATGTCCTTACGCCTTTTGTGGAAGAAGTGCGCAAGCAGGGAGGTCTCAAACTGGGCCTGTATTATTCCCTGATTGACTGGCCCCGGGAAGACTATCCCAATGTGTTCCGGGCCGGTCCTGCCCGCTACGACATCCATAAGGAACCGGACCGCTGGCAGCATTTCCTCACCTTCAACAGCGCCCAGCTGAAGGAATTGCAGGAGAATTACAATCCGGACCTCTTCTGGTTCGACGGCGATTGGGAGTTCTCCTCGGAGGAGTGGGACGCTCCTGGCATCGTGCAGCAATTACGCGCTTATAACCCGCAAGTGATTGTGAATTCCCGCATTGCCGGTAACGGAGACTACGATACCCCCGAACTGGGCGTTCCCGTGACCCGACCGGCCTCTCCCTGGTGGGAAACCTGCATGACCATCAACGACTCCTGGGGTTTCCGCAAGCGGGATACGGACTTCAAGTCCATCGATACCATCCTGCGTATGCTGGTGGATTGCATGTCTATGGGCGGCAACCTGCTGCTGGATATCGGCCCGCGTGCCGACGGAACCATTCCGGAAGAGGAGGTGGCCGTTTTGAAGGAATTGGGCCAGTGGACGTCCAAGCACGCCGAAGCTGTCTATCCCACCCGCGCCGGCATTCCTGCCGGCCATGTGCAGACCTATACCACCCTGAATGCGGCGGGCGATGTCCTTTACCTGTATTTCCCTTATGCGCCCAATGAATCCTTGGAAATCAAGGGTTTGAAGTCCAAGATTCAGCGTGTACGCGTAGTGGGGACAGATCAGGAGTTAAGCTGGAAACAGTACAACGACATAGATTGGAGCGCCACGCCGGGTGTGTATTACATCCAGGTTCCTGCCCATGTACTGGACCCGCACATGACGGTGTTGGCCATAGAATTAAATGGCCCTGCAACCCTGTACGAGGGCGCGGGCCAGGTAATCAGCTTTAACGAATAAGGGCTTTCTTTACTTTTCAAAATAATTTTATTAACTTTGAAAGCGAATAAAGCGTTCTTATCAAATTCATTTAAAGTTTATTGACTATGAAAATCAGAACTATTCTTGCAGCCTTTGCTGTAGCCGTTGCGGCTTTCGCTTTCTCTTCTTGCAACAAATCCGACACTGGCGCCGATGCCGGCGGTTATTATCTTGAGCCCACCGCCAGTGCCAGCGGTTCCAATTCCACCTTTATCATGTTGTGCACAGCGGAACTGAGAAATACATTCGGAGATGGCATTATTTACAAGAATTCCAGCAATGACAGTAAGGCCATTGCCGCTTGCGACAAAGTCTTCAACGAGAAGAAACAGGATATCTCCATCTCCTTTGAACTCTGCTTCAAAACAGCCGTTGGTGAGGGTGAGAAAACTAAGAGGACGGTTATCAAAACTTATAAGCCGGCCAATTAAGCCCTATTAATACCTTTTGCAGAATCCCCGAAAGCGAATTGGCTTCCGGGGTTTTTTGCAAATATTGACACTGTGCGCAAGAATTAGTAAATTTGCAAAGGAGGATATAGTTTTATGGACACATATCCATTCAGAAAAAGTATTCGCAAAATACCGGGCGAAGTTATCCACGCAGTCCCTCTTCCGGAACCCGAAGTTACAGCGGGTCATCAGTCAAGGGGAAGTATCGGCGAAATATGCCGTTCAAAGGGCTTCAAGCAGGTTCTTCTGGTCACGGACCAAACCTTGAGCCGCCTGGGCTATGAAAAAACGATCGTCGCATCCCTGGAGGCGGCCGGTGTGGGGTATACGCTCTTCAACGACATTCATTCAGAGCCTAATATAGGAATCATTGAGGCTGGAAAGCAGAAGGCCATCGAGAGCCAGGCCGAATGCATTATCGCGCTGGGAGGCGGCTCTGTCATGGATTCCTGCAAGATCATTGCTGCCAGTGTGAAGCTGCCTCACCTTCCCGTCAAGACGTTGCTGCAGAAATTCCTGGTGGTGCCGGGTAAGACACTTCCTATCATCGCCGTCCCTTCCACTGCCGGTACCGGCGCCGAAATCACCGTCTGTGCGGTAGTGATGGGCAGTAACGGCGTCAAGAACTCCACCGTGCTTATCGGCCTGAATGTGGTCCATGTGGTGCTGGATAGCGAATTAACCATTCATGCTCCGGCTCAGGTGACGGCGGCCTGTGGCATTGACGCCTTGAGTCACTGCATTGAAGGTGCCGTGAGCGATGTAAAGGCAGACCCGGCCGATGCTGAAATGTCCATAGAAGGCATCCGCCTGATTTTTAGGCATTTGCCCACCGTCATGCGCGAACCGGAGAACATCGAGGCCCGTTTGGGGATGTGCCGGGCGGCCATGTGCGGCGGCAATGCCATCAACACCCAGCTGGCGGGCTATGTCCACGCCTTTGCCCACACGGTGGGCGCCAAATATCACATCCCGCACGGCGTAGCCATCTCCCTGATGCTGATGCCCGTGCTGGAATTCCAGAAGGAAGTGTGCCTGGAAAAATATGCCCACCTGGCACGCTGCTGTTCGCTGGCCGATAATAATACTCCGGATAGGGAAGCCGCCGAAGCATTTCTCCAAGCTGTCCGGCAATTGTTGGCGGAGTGCAGAATGGATCAGATGGCATCCCCCGTAAAGATATACGACCACCAGGAACTCATCCCCCTGGTAGCCGCCGATTCGATTAATTATTCTTCTCCCATAACCATGACTGAAAACCAGATCAAACAGGTCCTGGAGACCGTTACACCCGCGGCAACTGAAGATGCCGCCGAGTTCACCGAAGGTAAGATTCGCGCCATAGTGGAGGCCCAGCGCAAATTCTTCCGCACTGGCACCACCCTTCCTATCAAGTGGAGAATCCAGCAACTCAAAAAGCTCAGGGATGCCGTTAGGGCGCATGAGGCCGAATTTGAGGCCGCCCTGGCGCAGGACCTGGGCAGAAGCAAGGTGGAGGCCTATCTCTGCGACATCGGCCCCATTATTACGGAGGTGAACGAGATGATTCACGGTCTTCGCCGCTGGTCCCGTCCGGAGTATCATTGGAGCGGTCTCATGTGCTTCCCCAGCACTATTACTAAGGTATATAAGATGCCTTATGGCGTTTCCCTGGTGATCAGCCCGTTCAATTTCCCCATCCTGCTCACCTTGGGCGTAGTGGCTGCTGCCATGTGCGGTGGCAACACGGTGGTGATCAAGTCCAGCTCCAAGTCATCGGCCTGTACTGCGGCGCTTAAGAAATTCTGCGCCGAGGTTTTCCCGCCCGAATATGTTACCCTCATCGATGGCGGACATGATGTGGCCGACTGGTGCCTGGCTCAGCGTTTCGACAAGATTTTCTACACTGGCTCGCCGGCCGTGGGCAAGCACGTGATGGCAGAAGCAGCCAAGAATCTGACCCCCGTGGCTTTGGAGCTGGGCGGCGAGACCGGCAACTGGGCTGTGGTGCGCAAGGATGCCAACCTGGAGGACGCCGCCCGCAAGATTGCCTTCTTCAAGCTCCTTAACGCCGGGCAAATCTGCATCAACGTGAATCAGATTGCGGTGGCCGAAGAAGTGGCCGAACCTTTCCTGAAGGCGCTGAAAGATGCATTTGTGGCGCAGATCGGCAAGCATCCCGAGAAGAATCCCGAATACCCCAAGCTCATCACCGGCAGGGCCTGGGACAGCTGTGCCGCTTTGGCCGATGAATACCGCGACCGCATTGTTTTCGGTGGCACCGGAGACAAGCAGACCCAGCGCTATTCTCCCACGGTCATTTATCCCGTGGATATCAACGAGCACATCGTGCAGCACGAACTTTTCTGCCCGCTGCTGCCCGTGGTCCCGTTCAAGGATGCGGAGATTGATGCCCTTATGGATGTTATAGCAGAGCGTGAACACCCTCTGGCTATGTACCTGTTCACTAAAGACAAGAAATGGGCTAACCGCGTGATGCAAACCCAACAGTATGGTGGCGGTTGCATCAACGAGGTCTGTATCCACATGATGGTGAAAGGCGTTCCTTTCAATGGTACGGGCCATTCCGGTATGGGTGCCTACCACGGCGTATGGGGCTTCCGGGAGTTTACCCATCCCCAGACCGTACTCACGGGCAAAACCCTCTTCAACCTGCCGCTCCGGGAACATCCCTACGGCGGCGACAACGAAAAGACCAAGCTAAGAATCCTTCGGCTCATGGAGCGTTAGAAGCCCAGTAGGGGAGTACTCCACAAAAAAGTTGAAAAATATTTGGTTTATATTGTAAACTTGTTTATATTTGCAGTGGGGTTCCGGAAGACTGCGCAGCTTTTAGGCATCCCAAAACAAGTTAAACAATTGATACAATGGAACAAAACAAAGAAATGACGGCTCAGGAAAGTCTGAAGCTCATCACCGAAACCTTCAACAAAAGCCGGAAGGGAATTCTTCGCAACAGCGCCAAGCACTTCATTCTTTGGGGGATGTTGCTTACGCTAACCTCTCTTGTCATTTATTTCTTATGGCATTTTACAGGCAAACCGCAGTGGAACTTCCTGTGGTTCGCTATGCCGGCCATCGGCTATCCCGTTGCCTCCATGATGGGTAGGAACGAAGTGTCCCTTCCGCAGAACGAGGTAAGTAAGATGCTCCATGGCGTATGGTCCGTCTTTGGCGCTTTCGCAGTGACGCTCAGCGCCATCGCCGTGTGCCTGGTGCCCATGAACGTCTCCCTTATCATCGTCCTCATCCTGGGCCTGGCCGAATGTATGTCCGGTGTCCTTCTGAAGAACTGGACCATTATCATCTGCGGTTTTCTGCTGGGCGTAGGTGGAGCCGTTTTTGCCATGATCGTGCATAGCGAGGCTCAGCTTCTGGTCTTCACGCTGGGCGGTGTCCTTCTGCTGGTGACCGGCATGGTGATGAAAATTCAGAACAAGTAGCCTATGTTTCCCAAACTGGATCCGCTCCTGCATTCCGAACTTCGGCTGGCCGTCATGTCCATCCTGGCCGGGGTAGATGAAGCCGACTTCACCTATCTCAAGACGCAGACTGGCGCCACCTCGGGAAACCTGAGCGTGCAAATCGACAAACTCACGGCCGCCGGCTACATCACGGTGGAGAAGGGCTTCAAGGGCAAGATGCCCCGCACCACCTGCCGTATCACCCCTGTCGGCCAGAAAGCTTTCTCCGAGTATGTGGAGGCTTTGAAATCCTACTTCTCTTCCGGTGCCTAAATGTGCGTGGAGGTAACCATCTGGCAATCATTCACTTATGGAAAATCGATTAGTCTATTCGGACTAATCGATTTTCTTTATCGGCCTGTAGATCAGTCACTTGTCTCCACGGTCACCATATTTTAAATTTTTTTCTTAACTTTGACAAACAAAAAATAGCTATGAAACTGAACTTTGCCTTGCTTTTAGTGGCTGGAGCTTTGCTGATAGCTGCCCCGGCGAAATCCCAAAGCCTTATTGACGTTACCGCCGAAGGTAACAAGGTTTATGTGGAGATTGTGGACGAATTCGCAGGAACCGACAATGCTTTCCCTCAGGACGAATGGGAGGATGTGACCAATTATTCCGCCGAAGCCGGCGGTTGGATCAGTGTTCCCACCCCTGAAGAGGCCGATTTCATTTTTCATGTGGATGTCAAGAAGAAGGTGGTTTTCTTCAGCCCCCGTACCTGGCTTACGCCCTCGATCCGCCTGAAGGACGGCACTGTTCTGTGGCAGGGCAAGACTTATATCGGCGATGCCGACCTGGGCAATGGCTTCAGGGCTACCAACACCGCCATTGCCAAGATGTTGAAGAATGGATTCGGGAAAGATCTGTTCCCTAAGATCGGCCGCAGCAACAAGTAATTAGATTTTGGCTTTCAGTCTTTGGCGCGCCTTGGTGACGGAAGCGGGGGAGATGCCCAGAAGGAGGGCCTGCTCCCAGACCGAGAACTGGAGGTGGGAGAGGATGTAAATGCGGATGTCTCCTTTGGTGAGGCCGGGGTGGGCTTCCCGGAGGGATTGAGGGGTCAGATTGAAGGAATTTCGGAGCACCCGTTCCAATTCGGCCCATTCGTTGTCCTGGACATAGCGCGGTATAGCATGCAACTCCTGAAGCAGATGGTTCTGGCCTGCCAGGGTATGGAACATGGCATAGGAGTCTAAGTCGCCGCCGGGCCCGGAACCTGCCCCCGGGATGTATTTTTCCCGTTCATCGGCCCCGGCGCGGATAACCATCAGCAAAGCGCGGACGTTTTTTCCCAGGATTTCGGAGGCCTGTGGTATGCTGAGCGTACTACCGCCTCGGGTACAGGTCTGTGCCAGCCCGAGTGCTACCAGAATCATCTGATAATAAAGCAGTTCCGCGTCCGCGCCCTGAAGAGGGAAGGAGGCCTGGATGGCGGCCAGGCATTCTTTTTTAAACCCTACGTGCGTGTCGATATAATCCTCAAAGGAGGAGGACGGAGTGTCGGCGTCCATGATTAGTGAGAACAGTTGCGGTTCGTCCATGGCGAACCAGAGTAGGGCAATGCCGAATCCTTTGAAAGGCGGATTGAGGGAAAAACCGGCCCCGACGCGCTTCTGATAAAGGTTTCTGGCTTCTTCCTTGACGGCATCCCGTACGCCTTGAATGGAGCCGAAGGAGGAAAACACTGCATTGGCGCCGCAACCCAGGACGGCACAAAGGCTTCGGGCTGTGAGGGCCGATGCTCCGCTTGTACGCACGATAGAAAGGGCTGCCGCAAGGATTTTTTCTTTGGTGATACTTACTGGTCTTGCCATAGTTCCTGTTCCGAAATAATTGCATACAAAAGTAGAAAAAACACCGGCCATGTCCAAGCATCCATGGGCCGATATCCCGTAATTGTCCACATTATTGTCCATATCGATTTTTATTTCGGAACGGAATCTCCGTTAACTTTGCCATCAGAAAAATATGGACAAACCATGAAAAGACTGATTGCCATTCTTACACTTGTTATGATAGGACTTCCCACCTTTGCCAAAGGCGACTGGAAAGGGAAAGTAGTAGATGAAAACGGGGAAGTGGTTCCCTATGCCAATGTGGCCATTCTCTCCAAGGCCGATTCCACCGTGGTGTGCGGGACCGTGACGGCCGATGACGGGACCTTTAATATAGTGACTTCCGAGACCGACGGCATCATGATGGTAGCCATGATGGGCTACCGGACCGTTTATCTGGCTCCAATCGATGGCGCCGTCATTACGCTGGAGGCGGATACCGCCATGCTGGAAGGTGCGGCCATTACGGCCGTGATGCCCAAGACCAAACTCACAGGCGAAGGCTTGCAGACGACGGTGAAAGGCTCTGTGCTGGAGAATGTCGGTACGGCCAAAGACGTGTTGTCCAAAACACCGGGTATGATTAAGGGCCAGAACGGGTTGGAGGTCATCGGGAAGGGGGCGCCGCTGGTGTATATCAACGGTCGCAAGGTAACGGACAGCAGCGAATTGGACCGCCTTCAGAGCAATGAGATTCAAAGTATCGAGGTAATTACCAATCCCGGGGTACAATACGATGCCTCCGTGGGAAGTGTAGTCCGTATCCGCACCATCCGCCGCCAGGGCGATGGTTTCGGCTTCAATCTGTTTGCACAGGACGAGCAGTCGCTCCGCTGGGACAAAGGGAACGACCCCTTCAGCGCCCTTAACGTGAACTATCGCACTGGCGGCGTGGACATTTTCGCTGGCATCAACTATGCCCGTAATACCAGCCGCCAGCAAAGTGACCTGGAAAAGAAGACGTTTGGGAAGACCTTCCTGCTGGAAAACAAGGGAGACCTTCTTAACAGCTACCTGGGCCAAAGCCTTTATGGCAATGCCGGGGTGAACTGGCAGATAGCCGACAACCATTTCCTGGGTGGAAAATTCGAATGGGGAAAAACCCTGCAGTACGACGTGCATACTGAAGTAAATGACAACGTCTGGCTGGACGGGGCCCTTGCCGACAAAATCGCAACCATCTCCGATGATAAGATGAGAGACGGAGGAATCTACAATCTCGGAGCAAACCTTTATTACAACGGTGTGATTGGCGGGAAACTGGGCTTGGACGTGAACCTGGACTATTATGGAACCGACCACGCAAGCAGCTCGGAGTCAAGGGAAACCAGTGACATTTCGACCGACCGCACCATCCGCTCCGGCAGCCAGTCCGACGGAAGGATGTATGCCGCAAAGGCCGTTCTATCCTATCCGGTATGGAAGGGCCAGCTGCAGGCCGGAACGGAAGAAGTTTTTTCCCGCCGCAGCGACAACTACTCCATCAGCGGGATTGACATTCCGGCCTCGCAGGCCTCGGTGGTGGAGGACAGCTACGCCGGCTTCGTCAACTATGGTTTCTTTTTGCCGAAGGCCGGTCAGTTCAGCGCCGGAGTGCGCTATGAATATGTGCACTATGCCTACCAGGATGCCATAACGCCGGCAAACAACATTACCCGGAATTATAGCAACTGGTTCCCGATGCTCTCCTGGGCAACCGTCATTGATCCGAACAATGCCAAGGTGCAGCTCATGGTAAATTACAGCGCCAAGACGCTGCGCCCCAATTATGCCTACCTGTCCGGTGCAGTGCGGTACAACAGTCGTTATATCTGGCAGAGCGGCAATGCCCAGTTGCAGCCGGAGCTTAGGCACAATTTCAGCTTCACGGCCCTGTGGAAGTTCATGTCGCTGGTTATCAATTATTCCCGTGTAGAGGACGCCATCATGACCTGGTCTTCCCCCGTAGGAGACGAAGGCGTTGTACTGGTTCAACCGCGTAATATTGAGACGCCACAGCGCAAGATGGCTGTCTATATGACCTTTACGCCAACCATCGGCCCATGGACCATGAATTACACCCTTGGCATCCTGCCCCAATGGCTCACCATCAATGCGCCGGATTCCAGGGAGCCGGATGGCATCCGCGTGACCAGGTTTAGCGATAAGCCCATAGGTTTTGCTCAACTCTTCAACACCTTTACCATCAGTGGCGGCTGGCAGCTGGAGCTGGGCGGCACGGTATGGACGCCGGGTTATAACCAGAACATGTACATGAAAAACTGGTACTGCGACTTAAGTGTGGCTGTCCAGAAAAGCCTGCTGAAAGACGGCTCGCTGGTGCTGAGACTGGAAGGTGCCGACCTGCTGGGGACGGCTCACTTTGATGCCTATTCCGATTTCGGCAGCCACACCATCATGCAGACCAACCGTATGGATACGCAGCGGATCAAACTCTCCATCCGCTACAATTTCAACACGGCCCAGAGCAAATATCGCGGCAGCGGCGCGGGCTCTGACAGTAGGGAAAGAATGTAAAAAAGATTATCTTTGTAAATATGGAAAAGGAAATGAAATTCTGTCAGAGCTGCGGCATGCCGCTCACCGATGGCCTCTTCGGCACTAATGCCGATGGCAGCAAAAACGAGGATTATTGCATCTACTGCTACAAGGACGGCAAGTTCCTGCAGGAATGCACGATGGAACAGATGATTGAGCACTGCGCCCAGTTCGTGGATGAGGTGAACAAGGGCCTGCCCCAGCCCATCACCAAGGAAGAATACATCGGCCAGATGAAGGTGTATTTCCCGCATCTGAAGCGCTGGCGCAGTGAGTTGACCATTAGCGGTGACGCTCCTGAGAATCCGGCTTTGGCAGGTGTCAAGGACCTGATTGCCCAGATGGCCGATAAGCTGCCCATCGCCTTTATCTCTTCCGTGGATGAAGAGGGCTTTCCCTGCACCAAAGCCATGCTGAAACCGCGTAAACGCGAGGGTATCAAGGTGTTCTATTTTACCACCAACACTTTCTCACTGCGCGTGGCCCACTACAAGGCCAATCCCAAGGCCAGCATCTATTTCTGCGATGCCCGGGGCTTCAAGGGCATGATGCTGCGCGGAACCATGGAGGTACTCAAGGATGCAGAGAGCAAGGAAATGATCTGGCGGAAAGGCGATACGCAGTACTATCCCGGCGGCGTGACCGACCCCAACTACTGCGTCCTGAAGTTTACCGCCACCGACGGCCGTTTCTACAGCGACTTCTATCCCCGCAGTTTCATTCTTTGATTTTCTTGCTCTTCGAGAACATCCATTCCATGAAATCGGGCATCTCGAAGGCTTTCCACCAGCAAACGTGTCCGCAACCCGGGAACTCGTGGTAGCGGACATCCGCCCCGGCGGCCTTCAGGGCACGGTAGGCGTCCCTGGAGCCAGCGACAGGGACGTTTGGGTCGCTGTCCCCATGATAGAGGCTGAATGATACGCCTTCGAATTTTCCCAACCTGTCCGGGTTGATGTCCCCGCAGATGGGAACCACGGCGGCAAAGATGTCGGGATGACGGGCCACGGCATCGAAAGCGCCTATTCCGCCCATCGACATGCCATAGAGGTAAACCCGGTCCGGATCCACGTCGGGACGTTGCAGGAATAGATGCACTAGTTCCATCACCTGCTTCATCATTTTGCTCTCCGGGTAGTCTTTCGGAAAATCATAGGAGTCGGGACTTACATCGAAGGCCCAGGTGCGCTTTTCCGGACATTGCGGAACGATGACAAAGCAGGGATAATCCTCCCGGTTTACAGGGTTTAGGAACATCTGGGCGCCGAAAATGGTGCCTTCATTGTCGTTGCCGCGTTCGCCGGATGTGTGCAGATAAAGGACAAGGGGATACCGCTCGATGCCATCCGTCTTTTCCGGGGTGAGATAACGGTACAGGAGGGTGTCGCCGTCGGCACAGCGAAGCTTTCCATATTCATACGACTGCGCCTTCACCGTGAGCACGGAAAAGAAGGTCAACAAAAGAATACACAAGCGTTTCATAGCTCTAAGTTTATTGGCCGTAGACGTTGTAGCCCATTGAGCGGGCTATGACAGAAAAGGCAGAAGCACGGCGGGTAAAATCCGGATAGTCTTTCCTGCAGGCAGGGCTCCAGCCTGTTTCGGCAATGGCGAAGGTGCGCGGGTAGAGCATCATTTCGGCGTGCCAGGCCTCTCGGACGTGCTCTGTCCAGAGGCAGCCTTGGACACCCAGGACGTGGTGCGCATCGGCCTCGGAAATCTCTTCTTCCAGCGGGTCGAAGGAATAGACCTTTTCCAAAGTTAGGAGCCTACCTGCGGGCCGATACTGGGCCGGATCCTGATGGTGGTCCAGATAATAGGAGTGCGTGGGGGTGAAGATGACGTCGTGGCCCTCTGCAATGGCCTGCAGGCCGCCCTCGGTGCCGTGCCAGGACATAACGGTGGCATCGGGTGCCAGACCTCCCTGCAGGATTTCGTCCCAGCCGATGATGTGTTTTCCGTGCTTGTTGGCAAAACGCTCCATCCTTCGGATCATATAACTCTGCAGCTGCTCTGCGCTTTCCAGACCTTCGGCCTTCATCCGTGCCTGGCAGGCCGGACAGCGCTCCCAGTTCCGTTTGCCGGCTTCGTCACCGCCGATATGGATGTACTCGCTGGGGAACAGTTCAAACACCTCTCCAAGCACCGTCTCCAAAAACTCGTAGGTGCTCTCCTGGCCGGGGCACAGCTCCCACTGGTCCGGCCTCTGGGCTTCCGGCAGGGCGCAGGCCAGTTGAGGGTATGCGGCGCGGGTTTCGTAATTGTGCCCGGGCATTTCAATCTCCGGAATCACATCAATGTGCCGATCGGCCGCAAAAGCAAGAAGCTCTTTAATATCGGCCTTGGTATAGTAGCCGCCGTAGGCCCCCGGCGTTCCTTCCTCCACGAAATCTCCTCCGACCTCATCCTTTTCCCAATCCCAGAATTCGGCCTCGGGGCGCCAGGCAGTTAACTGAGTGAGCCGAGGATAGGCGTCTATCTGCAGCCGCCAACCCGGATTGTCCACCAGATGGAAGTGGAAACGGTTCATTTTCAGGAGTGCCATCATCTCCAACTGCTTCTTCACGAATTCCTTGCCCTGGAAATGCCGGCTCTCGTCCAGCAGGATACCCCTATAGCGGAAACGCGGCCAATCCAGGATGGTGCAGAAGGCAACCGTGCTGTCCAGGGACGCCAGCATCCTCAGGGTCTGGCGGGCATAGAACACACCCACCGAATCGGCCGCTTCTATTTTCACTCCCTTCTTTCCCACTTCCAGCCAGTAGGCCGATTTAAGCTGCCAATCGGCCAGCTCCTTGTCTTTCAGGCGCTTCCGGAGGGCGTTCTCAGAGACACGGACCTTCTGGGGAGATTGTGTCAAAACATCGGTCCGGATGCTCCCGGGGGTCACATTGTATTCCACCGGGGCGGGAATAATGTCTTTCGGCTGAGCGCCGCCTGTCACCTCATTCTGCTTGGGTGCGCAGCATGTAAAGGCTAATACTGCAAAGCAGAACGACAGGGTTTCAGTTATCAGGTGTTTCATGAGTCCTAATACAGGGGATGCCAGTTCCCGCGGTTGTCTATCTGGTAAGCAGGGTCGCTCTGGCCATAGGTGACACCGTCGCGGGCCCATTGGTAGTTGTTCAGCGACGACTGGAGGGCGCCGTTATCGGCCCCTTCATAAACGCCAGGTTGGATGTTATAACCCACGCGGGCGGCGCGTTGGCGGATTTCCCGCATTTTTTGCTGGCAGTCGATCATGGCCGAACGGGCGCTGAACTTATACACCTCTTTAACGGAAGCGTTGTTCACGTAGGCCATTTTGTTGGCATATTCGTTTTGCCAGATGCTGTATTGGTTGATGAAATAATTGTAGCCCTGGGCCTTGTCAAACGCCAGACGGGCGTTATCCACCACCTGATAGGCCGCTTCCGGCGTAAGCCGCTCGAAGACGGTTCCGTTGATGCGGATCTGCATCTCGTTGGGGGTCATCTCCACCGGAATCCTTTGCCCGTTGATCACGGCTATGAACTGCGGACCGCCCTGGGGCGTGGATTGCTGCTGGTATAAATCGCCTACCGTCGTATTCCACTGGACGAAATCGCCGATGGCGAGGGCGTTGGCCTGAGGTATTTTGGCAATGAGGACCACCTCTTGCCGGTTTCCGTAGAGAAAGATGTTTTCCTCCGATTCCACACCGCCGGGGTAATGCTGGTTGATGGCTTTGAAAAGGTCGGAAAACACGGCGTAACGCCGGGCGAAATTCTCCGAGCGGGCCTTGCCGTTGGCATAGGCCAGGTCACACTGGTCTGGGGTGGCGGCCATCAGCTGCACATGGTTGTTGATCATGATCCAGGACAGGTCCTGCGCCATCAAGACAGTGGGCTGGTTCGTGTCCTGGAATTCACTTTTGAAGCAATGGGCACCCTGTTGGTTCTGTCCCAGATACACCATGTTGTAGGCTTGTTCCTGCCCGTTTTCGAAAACGCCTATGCGATATCCCTGACCACCTGCATAACTGGCCTGGATCATGGCCACTACTGTAAACTCATTGGCGAACAGCCACACCTGGGCCTGTGCGCCCATGGCGTTGATCTGCTGGCGCAGATTGTTGGCCATTTGCTGGAATTCCCCGTGATTCACCTGAACCTGGGAACGCCAGTCCGACGTGGTGGGCGCCACCTGCGGAACGGGTGTGGCATAGGCTTGCTGCTCGGGGACTGGCGTTTGCATGCCATTGCCACCGGTCTGCATCCCATAGCCGGAGAAGGATTGGCCCGTACCGCCCGAGCCGTTGCATGCGCCCAGAAGCAGTGTTCCCAGAACTAGGGAGAGAAGCGAATACCGGGTCATAGGCTAATAGGAATAACCTTGGTAGTTATCATAGCCGCCGCCGTAATTGCCATAGCCACCTTGCATCATGCTGCGCTGCGTAGCCACCTGGATAAGCACCTGGTCACACTGTTCCGGCGTACAGGCTTGCATCACGATGCTATTGCCGATGTAGAGTTGGGTACCATTGGCGTCCATAAACACCTGATACTGCGTGTTGGGAATCTGGAAGTAATACCAGCCCTGGTTCTGGCCAAGGAACGTGATCGGATATTCATAGTCATAGTTGACGTCGGTATATTCCAGGGCGCATTCCATACCCTGCTGGGAACGTGTTACCGTAATCAGGCCCACGCACATGGGACCGGCGAATGTCCAGGCCTGGAACTGGCCGCCTCTGCTCCTCACCTGGTTTTGCATCTGTTCCAGCATCGGCCGCATCATGCCCTGTTGCTGCATCTGCTGGGGATTCTGCTGCATGCCGCCCATGTTGGGGTTGCTGCCGAAACCCTGCTGTTGCTGGGGCATCTGCTGCATGCCGCCCATGTTGGGGTTGCTGCCGAAGCCCTGCTGTTGCTGAGGCATCTGTTGCTGCATGCCGCCCATGTTGGGGTTGTTGCCGAAGCCCTGCTGTTGCTGGGGCATCTGTTGCTGCATGCCGCCCATGTTGGGGTTGCTGCCGAAGCCCTGCTGTTGCTGGGGCATCTGCTGCATGCCACCCATGTTGGGGTTGTTACCGAAGCCCTGCTGTTGCTGGGGCATCTGTTGCAACTGGTTTTGGGCAATGGGGGCATTTCCAAAGACCGACTGGACCGACTCGTTACCACCGAAGGTGTTTTCACTTTGTTTGGGCTGACCGCAAGCTACCGCCAGCAGCAATCCGATTACAGGGAATATGCGTTGTATCTGCATGGTTATCAGTTTTTGCAAATATAGGAAAAAACCCGTTTCCCTCTCACTCATCAGAACAAAAATCCGTATCTATTCTTATGGATTTTCCAAATGATTCGGACAGAAGTTGGGTTATAGGTCATCACTTCGATTTAGCGGTGTAGT
>JBGVCF010000028.1:0-10439 GCA_045226315.1 Candidatus Cryptobacteroides sp.
GAGGGTGGTGACGACTTCGCCGGTGTCGTGGAGGCGGAGGGCGCTCAGGACCATCGCGAGACGGAAGGTGATGAGGCCGAGTCGCCGGACGCTGCCGATGATGTCTTCACCGAAGAGGTAGTAGTACTGCTCCTGGGTGCTGCGGTAGTAGTCGTGGAAGGCGCTCTGCTGGCCGGGGGTCAGGGAAAACTCCAGTTCCGGCTGCATCTCCAGGCGCTGGTAGAGTTCGAGGAAGCCGTAGCCGATGTCGTCGAAGATTTCTTCCAGGGTGGTGTTGCTGGTGCGTGCGAAGACATCAATCCATTCCAGCCGGAAGTTGAGGTAGTAGAAGATGAAGCGGCTGAACAGGCCGTTCTCTGCATCCGGGATGAGGGCGGAGATCTGTCGCGGCGTTCCGGAGAGGACGGCGGAGAGGCGCGGCCGCAGGAGTTCCACAAATTCCCTGTCTTTGCGCCGGGTGTAGGAGATAGGCTCGTGGTGGAAGGCCTTCCGGAAGCCGTCGGAGTAGTTGCCGTAGTCGGAGGCGAAGACGTTGGCCAGGGTGTCTCCTTCGGTTTCGAACATCAGGCCGCCTCCTCCGTTGTCGGAGAGGATCTGATAGACGGATGTGGAGCTGGAGTTGGCTGGAATGATGAGCATCCGCAGGGGCGGCTCCTCGGGCGGTTCCAGGTCCGGGTTCTTTTTCTTTGCCTGGTCGAAGCGGGCTTTCTGGACGCGGTATTCGTCCATATCGTCCCGGTAGAGCTGGCGGAGCTGGTCGTGGATGGGCTGTGCGAGGCGCCGGCAGAGGGAGAGCCTGCCTTTGCCGGCGGAGGCCGGTGCCGTGACGTAGAGGAAGAGGTTGGGATAGACTTTCTTGTTGTCATAGACGCCATAGACTTTGCCCAGGCAGGCGGACCAGGTGACGAGGGCTCCGAGGATGAGGACGTCGGCGTCTTCGTCGGAGCGGGCGTTGCGGGCCACTTCGTCAAGGAGTCCCGGAAGGTGGCCGTAGAGTTCCCGGGAGAAGGTGGGCATTGATTCCGGGGCGGCGATTTCCATCATTCCATCAGTTCCATCATTTCCATCAGTTGATGGAAAGTTCTGCTGCGGTTTTTCGGCCGGGAAGCTGACGGATACGCCGTTCTCTTTGGCCAGGTGGAAGAGGGTGCGGATGGTGATGCCGTGGCCCCGGGCGCGCATACATTTGTCGTACTGGGCGTCGCATTCCTGCTCCGAGTAGCCGGGATAGAAGCGGCTGAGGCGGTGGTAGTAGCTGCGGCCGTTTTCCCCCAGGGCGTCGGTGAGGGCGAAGCCGAGGTCCCGCCAATGGTCGTAGCCGGCGGTGATGTCCGTCCCGGTCGCCTCGATGCGGGCGGTGAGGCGCTCAATCTGGTCGTCGAGCGTGGCTGAGTAGGATGGATTGGCAGCGGCTGGCCGGGCAGGCTGCTTGGCTTGCTCTGTCTTCGGGGCCGACGATGCTGCCGGTCCCGGATCCTTCCAGTCTTCGGGGTTGAATTTTTTCTTGCTCATAGGGCGCGGCTGTAATCGGGGTTGAGGTAGGCCTGCGGGTCGTGCGGGAGGAAGCAGGCTCGGCAGACGTCTTTGCCGGACTGGTCCACGGGTACGCCGTAGGTCTGGGCGATGTAGGCGGAGACGGAGCGGAAAAAGGCGGTGTGGCTGCACTCGGTGAGGTCCGTGGGGATGATCCATTTGAGGCCGTCGCCGGAGGGGCTCCGGAAGAGCAGCATCGTCTCGAAGTATTCGTCCTGCAGAAGTTTCCGGAAGAGTTCCTCAACGTCCGGGAGGTGGTCGAAATCCAGACATAGGAGGCCGGAGTGGTTGAGGAGCTTGTCTTCTCTGCGGACGGAGAAAGTGCCAGAGAAGGTACAGTAGTCGAATTTCTCGGCTTTGAACATCCTGGCACGTTTGGGGTCGCGGATGAGGCGGAGTTCATCTGTGCGGCGTCGAGCGTATCGGCCGGTGATGTAACGCCAGGTATCGAGGAGGGATATCTGCTTGTAGGGCGTGACGTTGCGGACAGGGGCCTTGAAGAAGGAGAAGTGCGGCTGCGCGATGAGCGGGGTCTGGAAGAGGATGCCGCCTGGCTGCTCTTCTCCAAGGTGGAGGTGGAGTTCGTCGTTGAGGATCTGCAGGAGTTCCTCGCCGGATTTCTTGTAGAAGCGTTCGGCGAAGTCCAGGAAGGTGCCGTCGGGGATGTGCCCGGAGGCATCGTGGTGCCTGGCGATGCGGTTGCTCAGCCGGGCGCCAGGATCGACTTTCTCCATCCAGATGTGAAGGCTTGGGGCGGAGTTGTCCCAGGGGTTGCGGTTCCAGCCGCAGTCGTCACCGGATACCCGCATCAGGAAGTCTGACGGGTAGAACTGCCGGAGGATGTGGGAATATACATCGGATCCGTAGAGCGTCTTGGCGATGACGTTCTCTTTGGTGAGTCGGCGGTCCATGGGTCAGCGGCGTTTCCTCGCGCCGGGACGGTTGTTGGCAACGTAGGCCTGGGCGATTTCGGTGATGTTGTCGGGGTTGACGGGACGGCCGTCGGTGTTCCAGCGGATGATGGCGCGCTTGACGAAGAAGAGGCGCTTGCCGCGCTTGATGTAGGGAATCTTTTCTTCGGATACCCAGCCGTAGATGGTTTGGACGGCGGGCTTTTCGGGAAGGAAGGCAGACAGTTCCTCAACGGTCATTTCGTAGTCCGGGGCGAGGTCCTCAGGCTTGAGCCGCTTGAGGAAGCCCCAGAGGGCTCCAAGGTAGTAGAGCATCCGGGCTGCCGTGAGCGGCAGCTGTTCTTCGGGAATGGGTTGGAGGGCAGCATAGCCCTCTTCAAACTGTTCGTCAAGGGTGCGTGCCATTTCGGCTTCACGGATGACGGACTCGTCCAGGACGAGATCGGTTGGTTTCTTTTTGGGCATAACTTGACTGTTTGTGTCGCTGCCCTTTTTGTCCCGTGGCGCCTGGGGGGATAAAAAAGCCAGCGACGGTTGTTTCGCTGGCAAATGTAGAGTGGGGCTATGCCGCCCGGGCTGGGTTTGGGATGCCCGGAGGCAGCCCAAATGTTATATTTTCTTATCGTTGTCTATCTTTCGGGCGATGGCCGGGAAGAGTTCCTGGACTTCCGCTTTGACGGTGCCGAGGTCTTTCTGTACCTGTTTGTTCTCGAAATCGAAGTCGAGTTTCTTGCGCAGGGTCTCTTCGCTGTAGCCGGTGATGAAGCTCAGGAGGCGGGCCCAGGCTGACTTGTCGGAGTTGGTGAAATCGATGCCGAGTTCATTGAAGAGGTAGTAGAAGAGGATGCCGATCTGCCGGCTGGTGGCCTGTCTGGTCGCGCCGGGCTGGCCGGACGGTATGGCGTGGGTGTTTCCGGCGTCGTCCCCGGCTTGTTCGGCCTTGGTTTCGGCAACCAAGACGTCGTACCGGGCGGTCAGGATGCCGCCGAGAATGTCTCTGAGGCTTTCCCGTTCGCCGAGGAAGGTCTGGATGAGTGCGTCCAGGAAACGGGGCCGTTCTGCGGCAGGCTTGCTCTCCAGGGCGCGGTCCACGGACTCGAGTACGGAGTGCGCGATGGCGTAGTTGGTGAGCATCATCCGGGGTGTGGGCGGCATCGGTTCCTTAAGCTGCTGCAGCGGCGGGATGGAGGCGATGAATGTGTCTGCAAAGAGATAGTCATCGGCGTGGAGCAGGATCCAGTCTTTGTATTGACGGAGCTGATCTTCATTCAATGCGCCGGAGGCTTCTGCAAGGTATAGGACGGCGGCGATGACGGCGCAGCGCTGGGCGCCGGTATGGGGGTGGCAGTCGTAGGTTTGCCGGGTGATGGTTTCCGTCCGGGGGTTCCGGAACTTGCGGGTGGGCTTGAGACGGCGGTGGTAGCTGTCCAGGAAGGGGGCAAGGTCATCGGCCGTGCGGAGCTCGTCCAGGATGGTCTTGGCGCAGTTGCAGAGGGTTACGGATGGAAAGTCGGATTCGAGGAAGCGCATTTCGGGGTTGAGGCCCCGGCTGTATATCTCAAGGAGCAGACGATAGAGGGCCACGTATTCCGGGCCCTGGGCGATGACGTCTGCGACGGTCGTGAAGTGTCGTATGATTCTCATAGGCGTCTATTTTTCTGTTTTGATTCCTATCTTGATGGATTCCGCGGCCTTGCGCCTTTCCTCGTCCACGATGTCGGCATAGATCTGCGTGGTGGTGACGTTGGAGTGAGTGAGGAGTTTGGAGACGGTGTAGATGGATGTCCCGTTGCTGGCCAGGATGGTGGCGTAGGTGTGGCGGAAGTTGTGGAAGGTGATGTGCTTGTCGATGCCGGCGGCTTTTACCCAGCGGGCGATACGACGGTTGAGGGTGCCGCGGTGGAGTTGGTCGAAGATGAGGCCTTCCTTGCGTTCGCCCAGGAGGCTATAGGCCTCTTCGTTGATGGGGATGACGGCGTATGCACCGGTCTTCTGGGTGATGACTTTGAGGGCGTAGCCCTGGTCGGGGGCGATGATGACGTTGTCCCAGGTGAGGCTCTCGATGTCGGAGATGCGGAGGCCGCAGAGGCAGGCCAGGAGGCTGGCTCGTTTGATCTGGTCGTCCTCGCAGGGGGTGGCGGCCAGACGCCGGACCTCCTCGATGGTGAGGTATTCCTTGTGGACGGGTGCTACGGAGATGGAGTCCAGCCGGGAGACGATGTCGTCGGTGATGAGTTTGTCGCGCTGGGCGCGGCGGACGACCATCTTGAAGTACATCCAGAGGTGGGAGGCGCCGTTGTGGGAGACGAAGCGTTTGTCGTCTAGGCTGGCTTCTCCGGAGAGGAGGTATTCGCGGAATTCCTGGCAGAGCTCGAGAGTGACGTCGGCGATGGTGCATTTGCCGCCGGTGAAGCGGAAGAAGTGCTTGAAGGCGCCGCTGGCATAATTCCCCGGTTCGTTGGCTATGTCCTGGAAATACTGGATAAAGTCCACTTTGCCACGGTTGCGGTCGGCGAAGCCAAACTGCTCTTTGAGGATGGCAATCTCGCGCTCGGAGCGGATGGCCTCGGCAATCTGGAGTTTCTCGTTGTTGCTTTTGCGCTCTGTGGCGTCTTTGGGTTTCTTGAACAGGTAGATGCCCAGGTATTCCCTGCGGCTGAGCTCGCTGGTGCGGGGGTTGCGCACGGGCGGGTAGAAGTCCAGGTAGAGGGTGATCTTACCGCTTGGGAGTTCCCGTTTTCGGAGTGTTACTTTGGTCGCTGACATATTCTTCCTTCAAGATTTTATAGAGTTGCTTTTTGTCGTAGAATACCTGCCCGCCGATTTTGAGGGTCTTGAGTTTGTGTTTCTTGGCGTAGTAGTAGAGGTGGCCGCGGTGGATGCCGAAGTCGCGCCCGGCGTCGCTGATGGTGACGTAGCCCAGGTTGCGGGCTTCGGCACACTGGCGCTGGAGTTCCTTGTAGTTGACTTCTTTTCCGTCGGCCAGGGTTACAGAGCCTTTCCGGGCTTTCTCCCATACCTTGCGGTCGATGAGTACGGTGCGGCCTTCGCGCTTGCGGGGCAGCTTTTGGTCGTGGATGAAGTCATAGACGGTCTGTTTGGAGATGCCGCACTCTTCGGCGAGCTGCGCTACCGTGAGATAGTCATGTTTCTCCTTCTCTCCCGGGAAGAGTTTCTCCAGTCCTTTGCGGCCATAGTGGGCGGTGCCGTCGAACCAGGCCAGGGCGACTCCGGCTTCGGCGGCGCGGGCCTTGATGGTCTTTTCGTCCTTGCGGAATTTGAGAGCGGCTTCGTGGGCGGAGATGTATTTCTTGCGCTCATCTTCAAGTTTCTTCTTCGGGGTTTTGGCCGGCGGGAAGGAGTTGCGCTGGTCGGTGATGCCCTGAAGGTCGATGCGGTTGGTGCGGGGACCGAGTTTGATAAGCTGTAGGTCGCCGCGGTCAATCATTGCGTAGATGGTGGGCCGGGTGACGCGGAGGATTCTGGCAGCTGCGGAGATGCTGACGTAGCGCTCGCCTTTGAGGGCGGTGATGGATTTCTCCTGGTCGGTGAGGTGATGGTGGCGGGTTCGCTGTTGTATGGCCGCCGGGGTTTCTTCGGTGGGAGTTATGCTTACCGGTTTGTCTGTGGTGGTCTCGGTCCAGAACTCTGGCGGGAGGGTGCTGATGGGAGCGGCGCAGAACTCCTCGAAGAGCCGCTGGTAGTCGGCCTCGGTGAGTGGCCGCAGTTCGGACTCCGGGAGGAAGGGTTCCGGCAGGATGGGAATCTCGTGCCCAAGTATTCTCTCTATCGTTTCCATCTTTACATTATTTTTAGGGTGTGTAAAGAGTGTTTGGGGCGTGTTTTTGTAAACTGATGTAAAGGCAGCGGAATATTTAGGGTGGTCCGCAGTTTATTGCCCGTCAGGTCTTTACACTACACCCTAAAGGTGCAAATGTGGTACAAATATAACGAAAAGAAGCATAAGAAACAATAGGTAACGATAAACGAGAAAAGGCTAATTGTTTGGTTTTGATAGGGGTTGGTCGGAGGTGTTAGGGGGATGGGAGGGGGTGTAAAAGACTGTAAAGGGAGTGTAAAGTTTTGACAGACTTTACACTTCTTATTCTTTTGTTTTTCGTCTGTAAATCAATGCGTTAGATGGTTTGGCACGGGGAGTGCTTACATCTGGCATGGTGAAAATGATTTACACGATGATCAGAAAACTTTTTATATCGTTTTTGTGTGTGGCCTCTCTGGGGCTTGTGGCGAATGCACAGGCCCCGGAGGACGGCGGTGTAATGACACTGCACGACTGCATGGCCTACGCCGTATCCAACTCCACCAAAATCCGGATTCAGGAGGCGGAGATTGGGGATGCCCGCATCGCCCGGAGGGATGCGGCGCTGAAGCTGTTTACCCCGCAGATTAATGCGCAGACCTACGCCTACTACAACTTTGGCCGCAGTATTGATCCGCAGACCAACACGTATTTCAACACGACGTCGTTCCATAACAACTATGGCGTAACTGCCGGTTACGACCTCTTCAACGGCTTCCAGGCGGTGAATAACTACAAGATCTCGAAGACCGGAATGCTTATCGCTGATTCCCAGGAAAAGCAGGTAGAGGCCGATATCTGCCTGGCCGTGATGGAGGCGTACTACAACGTAGTGTATTACAAGCGCCTCTGCGACGTGTATGAGGAACAGGTTGCAACGGCAGAATCTGCACTGGCTAAGGCTCGCCGCCAGGAGGAACTGGGCCAGAAGGGCCACGCCGACGTCATCCAGATGGAGGCCGATTTGGCCGACCGTCAGTACGACCTGACCAATACGTACAATATGTATCAGGACCAGAAGATGACCCTGGCCGACCTGATGTTCTGGCCGCTGGACGAGGAACTGAACATCGTTACTGATTTCAGATCCTTCGCTGGCGCTCAGGATGACAATGTCAGTGGTTCTGTCATTCTGAGCGATAGCGAAGAATCCATCGTCAACTTCGCTCTGGACCATAATCCCGGCATCCAGATTGCCTCTTGGAAGCAGCTCAACGCCAAACGGGAGCTGAATACAGCCAAGTGGCAGCTATTGCCAACTATCGGCCTCTATGCCGGCTGGAGCACCAGTTACTATACCTATCAGGGTTCCCAGACCAACCCCTTCTGGCATCAGTTCCGGAACAACGGCGGTGAATATGTGGAGGTCACCCTTTCCATTCCCATCTGGAACCGTTTGAACAAGTATTCCTCTATCTCCAGAAAGAAGCACGCGCTGGAGAAGGCCACGGCAGAATATGATCAGAAGCGCCGCGATGTGGAGAGTGAGGTCCGTCGCGCCATCCAGGACCGCGATGGCGCTGCCACGGCTTACCTGCAGGCCCAGCGCAAAGCAGAGGTGCAAGAGGAAGCCTATACCCTGAACCTCAAGAAGCTGGAGCAGGGCCTCATCTCACCGCTGGAGTTCCAGACAGCCAATAACAATTACTTGAAGGCCCAGGCCGATGAGATGAACAGCCTGTTCAAGTATCTCATCAAAGCCGCTGTGGTGCGCTATTACAACGGAACGGAGTATATCAATCAGTAGAATAATACAAACACTATGGATAAGATTATCGAAAAGAAAACAGGTTGGCGAGTAGCCTTTACGAAGAAGGCGCTGCCGTGGTGGTTGGGAGCCCTGCTGCTGGTGTTCATCGTGTATTTGATTGCCAGGCCCAACAATAAGACGCTACGGGTGGATAAGGACACCGTGACGATTGCCAATGCTGTCAAAGGCGAATTCAATGATTACATCCGCATCAGCGGAAGGGTGCAGCCGATGACGACCATCCAGCTGAGCCCTCAGGAAGGCGGCATCGTGGAGAAGATCCTCATAGAAGAGGGCTCCCCGGTGAAGGCTGGCGACGCTATCCTCATCCTGAACAACGACAATCTGGACCTCCAGATCCTGAACTCCGAAGCCGAGCTGGCCGAGAAGGAAAACATTCTGCGTAACACGCAGATCCAGATGGAGCAGCAGAAGCTGGATGTACGCCAGAATGTGCTGGAGTATGGTATCCAAGTGGACCGCCTCAAACGTGCCTACGAGCAGCAGAAGGCCCTCTACGAGGACAAACTCATTGCCCGCGAGGAGTATTTGAAGGCCGAAGAGGATTACCGCCTGGCCAAGCAGAAATATGAACTCATCCGCGAACGTTCCAAGCAGGACAGCCTCTACCGCGGCACCCAGATTGACCGTATGGAAGAGTCCCTGGACAACATGCTCCTCAATATGCAAATGATCCGCAAGCGCAAGAGCAACCTCATAGTCAAAGCCCCCATCGACGGTGAACTGGGCCTGCTGGATGTAGTCCTGGGCCAGTCTATCGCCAGCGGCACCAAAATCGGCCAAATCAACAGCGTAGGCACCTACAAGGTGGAAGCCCAGATTGACGAACACTATATTGACCGTGTGGTCGAAGGCTTGCAGGCGACTTTTGAGCGCCAGGGCGAAACCTTCTCCACCGTCATCCGCAAGGTCTATCCGGAGGTCCGCGAGGGCAAGTTCAAGGCCGATTTCAAATTCGACGGAGAGCAACCGGATAACATCCGCTCCGGCCAGACCTACTACCTCAACCTGCAGCTGGGCCAGCCCGAAGAGGCCGTCATCATCCCCCGTGGCACCTTCTACCAGAAGACAGGCGGCAAATGGATCTACGTCGTTAACAAAGAGGGCACCAAGGCTGTGAAGCGGGAAATCCGCATCGGCCGCCAGAACCCGCAGTACTACGAAGTCCTGGAAGGCCTGGAGCCCGGCGAGAAGGTGATTACCTCCGGGTATGAAACCTATGGAGACAGTGATGTGTTAGTGTTTTAAGCGATGAAAAGCTTTTGGAACTTCCTAAAGAAGAATAAGTTATACGGGGCTATCAACCTCGTTGGACTGACGGTGTCGATGGCATTCGTGCTCCTGCTGGCGGTGTATATTCAGCGGCAGTTATCCACGGATTCCTTTCAGGAGAATGCAGACCGAATCTATGTGATTGCCACTGAAAGACAAGTCAATATTGCTTACTGGCTGGACAAGCACTTGAAAAACAACTTCCCTGAAATAGAAAATGGTTGCTGCGTGGCCAATTTGGCGTCGGCCGACGCTTTCACCATCGGAGGCGAATTGGTTTACGGAAGCACGATGGCAGCCGACAGCACGTTCTTTGACATTTTCAGTTATGACCTTGTGGAAGGCAATAAGGCAGACTGGCGCGTGTCCTGGGACCGCTGTATGGTGAGCAAGGAGTTTGCCAATGCCCATTTCGGGGACAAAGACCCCATCGGTCAGGTAATAACCTATAACAAAAATGATAATTGCCAGCTCTCCGTCTGTGGCGTGTATGAGGATTTCGGGAATTCCATCCTGAAGGCTCCGGATGTGCTGCTGCGTGGCGAGATAATGACCAAAACCAATTCGGCCAATAATGAAGAAATGAGCAACGCAGGCAGCGGTATCTGCTTTGTGATGACACATCCAGGAGCAAACTTCCTGGCGAAGCACGATGCCGTTCTGGATTGGCTAAAAGAGAATTTCTGGTTATACAAGACGCAGGCTGATGAGGTGCGTTTTATTCCGCTACGGGATATGTATTTCCTGAACTCGGGAAACCGGGAAGGAACTGGAACTATTCAATTCGGAAACCGCAGCTTCGTGAACTTGCTGCTGGCGATGTGCATCCTCCTGTTGGCATTCGCCGTGCTGAACTACATCAATATGACCACGGCGCTGACGGGCTTCCGTGCTAAGGAGATGGCCACCCGCAGGTTGGTCGGTGCAGAAAAGCGGAGCATCTTCCTCAAAGTGATTTCCGAGAGCACCCTCATCTGCGGAATCTCGATGCTGCTGGCCATCCTGCTGGCCGAAGCGCTCTCCCCGGCGGTTTCCCGCCTGCTGGAGTACCAGGTTTCCATCTTCAAGGCGGTTACGCCCGTCAATGTGCTGCTGGTGCTGGGCTTTATCGCCCTGCTGGGCGTCCTGTCCG
>JBGVCF010000029.1:0-181146 GCA_045226315.1 Candidatus Cryptobacteroides sp.
TAAGAATCTGGGCCTCTACCTCGTCACCCATCTTGAGGAATTCCTGGGCGCTGTGCAGGCGGGGGCTCCAGCTCATTTCGCTCACGTGAACCAGGCCTTCCACGCCGGGCTCTACCTCTACGAAGGCGCCATAGTCGGCCACGGCGACCACTTTACCCTTCACGGTGTCACCCACCTTGAGGTCTGCGGACAGGGCCTCCCAAGGATGGGCGGTGAGCTGCTTCAGACCCAGGGCGATGCGCTTCTGCTGCTCGTTGAAGTCGAGCACCACGACATTGATCTTCTGGTCCAGGGCAACCACTTCTTCCGGATGGGAGATGCGGCCCCAGCTGAGGTCGGTGATGTGGATGAGACCGTCCACGCCGCCCAGGTCTACGAACACGCCGTAGTTGGTGATGTTCTTCACCACACCCTCGAGCACCTGGCCCTTCTCCAGCTTGGAGATGAGTTCGGCGCGCTTGAGTTCCTGCTCGGCCTCCAGGAGGGCCTTGTGGGAAACGACCACGTTGCGGAATTCCTGATTGATCTTCACGATCTTGAACTCCATGGTGGTGTCCACGAATACATCGTAGTCACGGATGGGCTTGATGTCGATCTGGGAGCCGGGGAGGAAGGCCTCGATGCCGAACACGTCCACGATCATGCCACCCTTGGTGCGGGTCTTCACATAACCCTTCACCACTTCGCCGCTTTCGTAGGCGGCGTTTACCATATCCCAAGACTTGAGCTGACGGGCCTTCTTGTGGGAAATCACGAGCTGACCTTTGCGGTCTTCGGCGTTCTCCACCAGCACTTCCACCTTGTCACCCACTTTCAGATCCGGGTTGTAGCGGAATTCGGGAGCAGAGATGACACCTTCGCTCTTGGCGCCGATGTTCACCACCACCTCACGCTTGTTGATAGCAGTAACAACACCTTCCACCACCTCATTTTCGGTGACCTTGGAAAGGGTTTGCTCGTACTTGGCCAGGGTTTCTTCCTTGGAACCCTTCTCTACGCCCTCGTTCTCAAAAGCATCCCAATCGAAATCTTCGGGAGCTACAGAGGCGTTGAGCACAGCCTTCTTGGTTTCTTTCTGGACAGGAGCCTCCACCGGAGTCTCTTCTGCCACGTTCTTAATTTCTTCAGACATAAACAGTTTGGTTGAAAAAACTAGTAGTTAAACATTATTTTTTGAGCTTTTGCCGGGGCACAAAAATGCGCGCCCGGGAAAAAAGCGCGCAAATATAGGGATAATTATTTGATTTTACAACAATTTCTCCTGTGCCTGTTATTTGGCAGGGGCAATGGCTTTCCATACACCGGCACTCAGAGCGCCACCTACCAGCGGGGCGCAGATGAATACCCAGACATCCTGGAGGGCAGCACCGCCGGCGAAAAGGGCCGGGCCGATGGAACGGGCCGGGTTCACGGAAGTTCCAGTGAGGTTGATGCAAACCAGGTGAATGAGGATGAGGGTGAGGCCGATGGCCAGACCGGCAAGATTACCGGCACCTACCTTGGAATCAGTGGTGCCAAGCACTACCAGTACAAAGAGGAAGGTGGCAATCACTTCTACCAAGCATGCACCCCAAACGCCGCCGGCATTGGCAACGCCGTTGGAGCCAAGGCCGCCGGTGAGATCCGGAGCAGATACTACGCCAGCTACAAGCATAAGTACGGCGCCGGCGATGATACCGCCGATCAACTGACCTACCCAATAACCGCAAGCGTCTTTCCAGCTCATGCGGCCGCTCAGGGCAACACCCAGGGTGATGGCCGGATTAATGTGGCAACCGCTGATGCCGCCGATGGTGTAGGCCATGGCAACAACGGACAGACCGAAAGCGATGGCCGTGCCCACTACGCCGGCAGGCGTGTTGCAACCCAGGAACATGGCGGTTCCGCAGCCGAGGAACGTGAGAACAAATGTGCCGAGGCACTCTGCAATGTACTTTTTCATAGGTATTAGGATTTATGATACGGTAAATTAGAGTAATTTCTTACGACGGAAAAGCACGAACACCAACAGGCAGCTGAGGGCCATCAAGCCCAGGATAATGACCCAGTTCCAGAAATTGGCATTGGGTTCGTCGGTCTGAAGGATGGGAAGCCGGACGTTCATTCCATAAAAACCGGCAATGAGGGTGGGCGGCATCAGGAATACTGATACCACCGCCAGGATTTTCATGATCTTGTTCTGCTCCAGGTTGATGAGACCCACCACGGTGTCCTGGAGGTATTCCAGACGTTCGAAGCAGAAATTGGTATGGCTGAGCAGGGAACTGATATCCTGCAGCAATACGTTCAAGCGGTTTTCCAGGCTGCGCGGCACCTTGGTGGAGCGCATGAGGTTGGAGATGAGCCGCTGCTTATCCACCACGTTTTCCCGCACCACCATGGTATTTTCCTGCATCTGGGAGATGTCAATCAGGAGTTCCTGGTCAATGTCTTCCTGGTCGTTGATTTGTCGGGCATACTGGGAGATCTCCTTGGACAGGAGCTCGATCATATCGGCGTCCAGGTCCACACGTTGATCCAGGATGCTGGCAAATACGCTGAAACCGGAAGGATATTGCTTGGGATTCACCTGCATGCGGCGCTGCAGTTCCGTGAACGAACGCAGCGGCACTTCACGGAGTGTAGCGAGGGTGTCGTCCATGATGGTGAACGACACGGCCTGCTCCCCGTACTCTTCCGGACCCGGAGTCAGGAAGTTGGTGTTGGCGAAGATAGCATCGTCGGTCTCGAAATAACGGGACGATGACTCGATTTCCTCTGCCTGTGCACGGCTTTGGATTTCGGTGCCCATGAAGGCTTCCACCGCACGTTTTTCCGCCCCTGTGGGATTCACAAGGTCGATCCATACGGTGTCCTCCAGCTTCAATTTCGGGAAGTCTTTCTCCGACTGGGAGAGAAGAATTTTTCCGTTTTCCTTGTAAAAGATACTCAGCATATCTCTCGATCTGTTTTAGCTCCGGGCCAGTCGCTCCGGATGGGATTAATACAATAAACCAGCCGACATTACGGAAAAGTCAGCCCACAAAAGTACGGAAAAAACTTGAAAATCCAAGCACTATTAGCTATTTTTGCCTCTATGAAAAAGTTATGGATTCTTTTGGGCGTCGCCCTGTTCTGCGCCTGTCAGCCGGACCCTCATTTTTTTGATGGGGCCGATAACCTGTATAACCTGGAAAATGGCGAAGTGCTAACGGCCCGCAAGGCCCGGAAAGCCTCCGGCGTATATGGCCAGTTACAGACGGATTTTTTCGGCCAACCGCAAACCATCAGTTTTGTGCGTGTGCGTCCGGACGCTTACGGAATTGACATCCTTTGTGGCGAGGGAGAGCAGGCCGACAGCACCAGCGCCTTGTGCCTGCGTTACGGTGCCGTGGCCGGCATCAACGGCAGTTATTTCAATATGGGCGCCCTTACGCCCCAAACGTTTATTAAAGATGACGGTGTCCAGGTGGGCAGTCCTGCCAATCGGGAATCCTTCCGCACCAACGGTACCGTCTATGTTCAGCAGGACGGTTTTTCCATAGACGCCGACATAGATACCACGGCCATCTGCTGGGAAGCCATGGGCAGCGGTCCCATCCTCATCGACGAAGGGGAAATCCGCTCCTATCCGGAAGACAAACCGAATGATAACTTTTACGGCGTGCGTCATCCCCGCTCCCTGGTAGGAACCGACAAAGAAGGCTATTTATGGCTGGTGGTGGTGGACGGCCGAAACGCCGATGCTGCCGGCATGACCATCGGCGAACTTACGGTACTGGCCTGCTTGATCGGCCTCACGGACGCCCTGAATCTGGACGGCGGCGGATCTTCCACCTTGTGGACCCTGCCGGGCGGCGTGCTGAACCACCCCTGCGACAACAGGCGCTTCGACGCCTACGGTCAGCGCCGCGTTCCCAACGTACTTGCGCTGAAAAAAGGTAACTGACAGTACACGGATAATACCTGTATTTCGGCCTCGCAGGCACGTCAAGTGCCACTTTTTCGTTTTCCCGTCATCGCTTTTTCAAAAAAAGCCGTTTGATGTTTCTGACAAATCGGTCCTGTAAGACCCTCAGAGGCGGAAGATACAGTTAAACGTTTCTTTTTCGGATACACGGATAAGATTTCTTTCCTTTGCGAAAAAGAAACAAGTCTATGTCTTTTCAGAGAATCGTCACCCGGACCTTACCGGACGGAATCGTCACTAAAGTATACCCTTTCCATATTAGCTTGGAGGGATTGGAAAAGAATCTCCTGTGCCGGGATGAAGATGACTATGATGTAGTAGAAAAACTACTATTCGTTTCGGCTTGGGAAACTAATTGCCTTGTCGTCATCCACATTGTCATGTCCAATCATGGGCATGCCTGCGTCCTTGCGCCTGCTTGGGAAAACGCCTACAAGCTGTCCGAAACACTCAAGAAACGTTGCTCGATGCACATAGCCAACAAGTACAATGAGCACAATGTGTTAACTAGGACCTCTGCGTGCATCCAGTTGCTAGATACGGACTGGTATGTCCGGAACGTACTGGCTTATATTCCCCGGAATGCAAAAGACACCGGACAACGGATAGAGGATTATCCTTGGAGCGGATACAGAGGGATGTTTATTGGTGGGAAAAGCGACAATGGGATCCGAAGGGTTGCTTCCCTCACTCGAAGGGAGAAAGAAGCCCTGTTCCATACTCATGGCAATCTGGATAAAACTCCCTGGCTTCTGGACAGGAATGACCGTCTTGTGCCCGTCACTTGTTGTGATTGGGAATATCTGGAATCGGCCTTTAACCATGATGAGACCTTCTTTTTGAAAACTATCGGGACGGTGAATCCAACCGAAATGGAACAGAAACTGATTCACAACCTGCGAGACAGACAACCTGACCCCACCTTCCTCGTGACGGTAAGCGACTTGTCGGAACGATGGTTTCGGAAAACACCGGCCGAGTTGACACTGGAACAGAAATCCCGACTAATCCCATATATTTACCGAAGTTACAGAACCACTGTCTCACAACTGGCCCGGTGCATGAAAGAGAACGCCAAAACTATCGAAAGAATGATCAGAAAAAGATGAAAACGCTATTGCAAATATCCGAATGGGAAGATGGAAGTCTCAGCTTCTATAGTGCCCCGTACCCTGGCATTGAGAATTATTATGAATTATTTAGCCGATTTATTCCGGAATTGAAAAAAGCGCCCTACGAAGCTCAGATGTGGATTGAGCTGTTTGGGGGTGTCCTACAAATGATGGATCTGGGGATGAGTTCCTATATGACTGAACCGGATTACGATGATTACTATAATGTAGAGGAAGAGCCCTGGCCCAATCAGAAAGATAAACCATGCACGATGCCAGACTCCCACCGAGAACCTGACCCCCCATATAACCCTGAACTGGATCCGGAATGGCAAAAAAGACGGATAGCCATCTCAAGCGGACTGAAAAAATGGCGACAGGAAAAAGCGGAGCAGAAAGGCATTCACAATTGGGAGATCATCAAACATACCGTTTTAGCAGAAATAGCCAGGAAGATGCCGATCACACGGGAGGACCTGATGTCCGTACGGGGTATCGGAGACACTACTTGGAACCGCTATGGTGCGGAAATCCTTTCTGTTGTCCGAAAAAGTATGGATTCAGCTTCTGGAGATAAGCCCGATGGTGCAGGTCAGTAAAAAGTGCGCAGTCCTGTGCCATCAGAATGCACACGAGGCCGATATGCGGCGCAGGTCTGCGGCAAAAAAACCGACCTGCGCCAAAACAGGGAACTAAGCCTCGTAGGAGGTGGGGTCGAAGCCTGCCAGGGCTTCCTTTCTCTCTACGCAGGTGCCGCACTTGCCGCAGTGCTGTTCCCCGCCCTTATAACAAGAATAGGTCAGGCTGTAGTCCAGGCCCAGTGCCTGGCCCCGCAGCGCAATATCGCGCTTGGTTAGCATACAATAGGGCGAAACCACCCGGATACCCTCATAAGTACCGGCCTGCACCGCCTGGTCCATGGCCTCTACAAAAGCCGGACGGCAATCCGGATAGATGGCATGGTCGCCGCTGTGATTGGCCAGCAGCACGGTATCCAACCCGTAACTTTCGGCCAGTCCAGCCGCCACAGCCAGCATGATGCCGTTCCGGAAAGGAACCACGGTGCTTTTCATGTTTTCATCGGCATAGGAGCCTTCGGGAATGTCGCCGCCGCTCAGCAGCAAATCGCTTTTGAAATACTGGCCGATAAATCCCAGCGGAATCACCAGGTGCTTGATTCCCAGTCGTTTGCAATTCTCTACAGCACAGGCGATTTCTCTCGCGTTGTGCTTGGAACCATAGTCGAAGGTGACGGCTAAAGCAATCCTGTCCTTGAATTCATACAGCAAGGTGGTGCTATCCAGACCGCCGGAATAAATCAGAACCGATTTCATAGGCTTGCTTTCAGGTCGTTCACGGCAACGCGGGCCGATGCAACGGCCTCCACCACGGTCTTGGGTCCCAGCAGGAAGTCGCCGGCCAGCCATACGTTGGGCAGACCTTCCACCTTACCCGCTTCGCTCACCGAAGGCCAGCCCCACTGGTTCATTACGGCCGATGTACCGGCAAAGAGCTCGAAGTCCGGCTTCTCGGAAATAGCAGTCAGGAGAGTGTCGCAGGGCACGAAATGGTCGGTCCCGTCAATGATGCGGGTTACCACGCGGCCACCGTCTTCCGGCTGCACGTTTTCGCAGTCGCGGAACACCACGCCGCCCTCACGGACCTCCACCGGTGCCTGGAATACCTTGAACTGGACGCCATCGGCCTTAGCCTCTTCCACTTCCAGCGGATTGGCCGGCATGTTCTCAAAGGTTTTGCGGTAGTATACCCAGGTTTCGCAGCCCTGGCGCACGGCCGTACGGCAAGCATCCATGGCCACATTGCCGCCGCCGATGACAATCACCTTTTTACCCAGATTGAAGGCCGAAGGATCTTTCAGGAACGGCAACGCCTGCACGGCCTTTTCCTCACCGGGAATCTGCAGGGTGGCCGGTTTCTCGGCCCCGGCACCCAGGATTACGGCATCATAATCGGCCATCAAGCTGGAGAGGGAGCCGTCGCGGCCCAGTTCATATCCGCCCTTGAATTCAATGCCGGCTGCTTCGAACATCGCTTCATAGGCGTCGCAGTACTTCTTGTCCAGACGGAAAGCCGGAATGCCATAGCGCAGCACGCCGCCCATCCGGGGATTGGCGTCGAAGAGGGTGACGGTGGCACCTGCTTCGTATAGCCACACAGCCGAAGCGATGCCCACCGGACCGGCGCCCACCAGGGCAATCCGCTTGCCCGAAAGTTCTTCCGAATGCCGGGTAAGCCGATGACGGAAGAGGTAGGAGGTGGAAATCTCCTGCTCAATCTCGTACCAGCGGATCGGAACCTGTTTCACGTTGAGCACGCAATTCCCGTAACAGAACTGCTTCCAGTCGCACACCTGCGAGGTGACGGCAGTGAGGGGGTTGTTCTCGAAAAGCAGTTCCCCGGCCTGATCCAGTTTTCCTTCCCGGTACAGTTGCATGCACTCCGGAACGGGGGTATGCACGGGGCAACCCTGCAGGGCACATTTCGGTTTCTTACAAAGTAAGCAGCGTAAGGCTTCGTTATTCATGGTTTGAAGATTAATCGGTTGGTAAGGGCGCGGCCCAGGGTGAGGGAATCGGCGTATTCAAGGTCGTCGCCGAAGCCCAGACCGCGCGCCAGGGTGGTGATGCGTACACCGCTGGCTTCGATCTGACGATAAATATAAAAGGCGGTGGTCTCCCCTTCCACGTCGCCGCTCAGGGCCAGGATCACTTCTGCTCCGGAAGGATTTTCCAGCGCCTGCACCCGCTCCGTCAGTTCGCGGATGGAAAGGTCGGAGGGTCCCACTCCGGCAATAGGCGAAATGATGCCGCCCAGCACGTGATATACGCCATGGTACTGCCCCGTTGACTCGATGCTCATCACGTCCCGGACGCTTTCCACCACGCAAATGGTGCGGGGATCGCGGTTGCGGTTGGAGCAGATGGAACACAGTTCCTCGTCCGATATCACGCGGCAGCAGCGGCAGTAGCGCACATCGTCGCGCAAATGATTGATGGCCGATGTGAAATGGTGCACATTCTCCGCCGGCTGCTTCAGCAGGTGCAAGGCCAGCCGCAGCGCGCTCCGCCGGCCCACGCCGGGCAGCGAGCTGATGGCCTCTACGGCCTCCGTAAGCAGGGCGGAAGGATAGGTTTCTTTATAGGCCATGGTACTGAAGTAAGCCCTCCAAAGGAGAAGCGGAAATGGTGGAGATTTGAATTCCGTATTCCTGTCCCAAGGCAAGGAGGATGTCCCGGCAGGCGTAGCCGAAACCACCCGTAATGCCCAGAGGCAGTTTGTCATATTGCCGGACAGTGCGCTCGAAAAATGCCCGGAAATTATTGTCTATCAGGTTCTTTACGTATTCACTGGTAGCGTAGTGGGCGTGCAGGAACGGGGCCATAGAGCCCAGGAAACGGGCCGGCGCCACACCGCCATACACTTCCTTGACCAGGCTGGGATAATCGGCCGGAAACTGCGTGGCGAATTCATCGGCCAAATCTTTAGGAACGAAGCCCTTCAGGTAATCCGTGAGAAAGAGTTTTCCCAGCACGGCCGCCGAGCCTTCGTCGCCCAGGATGAAGCCGCCGCAAATCACTTTGCGGGTGATGCCCACACCATCGTACTGGCAGGTATTGGCCCCTGTGCCGATAATAGCTGCAATGCCTGGCTCCCGTCCGCAAACAGACCTTGCCGCCCCCAGCATGTCGGAGGCGTATTCGATGCTGGCGCCGGGGAACCATTGGCCCAAATCTACGGGCGGATTCCCTACCAGGCCTGCCGCATAGAAATGAATCTCCCCGATATCGGATCCCAGACGGAAGGAAACTTCGTCCAGGATGCGGTGCAGCTGCTCCCGCGGCGTTTGCGCCAGGTTGAAACCGGGTGTCCGGATGCTGGTTTTTCCGTCTCCCAGCACCCAATCGGCCTTGGTGGCCCCGCAATCTACGATGAGCTTTTTCATTCCGTTAATTAATATAGACGCCATGCTTTTTCCAATGGAAATAACCATAGACGGCCGATACGATATAGGCAAAATAAAGGAAAGCCAGCCAATACTGTCCCGTTGTGAGGCAAAGGGTAGTGGTAATAATATCGGCCACAATCCACAACAGCCATTGCTGTAAATAACTCTGTGCCAGCCACCAGGTGCCGATTACGCTGAGTACGGCAGCCGTCCCGTCCAAAAAGGGTTGGGCATCACCGGCGGCCCGTAGCACCTGGATCAGCGCCAAAGAACCCACGAAGAACACCACAACGCTCCAAACGCCCACATTCCTGGGCACAACCTGCAGGTGGATCTCCCCTTCGGCCACTTGTGTGCTGGCCTTGCGCCATTGGACCAGACCCACCACGGACATGGCCACATAATAGAGATTCAGTCCCATGGAGGCCCAGACATGCTGCACGCCGAAGGAAAATGCGCAGGCCGATCCGGTAAGGATACCCAGCACCCACATCGCGTTCTTTTGCATGATTTCCAGCACTACGTAAGCAATGCCGGTTACCAGGGCAAAAATCTCTATGGCCTGAATCCAATCCAATGCTTAGCGGACTTCGATAAGTTCCACCACGAATTTGAGGGCGCTACAGGGCGGAATGCCGCGGGTACCGCTTTCGCCGTAAGCGAGGTGGTAAGGCAGATACAGTTCGTATTTGGCGCCTTCGCTCATGAGCTGCAGGCCTTCCGTCCATCCCTTAATCACCTGATTCAGGCCGAATTCGATGGGCTCTCCACGCTTGTAGGAGCTGTCAAAGACCTGTCCGTCGGGGAAGGTGCCTTCATAGTGACAATATACTTTGTCGGTGGCCTTGGGCTTACGGCCCGTACCTTCCTTGATCACTTTGTACAGGAGGCCGCTGGGGGTGGCTTTCACCTGAGGATCCCGGGCCATCTGGGCCAGGAACTTCTCCCCTTCTTCCTTGGCGGCGGCGCCAGCTGCGGCGGCGCGCTCGGAAGTTTCTTCTTCCAGTTCTTTGTAGAAGGCTTCCAAAGCCTCTCCGGCCTCTTCCAGGCTGATGGCCGGCTGGCTGCCGGTGAGCATGGCCTTCAGACCGGCCACGAAGTCGTCCACGTTGGGAATGCGAATGCCCTGCTGATAGAAGCTGGAGGCAACGCTCATACCAAATGCGTAAGATTTTTTATCCATATTTTTATCAAATGATTCTATTGTGCGATCGCTTTTGCGGCACTTTCGCCGGCTAAATAACCGGTGCAGAAAGCTAATTGAAGGTTATAACCGCCTGTATCGGCATCGATATCCAGCACTTCCCCGGCGAAATACAGGCCTGCCTGTTTCTTGGACTCCAGGGTTTTGGCCACAATTTCCGACGTGCGCACGCCACCGGCAGTGATCACGCAGCGTTCGAAGCCCACGAAACCGGCGATGTCCATGTGCCAGTCTTTGAGACTCTTAGCCAGGGTATCCACGCTCACCTTAGGATTGGTCTTGAGGAAGGCCAGGGTAAGGTTCCAAGGGATGAGCTTTCCCAGCATGATGCGGAACAGGCGTTGAAAGCTCTGGCCACGGGAGCGTTCATCGTTAATCACTTCCTCCCATTTGGCATGGATATCGGCATCCAGTTTTTCTTCTTCCACAGCGGGTTTCAGGTCCAGGGAAACGCTCACTTTCTGGCCGTCAACCAGAGCTTTCACAGCCCGGCGGCTTACCATGAAGCCCAGCGGACCTTCCAGACCGCCGTCGGTGAATTCCACATCCCCGAATTCCTGTTGCACCAGATCCCCATTCACAAACAGGCTCAGCTGCACATTTTCCAGGTTATTGCCATTGAAGAGTTCGCCCAGTACACTCAGGGGCGTTACGCGCTCGATGTGTTTTTCGAAGCGGGGATACCACTTGGGCAGGGGGGCTATCTTGCGTTCCTTGGTCCGGCCATACACCGTGCGGCCGCGGAAAGCCTGTTTGATTTCTCCAGCCAGCGGATTGGGATCCTTGTAACCTACAGGCACCAGCGCAGTGAGAGAAGGAAGACAGGTATCCACGCCGTGGCCCAGTTCTTCGGCCCACAGATATCCGTCGCCGGTGGAACCGGTACCGGGATAAGACAGGCCGCCGGTGGCCACGATAAGTTTCTTACAGGTATATTCTACCGGTTCGATGGTGATTTCCTCCCGCTCCCCTACCTTTTTCCGGCTGGTCTGGACACAGTCCAAACTGAATCCGTTAGACACCACATCAATGGTCTTGACTTCACAGTCGGTAACCACCTTCACGCCGGACAGGGTGCAGGCCCGCAGGAGGGTATCCACCACATCCCCGGCCATGTGGGATTCGGGAAAGGCACGGTCGCCGCGTTCCACTACGCTGCGCATTCCGTTTTTCCGGAACAGTTCCCTCAAAGCATCCGGGGTAAGATTGTGCCAGGCAGGGCTCAGGAAATTGACGTCCGTCCGGATGTGGGCACTGAAATCGGCCCAGTCTTTGACATTGGTGAAGTTGCAGCGGCCCTTGCCGGTAATCATTACCTTGCGGCCCGCTTTGGGCATTTTCTCCAGCACAGTTACCGTTTCTCCCTTTCCCCTTTCCGCCAAAACACCGGCGGCGCCGATGGCCGCCACCAATCCGGCAGCTCCACCCCCAATAACAAGAATATCCGAACGCATAGTTTTCTATTAGTTTGCAAAAATACAAAAAATCCTTTATATTTGCAGTCCCGATTTTCCACAATCGGCCAGGCCACTTTAGCTCAGTCGGTAGAGCAGCGCATTCGTAACGCGCAGGTCGTCAGTTCGAGCCTGATGAGTGGCTCAAAAAAAGGGATGCAGGACCTGCATCCCTTTTTTTGAACCACAAATCTTCGATTCACTGGGGGCCTAATCCCCCAGACCCCCTGGGTCGGCCTTCGGCCTCCTTACCCTCGCATCTTTGAAACTTCCTTTTTTTGAACCACAACCTAATGCGGTGTAACCATCTCTATATCAAACAATTGCAAAAATCAATCGTTCGTTTTTTGAACGATTGATTTTTGTAAGTAACTGAGTTTCAGGCGGTTGCGCCGCATTGAAAATTAACGTATTTCCAGGGCGTAGGGCAGGCGGGCGTAGATGAGGCCGGTCTTCTGGGACTTGAGGGCTTCAAGGCCTTTTTCCATGCCGGCGAATGGAGTGCCGGAAAGGATGGAAGGCTCCTCACTCCCCTTCCCGATACTCATCAGCAGTTCCTGGACAAAGGTGAGCGGCTGAGGATAGCCCGTTACGGTGTATTCGTCCGAAGAGTGAAGGTCGGCCAGGGCGGCAGCATAGGAAATGGCATCTTCCAGGGTGCCGATTTCATCTACCAGGCCGATTTCAAGGGCATCGGCGCCAGTCCAGACACGGCCCTGGGCAATCTCATCCACGCGGGCGGGTTCCATGCCGCGGCTGCTGGCCACCAAATTCACGAACAGTTCATAGATATCTTCCACGGAAGCCTGCATATAGGCCAGTTCGGCCGTATCGAACGGACGCATCAGGGAGAACATGTCGCTGTGTTTGTTGGAGCCGATAGTCTCCACGCCCACGCCTATCTTACCCGTCACGGCGGAGAATTCCGGGATCATGGAAAACACGCCAATGGAGCCCGTGAGGGTGGTGGCATCGGAATAAATCTTCTGACAGCCGTTGGAAATCCAATAACCGCCGGAAGCGGCATAATTGCCATAAGAGGCCACCAGCGGCTTTTCCTTCTGCAGGAGGTCCAGCGCCGTACGGATCTTCACAGAGGCCGATACGCTGCCACCGGGGGAATTCACCCGCAGCACCACAGCCTTCACGCTCTTGTCCTTGCGAACCTCGTCGATCACCTTTACGAAACGGTCGGCGGCAATCTCCTTCAATTCATTGCCCTCTACAATCTCTCCATCGGCATAAATTACGGCTACCTGCGAAGAGCCCGGCAAGTTTTTAACCTTGTTGGAAACATAGTCGGCGAAGGGAATGAACTTCAGTTTGGCGGAATTATCAACCTGAGACAGGGTGCAGAGCTTATCTATCAGGCCTTCGTGATCTACCAGTTCATCCACCAGACCTTCCTTCAGGAAGTCTTCCGGCAGGTTCAGGGCCAGATTGTCCACCAGTGCGTTGAACTGATCTTCCGTAAGACCTCTGGATTCGGCCATCACGCCGCACAGGGCTTTCCAGCAGGAGTTGATCATCACCTGGTTCTGCTCCCGGTTTTCCGGGGAAGCGGCCGATTTGATGAACATTTCACCGGCACTCTTATACTTGCCATGACGGATGAGTTGCACATGAACACCCACCTTGTCCAACAGGTCCTTCAGGAAAAGCATGCGCCCGGACAGGCCGATGAGCTGATTGGCACCACCATGCTGGGAACCCATATATACCTTATCGGCCACGGAAGCCAGGTAATAAGAACCGTTGCCGGGATTCTCCGTATAGGCCACGATGGGCTTGCCGCCCGTGCGGAATTCCGCCAGCGCCAAACGCAGTTCCTCTGCATCGGAGATTCCCATGGATGCTCCATCCGCGCGAAGGAAGATGTACTGGACACCCGGATCCGTGGAGGCCGTACGGATGGCCTGGACAGCATCGTGCAATCCCACCACCGTGGGCATGTCAAAACTGCCGGACATCAGGTCTGGAGCCGATGAATCCTGGCTTTGTTCTCCCAGCGAGAAGGCCGACAGATCCAAATCCAGAACACCATTACGCGGCAAAGTGGAACCGCCTCCAGATGCAATGGCAGAACCCAGAATAACCAGGAACAGCAGGCCTTGCAGCAGACGGAGGATTACAAAGGCGCAGATAACCGCCAGGATGGTTTTTACAAAATCTTTCATGGGGAGTATACTATTTACTATTTAACTAGGAGGGTAGCTTCGTTCCAGGCAATCTGATCCTGGTAGAAGTGATTCAGGAAATCCGTACCCATGGAAGGAAGATACATGCTTAGGCCGCAAACCCTGCTTAGACGGATATTGATGAAATAAGGTGTGGCAGCCTGATAAAGGAGACACGCATCCAAAGCGGCGTTCAGTTGCGACTCTTCCCTCCTGGTGATACCGGCCTGGACCAGGATGTCCCTGAGGTCGTAGAAATAATGTTTGTCGTAGCGGAAATAGCCCTGGACACTATTTCCGTCCAGTGCCATGATGGCCGCACGGTACTTCTCGAAAAGCGTACGGCAAATTTCCGCGAGCGGTTCCAATTGCCGGGTATCCACCGCTGTAATAGAGGCACTTCGGCCGCTTCCGCTCTGTGAATCATAGTATTGAAAATATTCCCGACACACGTCCACAGGATCCGGAACCGAAGCCAGCAGGCGACGGGTAATGTTCAGATAGTCGAAGCCATCGGCCAAAACCTCCGTGGGGGAAAAGCCGATCATGTCTGTCTTGTTCCGAAGTTCCCATGCCACTTCCACACAGCCGCTAAGGCAGGCATCCAGCAATAGATAGTCCAGATGCATGGGGATGGCATCGGCAAAATCCTTGATTTCCATTTCTACGCCTCCGGTGCCCACGACATCCTGGCCGATGGAACGGAAACCTTTTCCCGAATTTTTCTCATACTTGCTGGGATCGGAGTAATAACCCTCTGGGAGCCAGCCGGAAGCATGTGAGGAAAAGACCATTCCGTAGCCTTTGGCCGGGAACTTGCGCTGGATAAACGACAGGGCGTCCTGAAGGGTTTCCTTCTGGCATAAAGGGGTATCATCGGCCCAGATTTTCAGGGTGTCCCGTTGTACAAAGTTTTCTTCGTCCATGTATAGGCGGTACAGCACGGGAGGACATTCCACAGAATAGTCTCCGTGATACTGCGGAAGACGGGACAGGACCAGCACCACATCTGATGTATAGCCTGTCCCCTGTGGGAGATAACCCTGCTCCATGTCCAACAAGTCCTGTGAAAGATAGCCGGAAAGGGAGTTGAAGCCGGCCGATACCATGATCATTACCCTTCGGGTAGGTTCGGAATAGGCACGCTCCGGCAGGGTACGTCCACTATTGTCTGCCCCGGGGAAGCCGGAATCGAAATCCGGATCCTTGAAACAGGAGCAAACGGCAAACAGAAATATCAGCAGAGCTGAAATGCGGTTTTTACTCATAGACCACAAAGTTAATCATTTTTTCGTATATTTGTGCATTATGAAGACGATTGCTAAAATGGTATTGACAAGTGGTGCGGCCCTGCTGATGGCCGCATGTAACGGCACTCAGGAAGAGGCTGCCACCAACGATTTCAAGTACACGATCGACTCCTTCGCCGACCTTAAAGTAATGCGCTACCGTATTCCCGGTTGGGAGAACCTGACCCTCCAGCAGAAGGAATACGCCTACTATCTGTCCGAAGCCGCCAAGTACGGACGGGATATCCTCTGGGACCAGAACTGCCGGGACAACCTGCGCGTACGCCATGCCCTGGAGGCTATCTTAGAGAATGACCAAATTGACACTCAAACGCCTGAATATCAAGATTTCCTTATTTACGCCAAACGCGTATTCTTCTCCAACGGCATCCACCATCATTACGCCGAGGACAAGATCCTTCCCGCCTGCGAACGCAGCTATTTCGCGCAGTTGCTGGAAGAAGCCGGCGTCCCCGACAACGGCCTGCTGGAAATCATTTACAATCCCGCCATCTGGCCCCAGCGCCGCTCCACCGAAACTTCCGGAGACCTGGTAAAGCTATCGGCCGTGAACTACTATGAAAATGTCACCCGCGAGGAAGTGGAACAATATTACGCCCGCCTGATGGATCCCGAAGACCCCGAGCCCATCTCCTGGGGCCTGAACACCAAGGTGGTGAAGGGGAAGAACGGCAAGATCAAGGAACTTCCCTGGAAAATCGGCGGCCTGTACTCCCCCGCCATCGAGAAGATTTGCGAACAGCTGGATAAAGCCCGTAATGTGGCCGAAAACGATATCCAGAAACGCGCGCTGGGTATCCTTATAGAATATTATAAGACCGGCGACCTTAAAAAATGGGATGAATTCAATATTGAATGGGTAAAAGACACCATCGGAACGGTGGATTTTATCAACGGTTTCATTGAGGACTACAACGACCCTCTGGGCCGTAAGGCATCCTGGGAAGGATACGTGAACATCAAGGATTTCGAAGCCTCCAAGCGCACGGAAATCCTCAGCGCCAACGCCCAGTGGTTCGAGGACAACTCCCCTGTGGATCCGCGTTTCAAGAAAGCCAAGGTAAAAGGCGTATCGGCCAAAGTAATCAATGCCGTGTGCCTGGCCGGCGACAGCTATCCTTCCACGCCCATCGGCATCAACCTGCCTAACGCCGACTGGATCCGCAAGGAACACGGCTCCAAGAGCGTGACCATCGCCAACATCACCCACACTTACGACTTTGCCGCCCAGGAGCTGCCCACCAGCACCCTCACGGAGTTCGCCTACGATAAAAAGGAAATCGAACTGGCCAAAAAGTGGGGCACCATTGCCGATGAAATCCACACCGACCTCCACGAATGCCTGGGACACGCCTCCGGTCAGTTGCTGCCCGGCGTGAGCACCACCGCCATGGGCGAATATGCTTCGGCCCTGGAAGAAGCCCGCGCCGACCTTTTCGGCCTGTACTTTACGGCCGATCCCAAGATGGTTGAACTGGGCATTATGCCCGATCCGGAGGCCTACAAAGCCGAATATGCCAATTACATCCGCAACGGACTCATGGTGCAGTTCACCCGCGTGGAGCCAGGTCGTCCCAACACGGAAGCGCACATGCAGAACCGCAAGCTCATAGCCGAATGGTGCTATGAAAAAGGCGCCAAGGACAAGGTGATCGTCAAGAAAGTGAAGGACGGAAAAACCTACTTCGTGGTGAAGGACTATGTTAAGCTGCGCGCCCTTTTCGCCCAGCTGCTGGCCGAGATTCAGCGCATCAAGAGCGAAGGCGACTACCAGGCCGGCAAGGCGCTCATCGAGACCTATGCCGTGCACATCGATCCCGAACTGCACAAAGAGGTCCTGGAGCGCTACAAGGCCCTGAATCTGAAACCCTACGGCGGCTTCGTGAACCCGGAAATCCAGCCCGTCAGGGACGAAAACGGCACCATCACCGACTACGTTCCCGTCTACACCGACGACTACCTGGGCCAAATGCTCTTTTACGGTAAAAAATACGGAACCCTGTGATTAAGGACTACAGGAATTATCTGCGGATTGAAAGAAGGATGTCACCCAACACGGTGGCATCCTATTGTCATGATGTGGAGGGATTCCTGGAATTCTGCCAGGTAGAGCCGCGTGCGGTAACATCGGCCGATATCCAGCGATATCTGGGCAAGGTGACGGAGGAGGGACTGTCCAAGCGCAGCACGGCCCGCCTGCTCAGCTCCCTGCGCAGCTTTTTCAGCTGGTGCGTGGAAGAGGGAGAGGTGAAAGAAAACCCCTGCGACCGGGTGGAAGCGCCCAAACTGGGCAAGTACCTGCCGGCTGTGCTCAGCGTGGAAGAAGTGACGGCCATCCTTGAATCGGTGGACGAGAAAGCCCCTTTCGGCAAACGCGACAGGGCCATTCTGGAAGTTTTGTACGGCTGCGGACTGCGCGTGAGCGAAGCCGCCGGACTGCTCCTTTCGCACGTGTACCTGGACGAAGGATTTGTGGATGTGATAGGTAAAGGGAACAAGCAGCGCCTGGTTCCTCTGGGCGAAATAGCGGCCGATGCCATCCGTCTCTATCTGGAAGACCGCCCTACCCCCGCTTCCGGCGCCTACGACGACTATCTTTTCCTGAACCGCTTTGGAAAGCCTCTCAGCCGCGTTTCCCTGTTCAACCTGGTAAAACGGCAGGCCATGGTGGCCGGCATCCGGAAAGAGATCTCGCCCCACACTTTCCGCCACAGCTTTGCCACCCATCTGATAGAAAACGGGGCCGATCTCCGCATTGTCCAGGAGATGCTGGGGCACGAGAGCATCCTCACTACTGAAATCTACACCCACCTGGACACAAAGACCTGGCATCAGTCGGTCCTTCAGCACCATCCGCGGAAATAATCGGCACATTATTTGGCAGATACGGAAAAACTTCTTACCTTTGCGGGCTTTAAAAAGCGAAGCGTCGCTTTTGGTGCAATGGGGTGCTTGAAATAGAGCACTGAGTAACACATTTTTATTTAACAAAACAATGAAGCATTTTACGCTGAATGGCGAAATCCGCCAGAAGGGCAACAAGGCCGTCCTCAAGGCCTTCCGTCGTCAGGGCCTGGTTCCCTGCAATCTCTATGGTGCCGGTATGGACAATGTCCTTTTCACTGTTGTTGAGAAAGAGCTGAAGGGTCTCACCCACACGCCCGCTTCCTACATCGTGGACCTGAACCTGGATGGCAAGACCTACACCGCTATCGCCCACGAATACCAGTGGCACCCGGTGGAAGACAACTGCCTGCATGTGGATTTCCTCGCCGTAGACGAAAAGAAGCCCATCGTCATTGCAGTTCCCCTCAACATTACCGGTCACCCCAAAGGTGTGCAGGCTGGTGGTAAGTTCACCCAGAGCGCCCGCAGCCTGAAGGTTTGCGCCCTCATGAAAGACCTCCCGGACCAGCTGGATGTGGATGTCACTTCCCTGGAACTGGACAAGCGCATGGTAGCCGGCGACCTCAAGTTCGAAGGCCTGCAGATTGTTTCCGACAAGAACACCATCATCTGCTCCGTGAAGACCACCCGCGCCATGCAGCAGGCTGCTGCAGAGGCTGCCAAGGCTGCTAAAGAGTAAGAATGGAATATCTGGTTGTCGGGCTGGGAAACATAGGGGCGGAATACGCCTCTACCCGGCACAACATGGGATTTATGGTATTGGATGCCTGGGCTCAGGCATCCAATGTCCTTTTCAAGACCGACCGTTACGGTCAGGTGGCCGAGGTTTCCTTCAAGGGACGCTGGTTCGTTCTGCTGAAACCCTCCACATACATGAACCTGAGCGGAAATGCCGTACGGTATTGGATGCAGCAGCTGCACCTCCCCCTGGAAAACCTGATCGTCATCTCCGACGACATCAACCTGCCTTTCGGCACCCTCCGCATGCGTCCCGGCGGGTCTTCCGGCGGACACAACGGACTGGAAGACATCACCCGGAAACTGGAGAGCGAGCAGTGGACCCGTATACGGGTGGGTATCGGCAATACATTCTCCCGCGGACAGCAGGTAGATTACGTGCTGGGCAATCTCTCTCCAGAGGAAAAAGCAGCCGTTCCGGAACTGGCCGCACGTATTATCCAGGGTATTAAGGACATTTCCACCATTGGCGTAGCCAGAGCCATGAATACCCTCAACACCCGGCCCAAGGCTGCCCAACCGGCCGAAAATTCCTCAAAAACTTCAAAAAATAGCGAGGAAACGCCTGAATTTTAGCATTTTTCATCATTTCTTTTTGGTATTTCAAAAAATATCTTTAACTTGCAACAAAGTTTGACCATTTAACGTTTAACGAACCAATAATTTATTAAAACCATGAAAGCGCTTGTTGAATTAATCAAAGTCACGTACGCAGAATTCGAAAAGAATGCAGAGGCTCAGATTGTTAAGGGTAACAAGGCTGCCGGTGCCCGTGCACGTAAGGCCGCTCTCGCCCTCATGAAGGACCTGAAAGAATTCCGTAAGATTTCCGTGAATGAATCCAAGTAAGTAATTCTTTCACAAAAACCAAAAAACGTTGCAGAAAATTAAAAAATTCTGCAACGTTTTTATTTTTTATGCATCTTTAATATAGGTTTAGGTTTTAGTACACGTCAAGAAACCGGCTCAAGAGGCTTGCCTCGAGAACCGGTTTTCTTGTTTTTTATGGACTAAGACTTCTTAGAAGGAGGTGGCAATGCCAATGAAATCATCGGCCTTGAGGGCGGCGCCGCCAATGAGGCCACCGTCGATGTCCTTCTCCGCGAAGAGTTCCTTGGCGTTGGAAGGCTTGCAGGAGCCACCATACAGGATGGTCATATCCTGGGCAACCTGGGCACCAAACTTAGCTTCGATGACATTGCGGATGCAAGCGTGGATTTCCTGAGCCTGGGCAGCAGTAGCAGTCTTGCCGGTACCAATGGCCCAAACAGGTTCGTAAGCAATAACGATGTTCTTCAAATCCAGGGCGGTGAAATTGTACAGAACTGCTTTGGTCTGTTCGGTCACCACCTCGAAATGCTTGTTCGCTTCGCGCTCTTCCAGATTTTCACCCACGCACAGGATCACTTTCAGGCCGGCAGCCAGAGCCAGCTGGGTTTTCACCACCAGTTTCTCATCGGTCTCGCCGTAATACTGACGGCGCTCGCTGTGACCCAGGATGGTGTACTGGCAGCCGATGGAAGTGAGCATGCTCACAGCCACTTCACCGGTATAGGCACCTTTCTCATGGTCGGCGCAGTTCTGGGCACTCAGGGCCACTTTGGAACCCTTCAGGACCTCGGCCACAGGGGCCAGATGGGTAAACGGCGGAGCCACTACCAGTTCCACATTGGCCGGAAGGCTCTTTGCCTTCTCCACAACAGCCTTGGCTAATTCAACACCTTCGGGAACCGTGGTATTCATCTTCCAGTTCCCAGCAACAATGTATTTGCGCATAGTAGTTTTTATTAAATTATTCTATCTACAGATCCTTCGTCATTACATTCCTCAGGATGACAATTGTCATTCTGAACGAAGTGAAGAATCTCCTATTTCACTGACATTACAGCGGAGGCGATGGAATTAAGTTTCACATCTACTGAATCGGCTCTGGAGGCCAGGATGCAAGGGACCTTGGTACCTACCAGGAAACCGGCCTGACGCACGCCCACGGCCAGTTTGGAATTGGTCTTCCAGAACACGTTGGCGCTTTCGATATTGGGGAAGAGCAGGCAGTCGGCGTCGCCGGCCACGGGGCTCTTGAGCTTCTTGATCTGAACGGATTCTTCGTCGATGGCCACATCCAGGGCAAGAGGACCGTCGCCGATGGCTTTGATCTGGCCGCGGTCGCACATCTTGGCCAGCATGGCACCCTCGATGCAGGCAGGCATGCTGTCCAGCATTTGCTCGGAGGCGGCGATGAAGGCAATCTTAGGCATGGCAATGCCGAAGGAACGGGCCACACCGGTGACGAAACCGGCCAGTTTCACCTTCTGGCGGAAATCCGGCTGAGGGATTACGGCCATATCGGTGATGAAGATGAGCTTATGGTAGTTAGGATTCTCGATTACACCCACATGGCTCAGGAGACCCTTAGGAGGCAGCAAGCCCACTTCCTTGTTCAGGATGGCACGCAGGAACTTGTCCGTGGAGCACAGGCCCTTCATGAGCACGTCGCCTTCTCCGTCGTGGACCATGCGGACAGCTTCGGCCACAGCCTTCATCTCGTCCTTGATATCCACGATTTCAAACTTGGCGATGTCGATCTTGCACTCCTCGCATACTTTGGCGATGAGGTCGGTGTCGCCCACCAGGGTCACCTTGACAAAACCCATGTCACTGGCCAGGGATGCTGCCTCGATGGTATGGGAATCTACGCCCCAGGCAGCGACCATCTTTTTGCAAATCCCTTTTTCTTTCAGCTCTGCAAAGAGCTCGTTGAAATTTATGATCATATCTGTTATTCTTGATTGTCAATCACTAAATGCATGGTGTCGCGGGCAATCACCAGTTCCTCGTTGGTGCAGATGAGGGCGGCCTTCACCTTGGAATCCTCGGTGGTGATGATGGTGTTCTGCTCGAAGGCTACGTTGGCTTCATAGTCCACCTTGAGACCCAGGTACGCAAAGTTCTCCAGTACGCGACGGCGCAGGCGGCTGTTGTGTTCGCCGATACCGCCGGTGAAGACGATGAGGTCTACACCGTTCATAGCTGCTACATAAGAGCCGATGTTCTTGATGATGTCGTAGGTGAACTTCTTGAACACCAGTTTGGCTTTAGGATCGCCGTTGTTGGCCAGTTCGTCCAGTTCGCGGGCATCCGAAGTTTTGGTGGAAACACCCAGGAAACCGGATTTGCGGTTGAGGATGGTGGTCATTTCGTCGGGATCCACGCCCAGTTTCTTCTCCAGATAGAGGACGGCGTTGGCATCGATGTTACCTACGCGGGTGCCCATGATCATACCTTCCAGCGGGGTGAAACCCATGGAGGTATCCACGCACTTACCGTTCTGGATGGCGCAGATGGAACTGCCGGCGCCCAGGTGGCAGGTGATGATCTTGGAATTGTTGATATCCAGGCCCGCGAGCTTGGCGCCCACACCGGCCACGAACTGGTGCGAAGTGCCGTGGGCGCCGTAGCGGCGCACGCGGTATTTCTCATAATAGTCGTACGGCAGGCCATACATATAGGCGTAAGGCGGCATGGTCTGGTGGAAGGCGGTGTCGAAGGTAACAACCTGCGGCACGGAAGGAAGGACTTCCTGCATGGCATGGATGCCCAGCAGGTGGGCGGGATTGTGCAGGGGTGCGAAATCGGCGCAGAAAGCGATCTTGTCCAAGACGTCGTCGTTCACCAGGACGCTGCCGGCGAAGAAATCGCCGCCTTGCACGATGCGGTGACCCACGGCCTCGATGTCTTCCAGGGAGCCCAGGACACCTGTTTCCTTGTCCGTGAGGGCTTCCAGGATGAGTTGCATACCCACCTTGTGGTCCGGAATGGGAACATCCTTTACGATTTTGTCCTTTCCGCTGGGTTTGTACTGGAGGATACCGGCAGGCAGGCCGATTTTTTCTGCGATACCTTTTGCAATGATATCGTACACGTCGTCGCTCTTCATGTCCAGAAGCTGGTACTTGATGGACGAACTGCCGCAGTTGATTACTAGAATGATCATAGGTTTATTGTGGTTCTGTTAAAAATATCCCATATATCTTGACAAAGATAAGAAATATTTGGTAAATTTGCTACGTATGGCCGAGGCGAAAAGCATAGAAACGCTGTCAATCAGTTTTACGGCAGGCGTCATCGCGGGAACAATGCTTTCTTCCCCCAGTCCTTCCCTGCTTTGTTTCCTGCTTTTCCTCCTCACCCTCCCCTATTTTTTCCAACGCCGCATCGTTCAACTGCCATCGGCCCCCACGCTTATCCTGATGGCCGGAACATTCCTGTTACTGGGCTGTTTTTGCGCCTGGAACAGTGCCCTGCCGGGCGTGGAAAGCACCGGTCCCGTCAGAAATCTGGCCGATCATGCCGCCTTCTACCTGCGGGCGCTCATCGGCTCTCTCCCCTTCCGTTCTCCCGATACCGCTCCCCTGCTGCAGGCGCTGCTCACCGGCGATCGCAGTGGCCTTTCCCCGCAGATCCAGGGTATTTTCCGCGCCAGCGGCGCTTCGCACCTTTTGGCCCTCTCCGGCCTGCACATGGGCATCATCTACCTGGTTTTCGACCGGCTCACCCGCCTGATGGGCCGATCACCGGCCGTGCGGAAGCTGCGTTACGTCCTTCTTTTATCGGCTGCCGGATTCTTTACGCTGATGGCAGGCGCGGGGCCTTCACTTGTTCGGGCCTTCCTCTTCATCGCCGTAAACGAAACCCTGCGGTTACTGAATCGGCCCAGAAGCCCCCTGCGCGTACTTTGTCTGGCCCTGCTGGTACAATTGGCGCTGGACCCGTCCGTAATCGACAGCCTGGGGTTCCAGCTCTCCTACCTGGCCATGGCCGGCCTCATCCTTCTGTATCCCATCCTGGAAAGCTGGTATCCGACAGGCAGCAAATGGGACCCCATGCGGAAAATCTGGACGATGGCGGCGCTGGGCATCTCCTGCCAGGCTTTCACCGCGCCGCTGGCCTGGTTGCGCTTTCATACTTTCCCCCGCTTTTTTCTGCTGACGAACCTGCTGGCCATGCCTGTCACCACCATCCTCATGGCCGTTGCCGTGGGGACAGTGGTCCTGTCGGCCCTGGGTTGCTGTCCGGCCTTCCTTTATACGGCAACAGACGGCCTGTGCCGCCTGCTGCTATGGATTCTCGAGATTATTGCCGCAATGTAAAGCCCGGACTGGCCCATTCGCGCATGGTTCCGTCCGGATGGGCCGATATCAGATAGCCCTCCAATTCCGAACTGTTCAGCAGCAGTTGCTGCGCAGCCTCCAGACCCAGCACCATGCACCAGGTGGCCACTGCATCGGCCTCCGCCGCGCTGCGCGACGATACCACCGTGGCACTGAGCAGATTATGCTGCACCGGATAGCCGGTTTTGGGGTTGATGGTATGCGCGTATTTGCGTCCGTCACGGATGTAGAACTTGCGGTAATTGCCGGAGGTGACCACTCCGCAGGGCTTCCCCTCCGAAGTCCAGATACCATCCAGTTCGTTCGAGGGGCCGTCCGGCTGGTCCACGGGACGGTCAACGCCCACCGACCAGGCTTTGCCGGAAGGATTCATGCCGTCGCACCAGATTTCGCCAATATCCACCAGCATGTCTTTCACCCCTAAACTATACAGATAGCTGGCAATGACGTCGCAGCTGTAACCCTGGGCAATGGCGTTATAGTTGAGTTGGGGGAAGCCTATTTCGGCGGGATCAGTGTAACCATCCTTCACCGGTAACTCCGCCGGCAAGCGATCCATTCCGCAGTGCGCCAGTAAGTCGGCCACCTCTTTATCTGTGGGCATCTGGCTGTTCTTGAAGCCGAAACCCCAGGCATCGAAGAGCGGACCGGCAGCACAGTCCACCAGACCCTCCGAGCGCTCCCAATACTTGTAAGCTTCTTTGTACATTTCCAGGAAAAGCGGCGTGGCGGGGACCTTTTCCCCAGCATTATAGCGGGACAGTAGTGAACGTTTATTATACCCTGACAGTGTTGTATCAATCTGCAGCAGTAAGGCATCCACACTGTCGCGGATGGATTCCACTCCCACCTGGACGCCTTTCAGGTTCAGTTTCACCGTATAGGTGCCACCTTGAGCATAACCACTGATCTGAACATACTGTCCCTGCGGCCGGGCGCAGGAAAATAGCAGCAAAAACAGGCAAAACGGGTGCAGTTTTCTTATCATGGCAAGAATTTTGTGTAAAAATAAGAAAAAATAGCGATATTTGTAGGTTCAGAAGAGCAATTGAATGAAAAACACCTTTCGTTATATACTGATCCTTGTCACCTTCCTGCTGGCCTTGGCCTGCAAGAAGAAGGACGAAGACACAACCCTCCCCAGCATCGCCGGCATCAGTCTCAATGACCCCATCCCTTTTGTACGTGTGGGCGCGTCCCAGACTTTCAAGGTAGACTTAACCAGTTTATATACCTCGGACTATACAGACCCGGGTACCATGGGTATGTACTGGCAGGTGAACGGAGGCGACCGCGACACCACTACCCGGGACATTTCCAAGTCTAACCCCAGCTATGTAGTAACCACCGAAAAAACCGGTAACTACTCTGTCATCGCCAGCGTATACGCCATCAACGGGAAGTATTATGCCGGTGCCGTGAGCCTCGCATTCCAGGCTATCGATCCGGACACCGCCCTGAGCGAAAGCCGGGAAGGCACCAAAACCGAAATCGACGGAAAGTCTTATCTGGTAACGGAAGTAGGCGGCAAAACTTGGATGGGCATGAACCTGTATGGCACGGAAACCGGTAAGGATTACCGCGACTGTGAAGTGGTTTCCGCCCTCTTCGGCCGTTATTATAATTGGTACGAGGCCCAAACCGCCTGCCCCGACGGATGGCACCTTCCCACTGGAAAAGAGTTCGATGAATCCCTGGGCAGCCAGGCTGGAGACCTGATGGTGGACATCAAATTCCTGAGTGTTGACATGTGGACCTACTGGCCGCAGGTGCCCATCACCAACAAACTGAAATTCAACGCCATGCCCACCGGCTACATTGACATGGCCACCGCCCAGGAAGTATTCGGATACAAAGAATTCGCCTGCTGGTGGACAGCCGATACTAATGCGGAAGACAACGAATTAGGTGACTTCCGCTACATCCAGCAGGAAGAGCCGCTGGTGATGAAGGGAAAAGGAAGTAAGGAATCCCTACGCCTGAACGTGCGTTGCATCAAGAACGTGGACTAACGCAGATCCGTGATCACATAGTCTGAAGGAAGCGATTTCTCGTCCAGCGAGAAGTCGCTTTTTCCTTGCGGCGGGCCATAAACAATGCCTGAGAGCTTGAAACGGGCCTGGGTCTGGTCGTCCAGGGTAAGTGTCACGTCCAGGCTGTCTTCATCGGCTTGATTCACCTTGATGCTGTCCATGTGGTCCTGATAGGAGGCGATAAACAGGGCCGGATTGGTAAAAAGATCCTCTTTCTCCACCTGTTCGATGACCAGCTCCCGCGCTCCCTGGTCCAGGGACCAGCGGGTGTTTCCGTTGCTGATAACCTTCAGGCCCAAGCCTTCCATTACGTAAGCATTTCCTTCCAGGGAAACTTCCCCATCCGTTATATCGCGGAAAGGAGCGCCATTTTGAGACAAGGAATAAGTATAGTGGAAATGAACCCGCTGTCCCTGGACCTTGTCCAGCAGCGGGATGCGCTCCTGCGCAAAGACGCAGCAGCAGAAAAAGGCCAGGGCCGCTATACAGAGAACTTTTTTCATTCCGGATTCAGGAAGTGTTGCAGGACTTCGTCTAGCTCGGCCAGGTCTTTCACCAGGACTTCGCGCGGCTTGGAGCCGTTCTGAGGTCCGACGATACCGGCTGCTTCCAACTGGTCCATTACCCTTCCTGCTTTTGCATAACCCATGCCAAGCTTGCGCTGGAGGTCTGAGGTGGATCCCCGCTGATTGAGTACGATGGTGCGGGCGGCTTCCTCGAAGCGTTCGTCCAAGCGGTTCATGTCCACCATACCGCCACCACTATCTTCGCCTTCGGGCGCCGGCGGTTCCGGAAGATAATAAGGCGTATTGTAACTCTTCTGATATCCCTGCTGGTCCCCCACCGCTTTGGTCAGGTTTACAATTTCATCGTTGCCGATAAAGGCGCACTGCACGCGTTCCATCTCCACGCCGGTGTACAGGAGCATATCGCCGCGGCCGATCAGTTTGTCGGCGCCGGGCTGGTCCAGGATGGTGGAGGAGTCGATGCGCGAGGTAACGCGGAAGGCGATACGCATGGGGAAGTTGGCCTTGATGAGGCCCGTGATTACATCCACGGTAGGACGCTGCGTGGCCAGGATGCAGTGCAGACCGGCGGCACGTCCCTTCTGTGCCAGACGGATGACGGAAGTGGTGATGGAACGGGCCAGGGCCTTGGATTCAGGACCGGAGCCAACCGACATGGTTAGGTCGGCGTACTCATCGATGATCACCACGATATAAGGCAGGAAGTGGTGGCCTTCATCGGCGCGCAGGTGGTGTTCCTTCCACTTGGCGTTATACAGTTTGATGTTGTTTACATAGGCCTTGGACAGGAGCTCATAGCGGGAATCCATCTCCACGCAGAGGGAATTGAGCACCGCGGCGGCATCCTTGGAGTTCTTCACAATAGCCTTTTCTGCCTCTTCCTGTTCGCTCACCGCGTTGGGCAGGACGGCCAGGTAATGGTGCAGCAGATTGGCATAGGAGGAGAATTCCACCATCTTGGGGTCTACGAACACGAACTTGAGCTCCGACGGGTGTTTGGAATACAGCAACGAAGCCACAATCACGTTCAGGCCCACGGATTTACCCTGTTTGGTGGCACCGGCTACCAGGAGGTGCGGGGCATCGGCCAGGTCGAACACTTTCACCTGTTGCGAAATGGTGTAGCCGATGGCTACCGGAAGTTCGGCCTTGCTGTCGCGGAAAGCTGTATCGTTCAGGAGTGCCTTGAGCGGCACCATGGACGCTTTGTCGTTGGCCACCTCGATACCCACGGAATCCGAGAGGGTGGTGATGCGCACGCCCTTGGCATTGAGCGAGATACCGATATCTTCCTGAAGCTGTTTGATGGCCGATATCTTCACGCCCGGCGCCGGATACACCTTATACAGCGTAACGGTGGGGCCCACGATGGCGGTAACGTCGCGCACCTGGATCTTGTAACTGGCCAGCGTTGCGCGGATCTTGTTGTTGTTGCGGCTTAGCTCGTCCTGGGAAACCTCATGGCGGGCATGGGCATAGTCGCCCAGGAGGTCCAGCGAGGGCGTCTTATACTTGGGAAGGCCGTCCGGCGGATCCAGGCGGTTGTCGATGGGCTTGAGCGGTTCCTTTACTTCCTGTTCCAGGGTGTCGTCGGTTACCACGGTAATGCCTTCATCGGTCTGCTGTCCTTCTTCCACCACCACTTTTTCGCGTTTGCGGCGGGGCTTCTTAACCACCACTTCTTCTGAACCCTCATCTGTTTCGGCCAGTTCCGGGATATCATCTGCGGCCGGTACCAAAATATCATCCGGATCCAGCGTATCCGAGGTTTCAAAGGGTGCTTCATCGGCGGGATCAGGGCCGATTTCCGGCTTCTTGCGCATGAGCAGGGCTGCAAAGCGTGCACTCATGCAGTATAGCCAGACACCCAGCAGGGCCAGCAGCAGGATGCCGGTGATAATCTCTCCGAAATGGGAAACCAACCAGCCCACCACGGCAGCGCCGCCGCGACCGCCCAGACCGCCGGCAAAAGCATATTCCCAACCCGTAAGAAGACCCACCAGGGACAGGATCCAGGACAGGATGAAAGTGAGCGAAAGGAGACCATAGAACCACTTCCTGAGCCGGATGGGGCTTTCGCGCCAAAGCAGTTTCACACACCAGGCCAAGAGGAAAATGAGGATGCAGAAGGCCGCCAGGCCGAAACTTTCCGTTACCAGAAGATGGCCGAGGGAAAGGCCCGAGGATGCGGCAGCATTCTGGATGGTGGCATCCGTAGCTGCGAGCGCACTCTGATCCTGCTTCCAGGTGAACAGGTACGAAACCACAGAAATGACAAAAGTGATGGTAAGGATGAGCACCAGCAGGATTCCGCCATAGCGGATTCCTGTTTGCTTGCGTTCCGACAGTCCGTTCCAGTATTTGGCAATAGGATTCATTTTTTCTTGCCGTTTTTACCGCGGAAATTCCTGTTGAATTTGCCGCCCTTGTTGCCGCCGGAGAAATTCAGGTTCATGCCCGGACGGGAGAAGGACTGGTCGGCTGCAATTTTGCTCAGTTCGATTCCTTCCGGCACCTTAACACGCCCTTCGGACAGGCGCTCGATATCTTGGAAAATGGTGGCATCGGCCACCGTATCCTTGTTCCAAATCAGGTATTGCTGGCGCATGTAGATGGCCAGGGAGCGGATCATGGCCGTTTTCACCTCCCCTTCCGGTTCCGAGGCGATGAGGTCCAGGATGCTCTCTATGTTGCGACCATAATGGCGGGCCCGGATGGGCTTGGTGTTAAGCGGAATAGGGTCCGGACGGCTGTTCACCACTTCCGGGGTGGGTTTGGGGAAGGGAGAATCTACGTCTAAATCGTAGTCTGCAATAATAAACAGGTGGTCCCAGAGCTTCTGGGCGAAGTTCTCCTGCTGATGTACCTGGGGATTCAGGCTCTCCATCACCTTCACCACGGCATAGGCCTGTTCCGTACGCTTTTGCCGGTCCGGAATGTCTTTGAGCTGCTCCACCATACGAAGCACGTTCCGGCCATATTCCGGCATTTGCAATTTTTCAACTTCCGTATTGTAATAAAGCTTGATGCTATTCTCGCTTGCTTCCATAGACGCTCTAATTAACCATCTACAAAGATAGTGAAATTATCGGTTAAATACCAAAGGTAAGCGCTAACTTTTGTATATCCCATTTTCCGGTAAAGATTCGCGTATCGGCGCACCTGACGCTTGTGGGATTCCTCCTGAGCACCAAACTTATAGTCGATAACCGTCACGCTGCCATCCGGAGCCAGTACCACCCTGTCAGGACGGTATTCGTTCCCGTCGGAACCCAGAACGGAGGCCTCCTTCCAAACACGCATTTCCGGAGCGAACCAGCCTTTATCGGCCACCGATGCAAGACGTCCTGACAGAAAGTCCAGGGTTTCCTGCTGCTGGGACTGGGGCAATTCGCCGGACAGTACGGCCGATTCAACGGCATCGGGCAGTTGGTCGGGTGTGTCTATACGGCCCAGGATGCCATGCAAAACATTGCCGCGGATGCGGACGCTGGCCTGGGGGCCGAAACTGCCGTCCGGGCCGAAGTAATCGGCTGCTTCCGGGCTGAATTTGAGGCGTTTACCACTGTCGGCCGGGAAAGATTCGTAGCCTGCCTCCAAAGGCTTTTCCTCCGCTTCCGGACGCCGTAGCGTGTGGAAATCATAGGGCGTTCCGGCTTTGTAATCGGTGGTCTGGACAAAGGCGTATAACAGCTGCGAGAGGTTCTTGTACTCCCCTGCTTTCTTGGGCAGCGGGGCGGCGATTACCTTGAGTCCGCAACGTGCGCGGGTCAAGGCCACATAGAAGACATTGAGGTTGTCGATGGCCGCCAGTTTCCGTTCCTGGACGTACTGCTCTGAGAAAAGGGACTCTGTGGCGCCACCGTCCAATTTGACGCGGTAGACACCATCGGCCTCCGCCTGCAGGGGCGTTCCTTCCACAGCCGGATGACACCAATAGGACGAGGCCTTGTACAGGGTCACTTTCTCTGCAAAAGGAACTATCACAAAGGGGAATTCCAGGCCTTTGGATTTGTGGATGGTCATCACCCGCACGGCGCTTCCGCTCTGCGGAGAGGCAATCTTGGGCTGGGCGTCTTCCCAGCTCTTAAGAAAGGCGTGAAGCTGGTTGCCGCCGGTGGAAACCCAGTCTTGCAGATAGTCCATAAACGCCTGTATATAAGGAATTTCCGCTTCGAATGTATTGAGGTCGGCCTGACGGAGGTCCCGTAACATGCCCTCACACAAATCTACCAGCGAATGGTAGTGTTCCGGGATGTTGACGGCCAGGCTCCGGGCCAGGTAAGTGGCTACGCCGGGCTTGTCCTGTGCCGCCGGGGCATCCACCAGTGAAAGCTGGGAAATCAACCGCCGGACGGTAACGGAACTCTTCACGAAAAGGGAGTCGTCCGACACCACGGGAATCCCCTGCTCCACCAGCGCGGCGGCAACGGCGGCGCCTTCCGCATTGCCTCGTACCAGGATGGCTATATCGGCCCATTCCCCGCCCCTTTCGCGGACGTCTTGGAGGGTTTGCAGGATCTCCCCCATCTGGTCTTCCGTGAAGAGCACTTCCACCGAACCGGGAGCCGTATCCCGGGTGCACACCTGTTGCCTGACATCCTTGTACAAATCCAACAAACTGCCGGGATTTGCGGGGTCTTCACCCAACAACTGGTCCAATTGCTCTGCCGCAAAGGGGAAAAAGGCGTTGTTGAACTCCACGATTTCCCGACAGGTCCGGTAGTTGCCGTCCAGTACCCGCACCTGTACATCCCGGAATTCCTGCTCCAGACGGCTGCCCAGAAGGTCCCAGTCGCTGCCCCGCCAGCGGTAGATGCTCTGTTTCACATCGCCCACAACCAGAGAAGAGAAGCCGGCGCTTTCGCTGTTAAGCAACAGCGGACGGAAATTCTCCCATTGGATATCGGCCGTGTCCTGGAATTCGTCCAGGAGGAAGTCTTCGTAGCGGACACCTAACTTTTCGTAGATGAAGGGGGCATCGGCCCCGTCGATGAGCTGACGCAGAAGAGTATTGCTATCGTCCAGGGAAAGGAGGTTTTTCTCTTTTTGGATCTGCGTCCATGCGCTGCGAAGCTCCTCCGCCACGCCCAGGCCATACAACTGGCCCTGCAAAATACGCGCGGTACTATAGAGTTGGAAAGGCGTGCCGAAACAAGCCAAAAACGCCTGTAGAGGGGCTTCCAGCAGGCCTTCTACCTGCTGGCGCAGTTTATCCTTGCTCTTGGCGAACCATTGTGCCGAGTCGTTTGCCTTCTGCAGAAAACCGTCCTTGGGTCGTGCCACCGGCGTCTGGCCTTCCGCGTATGCAAATAAATGAGTTAGGAAGCCGCGGTTGCTATCGGCCGGATCCACGCCGGCCTGCTGAAGAGCGTCCAGGCAAGCCTTTGCCGCCTCCTGCACCTGCTTTTCAAAATCGGCCTCCAGGGCATGGCAGGCCTCCCGTAACCGATCCAGTTTTTCGCGGGGGAAGGTTTGCCCTTCCGGCAAGGTGGACAGGCTGCCGGCTACTTCATTCAATCGCCCTTCCAGGGAGAATTTTCCGTTTTGGCGCAGGTCCTCCTTCACGCTTCGGCTTAACCAGTCCAGCAGGGCATGGTCTTCCTCCGAAAGCCGGTCCAGCACCCGGTCCACGCTCTCGCTAATCAGCGCCTCGCGGTCCAGTTGGACCTGATAATGGGAGAACTGACCCAGTTCGCGGGAAAAAGCACGCAGGGTCTGCTGAAAAAAGCGGTCGATGGTGGAAACCGCGAAGGCGGAATAGTCGTGCAGGATGGCCGATAACTGCTGCTGCGCCCGCCGTTGCAGCGGCCTCAGCTCCACATAGGGCGACGCCTCCGGGTTCGTGGCTAACACATTCAGCTCCTGCAAGATACGGCGCTTCATTTCGTCCGTGGCCTTGTTGGTGAAGGTCACGGCCAGTACATGCCGATAAGCATCCGGCTTGTCACTTTCCAGGATAAGACGGATATATTCCCTTGCTAAATTATATGTTTTGCCGGAGCCCGCCGACGCCTTGAGTATCTTCAACATAGAACAAAAATAGATAAAATTTTTAGTAAAAGGAGTACAACGAATGGAATTTTTTAATTATATTTGAATGTTTTTAGCGGAAAACACAATTAACCCTATTATATCAACTAAAACTTAGTTTATGCTAAAACGATTCATTTTGGTAGCACTTGCATGCCTCGCAGTGGGTGTGCAAGCGTTCGCTCAGAATGCCGTGACCGGTAAGGTCGTGGACGAAAAGGGCGAACCTGTGGTCGGTGCCGCAGTCCAGATCAAGGGCTCGAACACCGGCGTAGCAACTGACCTGGATGGCCTTTTCAGCATCCGTGTCGCGGACAACGGCACCCTGGTCATTTCTTCCATCGGCTACAAGACTGTTGAATTGGCAGTTAAGGGCCAGAAATCTCTCAGCGTGGTTCTGGAAGAAGACACCCTCTTCCTGGACGATGTTGTGGTTGTGGGTTACGGTACCGCCCGTAAGAAGGACGTTTCCGGCGCTATCTCCAGCGTTAACTATGGCAACGACTCCAACGTGTCGTCCCTGCCTAACCCCAACGCCCTGTCCGCCCTGTCTTCCAAGGTGGCCGGTTTGAACTATGCTCCTACCTCCAGCGCCTCCGGTGACAACACCCAGACCATGACCATCCGCGGTAAGAACGCTATCCCTACCGGCGGTTCCATGTCTGCCTCGGCCCAGAGCGTCAACCAGCCCCTGCTGGTCATCGACGGTGTTCTCTCCTATGGCTCCATCAACTCCATCAACACCGCCGATATTGAAAGCATCGACGTGCTGAAGGATGCTTCCGCAGCCGCCATCTACGGTTCCCGTGCTGCTAACGGCGTTATCATCATCACCACCAAGCGTGGTAACGGTGGTTCCCCCGTCGTTACCTTCAACGGCCAGGTGAGCATCTCCGACTGGAGCCGCATGCCCCAGATGGTGAGCGACAAGGAAACCTTCCTGAAGAACCGCTTCTACAGCAAGAAGGGCGCCGGCAACGTAGACTTCAAGGACAAGACCTGGAACTACAGCAGCCTGGACCAGGCCGCCAACGACAACCTCCTCTCCCCTCGTGAGCTGGAAGCTTGGAACGACGGTCAGTGGGTCAACTGGCTGGAAGAAATTTCCCGCAAGGGTGTTGGTCAGAAATACGACCTCTCCGTGAGCGGCGGCAGCGACCGTGTAAACTACTACGCTTCCACCGACTACACCCGCCAGCAGGGTATCCGCAAGGGCGACGATTATGAAAAGTTCGGCGCCATGCTCAAGATGGACTTCCGCGTAACCGATTGGCTGTCCCTGGGTGCCAAGGTGAACTTCCTGGCTTCCAACAGCTGGGGCCAGAGCGCCAACATCCGCTACGCCATGTGGTACACCCCGCTCTCCTATGTCTATGCCCGTCAGGCCGGCTTTGAGAACTGGTACAACAGCGTTCCGGACAACAGCATCGCCAGCCCGTTCATCGGCTCCGGTAAGAACGACTCCTACGCCTACACCGACCGTCAGAGCAAAAGCATGAACATCAACGGTGTGGCCTATGCACAGGTAGACTTCCCCTTCCTCAAGGGCCTGAGCTATAAGTTCACCCTCCAGGGTCAGCGCAACTCCGGTTACAGCGACGTCTACAACAAACCCGAAATGTCCGTGAACACGGAGGATATCACCCAGATGCAGAATCCGATGCAGTTCATCGGCAACGTTACCGGTCAGATTTCCTCCTCCAACTACCTGGCATGGAACATGGACCACATCCTCTCCTATACCGGAGACTTTGGTCAGCACCACGTAGACGCCACTCTCGGTTACACCCGTGAAGCTACCAACAGCAATACCATGGGTTCCTCCTTCACCGGTTATCCCACTCCTACTACTCTGGGCGTGTATAACATCGAGGCCGCCAATTCCGTTACCGATACCTATCGCAACCGCGTAGAGACCCAGGCCGTTGGTTATCTGGCCCGCGTCAACTACAACTACGCCAGCAAGTACTACATCACCGGTAACTTCCGTCGGGATGGTTTCTCCGCCTTCGCAGAAGGTCACAAGTGGGGTAACTTCTTCGGCGCCAGTGCCGCCTGGGTGCTCAGCAACGAGAAATTCATCAAGAACCTGAACTTCTTCAACTTCTTGAAGCTGCGCTTCTCCTGGGGTCAGAACGGTTCCCGCAACATTAGCGCAGGTGCTACCCAGGCCACTATCGGCAAGGCTACGTCCAACAACGGTGCCATCACCATGACTTGGCTGGGCGACGCCAGCACCCTGGGTATGACCCTCACCAACCTGCCTAACCGTAACCTCACCTGGGCAACCGTTGAAAAGATGAACCTCGGTTTGGACTTCTCCATTCTGAACAACCGCCTCAACGGTAGCTTCGATATCTACACCGGCCGCACCACCAACATGCTGGTGGCCCGTTCCGCCCCGTACATCTCCGGTTTCAACGACGTGAACGACAACGTAGGTCTGGTGACCAACCGCGGTATTGAATTCACCTTGAATTCCGTGAACTTCAACGGTAACGGCGACAACACCTTCCGTTGGGAAACCAACCTCATCTTCGACACCAACGAGAACAAACTCGTCTCCCTCTTCGGTCCCGACTATGAAGGCAATGAGGCCGACGACGTAGCCAACGCCGTTTCCTACGGTCGTGAATCCTACTACGCTCTCCTGGTGGGCCGTCCCCTGGGCGCTGCCTTCGACGTGAAGATGCTGGGTATCTTCAACAGCGACGCCGAAATTCAGGCTTACAAAGGCCCCGATGGCAAGCCCATCCAGCCCGATGCCAAGCCCGGTGACCTCAAGTTCGAAGACTACAACAACGATGGTGTCATCGACGCCAACGACCGCCAGTATCTCGGTTCCCCGGATCCTCTGTTCACCATCAACTTGGGTAACACCCTTAAGTGGAAGAACTTCAGCCTGTTCTTCAACTTCCGTTGGGCCCAGGGTGACAAGACCCACTTCATCGGCCTTGACCCTTATGCCTTCGGTACCAATATGGGTAGCGGGGCCCAGATGGCCCGCATCAAGCCCTGGACCGAAACGAACCCCTCTCAGGTATTCCCTCGCTACGGTTATTCCAACTACATGGAGTACCAGTACTGGAACAGCCGCACTTACCTGAAACTGAAAGACCTGGTCTTCTCTTACACTATCCCGGCCAAGGCTATCCAGCGTGCTGGTATCAACAACCTCCGCGTTTACTTTGCCGCCACCGACCTCTTCACCATCACCAACTGGTCCGGTACCGATCCTGAAACCGGTGGTACCATCGCCGCCGGCGCTTCTTCCAGCCGCTACGGCAGCAACGGCGCCTACAAGACCTTCACCTTTGGTGTGAACGTATCTTTCACCGCTCCTAAGAGGAAATAACTTAAAAAGCGACGTTTATGAAAAAGTATATATTCATTCTTCTCGCACTCTTCCTGGCCGTTTCTTGTAGCGACAAACTCTTCTTGGAAGAGCGTACGTACGAGGACGATACCAACAGCTTCTTCAAGAGCCAGCAGTCTATCGAAATCGCACTTGCCTCGGCCTACTCTGAAATCCAGTACATGGTATTCGGTAACCAGCGTGGTGGTTCCGAGCACAACTGGATGCTCTTCGGCCTGGGTCTGGATACTTTCTCCACCACCGGTGCCAACACTCAGTTCTCCAACTGGACGCTCATGACCTCCGACAGTGGTTATGCCCGTCACTATGGTGAATACATGTACAAGCTCTCCAACCGTGCCAACATTGTAGTGGACATGATTGACGAGCATCCCGAAATCGAGTACACCAGCGAAGCCATGAAGAACGGCCTCCGCGCAGAAGCTGTGTTCCTCCGCGCCTGGGCATTCCGCGTAATCGTGGGTATGTTCGGCCGCTGCGTGTATGCAGAGCACATGACCCAGGAAGCCCGCTATGACTATACTATGGACACGCGCGAGGAAGCTTGGGAAAAGATGGCTGCAGACTTCGAGTACGCCGAGAAAAACCTCCCGTCCTCTCCTCGTCTGATGGGTACCGTGACCAAGGCTGCCGCCGCCCACTATCTGTCCGAGATTTATCTCTGCCTGGGTGAGTTCGCAAAGGCCGAACAGGCTGCTTCCCGCGTCATCGACAAGACCGACGGTAACTACCAGATCATGACCACCCGTTTCGGTAACCGCGCCGACCAGGCCGTTGACCGTTACGGTAACTCCCTCGCCGCTCCTCAGGGCGCTTATTGGGACCTCTTCCGTACCTCCGGCAAGACCAAGGTTGGTGATTTCGCCTCCGACTCCAACCCCAACGATCCCGGTAACCGGGAAGCCATCTGGGTAGCCCAGATCGACTACGAAGTGGGTGTGGATAACTGGCCTCTCGGTGGTTCCGGCGACTCCTGGTGGCGTATGCACAAGCCCGTGCTCGAGTCCACCTTCGCCCCCTGGATTCCCATGGGTGGTAAAAACGGTACCCGCGTAGGTTCCGACGGTGTTAAATACTATGTCTTCACGGCCGATGCCGTCTGCTATCCTAAGGGTGTAGAGCCCTCTGGCGCCGGCACCCCTGCCACCGACATTCCTGAGGCTCAGGGCCGCAAGCTCATGTACAACCTCTCCACCAAGATCGACTCCCTCGCCTGCCGTTCCCAGGGTAACGGCGCCGCCACCGGTCTGGGCCTGCTGCCCTCCGAGTGGGTGGTCCGTCCTGCCGGAGACCCCAGCGGTTCCATTTGGGACGACCCCAACGACTTCCGTGGCAACGAGATCATGATCCAGCGCGATCCTTATACTCCTTCCGGAAAGAAGTGGTCAGAGGTTAAGAAGCAGGTCCAGGCCCGTGTTGACGCCGGTCTGTACTCTGTAACCGCAGCCGATACCATCAACATCACTCCTCGTTTCTGGAAGTTCTCCGACGACCGTCACATCTTCGATGCCGGTAACGCCTACTACGATGCCGACTGGTACATGGTCCGTATCGCCGAAACCTATCTGCTCCGCGCCGAGGCTCGCCTGGCCCAGGGCAACAAGGCCGGTGCCGCCGCCGATATCAATGTCCTCCGCAGCCGTGCAGGTGCCAAGGCCTGCTCTGCCAACGATGTGAACATCGACTATATCCTGGACGAGCGTGTACGTGAACTCTTCGGTGAGGAACAGCGCTGGGTCACCTTGAGCCGTCTGAGCTGCAACCCGAAGGCCACTTATGTGACCGAGTGCTATCCTACTCAGAACAATACCTCTTCGAATACGCTGTATGAGCGTACCCGCAAGTATGGTATCGGTTACGAGAACGACGAACGCGGCCGCGAAGCTTACACCGACCCGCTGGGTAAGACCCGCCACTATCCGAATATCAAGCCTCACAACTATATCCTTCCTATTCCTATTCAGATCATCCAGTCCAACAAGGACGTGAAGATTGATCAGAACTACGGATACGGCGACTAAGCCTGGATAGTTTTTCAGATTTCGGCCCCCGATTTTGGGGGCCGATTTTTTTATTGTTCAAAAAAGGGTTATCTTTGATAAAGATAAAATCGTCAAAGTTCTATTTGCATGAAAAGGATTGTTCCGCTGCTTTCTCTTGCCTTTCTGCTGATGGTCATCGGCTGTTCTACCTCGCCGGCCACCCTTGAAGAAAAGGCCCTTTCCCGCCTTCCTAAGGCCCTTGAACAGGCCATGATGGAGGATTTGGCCCTCTCCGGTGGCGCAGAGATTGTATCCCCGGAGATTCTCTATTCCTGCGACAGCCTTTGCATCATCCATTTTACGGCCGTGGCCAAAGCTCCCGAAGCCGAAGGATACAGCTTTCCGGTACGATACGTCTTCCTCCAGGACATGGTCCTGAGCCACGCATATGGACATCCTGTTTACGCAGAAAAACTGTCTGGCAGCCCCGAAATGACCCAAGAAGATATTCAGAAGACAAAAGCAGATTACAAGAGAGACGCAAAAAAAGCCTACGCCTATTACACCTCCACCGCTAACGTGATAGCTCCGGAAGACCTATGATAGATCGTTTTGCCCTGGCCTTCAGGGAACAGCAGCAGTTGTTCCTGTACGACAAGACTTACCTGGTACAAACCCTTTGCACCGTGGGAGGCTTGGCTACGCTTTCGGGCCGTTTCTTTGTCCAGTTCTTCTGGAATCCCATCCTGGCCGTAATCATCACAATGGTTTTATTGGGACTGGGGACTTGGCTGCTTTGGGCTTCTCTCCGGGAAAAGCGGGTTCAGTGGCAAATCCTTCCGCTTTGTTTCATTCCCTTCGTTTTTCTGGCAGCCTCCCTTTCAGAGAATGCCATGCATTTCAGCGTACTTACGGCTTGGCTCATCGCGCTGGCCGCTTTTTACGCATACACGCGCATACGCAATAATAAATGTGTATGGGGCATCCTCCTTACGGCCATCGTGTACCTTACCGCTGGCCCTGCCGCTCTACTGTTTGCCTTATGCGCAGCTATTATCGGCCTGTGGAATAAGGAATGGACTTCGGCGCTGCTGCTTCCGGTGGCAATTTTGTGCGGCCTGGCGGCCTGGCTGCTGGGCTGGACGCCCACGCTGGCATCGGCCTTAACACCGGCCTTTTACTTCGACCTGGACGCCCCCATGAACGCCGCCCACTGGATTCCCTGGGTGCTGCTGCCCCTTACGGTGCTGATTGGCTGCTTTATTAAGGAAATGAAGCGGATCCCGGCTCTCGCAACAGGCTCCACCCTTTTGCTGATTGCCCTTTTCCCTGCTTTCAGCATGGCTAAAAAGGCCGAAAACAGGCAGCCGGGCATCACCTTCGAATACGAGTATTATACGGTGAACGAGAATTGGGACGGCCTTATTAAGGCCTGTCTCAAGAACGAATGGATTCCCCATACGGCTCAGTACCTCAATCTGGCGCTATCCTGGAAAGGCACGTTGCTGGACCATATGCTCCAATACGACCAACGCGGACCCGACGGACTCATCAAAATGAGCGACGACCGTGGCGTAGAAACCTCCCAGGCCCATATTATGTTCGCCATGGGCAATATGGCGGCTGCCCAGGATGTAGCCTTCAACACGCTATATTCCACCGAAGGTTTCTGCCCCGCCATGCTCAAGATCAATGCCCAGGTGGAACTGATGCGCGGCGCATACGGAGTAGCCGATAAATATCTCTCCATCCTGGAAAAAGCGCCCCATTATCGCCGCTGGGCCCGGGAGCAAAAACGTTTCCTTTTTAACGACGGAGCCGTGGAGGCCGATCCCCTGCTGGGGAACGGACGTCGCAGCTGGCCCAAGATGGAGGGCTTCTCTATGTTCGAGAGTCCGCTGGATGAACTGATGAGAGTGATAGACTCTAATCCGGGCAATAGCCGGGGTATGGAGTATGCGTTGGCGTATTTGCTGCTATCCAAGGACATCAAGTCTGTTACGGGCATGGTTTCCCGCTATTACGGACAGCCCGGACTGCTTTCGCTGCCCGTTCCGGTGCAGGAAGCCGTGCTGTTCTACAGCGAATACACGCGCAACGTAAGCGGGGCCGATGTCCTGGGGCCGGAATGGTGCAAGGCACACGGCGTTACCGAAGAGACCTTCCAGCGCTTCCAGAAATTCCAGGATGCCAGTCTCAAAAACGGTGGCAAGGCACCCAAGGGCTATAAATCTTCCTATTGGTATTTTTTGTTGTATAAGCAGATATGAGAAAGCTGATCTATACCCTTTTGTCCGGAGCCTTCTTCTTCTGCGCCTGTTCCGGAGCTATTGAACCCTCCGGGACCATCGAAAGTCTCCCGCCCATTGAACCGGACTACAGTTTTGTCACGGTGCCCCGCAACATAGCTCCGCTCAACTTTTCCTACACCGGAAGCGAGCCCTGCGCCTTGCAAGTGGACGGGCAAACCATCCGCGGGAAGAATGGTTTGTTCTCTTTCAGTCCTCGTATTTGGAAAAAGCTGATGGAGAAAGACCAGGTGGAAATGACCGTGCTGGTGCGTCAGAATGGCGCCTGGAAAGCTTATCGGCCCTTCACTATCTCTGTTAAGGAGGAGATTGATCCCTACTTATCTTATCGGTTGATCCCGCCCGGCTATCAGGGCTGGCAGAAGATGGGCATTTATCAGCGGAATCTCACCGATTATGAGCAAGAGGCCATCCTAACCAACGACCTGACCAACGGGAACTGCATGAACTGCCATACCACCGCAGGCGGCAATCCTTCCAAGAGCGTTTTCCACGTGAGAGCGGCCTTTGGCGGCACCATGCTCATCGATGGGGACCAAATTGAAAAGCTGAATACTAAGACCGATTCCACCATCAGCGCCCTGGTCTATCCCTACTGGCATCCCAGTGAGAATTATATCGCTTTCTCCGTTAATAAAACCCTGCAGGCGTTCTACAACCACGATCCCAATCGTATCGAGGTGTACGACCAAGCCTCCGACGTAGTGGTGTACGACGTTAGGACGCACGAAATTGCTTGGAGCCCCCTCACCAAAAGGGAGGACCGCTTCGAGACCTTCCCCACTTTCTCGCCCAACGGGAAATGGCTGTATTTCTGCAGCGCCCAGGCGGTGGCCGAAATGCCCAAAGAACACCGGGAAGTGCGCTACGGGCTGTATCGCATAGCCTTCAATCCGGAGAATATGAGTTTTGGCGATAAACTGGAATGTGTCTACGACGCCCCGGCCGAAGGGTACAGCGTCTCGTTCCCGCGCATTTCGCCCGACGGACGTTTCCTGTGCTTCACCCGTCACGGCTACGGCAATTTCTCCATCTGGCACCACGACGCCGATCTTTGGATGCTGGATTTGGAGACTCTGGATAAATGGCCCCTGGAAGCGGCCAACTCCCCCGACACCGACAGCTTCCACAGCTGGAGCAGCAACGGTCGCTGGATGGTCTTCAGCAGCCGCCGGCAAGACGGACTGTACACGCGCCCGTACTTTACCTACATCAACGAGGAAGGCGTGGCCGCAAAACCCTTCCTGCTGCCCCAGAAAGACCCCAATGCCTATTACAAACGCCTGATGGATTCCTACAATCTGCCGGCCTTTATGAATGCCCCGCTGAAAATGTCCAAACACAAGATAGTCAAAGAGATAAGGGAATCTTCAGGAGTGGACGTAAAAGTAAAATAATATGATCCGAAAACTTGCTTTCTTCGCGGCCCTGCTGCTTGCAGCGTGCTTTAGTGTAAACGCCAATCCGGTTCAAAAAGTGCCCATTCAGGGAGGGCCCACCCTGGCGGTGGAAGTCTGCACCGATGGCATCTTTCATGTCCAAATCTCGCCCCGCGAGACATTTACCGAGTCCCTGATGAACCGCTACGGGGTTGTCCGCACGGATTGGCCCACGGCGGATTACACCCTGGAGCAGCAGCCGGATGCTTATGTTTTCAAAACCGCCAAGGGCAGCCTGATCGTATCCACCAAAGACGGCAGTCTTACCCTCCAGGATGCCGAGGGCCGCGAAGTGATTCGCAAGATTGGCTATCTTCCTGCGGGAAGCGCCCCGGTGAATGCCTTGGCCGATGCCATCAACGAGAAATTCGCATCCCTGCACGTGCCGGTGAACAACGGTATCATCGGCGATGATGAAGGAAAACTGTCCGGTGGTGCCCGGCTGGATGCCGGAGATCCTGCCAAAGCCAGCGTGATCAGCCTGAGTCTGGAAGACGGAGAGCGCTTTTACGGCGGCGGAAGCACTTCCCGTGAGCATATCCAGCACCGCGGCGAATTGCTGCGCATGTGGACCACCTACCAGCACACGGAGATTCCCATGCCTTTCATGATGAGCTCCCGCGGTTGGGGCATCTATAACAACACCTCCCGCAAATGCCACTTCGACGTAGGTTCCACGAATCCCGACGTCTTCAATATCTACAACACCTTCGACGAGGCCGATTTCTATCTGATGCTGGGCACGGACATGCCCTCCGTATTGAATCTTTACACCCAGATTACCGGCCGAAGTTATGTCCTCCCCCGCTGGGCCTATGGCCTTGCCTTCGGCCCCAACATGCGCGAAGACCAGTGGGCCATCCTGAACGACGCCGCCCATTTCCGTGACATGGGTGTTCCGGTGGACCTTTTCTGGCTGGAACCGCAGTGGATGGCCAAGCGCTACGACTTCTCCACCCAGAAGAAGTGGAACTACGATCGCTTCTCCCCCGAACCCTACTGGGTACAGGACCAGATGCCCAAGAAGTTCTATCCCCGCCTGTTCGTGGGCAAACTCCGCAGCATGGGTATCCGCCTGGGCCTGTGGCTCTGCGAAGAGTACGACGCCAGTATCATAGAAGAAGACCTGATTGCCGTCCGCGAAGGCCGCGACACTTCCGGTCTGGAGCATTGGCCCAACCACCTGACCACCTTCATGGATATGGGCGTGGAAGGCTTCAAACTGGATCCGGCCCGTACCATCGACGCCCACCCCACCTGGGAGTACTACAACGGCCACGGCGACGATGAAATGCACAATATCAGCCAGGTACTCATGCCCAAGCAGATTGTCCAGATGACGCGCCGACACACCGGCCGGCGCAGCTGGCACCACTACTGCGGCGGCTGGGCCGGCAGCCAGCACTGGAGCGCTGCGCAAAGCGGCGACAACGGCGGCGGTATCGTGGCCCTTTTCGACCAGCACAACCTGGGCAATTCCGGCTTCATGAATATGAGCTGCGACGTAATGAGCGTGCCCCGTGAGCAGGAGATGCCGGGCCTCCACTTCGGCGTTTTCCTCCCCTGGCTGCAGATCAACAGCTGGTTCAGCATGATGCATCCCTTCTATTACTATGGCGTAGAAAAGGAGATGTACAAGTTCTATATCGGCCTGCGTTACTCCTTCATTCCGTATATCTACTCCAATGCCCTGGAAGGCATGCTCACCGGCATGCCCATGGTACGTTCCATGCCGCTGGAATTCCCTGACGACCGCAACTGCGACGATATGGTGTTCCAGTATATGTTCGGCCGACAATACTGCGTAAGTGCCTTCTCCAACGACATTTATCTGCCTGCCGGAGAGTGGATCAACGTGTGGACTGGCGAACTGGTGAACAGCCAGGGTGAAACCATTTCCCGCGAGCTTCCCGTGAACAGGGCCGGCCAGCTCTTTGTGCGCAACGGCGCCATTGTTCCCACCCGTCCGGTAGTAGATTTCATCGGCTCGGAGCCCCAGACCGATATCATCCTCAAGGTATATCCCCACGGGAATACCAACTTCACCATGTACGACGACGACGGCGAGAGCTATGCCTATGAAGAAGGCGCTATCTGCTCCACCCTCTTCGAGTGCCAGGAGCAAGGCAAGAACATCCGCGTAACGGTCCATCCGGTCCAGGGCACTTATCAGGGCCTGCCGGAAAGCCGCAATTACAGCTTTGAACTGCGTTGCACCGCCCAACCTAAAAAGGTGAGTCTGAATGGCAGGCCGATCAAAGACTGGGCATGGGAGGATGCCACGCTCAAGGTGAATGCCGGAAAGACTTCCATCCACGATGAACTTACCCTGACAGTGCAGCTATAATGAAAAAAGTCCTTCTGTTTGCCGCTTTCCTTAGCCTCGCCGCCTGTTCGGCCGAGGACTGGCACGATGCTTCCCTGCCCGCCGAAAAAAGGGCTGCGCTCCTTTTGAAGGAGATGACGCTGGAAGAGAAAATCGGCCAGATGTGCCAATATGTGGGTCCCTGCTACGTACCGCCGGACCAGGGTTCGCCTTACAAGAACATTGATGCTTCGGATGAAAACCTGGGAAATCCCGAACTGGCGCAGCGGATCCGCGATGGCAAGGTAGGTGCGTTTTTGCACGTGCTCACCGGTGAAGAGGCGCATCAGCTGCAGGTGCTGGCGTCTGAATCCCGCCTGGGCATTCCTCTGCTCATGGGCATTGACGCCATTCACGGAAACGGCCTGCGCGCAGGCTGTACAGTATATCCCGGCAATATCGGCTTGGCTTCCACCTTCCGGCCCGAACTTATGGAAAAGATTGGGGCCGAAACCGCCGAAGAAATGCGCCAGACGGGCATGTACTGGACTTTCGCGCCCAACCTGGACGTGGCCCGTGACGCCCGCTGGGGCCGGATGGGCGAATGTTTTGGGGAAGATCCCTGGCTGGTATCCCAGATGGGCAAATATGAGATTTGGGGCTTCCAGGGCCGGGACGGTCAATTGGGCGAAGGCAAGGTGCTGGCCTGCGCCAAACATCTGATTGGCGGTGGAGAACCCGCCGGTGGCCTCAACGCCGCACCCATGGACATGAGCGAGCGTAAGATGCGGGAACTGTATCTCCCGCCTTTCAAAGTGGCTGTGGAAGAGGCCGGCGTGGCCACGGTGATGACTGCCCACAACGAGCTGAACGGCATTCCCTGCCACGCTAATTCCTGGCTGGTTCAGGACATTCTGCGCGATGAACTGGGCTTCGAGGGCTTTGTGGTGAGCGACTGGATGGACATCGAGCGCCTGCACAGTATGCACCACCTGGTGCCCAGCGAAGAAGAAGCCTTCCTGGTTTCCGTGGAATCGGGCATTGACATGCACATGCAGGGCGACCATTATTTCGAAACGGTACTGGAGGGCGTCAAAAGCGGGCGTATCCCCGTCCGGCGCATCGATGAAGCTGCCGGCAAGATCCTGACGGCCAAATTCGCTATCGGCCTTTTTGAAGCGCCTATCCCTCCCCTGCCGTCCGAAAGAGGTTTTGCCGCCAATCCCCAGCACCGCGAAACGGCCCTGGAAGCGGCTCGCGAAAGCATCGTCCTCCTGAAAAACGACGGCCTGCTGCCACTGAAAGACTATAGCCGCATCTTCCTTTGCGGGCCCAACGCCCACAGCCAGACCCTCCTGGGCGACTGGGTAGTGCCCCAGGCCGATGAAGACGTGGTCACCGTTTACGAAGGACTGCGGGAAGCATTCCCTTCGGCCCGTATCGATACGCTGTTTTTCGGTGGACGTGTAACCGGCGTGAATAAGGCAGGCATTGCCCAGGCAACAGCCCTGGCCCGCCAGGCCCAGCTGAATATCCTGGTGCTGGGCGACAATTCTCAGCGCTATTCATCTTTCGGCCGCACCTGCGGTGAGAACTGCGACCGCGACAACATCGACCTTCCCGGCCTGCAGCAGGAGCTGCTGGAAGCCGTGGCGGCATCGGGACGCCCTACCCTTCTTCTTCTGATGAGCGGACGCGCCTTGGGCGTGGAGTGGGCTGCTTATAATCCTGCAGTAAACGCCATTGTAAACACCTGGGAGCCCGGTCAGATGGGCGGAACGGCCATTGCCGAAATCCTCACGGGCGCCGTGAATCCCTCCGGAAAACTGCCCGTTACCATCCCCCGCAACGTGGGACAGATCCAGTGCGTGTACAATCACAAGCACTCCCAGTATTCCCGCCATTTCGCCCTGGCCGAACAAGGGCCGCTGTATCCCTTCGGCTATGGCTTGAGCTATACCAGTTTTGAATACGGGCAGCCGGAGCTTTCCAAGAGCATGATCAAGGCCGATGAAAGCGTAACACTGAGCGTAACGCTCAAAAATACAGGCGCTTACGACGGTGCCGAAGCCGTGCAGCTCTATATCCGGGACGAATATGGCTCTGTAACCCGCCCTGTGAAGGAACTGAAAGCCGTGCAGAAGCCTTTCCTGAAAGTCGGAGAAAGCACAACGCTGGTGTTCGAGATTACGCCCGAAATGCTCTCCTGCTGGGGTTCTGCAGAAAAATGGGAAGTGGAACCCGGTGACTTTACTGTCATGGTGGGCTCCACTTCCGCAGATGAAGATTTGCAAAAAGTAACGCTGACCGTTAATACATAACCACCGGTCCTATCAGGCCCGCAGGAATGAGCGGCGTCTTCCGGCGCAGGATATAGCGCTGAACCATGAGGTTATCGGGAAGCGTCTGCAAATAGTTGCTCATGAGCGTGGTCACTTTCACCTCGATGGTGTTGGTGCCCGGTTTCAACAACCCGCCCACTTCCAGTACGGCATTTCCGTACCAGTGAAGACCGGCGGATTTTCCGTTGATGCTCACCTCTGCAATATAACCCACCTTCCCCAGATTCAGATAACGCGGCAGATTGTCGGCAGGAAGGTCCACAGTGGTGGTATAGGTAGCTACGCCCATGAAGTTCTGGTAGTCCGGAAGATCCTTCAGATCGGCCAGGGTATCCAGCACGGCGGAGGGCACATCCGGCACTTCGGGATTGACGAAACTCACGCGCCAGTTCTTCACTTCCAGGCCTTCGGTAGAAACCTTGGCGGGCTTCCATTCGGGGGCCTTTCCGCCCAACTTGTTGAACATGAACACGAAGCTCTCGGACGGGCCGAAATCGAAGTGCAGCTTGCCATCGGCCGGAATCTTCAGGGTATAACGTTTTCCGGTGGCGGGGTCGTAGAGCCATGCCTTGCGGCCGCGGGTGATGCTGGTCGGGAAAGTAATGTCCGTGCTCTTGCCCTCTACCCTGCTGGCGTTCACGAAGAAGAAGAAATTGCTGCCGTCGTCCATCACATAACGGTTCTGGAGGAGGAAGCGATCCGGCTGGGAGATGGTGAGCGTATGCGGCAGCGAGTACTGCTGCATGATATCGGCATACCATTCCAGGAAACGGTTGTCTTCCGGCTTGGGAAGCAGGATGAAACGGCCGGTCTGTTCCAGTTCCTTCACAATCTCCACCACCCGGGCATCGCGGACATCGGCGTTAGTCATACCCACGGATTTTTCGGGATAGGTCTCGATGCAGAACACCTTGCCGCCGCCCAGGACGAACTCCCGGATCTTCTCCATGGCTTCCACGGTGGTGCCACGCACTTCCACAGTGAAGAGAACGCTGTACTCCTTGGGACCGTAGCAGAGTTTCCCCTTCTTCACCGCAGCCCCTTCCAGGATGCGTTCGGACACATAATCGGCCCCGCCGCCGTTCTTATGGATGGCTTCCCACACCAGTGAGGTATAGGGCACATTCAGTTTCACGGGGAAGGGTTCGGTCTGGACGCCCATGGTGGACCATAGGTCGGCGTTGGCCGGGAGGATGGCGATGTCGGTGTACATATCGGCATTGCGTACCAGGGCGCCTACGCGGGCGCGGTAGTCGTTCAGGAGTTTCCAATAGGGCCACCAGGTGTTTTTCTCGTTGTAGAAGCTACCGTAGCGTATCCAGCCCGGGAAGGGAGCTTCCTTAGGCGAATAGTTGAATCCATGCCACACCGAATGGGTAATGCCGGAGATGCAGCTCATGTCGGAGCCCACTTTCAGATATTCCAGCGAGGTAGAGAAGACATTGTAGGTATTGGTCATTTCCTCCGCGCTCACCAGGCGCTTGCCCTGCAGGTGTGCGGCCGATGACACGTACTTGTCGATCATGGTATAGGCCCTTCCGCGACGATAGTCTTGGTCACCCATTTCCTCGCCCACCACGTGGCGCAGCCAGTTGGTGGTCCAGGACTCGCCTTCGGGAATGTCTATGGTCATGGACGTTTCCAGCGGGAAGAAGCCGCAGCCATAGGCCTGGGCACGGGCTTTCACGCCATGCTCGTGGCACCACTGAGTGTATACCTTGAAGAAACGCTCTTCCAAGAGTTCGGCCTTGGTGAGTTCGAAGTCGTAGCGGGCGCGGTTCACCTGGTCCTGGAACTTCGGGCCTTTAGCGGAGCCGTAGTTGAAGTTCTCCACTTCGCCCAGGCGGCGCAGTTTGAACATGGTGAAAGGCAGCCAGGGCAGGATGTCATAACCGCGGCGGCGCTTGAACTCTTCGGCGAAATCCCCCGTCCAGTTGGCTCCTTCCAGCTCCATGCTGTCCACGAAGAACGCCCGTAAATAATTGGACAACGGGCCGAAACGCGCCTCCAGCTTGGTGGACATGTTGTCCAGGTACTTGCGCACGGCGGCAGCGTTCATGTGGTCCAGAATGGGACCTGCGGCACCAGGAGCACCGTTAATCACGCTGGCGAAGGAGTTGTACTTCACCATGTAATACACCTGCCACTTGCCCTCGGGGACCACCATATTGATAATCCCGTCCTTTACCATGTTGGAAATGTCCTGGGCTTCGGAAAGGTCGTTGATGGGGTCCGGGACCAGCAGCACCTTCAGCAGTTCAGGCGTACGGCTGGGATGAGGAGTAGTGGCCTTCGGGTCCAGTTCCTTGTACACATGGAACAGGGACTGGTCGTAGATGGTGCCCGCCTTGGCCGTGGTATCGCAATAAGTCAGGATTACGGACGCGCGTTCCTCGCGGGAAAGGGATTCAGCGCCGAAAGGCCAGCCGGAGCCCACAATAAGGTCGCAGGTGATGCCCAGTTTCTTGGCTTCGTCAAAAGCCACGGCCACCATATCGATCCACTCGTCGCTGAGCCAGATCAGGGAACGCTTACCTAAATCGTCCACGTTCTCCTTTCCGGGATAGGCCACCGGGTTGATCTCCACGCCGGCAATCCCGGCCTCTTTCAGGAGGTTCAGTTCCCGCCGGATTTCGCTTTCTTCAATCTTGTCGCCGTTCCACCACCAGCGTACATAGGGCCGATAGGCGTCGTCCGGGTTCTGGAAGGCTTCCAAAACCGTCTTGGAGTTGCCGCCGATAAGGGGCAGGCAGGCCGTGATGGCGGCCAGGGTAATCAGGATTCTTTTCATTTTTTCTCAGTGAAAATATTGGCAAAACCCACAATCAGTTCTATATCGGAAGGCTTGTTGGTCCAGTTAAAGGACACCTTATGCTCCCCAAGGGGAAGATCCCAGATCTGGCAAATCTCCGTGCCCCTTCCGTTTCCGGAAGTGGGAAGGGAGACAGTTTTATAGAGGGAGCCGTCCACCATCACCTCCACCCGGGCCTTGTAATCCGTTACAGAATAACCCTTGGGAAGGACAAAGCGATAGGAAAAGACCGCGCCCTTGCCTTCGAAACTGAATTCTCCTAAATCGGCCAAAGCCTTATTGATATTCTTCTTAGCAACGGGCCAATGGCCTTCGAAGCTCTGCTCCAGGCGCACGGGCTGCGGGACCTGCGTCTTGATGGTAACGGCATCGCCATCCGTGGAACCGCCATTGAGCTCGATCACCTTCAGGGCTTGGTTGAAGCTCATCTGGCAGGCGCGGTTCAGCGAAATGTCGGTATACTTGAAATTCACGTCCTCCACTTCGTAAAGGGGCAATTTCCAGTTTTCAGGAATCTTGTCGAAGCCCAGGACGGTACCCAGGATGCCGGCGGCCGATGCCGGATTGCAGTCCGAATCCTGTCCGCAGCGGGTGGCGATGTCGATGGTGCGGTAGAAATCGCCGTTTCCGTACAGCAGGCCGATCACAATATAGGCGCTGTTAATCACCGCGTCAATGTTGAAGGAGGCATTGAAACCTGCGGGGCAGCCGATGTCGTAGCCATAGTGCTCGTTGGCAAGCGCCCAGGTGATGTGCCAGTCGTCGGGATACTGCTTCCACCAGCGGATCACATCGGCCATGCATTTATAGTACTTGCTCTCGCCGGGAATGGTCTTGAGAGCTTCCTGTACAATAAACGGAATATCATCGCTGATGAAAGCCAAAGCATACATGGCAGCCACGTAAACACCTCCGTACCAGCCGTCTCCATAATTCATGATATGGCCGATTTCGTCGGTATAATACGTTGCGGCGTTCACCATACCAGGGGCCATGATGCCGGCATAATCGGCCTCTATCTGGAAGTCGATGTCATCGGCGTGGGCGTTGTTGTGCCAATGTCCCGATTCGGGCGGCATAATCCCCTCCCGGATGTTGTAGCGGGCCTGCAGGTTGGCGTGCCACAGCGGGTAACCAGCACCAGCGAAAGCCTTTGCGAAGGACTCCACAGGCGCGTCCAAGCCTTCCTTCTCAAAAACCTCCACAAAAGTGAGGTCCATATAGACGTCGTCGTAAAGGCCTGGAGTATTGTCGTACCACCACTTCACGATATGCTCATTCCAGTCGATGGCATATTCGTCGGTGATGAAGTTGGGGAATTTGAACTCCGTAGGGCCGCCGTAGGTACAGCCGATCACCTGTCCGGCCCAGGCCCCCCGGATCTTGTCCATCAGGACATCCTTATCCAGGGTAACCTGTTCTTGGGACGGGGACTGGGCGCAGCCTATTGCCAGCAGCGCACAGAGGACTAATGAGTATCGGTGAAGCATCCTATTTCGCTGACTTCGCTGTTAACGGCCTCATAGAATTTCCCGGGGGTTGCCGGATTGCGGTAAAGCACCTTGTCCAGGACGATTCCCTTGCAGTTCTCGAAATAGAAGAGGGTGGGAACGGGCGTATCGGCGCTGATATAACCCTTGGCCTTCTGGTCTTCGTAGCTCTTGAGCACAAGAGGAGCGCGACCATCCACCACACCGTTGCCACGGGTGGCAAAAATCTTTACGTTCTCCACGCCGATGGCGTTGAAAATGGCCTTCTGGCCCTTATAATCATGGATATTGTCCGAGCCGATGATGTCGGCGGCGGCATCCAGGCGGATATTCACGCCGCTTTTCAGATAGACGGCGCCGGTGACATAGCGGCCCACGCAGAAAGTGAGGGTGCCGCCACCTTTTTCGGCGATGAAATCAATGGCCTTCTGGATGCTGGTGGTATTGTCGATGATGCCGTTGCTCTTGATGCCGAAATAAGATGCCTGATATTCCTTATCCTGTGCAAAAGCGCCAATGGTAACGAGCGCAGCAAGGACTGTTACAATAATCTTTTTCATATCCGCTTTACTTTTTGTTCTTGAACTTCTTCACGTTGTTGGTAATAATCTGCTTCTTGCCCTTGGGAGCGTCGGGCTGGATGATCTGGACGCCCTGGAGGGTGAGGCCATCCACGTCATCGGCCACGATAGCGGGACGGTAATCCACGTCCTTGACACTGATCTTCACGTTCTTCATCACCAGGTTTACGGCGTGACGGATGTAGAAGCCCCAGGCAGGGAGTTCCTTCCAGTTGGAGAACTCGGGATAGCTCTCCTCCAGTTCGGGAATGGCCTCCAGTTCGGCCTTGGAGGTGCCGCAATAGGCATAATTGGGATCGGCCTTACCGGGATAGACGATCTCGATGTTCTCCAGGGTCAGGTTCTCAATGGGCATTCCGGGGATGCCCTGAATGCCGCTGGCGCAAACGTTGCGGGGCAGGTCCTCCACCGGGCCTTCGTACATATAGCCGGCATCCGGCTTGTCGAAGGGAACCTCGGCGTAAACGTTCTTGATGACGATGTTCTTCATGTAAGGATTGTCGCCGGGACGACGGGAACCGGTACGGATGAAGATAGGGTTGCCGGTGTTGATACTCTGCACGCCGTCAATCAGCACGTCCTCGATCTGGGCGCCGTCCACCGTGGCGATGGTAATGGCCGAACGATAGGTGTCATAGATATAGACGTTGCGGAAGGTGAAGTTCTTAAACTTACCAAGGGTAAAGGTGCCGAATTTGATGCCGTTGGCGCTGGAGCGGCCGCGGCAATTCTCCACCAGGATGTTCTCGGAAACGCCGTCCTTGCTGTGACTCTTGAAGCAATAGACGTCATCGGCGGCGTCGAAGTCGCAGTTGCGGATGACCACGTTGGAGCAGTCCACGATGTCGATGCCGTCATTGTTCCAGTAGGACTTGGCATCCACTTTCACGCCGTCCACCTCAATGTTGCAGCATTTGTCGTACTGCTGGTTCCAGCTGGCGGGGTCGCGAAGGGTAATGTCCTTCACGGTGATGCCGTCGCACTTGTAGAAATGAAGATTTTCGGGGCGCTTGCTCTCCTGGAGGCGGTCCAGTTTCAGCGGGTCCTCGATCAGTCCCATATGGACATAATCCACACCCTTGGTGGCCACCAGGAATCCGCGGCAGTTGATTTCGCCCTTACCGGTGATGCCGATATTCTTCTGCATCACAGAGAAAATCATGGAGGTCCACTTGGCATCTGCATCCCTCACATAGTCCCAGGGGTTGAGGGAGCCCAGGAGGCGGGCATCTTCCTCGATGTGCAGGGTAACATCGGATTTGATGTAGATGGAGCCGGTGACAAAGTCTCCGCCCTTGAAGATAAGACGGCCTCCCCCATTGGAGGAAATGTAGTCGATGGCAGCCTGAATGATGGCGGTGTTGAGGGTTTCACCGTCGGCCTTTGCACCAAAGTCGGTGGCCAGATAATCCTTGGCAGAGGCCGAGAAAGCAAATGCTCCGGCCAGGGCAAGGCTTAATGCAAGTTGAATTAATTTCTTCATTTTCATGTGTTTATTAATTATTGTTTTATCTGAAACCATGTTGTACGCCATTGCGGGCCGTCATCGAAGGGAGGCATTAACGCAATGGGCTTTAAGGTAAGCGCTCCGGCCTGGAGTTCTCCGTTTCCATTCAGGCGGGCCGAGGAGATTTCCTCTCGCGTGAGAAGCAGGGAATTCGGCTGCTCGAAGCTGTCCTGATGGTTGGTGGCATAGACCAGAGGTCCCGCGCTAAACGTAACGTAGTGCCGCGTAAAGCCGTTGTACCAGTTGGAGAAGTTGTACTCGTTCTTGCCGGCATTGCGGTATTCCCAGCTCTTTTCCAAGGTGCGAACCTCGAAGGGGAAATCAATTTCCAGGCGGTCGCCCTCTTTCCAAGAGCGCTTGACCCGGATATATCCGTCTTTCTCCTTCGCCTCCAGATTCTTTCCGCTAATTTTCACCGTGAAAGATTCCGCCCATTCGGGCCGATGCACAGCCAGGGTGAAGTTGCCCCTGCCATTTACTTGGAAAACGGCCTTGCCGCTTCTGGCATAATCCGCAGTCTGGCTGACACGCACCGGATTTCCTTTAATCGAAGTATCGTAAGTAGATTCGGAGATGATATTCACATAAACGCCGTCTTTCCGGCTTTCGTACATATAAACGGGAATATCTTCCAGGGCAGTCATTCCGCTGCTCCAGCAGCAGGCCCAGTCTCCCCTGGGAGTAAGCTCCCCGTTGGTGCGCACGTAATATTCCCAGCGCAAACCGTCTTCGGCCCGGGCGGCCATCAGGGCATTATAAGAGGTTTTTTCCAACTCCCCTGCATATTTCCCGTCGCCGCTGATGCGCAGCATTTCCCAGGTGAAATGCATCCACTCCATTACCGAGCAGGTTTCGGTACACTCATAAGGGGCCCACTCGGCCGGCCGATTGAACAGTTCCCAGCAGAAGTTGATGCCGCCCCAGGGACCTCCCAGGGTGGTCAGGTGGGCACTGCGGATGTTTTCCCAGGCATGGGTGCAGGCTTCCAGCAGGCGCTTGTCCCCAAATAACTGATAGGCCTTGGCCATGCCCGTAAGGCAGCGGTTCATCTCATAGATTTTTCCGTTGCCGATAAGGGAAACATCGTAACCTTTCCTGGCCAGCGTAATCAACTGCAGGCAGGGAGTGTTGTCCAGCTCATAAATACACCGGTCTATGAGGTCTTTCACCACAGGATCCGGCCTAAGGAGATAGAGGTCGCAGAGCGGGTCCAGGATGCCGCAGCCGGCCATGCCGCTGTGCTGTCCCGTCTGAGCTATCTTGATGCCCTGGTCAAAGACGGTCCAGTGCAGGAATCCGGCGATGCGAAGGGCACAATCGGCATACTTGGGCTGGTCCAGGGCCACACTGGCTTCGGTGAAACCCTTGATCAGATAGGCCATAATCCAGGTGTCCCAGTCCACCTTCATTTCCTCGGGTCCGGGACGGTGATAATAGCGTTTATCCTCCCTGTAACAGCCCAGATAGCCGTTTTCTTCCTGGCGGGAGACCAGATAATCGGCCACGGAAATCAGTTTCTCACGAAGCACGGGGTCGCCGGTGCGTTCGTAGGCCTTGGCAGCGGTGTACATCCATTTACCGGCATGTTCTCCCTGCCAGCCGCCTTTTCCCTGCGCCACCATTTCCGGGCTGAACAGGTGGATGGCATAACTCTCCGGACCCGTGATATACTGCGAAAGACGGCCATTGTAACCGGCGTCCACAGCATGGCCCAGAAGGCCGCCAATGGTTATTACCAGAAGGAGTTTCATATCCAGCTTATTCCAGGACGGCGATGACGGGATAGTGGTCCGAGACAAAAGGCATGTTGTCGTAGGACTTCGTCAGACGGGTGAGGCTGGTGCACTTGGAGAAACCGGAATAGAAGATATAGTCTATGTGACGGGTACCGGTAACTTTGCCCCAGTCGTGCCAGGTGGGACCTTCGTCAATTTCCGGAGCGGTTTCCCAGACATCCTGCATCATGCCACGGAGGTCGGTGAGACAGGGATCGTCGGGATACACGTTGAAATCGCCGGTGAGGATCATGGGGAATCCCTTCGGATTCATCTGGCCGATTCTCTCCACGATAAGGGCAAGACCGTTTCGACGGGCGACCTCACCTACGTGGTCCAGGTGCGTGTTCACGAAGAAGAATTCCTTATTGCAGGAAAGGTCTTTCAGCAGCGTCCAGGTGGCGGTGCGGCGGCAGGCTGCATCCCAGCCCAGCGAAGGCACATCCGGGGTTTCGGAAAGCCAGTAGGTGCCCCAATCCAGGAGAGCGATGCGGGTGGTGTCATAGAAAACCGACATGTGTTCGCCCTCCTTCACGCCGTCCTCACGGCCCACGCCCACACACTTATACATGGGGCATTGCTCCAGGAAGTAATCCAGCTGGAAATCCACCGCTTCCTGCACGCCGAAAACGGCAGGACGCTGGTCCAGGATCATATCGGCAGCGGCCTTGCGCCTGTACTGCCAGGAATTCTCGTGGTCGTTGGCTACGCCCGCACGGACGTTGAAAGTCATGACCTTGATGGGAGTCTGGGCCTGACGGCAGGCAAACAGAGAAAGGGATGCCGCAAGGAAAATCAGGATTCTTTTCATTTCCGGAATAGTTTACAGGTCAATTTCAATGATATAGTCAATACTGCAATCCGCGTCCTGGGGCACCTGGACGGTGAAATCGGTTTTACCTTTCTTAAACTGAAGGGCCGATCCATCGGCAAAAGCCTTCACAGCTCCTTTCTTGACTTTGAGAGGGAAAGGCAGGGTGATGGTGCCATTCTCGGGCATTTCCATCACGTGCAGGAAAATCTTGCCTTCCTTGTGCGTAAGAACGCCCCAAGGCTGAGGTTTGAGCATAGTGGCACGTGTTCCGTAGATGCTTTCCCCGTTGACGGCCATCCATTCGCCCATGGCGGCCAGGCGGGTTACGCTTCCGGCAGGGATGGTGCCATCCGGGCCGGGACCTACATTCAGCAGGAGGTTGGCATTGCGTCCGGCGATGCTCACCAGCGTCCGGAGCAGATCCGGAACGGTTTTCCACTTGGGATCCCGCAGATTATAGCCCCAGTTGTCATTGAGCGTCTTGCAGGTTTCCAGGGCCAGGTCCTGACTGATATGACTGGTGCGGCTGTAACCGGATTCGTTTTCTCCGGGGATGTCGCGTTCGAACACCTGGATATCCTCTCCGGGAATGGGCACGCGGTGATGGTTATTGGCCACCAGGCAGGAAGGCTGGAGGGAGTGGATGAGCTTGTAAATGCGCTCATAGCCCCAGTCGAAGTCCACTTTCAACTGCTGGCCTGCTTCGGGCTTCTTGATCTTGGCCCAGTCGCCGTCGAACCAGATGCAGCCGATGGGACCGTAGTTGGTGAGCAGTTCAGTGATCTGCTCACACATGAAGTCCAGGTAATGGGCATAATCGGCCTTGGGATTGCCGTCGCCGCGGGGATAGTCGTCGCGGCCCCAGTCCAGCAGGGAATAATAGAAATTCAGGCCGATTCCCTCGGCGTGGCAGGCGTCGGCCAGCTCCTTGATGGGATCGCGGTGCCAGGGCGTGGCGTCCATCACATTATAGGGCGAGGCCTTGGTGGCGAACATGGAGAAGCCGTCGTGGTGGCGGGAAGTGATGGTGATATACTTGGCGCCCGAAGCCTTGATCTGGCGCACCCACTGCCTGGCATCGAAGCGGGAAGGATAGAAACCGCCCGGGTAAGTGGAATACTCTTCGTAGGGCACCTTCTCATTGTACATCACCCATTCGCCCTGGGCCAGCATGGAATACACGCCCCAATGGATGAAAACGCCGAATTTATCGTCGCGGAACTGCTCTTTGGCAGCCACCACTTCCGTAGTGGGGACATAACCCTTGATGCCTTCCTCTATATCGGGAAGGAAGGGAGCCTGGGAAAGGCCCAGAAAGGCCGATAACAACAATGTGGTTTGCATATCAGTTTGTTTTTGAATTATTTACAGTAAAAGTGCAGGTGATGGGTTCGCTTTGGGCGTCCCAGGAATCCACGGCTACTATTTCAGCGGTGTACTCCCCTTCTTTCAGATCGGCCAGGGAAAGCTTATAGGCCGGTTTCATTAGCGAAGGCAGCGGCACCTGGTAAAAATCGGCCAGGATCTTTTTCAGGGCCACCGGTTCACCGTCCTTGTAAAGGGTGATCCTATAATGATGCACGAATTCATCGTCGGTTCCCGCAGCGAAGTACAGTTTCCCGTTTTTAAATTCGGCCGATGACAGCACCGGCGGCGTGTTTTGGGCCCTGAGGGTTTCGTGGTTATAGCGCGCCAAATGGGAAAGGTCCTTGCGGGGCGCCGGCAGTTCCCAAAGGTCTCCTATCACCGCCTTATTATAGAAATCCATGCGGGTAAGACGGGCATTCCCTTTTTTGTCGAACTGCAGCAAAAGGCCCTGCGAGAACTTCCCTGCCCCTCTCATGACGGTCACGGTGGCCATATCTTCGTATTGTCCGTTGTCGATGGCCATGTAACTGGTGGAAGCCGTTCCCACGGAGGTGAAAGCGCCCTGCCAGATGCTGCGGGGGTCGTTCAGCGGGAAATGTAAGTGGCCGCCGAAGGTGATTACCTGGGGATAGCGGGAAAGGATGCCGGTGAGTTCCTTGGTGGACCAGTAGTCCCCCATCCGGGTGTAGGTGTCCTGCAGGACGGAGCCATAACAGGTACCGTAAATCATGGGATGGGTAAGGAGGATGATATACTGTTTGGGATTCTTTGCCGTAATCTCCTTCAGGCGGGCCTCCAGCCACTCCAGGACAGCAGGGTTATAGGTAATGGGGCTGGAATGGTCCGGCGTAAGGCAAAGGATGTGGTAGTTGCCGATAACACAGTGCCGGCATTCCAGCGAATCCCGCATCACGGGATCCTTGTCCGTAAGGAAATAGTCGGGGCCCAAAATAGTATGGAAAACCGCATGCTGGGCCACGCTTTCCCGGGTCCAGCGATACTGAGGATTCATGTCGTGGTTGCCGATGGTATACACCATGGGAACCTCCGCAGGGTCCAGAACTTCTTCGTAGAGGCGCTTGAAATCGGCCATCTGTTTCTCTGAAGCCACGTTGATAAGGTCTCCCACCACCAGGACGCCGTCCAGTTTGCCATCTGTGGCCTCCACCAACTGGGTAAGGACATTGTGGAATTTTTCTTCCGAACCATAGCCGTTTCCAATATGCGTATCGCTGATGACTCCCAGGGACAGGACGATGGAGTTTTCATCGAAACGGCCGGTCTGTTGACTGCAGGCAAGCAGAATAGGAAGGGTTAACAGCCCAAGTGCAAAGTGGATAGGTTTCATAGGCATAAAGTTAATGAAAAATCATCAATAATGTTTATCTTTGAGGTATGAAAACGCATTTTTTCTTTTTGGCTTTTGCCATTAGCCTGAGTGTGAGCCTGTCGGCCCAACATGTACAGTATGTGAATCCTTTTATCGGCACTGCCGGGATGGGGCATACCTTCCCCGGAGCCTGCGTCCCCTTCGGCGGCGTACAGCTCTCGCCCGACACAGAAATGATTCCCCACAACATCAAGGGCGTCTATCAGCCGCGCACCTATGAATACTGTGCCGGCTACCAGTACGACGACCCCACCATCGTGGGCTTCAGCCATACGCATTTCAGCGGCACAGGACACTCCGACCTGGGCGATATCCTGCTCATGCCCGGAACCGGCCAGATCCAGCTGGTGCCCGGCACGGCGGAAAAGCCGGAAGAAGGTTACCGCCAGCGTTTCAGCCACGATACTGAATCGGCCGGCGCCGGTCATTATGAGGTGACCCTGGCCGATAGCGACATCCGGGTTGAACTCACTGCTACCCAGCGGGTTGGCGTGCACCGTTACACCTACCCCGCCGGATCCGACGGCCATCTGGTGCTGGACCTGGACCACGGCATCTACAACTACGACGGCAAAACCCTCTGGGCCGAAGTAAGGGTGCTGAGCCCCACGCTCATCACGGGCTACCGCATCACCAACGGATGGGCCCGCACCAACTACACCTACTTCGCCATCAGCTTCTCCAGCCCCATTACCGAATACGGCTACGAGGACAAGGCACCGGTGTACTACAAAGGCGGCTACGCCAAATTCCCGCAATACCACAACTTCCCGGAGATGGCCGGCCGGAAGCTGGCCGCCTGGTTCCGCTTTGATACGGAGTCCCAGCCGGAAATCACCGTGAAGGTGGGCATTTCGGCCACGGGGATGACTGGAGCGCTGAAAAATCTGGAGGCCGAAGCTGGGAACAAGGACTTCGACCAACTTCGCTGCCAGGCGGAGCAGGCCTGGGAAAAGGAACTTTCCTGCCTGGAGGTGGAAGGCACCGAGGCCGAAAAGACCATGTTCTACACCTCCCTGTACCATACCATGATCAATCCTTCCGTCTATATGGACGTGGATGGTCTGTACCGGGGATTGGACCATGAACTGCATCTGGCCGATGGCTTTACCAACTACACCGTTTTCTCCCTCTGGGACACTTACAGGGCCGAACATCCCTTCCTGGCCCTGTTCAAGCCGCAGCGCGACGAAGATATGATTGCCTCCATGCTGGCCCACTATGAGCAGAGCGCACATGGTATGCTGCCGGTCTGGAGCCACATGGCCAATGAGAACTGGTGCATGACGGGTTACCACAGTGTAAGCGTGCTTTCGGACGCCATTGCCAAAGGACTGAAAGTGGATGGAAAAGAGGCCTTGGAAGCCATGGTTTCCACCTCCACCGTTCCCTGGTATGGAGGACTGGGAGAGTATATGAAACTGGGTTACGTACCGCTGGAAGCCAGCGCTACCGCCGCCAGTAACACCCTGGAGTATTCCTACGACGACTGGGCCATCGCCGCCGCGGCAGAGCGCCTGGGAGATTCCGAAACCGCCGCCCGCTATTATGCCAGAGCCGCCTATTACCGGAATATCTTTGACCCGTCCATCGCCCTGGCCCGTCCGCGTTACAATGACGGTACCTTCAAGGCCGATTTCGACATCAAACAAACTGTGGGACAAGGCTTTATCGAGGGTAATTCGCAGAATTTCTCCTTCCACGCCCCGCAGGACGTGAACGGCCTTCTGCAGCTGATGGGCGGCGACAAACGTTTCATCGCCACGCTGGACGATCTCTTCGGCACCCATCTGCCGGAATATTGTTACGCCGATAATGAGGATGTGACTGAGGAATGCCTTCTGGGCGGCTATGTCCATGGAAACGAGCCCAGCCACCACATCCCCTACCTGTACGCCTGGACTTCCCAGCCCTGGAAAACCCAGTATTGGCTGCGGGAGATTATCGACCGCTTCTATCGGCCCGAAATCCGTGGCCTGGGCGGCAACGACGACTGCGGACAGATGAGCGCCTGGTATATTTTCTCGGTCCTGGGTTTCTATCCCGTCTGCCCCGGCACCGACCAGTATGTAATCGGCGCCCCTTATCTGCCTTATGCCAAGCTTCAATTCGACAACGGGAAGGTCTTGGAAATCAAGGCTCCCGGCGTGAGCGACACCAATCGCTATGTGAAGGCCGTCAAACTGAACGGCAAGCCGGTGGACAAGCTTTACCTTACGCACGAAGAACTGCTGCAGGGCGGCACGCTGGAGTTCATCATGAGCAAGACCCCCAATAAACGCCGCGGCACTTCCGCCAACGCCAAACCCTACTCGCTATGAGAAAAGCTGTATTAGCCCTGGCACTGTTTGCCTGCACGGCCGTTTTCGCGCAGGAACGCCTCATCGATTCCGTCAATCCTTTTATCGGCACGGATGGCTTCGGGAACGTGTATCCCGGTGCGCAGATTCCCTTCGGCGGCATCCAGATCAGCCCCGACACCGACGACTACGACTACGATGTAGCGGCGGGATACAAGTACAACAAGCCCACCATCATGGGCTTCAGCCTCACCCACTTGAGTGGCACCGGTATTCCGGACCTGGGCGATTTCCTTTTTGTGCCGGGTACCGGCACTTTGAAATCGGCCACCGGCACGGACACGGACCCCGACAGCGGCTACCGTTCCCGTTTCAGCCATGAACGGGAGGCGGCCTCCCCCGGCTATTATACGGTGGACCTGTTGGACTATGGCGTGAAGGCCGAAATGACGGCTTCTTCGCGCAGCGGCATCTTCCGTTTCACCTATCCGGCCGCCGATTCTGCCTTCGTAATGGTGGACCTGAACCACACCCTCCGATGGAAATGCGAATGGTCCACGGTGCGGCTGCTGGACGACTACACCATCATCGGCAGCAAAATCGTGGCGGGATGGAATCCCAACCGCCATGTCTATTTCGCCGCGCGCTTTTCGGAGCCCATCAAGGATTTCGTGATCCTGCAGGAGGGCGAGCCTGTGATTTACAACACCAAACGCTTCCGCAGCAGCCTGGAGGCTTGGGGACGGGGCTTGCAGGCCTGCGTCCGCTTCAGCACCATAGAAGGGCAGCAGGTGTGCGTGAAAGTGGCGGTATCGGCCGTAGGCACCGACGGCGCCCTGAAGAACCTGTGCGAACTGGACGGCAAGGGATTTGAGGCGGTCAAGGCCGATGCAGAAGCCCTTTGGGAGGCCGAACTGGGCAAATACAAGCTGGACCCCGCCTGCGATAAAGCCACCCGGGAGACCTTCTACACCAGCGTGTACCGCACTGCCCAGCATCCCTTCCTGTTCCAGGATGTGGACGGCCGGTTCCGGGAGCACGACAATACCATCGGCCAGGCAAAAGGATGGACCAATTACACCACTTTCTCGCTTTGGGACACCTACCGGGCCTTCCACCCGCTGCTGAACCTGGTGAACCAGCCTCTGCAGGCCAATCTGGCCAATTCCATGCTGGCGCACTTCGACAAGAGTACGGAACACATGCTTCCCATCTGGTCCTTCTACGGCGGCGAAACCTGGTGCATGATAGGCTATCATGCCTGCTCGGTGTTGGCCGATATGATTATGAAAGGTGTGAAGGGCTTTGACTACGAAAGGGCCTACCAGGCCATGAAGACCACGGCCACCAACCCCCACTACGACTGCATTCCGGAATACACGGAACTGGGCTACGTTCCCTTTGACAAGGAGAAGGAGTCTGTGTCCAAGACCTTGGAATATGCCTACGACGACTGGTGTATCGCCCAGGTGGCCAAGCTGTTAGGGCATGAGGAAGACTATGCATTCTTTATTGGGCGGAGCCGCAATTACCGCAATCTGATTGATCCCGAGACCAAGTATATGCGCGGAAGGGATTCCCAGGGGAACTGGCGCACACCGTTTGCCCCTATCGCCTACCAGGGCCCCGGATCGGTGAACGGATGGGGCGACATCACCGAAGGCTTCACCATGCAGTACACCTGGACTGTCCCCCACGCCTTCGAGGACTATATGGACATTGCCGGTAAAAAGTTCCTCTGCGAGCGTCTGGACAGCATTTTCAAGCTTGAGATGAGCGACGATATTCCCGGTGCCCACGACATCTGGGGCCGCATCGGCGGCTACTGGCACGGCAACGAACCCTGCCATCATGTACTCTATCTTTACAATAAATTAGGTAAACCGCAGGAGTGCCAGAAATGGGTCCGCTATGTGGCCGATCACTTCTACGGCAACACGCCCGACGCCCTGAGCGGAAACGACGACTGCGGCCAGATGAGCGCATGGTATCTGTTCAACTGCATGGGCTTCTATCCCGTCTGTCCCGGCAGCGACGAATATGAACTGGGTTCGCCCTGCGTACCCGGCGTCCAGGTCCGCCTCTCCGGTGGCGGCACACTCACCGTCCGTACTAAGAACTGGAGCAAGGAGCATGTGTACGTGAAAGCCGTCTACCTCAACGGGCAGAAAGTAAAAGGAAGCACCATCCATTATTCGGAAATAAAGGATGGCGCCGACCTTCTCTTTGTGATGAAATAAGACTTATTTCCAGTATTTGGAGGCCTGGATGGCTGCTTTCTGCAGAGTCCGGGCCTCTTTTTGTGTAATCTCGTTCTCCGTGCCCTGGTTGCGGAAAGTGTTGCCCTTTACGCTAACCCCGAATACGGGACGGATGAGGGTTTCGAACCACACGCAGGCGGTAAGATATCGGCCATACTTGTAGTCCATGTGGAAACCGTCGCGGGTGAATTCCCTGTCGGTGGGGAAATTAGCCTTGCGAAGGTTCTGGACGGCTACGCCGGAAGCCATGACAACGGGGATGTCGTAGTCTTTCCGCAACTTGGCCACACAGGATTCGATACAGGCGTACATCAGTTCCTGGCTGTAGGTATAGTTGGCGAAACTGCGGTTCTCGTAGTTGTGTGCATAGGCCCAGGTCTGGTGCCAGACAATGGCAGCATTGGGATTGGAGCAGTTCAGCCGGACAATCTCGATGAGCCTGGGCAGCCAGGGATCGTAGCTGTCCCATCGGCCGCTCTTGGGAGAACCCTGCTGAAGGGTGATGATATCCCAGGGTTCATCGCCCAGACCGTCCATGAAACTCCCCTCTTTATACTTTTTAATGGTCTCCCACTGGTTGGCGACAGACTTTTTATAGACATACTCGTGACCGTTGGTCTCGAATTCCTGACAATGTCTTTCCAGGGTGCAGCCACCAATGTAGAGCCGACCAAGAATGACGTTGTGGATACCGGCGGCCTCCAGCAGGCCCGGCAGGTATTCCGTGGCATCGTCGGAGAAGGAGTTTCCGATGGCCAGGATACGGAGAGTATCGGGCCGCTGCGGCAGCGGATGATTGGGATAGGACGACTGCGCTCCTGCCGGCTGGAGGAACACAAAAAGGGCTAAAAAGCCTGAAAGAAGCAGTTTTTTCATTGTACTTCAGCTTTGTATTCCAGGATGTCGGCCGGTTGGCAGTCCAGGGCCCGGCAAAGGGCGTCCAGCGTGCTTATGCGGATGGCCTTAGCCTTGCCACACTTCAGGACTGAAAGGTTGGCAGGGGTAATGCCCACTTTCTCGGCCAGCTCGCCGGAAGACATTTTCCGGCGGGCCAGCATGACATCTATGTTGGTTATGATGGGCATAACGGACTATTTTTCGGCTTCCGGCTGCGGCTGCTCATCGGCCTTGCCTTTCAGATAGGAAGGGAGTTCCATACCGGCCATCTTGAACAGGTCTTCAAGCGGGGGAACGCTCTTCATCATACCGGAAATGAAGTTGGAAGTGGCGGTTTTGCCGTCGGTGCCGTTGCCGGTGTCCCAAACGGTGACCTTGTCGATGTTGATGCCCTTCACGGCCTCCACCTGGGTCTTCACCAGTTCGGGCAGTTTGTCGGCGATCATCATCAGGACGGCCTTCTGGGCGTCTCCCTCGGCGGCATTTACCATGCTCTTGAAACCATCGGCCTGCTTGGTGAGGATTTCCAGCATACCGCGGGCCTGGGCGTCCATCTTGGCGAAGATGGCGTCGGCCTCACCTTTGGCCTTGCGGCGGATCTGTTCGGCTTCAGCCTCGGCCTCGATGATCTTCTTCTGCTTGTCGATTTCGGCGGCGACCACGATATTGGCCTTCTGGGTGGCCTGTTCGCGTTCGGCGCGGGCCAGTTCGGCGTCACGCTCACTCTGGTAGGCTTCTTCCAGGGCCTTGGCGGCCTGCACCTTTTCAGCGGCTACGGCCAGACGGGTGGCTTCAGCGGTCTTCTGACGGCGGAGGGCGTCGGAGTTGGCGATCTCGATCTTGGCGTTGTTCTCACCCTTTACGGCATCTGCGTCGGCGGCAGCCACGTTCACGCGGGTATCCTTATCGGCCATGGCCTTACCGGTTTCACCGTAACGGTTCTGTTCGGCCACGCTCTTCTTGGCGTCGTTGATGGCCTTGGCGGCGGCTTCCTTACCCAGGGCCTCGATGTAACCGGATTCGTCGCGGATATCGGTGACGTTCACGTTGATGAGTTTCAGGCCGATCTTGCGGAGTTCGGCCTCCACGTTGGCGGATACGCTGGCCAGGAATTTATCGCGGTCGGCGTTGATTTCCTCGATGTCCATGGTGGCGATCACCAGACGCAGCTGGCCGAAGAGGATATCGGTGGCGATGCTCTGGATGCTGTCGGTGCTGAGGCCCAGGAGGCGTTCGGCGGCGTTGGTCATCACTTCCGGCTCCGTGGAGATACCCACGGTGAAGCGGCAGGGCACGTCCACGCGGATGTTCTGCTTGGAAAGGGCGTTCTGGAGGTTGCACTCGATGCTGATGGGCTTGAGGTCCAGATAGGCGTAATCCTGGAAGACGGGCCAGATAAAGGCGGCACCGCCGTGGATGCACCGGGCCGATGATTTGCGGCCAGTTTTACCGTAAATTACCAGGATCTTATCCGAAGGGCAGCGGCGATAGCGCCTGAGGATGGCGGCCAGGGTTACGAAGATAACGGCCACCAGAATAAGGAGAAGGGTAATGGAAGGCATAATTTAAATGGTATAAGTGTTAATTTGTTCTACAAGTACGGTGTTGGCATTCACCACATCCACCACGCGGATGGGAGTGCCGGTCTTGAGAGGCTCTTCGCTGTCCGTGATGGCGTTGTATTCGCGCACGGCGCCGGAGATGGTGATCTGGACCTTCCCCTCCCCTTTCTCCTGGGCGGGAATGGTCAGGTACACTTTGCCCTCGCAGCCTTTGGCAGCGGTGGTGATGTCTATGTTGCCGCTCTGCTGCATGCCGGCGAGCCACTTGAACATATACATCACGGCTGCTACCAGGGCCACGCCGATCAGGACGGACACGAAGATGAGCAGCGGGGCGGAAGTGATGCTGTGCTGCAGCAGGATGGCGCTCCAGCCGAAGCCCAGCAGGAAGTTCACGAAGTTGCGGAACGTGTACAGATTGGAACCGCCGTCGATGTTGGAGAGGTCACTTCCGTCAATAGAGGTGTCCACATCTACATCGAAGTTGGAATCGGCATCGGCCCCCACGAAGGTGAGGACGCTCTGGATGACGAAGATAAGGGAGGCGGTGAGGGTGACACCCCACAGGATTTTCATGACAAGGCTGAGTCCAGCCCACCAAGTTGCAATCATAGATTTTCAGTATTTGTTTGTGCAAATATAATAAGTTTTTATTGAATTGCAATAATTTTTTATAATTTTTTGTTTTTTTGTTTTCCGGTTCTTTTTTCGTAAATTTGTCCTTACTAAATATACTTATCTATGGCAAACATTAACGACTACATTCAGCAGCTGGTGGGCGCCGCTGCCGGTAAAGTGGAAATTCCCGCCCAGGTGAAAGACCAGGTCCTCAACGGCTTGTCCAGCTCCATTCTGGGTTCCCTCACCCAGACAGTGGCTAAACCCGGTGGAATGGAAGAGGTGAAGAACCTCCTTACCGGCAAGATCAATGCGGCCAGCAGCCCTGTCACCGCCCTGGCCGGCAACATCTTCAATGCCAACGTGCTCAGCAAGCTGAACCTGGGGAAATTAGCCCCGGTGCTGGCCGCCCTCATTCCCGGTATTATGAATAAACTCTCCGGTATCATCAAGGACCAGGACGGCGACGGCGATGTAGACATCAACGATATCCTCCTCACCCTGAAAGGCGGCAACGGAGCCGGCATCCTGGGAGCTGCCACCAGCATCCTGGGCAGTATCCTGGGAGGAAGAAAGTAGTATGGCCACCCACGTAGTCATAATGGCCGGGGGCATCGGGAGCAGACTCTGGCCGCTCTCCACTCCGGATGTTCCCAAACAGTTCATCGATGTGCTGGGTGTGGGCCGAACCCTCATCCAGCTCACCGTAGACCGTTTCGCACCCGTGTGCGCGCCCGGCAATTTCTGGGTCGTTACCGGTGAGCGTTATGCCCATCTGGTCAAGGAACAGCTACCGGCCATCCCGGAGGAACAGATCCTCTGCGAACCGGAAGGCCGCAATACCGCCCCTTGCATCGCCTACGCATCCTGGAAAATCCAGCAGAAAGACCCGGAGGCCAACATTGTAGTCACCCCGGCCGATGCCCTGGTGATGAAGACCGTAGAATTTGCCGAGACCATCGGCAAAGCCCTGGCCTTCACCGCGGAGCGGGATGCCATTGTAACGGTGGGCATCACCCCCACCCGCCCGGAAACCGGCTACGGCTACATCCACGCTGCGGAAGCCCTTCACGGACAACTGGTCAAGGTAAGCGAATTCAAGGAGAAACCGGATCTGGATACGGCCATCGGCTATCTGGAAGACGGCCATTATTTCTGGAACGCCGGCATCTTTGTGTGGAACGTGAATACCATCGTGCAGGAACTGCGTGCCTATGCCCCGCAAATCGCGGCCGTCATGGATGCGCTCTCCCCCGCTTTCTTCACGGAGAAAGAGCAGGCCGAACTTCGGCGCCTCTTCCCCACCTGTGAGAAGATTTCCATCGACTATGCCGTCATGGAAAAGAGCCCGCGCATCTACGTGATCGCCGAAGACCTTGCTTGGAGTGACCTTGGCAGCTGGGGATCCATCATGACCCACCTCAAAACCGACGAAGACGGCAACGCCGTCATCGGGGCCGATGTAAGGCTTCACGGCTGCCGCGACTGTTTCGTACATACCGCCGGAGAGAAGACCGTGGTAGTGGAAGGACTGGACGGCTACATAGTGGCCGAATCCAAAGACCGCCTGCTGATATGCCGCCTATCCCAGGAGCAGCACATCAAGGAATACAGTGCATAACTTTTTGTAAAAAAAGTATTGCATAATCAAAAAAAGATTGTACCTTTGCAATCCCGATTTCGGGCGGAGGACTCGTTAGCTCAGTTGGTAGAGCACAACACTTTTAATGTTGGGGTCTCGGGTTCGAGCCCCGAACGGGTCACAAAGACATATACCAGCACTCTTAGCTCAGCTGGTAGAGCAGCTGACTCTTAATCAGCGGGTCTAGGGTTCGAGTCCCTAAGAGTGCACTTCAAGAAATTTCTAATTCGCTAATTACTAGCAAGTTAGAAATTTCTTTTTTTATTATTGGCGTGCAATCGTTAGGATATGCGGGAGGGAGATAGGGTGCCAGGGGGACTCCGTTCTGTCATGCCTGGCTTCGCCTGGCATCTCCTTCACTCCGGCCCCTCCCACCGTCCACTGCGTCCTTTTTATCGGCCTTCGGCCTCAAAAAAGAACTCGTATCCGGCGGGCCCCTCCCCCTGCCCTAGTGCGAGGGTGCACAAGCCCCCTGGCACCCTATCTCCCTTCCCGCATATCGCTTACCTATTCCATTTGTGTCGCAGGTCTGTAAAAAATCGCCGACCTGCGACACTGGAGTGCACACAACGCCGCTTTGCGTCGCAGGACAGAGGAAAAACTCGGACCTGCGACAATATTGATAATTAAACCTACCTATAGCCGCTCTTTTTCTAGAATGGCTTGTAGTTGGGCCAGGATGTCGGGACGTTCTGCGGCCAGATTATGGCGTTCGGCCGGATCGGTGGTCAGGTGATAGAGTTGGGGCTCCTTCCGATATCCTAGTTCCACTCCGGGCGCCCAACTGTAGGAGGCCGGGCCGTTGCTGGGTTCGATGTATTTCCATTCGGCTGTGCGTACAGACAAGGTACGATCATTGGCCTGTTCGATTACATAGTCCCGACCAACGGGATCCTGCCCCAGCCAGGCATCCAGGCCATCACGACTGTCAGGTGCCACGCCGTTTGGCAAGGCAGCTTTCAGAAGACTTCCCAAAGAACCACACAGATCGATCTGCGAAACGATGGCCTCTGAAACGGCTCCGGCAGGTACTTGTCCAGGCCAGCGGATAATGGCCGGAACTCGTGCGCCGGCTTCGTAAACCGTATATTTATTTCCCCGCAGAGCGCCTGAAGGGTCGTGCCCGTTCAACAGTTCCCGCGCTTGGTCTACGTAACCGTCGTCCAAGACGGGACCGTTGTCACTGGTGACCAACAGCAGGGTGTTATCGGCCAGACCCAGTTCTTCCAACTTCTCCATCACGCTGCCCACAGTCCAGTCGAATTCGGTGATAGCATCACCCCTAAGGCCCATCCCGCTACGTCCGCGAAAACGCTGGTGCGGAAAACGAGGAACGTGGATATCATTGGTGGCCAGATAGATAAAGAAAGGCAGATCCTTGTTTTCCTCGATGAAATTGAGGGCATGCACTGTGATGGAGTCGGCAATATTCTCGTCTTTCCAGAGCGCTTTGCCGCCGCCCTTCATATAACCGATGCGGCCGATGCCGTTCACGATGGCCTGATTGTGCCCCACGGATGACTGTAAGTTATATAGGAGCTCTGGATGTTCGGAGGCCAGGGGCTCCCCTTCGAAAGGTCGCCGGTAGTTCACCTCGATGGGCGCCTCAGGATCCCACTGCGCCACGCGACCGTTATGGATGAACACGCAGGGCACACGGTCTCCGGTGGCCGCCATGATGTAGGATTCGTCAAAGCCGATATCGGCCAACCCAGAAGGCAGTGGCGCGTTCCAGTCCTGCTCGCCGCCCTTGTCGCCCAGGCCCAAATGCCATTTTCCGAACGCGCCGGTGCGGTAACCGGCATCTTTGAAGATATCGGCCAGAGTGTATTGTTCAGGACGGATGATCATGCCTGCGTCACCGTCGGCGATATTCGTGTCGCCGCGCCTCCAGGCATACTGCCCGGTGAGCAGCGAATAGCGCGACGGTGTGGAGACCGATGCCGTGGCATAGGCATTCACAAAACGCGTTCCTTCCTGCGCCAGGCGGTCCACATTGGGTGTCTGTACATTCCTGGCGCCGTAGCAACCCAGGTCCCCGTAGCCCAGGTCATCGGCCAGGATAATGATCACATTGACAGGTCGGTCGGTTGGCTTTTCAGAGGCACAGGAGGCAGCCAGCGCTGCCCCGCCCAGACCCAGCATCCAATACGACTTTTTCATAACAGGAATCTATCGGCCTACTTGGATACGCAGGAGGGCGGCGCTGTGGGGCGGGAGTGTGGTGGAGATGGATTTTCGGCTGGTATCCACATTGAGAGGAGCCTCTTCGAAACGGGAGTGGGGCAATACGTCTTCCGAATGGATCAGTCTGGCATCCAGGAGTTTCCCTTTCAGCGCGAAGCGGAATTCCCGCTCCGAGTCATAGGAATCGTTCACCAGTGTAATAGTGAGCACCCCGTCCTTGAGAGTGGCAGCGGTAGAATAATCTTCGTTGTCGCTTACGGGACAGTACTGACCACCCTGATGGGCTTTCATCAGGGAGAAGACCTGGCCGATGGCCGTAAGGTAAGTATCATCGGGTGTGATAATGATGGCCCCTTCTCCCACCGGTTGGAAGTAGCATACCAGCGGCATGTCCAGCGAGCGGCTATCGTTGATATGGAAATGCATCACCCTGGCGGCATAAATGCCTTCTGCCACACAGGAGGGCCTGTTCCAGGCATACCACTGGTTCCACTCGTCGAAGGACATGTGCAGTTTCTTACCCGTAGCATCCAGGCTCTGGCGCATCTGACGTGCTTGCCGGATATTGCCATCCAGGGATGATACCAGGGCCTCATAGGTTGCCTTTACACCTTCATCCGTAGTGAAGTGCCGACCCTGGGGAGGATTGGCATAATGGTGTACAGAGGTGTATTGCACCTTATCGGCCATCCTTGCAGCCGAGTGAATGGCCCAATTGTCGTTGGGATACGGACCGGAGGAACAAAGGGCCAGATCCGGCGTCACGGCCAGCATGGCATCGGCATGTTTTTCGGCCATATCGGCATAGGCCGACGGACCCTGAGGTCCCTCCATATGTGAGTAGCCCATCTCGTTCCCGAGCGACCAGAAATGCACGTTGTAGGGCTCCGGGTGACCATTTTTCGCTCGGATACTGCCGTACTCTGTTTCGGTCGATCCGTTGCAGTACTCCACCCACTGGGCACTCTCTTCCGGGGTGCTCCATGCAAGGTTTAGCGTGAGCATGGGTTCGGCCCCCACCTCCCGGCAGAGGGCGATGAACTCGTCCGTTCCGATTTCGTGGAAGTCATAGCCGTAGGAGAAGGATTGCGTCTCAATTTCCATGGCAGCCTGCAGGGGTGCCCGCTCATCCACGGGCAGCAGTCCGTCCTTCCAACGGTATTCCCCGGCGAAATTACCTCCAGGCCAGCGCAGCAATGTGGGCCCAATCTCTTTCAGCCGGGCCACTACATCCGAGCGCATCCCGTGGAAATTATCGGCAGGCAGCATGGACAGGGCGCCGAAAACAACTTCGGCCCGCTCCTGGAAAGTGTAGCGGATGGCTGCATCGGCATTGCTTCCAAAAGCCGTCATTGTGAATTCGCTTTGGACCCAATCGTCGGAGGGCGTGAGCGAAAGCCGGTGAAGGGCATACACCCGTTCTCCGCTTCGATCGGTGAGCGCTACGGTAAGAGTAAGAGGTGCAGACACCTTGGTGACGGTTCGCAGCACATAGCTTTTCCCGTCCTCAATACAAAGCCCGTACTGGCCGATGCCTGCTTCCTGCCCCTGAATCAAATTCTGGACAGCCTGCACTTTCCGCTCATTGGAGCGGTGCATGGCCGGGACTCCCATATGCCGGGTGAAAGATGGTGTCTCGTCCGTCAGGTAGAGAACCCGCTCGCCGATGCCGAACCATCCGAGTGCCACACCCTGGTTCCGGGAAGGCTTTCCGGCAAATTTCCGGTTCTGTAGCATCTGGGCGCTTAGGCCTCCGTACACCGCTCCTCTTGTATGTTCCAGATTATGTCCGAAGATATAGGGAGACAAGTCTTCGGCGGCTTTCCAATTGATTTCCTGCATACCCTGCCCGGCCACAAGGATGGGAAAAGCGATTAAGCAGAGTCCTATAAACAAGCGCTTCATGACTAGATGGTGACTACTTTCGCGGTGTCTTTGGGAGTTCTGTCGAGTTTCTCTTCCAGGCCTTTTAGGATCTTTTTGATTTTTTCTACGGCGTTGGTGACGGCCGTGTCTATATCGGCCTCAATCTCTTTCCCGTTGTTGTCCAGGGGTTTCCATTTCACCGTGGTGTATTCGCCGGTTACGGAATCGAAAATCTGATAGGTGCCCATGCGACGGGTGCGGCGGAAATCATATCGGCCGATTTGGCTGCTGTCATTGCTCAACTTTTTCGAAACCACTTCCTCGAAGACCTTGTCTGTGTCATTATCGTAGCGGACCGCGGTGACTTCGGCCGTGGCGGTGTCGAATTTCAAGGTATAGCCGGGATAGAGGACTTTGATCTCTTTGTATCGTCCCACCTGGGCAAATGCCGGCAGTGTAAGGATCAGCGCAAGCGCAAGAATGAGAAATCTTTTCATAGCGTTATAAAAACTATACGAAAAGATCCTGCAAAAATTTGACCAAAACCCTTATTGCCCGGTGTACTGGCCGATGAAGTAGATGGCTCCGGTGCTGATTTCCGTGATCATGTACAGGAAGGGCCGATCGGCGTGGAATTCATAAACCGACGGACCGGATGCAGAGTTCGTCACTATGATATCCGTAACAGCAGCTGCTTCGGAGCCTTCCTCGTCCACTTTGATTTTTGCTTTGTGCAGGACATCGGAAATATAGAGATCGGACGTTGAAGACAAGGCCGAGAAATCGGCCCCTCTGCCGAAGGCCTGCCGGATACCCATCTGCGGAAGGATGTCTTTCAATGAGACGGAGTATTCGGTCTCAAAAGAGGGAATCTTGACATCTACCTGGACACCGACCATTCCCGTTGAGTAATACATGTTCTCCTTATTCGCAAAAGTCGCCAACAAATCGGCCAGCGTTTTCCCTTCTTCGGGCAGCAATAATGTCATGCTATAGGCCTGGTTGCCATAAGGGAGGCTCAAAGAGGTATAAAGGCCGGCCCTGCCGCCTATGAGAAACTTGTCCTGCTGGTGCATCATACTGACGGTAATCTTGGAACCATCCTCCCGGATAAAGGATTCCTTCTTCGTATCGGCCTTCTTGAACTTGTTGGTCCAGATGCCTTTGAAATACACGGCGTTCAGGAAATGGGCATACTCAGTAGCGTGTACAGGCGCTGTCAGCAGCTCCGGAATCATGCCGTGGGTCTTCTCCTTGCACCAGTCGTTGATTAGTTTTTTGATATCGTCTTTGCTGAAGTCTTTGTAGATGACTTCTGCGTCATAGGCCGATTTCACCTTTTGGGTAAAACTGTCTTTTAAGCCAGGGTACATCTTATTGACCACCGCCGCATTGGCAATCTCCAGCGTAGTGGACGGATCCACGGCGGCGGACTGCTCCATCATGGTCTGACAGAAGGCATTCAGGCCATCCACCGATCCTTCTTTGAAGCCCAGCGTCTCGTAGATTTCCTGCTGCGTGGTACCTACGGCGCCGTTGTTCACCATCCCGAAGTCGATAGTGACACTGAGCGGAGAAATCACAAGGCTTTTTCCCTCTGCGCTTTGCGCAACCCGCCGGAACAGGTCCAGCGCGAAATAGTTGTTGTCCAGGACAAAATCGGCCTGGGCTTTCGTGAGTACGAAATCCTTCCGCGGAATCAGTTCATCCGTGGGGATAGTCATGTCTTCTTTCTGGCAGGATGCCAGGCTAAGGGCGGCTGCCGCGGCCGCAAGGGCTAAATATCTCTTCATTTTATTTACCTATATTAAACCGGACACCTGCCGCCACGGTAAAGAGCAGCGGATGCATGCTCCGATAGGTTCTTAATTTTGTATTATTCATAGGAATTTGCCAACTCAATTGAGGTTCTACATAAATACCCAGATGCTTGGTAACATTCAACTGGACGCCGCCTGCGCCTTGTAAAGCCAGACCGAAACCGTCTTTTGAGATCCTGTTTCCACCCACTGTTGCTCCCACACAGAAATCGCCTTCCAGTCCGCCACCCAGGTATACGTCAAAGAGCCTGTTTGATGCGAAAACCCAGTCCAGCCGGACCGGAATACCCAGGTAATGCGCCTGCTGTTTCACTATGCCGGTTAAATTGTATTCGAAAGAGGACCAGTATACGGAATAGTTGATTCCGGTGGTTATAAACAACTTTTTAGCCACAGGGATTCTGGCCGATAAGCCCAGTTTGAGCGGGAAGTAGTGAACCTGGTTTTGCAATAACTGGTCACCGTTAGTATGACCATTTGTTCCAGTACCATTCATTCCAGTTTGATCCTTATTGGGACTATCCAAATAAGACCACATGGAATTATATTCAGCCGACCCTGCTTTTGCATCTGTCTTGATAGCCGGAACGATGGCCGCAGCCAGCAGTCCCCCGCCGGCTACAGCGCCCGCCGCCAGCCCCACTTTCATCTTTACGGTTTTGGATTGGGCCGATTCAGGGATGAAAGGAGATGAAGAAATGGGCTTGTCCACTGTCTCCGGTTTCTGAGGAGCCTCGGGCGTAACAGGAGCCTTTTCTTCCGACTCGATATTCTCAATAATATCGGCTTCAATTGCCACTTGCGGCTCCACAATGGACTGTTTGACAATTCTCTGTTTAAGCGCCTGTTTAGCAGTCGGTTCCATTTGTATCGGCTCGTCCATCATGACAGAATCCACTGCAACCGCAACTGGTGCCGTGGGCTGCTGGATTACCTGAATACCATCATCCGGAACAGGAACAGCCGGCTGGCGAAGGAGCAGGATGGCGGCAAGTCCGGCAGCTACGGCAGGGATGGCCACCCACAGCAGCGGGAAGCGCTTCGGCGCGGGGGCCGATGCGGCAGCGCTGCGACGGGCCTGGAACTGAGCAAAGACGCTTTCCGGAAGAGTGTTATCGGCCTCTTCCAATTTGTCCTTGACTATGTCTTCCCATTTTCTCATGGCTCTTGCTCCTTGAGGTATTGCTTAATCTTTTCTTTCAGTTGTTTTCTGGCTTTCGCCATGGTGCTGGTGGAGCCCCTTTCGCTGATTCCCAGCATTTGGCCGATTTCCTTGTGCGAGTATCCGTCCACACAGTACAGGTTGAATACGGTCCTTCTCAAATCTGGCAGCTGAGCTATCCACTCCCGTAATTTCTCTGCCGGGATGGTCAGCATCTCTTCCTCCGTGGGTTCCGGGATGTTGTCCTGTGTCTGGTGGTCCAGCGAAACGAATCGCCATCGGTGACGCTTGATCTGATTGATGGCCTTGTTAATGGCAATCCGGCTGATCCAGGCATATAAGGAACCCTCCCCGGTGTACTTGAAAGTATCTATCTTGTCCAGCGCCTGCAGGAAGGTCTCCAGCATCAGGTCCTTCGCTTCCTCTTCGTCCCCCAGATAGCGCCGACAGAGTGCATACATCCTTCCTGCATAGGTCCTATACAGTTGTTCCTCCGCCAATTTGTTTCCCTGGGAGCAGGATCTGGCCAAATCCCGCTCACTCCATTCCTGATACACGCTTCAGCTCGTACGTCCTTTTAGCCTCGCCGTCGCGGCGATAAACGTCCAACAGCATGGTGTCGCCGTTTATTACGCCGGAATACTTGATGTCTCGATAATAGACTTGTTTAACGTCTGTTTCTTCGATATCTGTTAGGAACAGATTGAACGCGTTCCGGGCCGTCCATTCCACCTGGTACTCACAACCAATCCCGCACTCGCCACTAACTTCAAGCACCATGCATTTTTGACAGCCGTCACTGAAAGTAGCGGTTATGGAATGGCCCGGACCCGTCTCCGTGTACCAGGATGTGCCATCATACAACTGACTCTTTGAACAGGAAGAGACCAATAACCCGAGGAGAACCAGGACTCCCGTCAGTTTCAGAAAAGTCTTCATTCTTTCATCCGTTTCTGTCCTATAAACACATCAACTTCCAAAATGCGTCTCCTCCTTGATAACTTTTTTGAAGGTTCCGCACGGTTTTAGAATCGGCAGTGCTTAGGATCAATACCGGGAGTGGGGGTATAGAGCACCTCAAATCCATCCTGGGTGACATTCACCACATTGTATCCCGGGGTTCCGTGACCCAGGGCATTTGCCACCGGACCGGCAGCCACAAAACGGATTCCTTCCACTATGCAGTCATATTCCTGATGCGTGTGGCCGGCGAAAACCCCATCCACCCCGTACTTTTTGAAAAGGTCGATGTATTGCCTGCGTTTATCTTTAGAAAAGTTGAAATAGTCTTCCCGTTCGTCCAAAGACTCCCGAATCACCGGGCAGTGCAGGAATACAAAAGTATATCGGCAATTCTGAGAGGCCGATAATTCCTTTTCCAGCCAGACCAGTTGTTCGGCCTCGGCCTCCTCCACCCCATCCTTGATGCAGTTGGAATCCATGCCGATGAATGCACAGCCTTTTTCCCGGAACGAAAAACGGTCGTATCCGCGAAGCGCGATATACGCCTGCTGTTTCTCCCGGGTGAAGCCCATGTAGTCGTGATTGCCGGGGACCATATACACCGGAGCCTTTATCCCGGCCAGACAGGCTTTGTAAACTGAATCCTGTACTGGATTGGCGGGATTATCCACCAGGTCTCCCGTGATGATCACGCAGGCGGGAGAGAGGGCGTTCGTGGCCTGAACGGCCGCCTTGAACAGCGAATCCGAGTGGGCGAAGGCCGGAGAAGAATCGATAAAGCCTATTTGGGTATCGCTCATCTGAACGAAGGTGAACGGTTTAAAAGTCTGACAAGCAGCGGCCAGCATAACAACAATACCAAAGAATAGTTTTTTCATGAATCACAAGTTTTTCAAATTTACTTATTTTCATGGATTTTTACTATTTTTGAAGGAAAGTTCTCACTAATGTGAATTGACCCATGCTCATATCCCTGATAATATTCCTTATTTCACTATACCTCTTCGGCGGCGGCACGCACAAAAGAAAAAGAAACATGAGTAACATTGACAACATTCTCGCTTTCAATCAGCAATTCGTAGCGTCTAAAGGCTATGAGAAACATGTCACCGACAAGTATCCAGACAAAAAACTGGCCATCCTCAGTTGCATGGATACCCGCCTGTCCGTCCTGCTTCCGGAGGCTTTAGGCCTGAAAAACGGCGATGCCAAAATCATCAAGAATGCCGGTGCCGTTGTGCTCTCCCCCTTAGATTCGGCCATGCGCAGCCTGATTGTTGCCGTTTATGAGCTGGGCGTCAACGAAATCATGGTGGTGGCCCATACCACCTGCGGAGCCTGCCACATGAGCTATTCCGAATTCAAGCCCCACATGCTGGAGCGCGGCATCTCAGAAGAAACGCTCACGGAGTGGGAGACCCAAGGCGTTGTCGATTGGTTGGAAGGTTTTCATGACACCGAAGCTTCTGTGCGCAAGACAGTTAGTACCATCGTCAACCACCCGCTCATCCCCAAGGACATCGTTGTAAGGGGATTCATCATCGATTCCGTGACAGGCGCCTTGACTGAAATCAAATAACCGGCCGGTTCTCCATGAAAAGACATTTTCTCCTCCCCCTGCTGTTTATGTGCGCACTGTTGCCCATCTCCTGCCGTGGTCCAGAGTCCGAAGAGGCACTGGCCCAACGCATTCTCAACGACCATACCCTCGATCAGGTGGACAATATGGCCCGCGTCCTTCTCACCGAAGGATTCAACGCAGGAAGCGGCTACTCGCAGGTTTGGGCGCGCGACCTCAACACCTTCATCGAAACCTCCTGCGAGGTAGTGGACCCGGCCGATGTTCGGGGTGCCCTCCTGCTATTCTTCGCTCTTCAGCAGGAAAACGGGGAGATCCTGGACGGTTATGTCCTCCGCGAGAATTTCGACTGGGACGATGACCAGCCTTACTATTCGCCGCTGGCGCCCAAGCATGTAGGATTCAAAAACACCGTCGAGACCGATCAGGAGACTTCCCTTATCCAGGCCGTCTGTAAATATATCGACAAGACCGGAGACAGCGGTATCTTAGATGAAGTCATCGGCGGGCTCTCCGTGCGGGAGCGTATCGGCCTGTCTCTGGACTACCTCCTTAGGGAGCGCCTGGCAGAGGAATACGGCCTCATCTTCGGAGCCACCACCGCCGATTGGGGCGATGTCCAGCCCTTGACGGATAACGTGGTGGATATCAACGAAGCCACCCGCTTTGCCATTGATGTGTACGACAATGCCATGCTGATGATCGCCCTTCAGATGTATGCCGATGTTACCGGAGACCCGGACGGCACACTCATGGCCTGGCGGGAAACGCTCAAGACCAATGTCCGGAAACACCTCTGGGACAATGAGAAAGGACAGTTCATCGCTCATCTTTACCTGGACGATTCGCCCATCCCCGCCGATTTTGACGAGAGTACGGTCTTTTACCACGGAGGCACGGCCGTTGCCATCGAGGCCGGCCTGCTCACACCGGAGGAAGTGAAGGTTTCCCTTGAGAAAATGCGTGAAAATGTCCGCGCCTCCGGAATGCCTTCCATCGGCCTCACCCTCTATCCTCCCTATCCGGAAGGCTTTTTCCACGGAGGGATGTCCCAGGCCTATAACTACCAGAACGGCGGCGACTGGACCTGGTTCGGCGGTCGGATGATTCAACAGCTAGTCCGCTTCGGGATGGCCGATGACGCTTACCGCGAAATCCGTCCCATGATTGACCGCGTGCTCAAGAACAACGGTTTCTTCGAATGGTACGGTCCTGGGAATGTCCCCAGCGGTTCCGGCCGATTCAAAGGTTCTGCGGGCGTACTGGCAAAAGCTATCGGCATGCTCAGGGAATGGAGTTGGGATACATTGATCGGCACCTCTCCCGAAACAAAGGTCATCAGCAACCTGGAGATCTTTGATGTTGCCACCCGAAGCCATAAGGTGATCGCGGCCTTCCCCTTCCTTATCGAGGCCCCGAACTGGACACCCGACGGAAAATGGCTTGTGATAAACAAGGAAGGCCGATTATATAAGATTGCGCCGGATGGCAGCGGAGGACTTCTCCCCATCGACACCGGCGACGTAACCCAATGCAACAACGACCATGTAATCACCGCCGATGGGCGCTGGATCGGCCTAAGCAGCAACGATCCTGCCAACAAGGGAGGATATAACTCTTATGTCTTCCTGGTCCCCTTCGAGGGTGGACAGCCCCGGAGAATCACACCGCTCGGGCCCAGCTACCTCCATGGCATCAGCCCGGACGGCAAGTGGGCCGCCTACTGCGCTTTCCGGGGACCTGATTGGCAGCATATGGAGCAGGACGTGTGGGTGATCCCCACGGACGGCGGTGAGGAAATACGCCTTACCGATGCTCCCGGCCTGGATGACGGTCCGGAATACAGCCCCGACGGGAAACATATCTGGTTCAACAGCGTCCGGACCGGAAGGATGCAGGTTTGGAAGATGGATACCGCTGGCAGTAAGCAGACACAGATGACTTTCGACCCCCATATGAACGCCTGGTTCCCCCATGTTAGCCCTGATGGTCAGAAGGTTGTATATATCGCCTACCACGACTATGAGCTTGAGCCCGGAGAACATCTTGCGAACAAGCACGTGCAGCTGAGGATGATTCCTTCGGAAGGAGGTATTCCTGATCTGCTCTTGAGTTTCTTCGGCGGCCAGGGCAGTCTCAATGTAAACTCCTGGAACCCCGAGAGCACACAATTTGCTTATGTGAGTTACCGATTGACAGAACAGAAATGATTTCCCTTACCCCTGAATATCTGCGTCCCAAACTGCTTCACCGGGAGCGGAACAGTCACAAACACGATTATGGCCGGCTGCTGATCATTGCCGGTTGTGAGACCATGCCCGGCGCGGCGGTTCTGGCCACTGGGGGCGCCCTCCAATCCGGCTGCGGGCTGGTAAGGCTGCATTCCACTGCCCGTGCCTTGCAGGCCGTAGTGAACTGCTATCCTTCCGCCATGCTGAGTGAAGAGTATGACGACTTCTTCCACACCGTGCCGGAAAAACTGGAACGCTACAATACCATCGCCATCGGCCCGGGTCTGGGCTGGTCTCCGGGAACCCTGAACTCTTTTATGGATTTGCTGGCCGAGGCCCGTTCGAAACATATTCCCATGGTTCTGGATGCCGATGCACTCAACATCCTTTCGGTTTTATCAGACTGGACGGAGCTCATTCCGGCAGGCTCAGTGCTGACTCCCCACAAGGGGGAACTCAAAAGGCTCCTCCCCAGCAAGAGCGACGAAGAACGGGAAACCCTGGCATGGGAACTCTGCGCCGAAACCAATTGCTGCGTGGTGATGAAAGGATACCACTCCCGGGTCTTCACCCCCAACGGTACTTGCTACGTAAACACCACCGGAGGCCCCGGAATGGCCAAAGGAGGCAGCGGAGACGTGCTTACGGGACTGATCGGCGGCCTGATGGCAAGAGGGTATTCGGCCGAAGACGCAGCAACGCTGGGTGTCTGGATTCACGGTTATGCCGGAGACGTACTATCGGCAGAGCGCACGGAGGAAGCTTTCAGCAGCCGTGACCTGATTGATAAACTTTACTATGGTTTCCAAGAACTTTATAAATAGTCCATGCGTGCCGTCATTCAAAGAGTTTCTTCCGCATCCGTCACCATTGACGGAACCGTGAAATCGTCCATCGGCGAGGGTTTGATGATCCTGCTTGGTATCGGCCATGAGGATGGTCAGGAGGATATGGACTGGCTGGTGAAGAAGATTGCCGGCCTACGCATTTTCAACGACGATGCAGGCGTGATGAACCGCAGTGTAGTGGATGTGGGTGGCGAAGCACTGGTGGTGAGCCAGTTCACCCTGATGGCATCCACCAAGAAGGGGAATCGGCCGTCCTATATAGGCGCAGCGGGTCACGAACTGGCCATTCCTTTATATGAGCGGTTTTGCGTTGCGCTGTCCACGGCCATCGGCCGACCGGTAGGGACAGGAGAATTCGGCGCGGATATGAAAGTGGCCCTGGTGAACGACGGCCCGGTAACCATTTGCATCGACACCAAAAACAAAGAATAATTAACACCGATATGGGTTTCTTCATACAAAAAACAGTCAAGTCCATTCTGGACCAGAGCAAGATGGCCACAAGCTTTCTGGTCACATCGGCCTGTTTCCTTCTCATTGCCTGCAATGTAGCCGCCTTTATCTTCTTCCCGAAGCTCATGGCGCCCCTGGCCATCATCCTCTCCAATGTGATTACAGTCCTTCTCATGCTGGTGGCCATCCGGCCCATCAACCGCCTCATCCAGAATGAGTTCCGCGAGAAGGCGCTGGAATTGATGGAAAAGGAAAAGGCCGAAAAGGAACTGCTGGAGAAGGTGGCCACCCTCGAAAACCAGAACCGCGAACTGGAGAGACGCATCGACACCTGGTCACAGACGGCCAGCGTCCCCGCCAATGTCAATTTCACCTTCAAGGTGGAAACCATGACCTTCGACAAGACGGGATACATCGTCAAGGAGGAACCGCTGGAGCGTTTCGTGAACGACCCGGTGTACAAGATTGCCGACAAGAAAGGCGTCTTCGACCGCATTGTCAAATGGGTGGACGACCTCACCTACCCCGGGCAGAAGAAGGTGCTTTATATTGGGAAATATTACATCAAGGCCTCCATCGGCCTGGATTTCAACAAAATCAAGTTCTCCACCGACGGCGATGTGCTCACGCTCTTCGGGGTTACCTTCACCAAACTCAACGACCTGGCCATCGACCGCGACCCTGGAGATGTGAACCGCTGCCTGCTGGTGAGTGAGGAGTGGGACGGGCTCACGGTAAACAAGTCGGATTTCTACCAGGAGTTCATTGACACCTATGCCCGCATCCGGGAAGAGGAGGCCGACCAAGCGCTGGAAGGAGAGCTGGATGCCCTGTGCAGCCATTATACGGCCGTCTTCCGCTCAAACCTCACGGAACGCTTCCCTGGAATTACCTTCTGCGACCACATCGAGGACTCCGACGCCACCTGGTACTCCCTGAAGGAACACATGAAGGATGCCCGTATCTATCCCATCGCATCCAACATGTTCCTCATGGCAGATGTGCTCAGCGGCTATATCGACGCCTCCGGCATGAAACTCTTAAACGATTAAAACAGAGGCGCCATGAAACGAGTTCTCTTCTTCCTCGCCCTTTCATTCCCGTTTTTAGCCTGGGGACAGGACAACACGAAAGGCTATTACAAAGACATTTTCATGGACAGCGGCATCATGCTGAACTCCCGGACAGATCTGCCGGTGACGGAAATGCTGGGGCTTTCCATGGAGGCATTTGTGTCCACTCCGCACAGTTCTGCCAAGAAATACAAGTTCACGCATACTGACACCCTGCGGCAGCGGGAGTTGATTGCCGGTTCACCTATAGACGAAAACGGCATCCTGCTGTACCCCGACGGGCAGCCGCGGTTCCGGATGGTGTACATGAACGGCGGGAAAGCCGTGACCCATGGAAGGAGCCTGGAGGCGGCCGGAAGGCAGGCGCTCCGGGACTTCGTGAAAGCGGGCGGGAGTTACCTGGGCTCCTGCGCCGGGGCCTTTATCGCCAGCATCGGCTCGGTAAAACCCGGAGACAACACCACCGTAAGCCATACCGACACCTACATGGGACTGTGGCCGGGACATGCCGTTGCAACCCGCCTGAATAAATCCTACACGGCCGTGGACATTGTTGCCGATGGCCCCCTCACCAAGTATTTCGACTTTGATGGCCGTATGCACATTGATAGCGTCCGGCACAACGGCGGCTGCTATCCCAACCTGGAAACGGCGCCGAAAGGGACGGAAATCCTGGCCACCTACAACACCAAAGGACGCGAGTTGGAGCGGGACATCAACGGCCTTCCCGTGGTGTGGGCCCATAAGGAATCGGCCGAAACCGGCCGGGTGGTCCTTTGCGGTTCGCATCCGGAAGGAGCACGCATTGAGGCCGATAATCTGGGCCTGATGGCCGCGATGGTCCGCTTCGCCCTGGCCGGGAACGGAACGCCGCAGCTCAAAGCAGTCCTCGCGCCCGGTGAGCCCCGCGCCATGACCAACCGCCGCGATCCCGCCTTTGCACCCGTTGGCGACCGCCAGTACCACCACTTCTGCATCGAGGTGCCGAAAGGCGTCAAGCGCATGACCATCGGCCTGGAAGGTATCCTGGATGCCGATGATTTTGACCTGCACCTGTATGCCTCCCGGAAAGGTTTTGCCTACGCCGGTGAGTCCACCTGGTGCAATGTGGGAGATAAGGTAGCCAAAACGCTGGAAATCTTGGACCCGAAGCCTGGAAAGTACTACATCTCCGTCTTCTGCGCCACCACCGTCACGGCTACAACAGGGAAATATGGTGTAGAGTATTCAGGCCGAACAGATGTCCTGAACGGCGTACCATACACCATTTGTGTCAATTTCGATTAAACTTGCGGAATTGTAACGGCATCCCAGCCGTAGTCCTTATAGAGTTTGGCCGGGATCTGCTGGGCCGATACATAAGCGGCAATGGCTTTCTCGCGGGCCGATTTCCGGGCCGTATCGTTGGACTGGGTCTTTATGAAGGTTTCGTAGTGCTCCAGGAAGATGGCTTTGGCGGTGGAATCGAATAAGGAACCGTCCGCTACTTCATCGAAGCTCTTGACCTCATAGCCATCGGCCGTCTTGGCCACGTGCATAAGGCCAGGATGGCTGCCACCGGACACACAAAGCAACGTGTCCCCTTCCAAATTGTAATTTTCTACCTGGAAAATGCCCCAGACCCGGATGTCTTCAGGATTGCTCTCATCCGTGGCTACAACCTGGGCATAAGGAATACAGTATGTCCCCGGGCTGTACTGGCCCCCCACCTCCGTCATATACCGGTCAATGGCCGCCATAGGAGTATCCTCCTGCTGGGCAGAAGCTTCTGCAGGAGCATTATTCGAACACTTGCAACCGTAAAAAGCAAAAAGGGAAGCAAAAATTAGGATGAGAAACCTTTTCATAACATATATTATTTTCGTATGTTCACCGTTTTTGGGCTTTGACCACGATACAAAAATAAGAAATTTCGCTATATACGCCTTATGTATTTTCGGCCAAAAATGTGTAGATTTGTGCATATTACAGGCGAAGATATGATCAAAAGGCTTATTTTCATGCTGTCTATGGTGCTCCTAGCCCTTTCCTGCGGGCAGGAGGCCCCTGAAGACCTCCCCATGGCCGTGGCCCACAGGGGCTGCTGGCTCAAGGAAGGAGAAGAGTTCTATATCAACGAAAACTGTCCGGCAGGGGTCTGGATGGCCGCCCGTTACGGCTATCCCGCCATTGAATGCGATGTCAAATACACCCGCGACAGCGTGATGGTGATCATGCACGACGGCACCATCAACCGGACCATGCGCAATGCGGCCGATTATTCAAAGATCACTGAGCCTGTCAGGGTGGCCGATTGCACTTTCGAGGAACTGAGGACCCGCTATGTCCTGACCTCCACGGATCCGGCGCTCCGAACGCCCATCCCTACCCTCCGGGAAGAATTGGAAGCCTGCCGGGACGCAGGCATCATCCCCATGCTCCACAGCGCAGTGATAGAGTCCTATGCCCTGGCCCATGAGATTCTGGGCGACCATTTCATCGCCTTCGATGCCAACGAGGCCGCCGTGAGCCGCGCCAGAGACTATTCTTCCTGCCTGATCCTGCTGGATCCTGGAAAAGACGATGCCGCCACCACCATCCATCGGCTGGAAAAGATAGGAGGCCGATGCGGCATGAGCACCATGAATTACCGGATGCTGGACGCCGATTATATCCAAGCCCTGAAGGATGCAGGCTATGAAGTCCAGGCCTCCATCTTCCCGGCGCCCCACGAGCAGCGAGCCCTTACGGACGGCGTCACCATTGAACTGTCCGATTTCTACTGGCACCAGAACCTGGGCCGCAAGGCTACCGCCTCCCTGAAAAAGAAAAGCATGAATCTGGCCGAAGGGGAAAGCTTTCATTGGACGGAGGAAGCGCCTGAATATTCGGCCGTTACCATGGAACTGGATTTCCAGGGTTCGCTGGAAATCTCCCTTTGTGGCAGAACTTATACCCTGACTCACCAGGAAGCGGGCCAGCCGGAAAGATTCGGCGTACGCCTGTATAAATCCAATCCTGAATTAACGCTGAAGGCTCTGGCCTCCACTAATATCAAGTCCCTGAAGGTCAATCTGTATACACTATGACCCTGTCTCTGCTTTTCTCCCTGCTCCTGGCTGCCTCCTCTCCCGCAGCCGAACCGGATAGCCTGCTTTCCTCCTTCCAGCATCCGTCCCGCGCCGCCAGGCCTTATGTTTGGTGGCATTGGATGGACGGCGAAGTGAGCCTGGACGGCATCAAGAAAGACCTGGAATGGATGGATGCCGCCGGTATTGCCGGATTCCACCAATTTGACGCCGGCGGGGTCAATATGCCCAAAGCGGCCGCCTTCAAAAGGCCCTATCTGTCCGACAGTTGGAAAGAAGCCTACCGCTATGCCATCTTCCTGGCCGATTCCCTGGGAATGGAGGCCACCGTGGCCAGCGCGCCGGGCTGGAGCAGCACCGGCGGCCCCTGGGTATCGCCGCAGGATGCCATGAAAAAAATGGAATGGCAAAGCGTGGACGTCCGCGGTGGAGCCATTGACGTGAAACTGCCGGAATTAAGCAAAGTCACAGGTCAGTACAGGGATTTGCCGGCACCTCCGGAGCACGTGCAAGTGGAGGATTTCGGCTACGATGTGGCCCTGATTGCCGTCAAACTGCCGGAAGGGGATGTGAGCATGGAAGAATTAGGGGCCGATATAAAAAAGGAAGACACTTCCATTACGGTCCGATTCCCCCGCCCCACTCTGATTCAATCCTTTTCGCTTAAAGGAACGGCTGGTGGTTTCCGGCCCAGGGAAGGGAATATTTATACGGAAAATGAACTTCAGTGCAGCCAGGACGGCAAAAAATGGAATACAGTCTGTAAAATCCTGAAATCGCCGCTGGAATATGTTACCTTGAACATTCCACCCACAAAGGCCCGCTATTTCCGGGTTACCGGGAAAGGCCTCCTGGATTTGCAACTACACGGCGTACGCAAGATTGAACTCTTCGAAGAGAAAGCCGGCTACTGCTTCCCCTACGACTTCAACAAATACCCTACGGAGCAGATTGACCATGAAAAATGCATCCGGCCACAGGATATTGTGGTACTTACAGGCCGGATGGGCCTGGACGGGCGCCTGCAATGCAACCTGCCGGAAGGAAGGTGGCGGATATACCGATTTGGGGCCTCCCTAACCGGAAAGATGAATCATCCTGCCTCCCCCAACGCCACCGGTCTGGAAGTGGACAAACTGGACAAAGAGGCCTGGAGCCGCTATTTCCACACCTATCTGGATATGTATAAAGAGGCCGCCGGCGGCATGTTGGGGCCCAAAGGCGTAACCCATATCCTGGTAGACAGCTATGAGGCTAAATCGGAGACTTGGTCGGCCTGCCTGCCCGAAGAGTTCCAAAAACGCCGCGGATACGACCTTATCCCTTGGCTGCCGGTCCTGGCCGGAGAAATCATCGGCGATGCCAATACAAGCGAACGATTCCTCTTCGACTGGCGCAAAACGCTGGGCGAACTCTTCACCGAAAACTACGCCCGTATCGGCGATTTCGTTAAGGAGTACGGCATGAAGGGCACCTATATCGAGGCCCATGAAACCGGACGGGCCTTTGTAGGCGACGGCATGGATGCCAAACGGGCCGCGACGGTGCCCATGGCGGCCATCTGGATGACCGACAGTCCTTCCGGCTCCATGCTTCCATCGGCCATTATCGATATCCGCGAAAGTGCCTCGGTGGCCCACATTTACGGACAAAATATTGCGGCCGCGGAGTCTTTCACCGCCAACGGGGAGAACAAAAAGGCCTACACCTATCATCCGGCCAATATCAAACCCATAGCTGATATGGCCCTGGCCAGCGGCCTGAACCGCTTTATCATCCATGACTCGGCTTCGCAGCCCTCGGACGATTTTCTGCCGGGCCTGGGGCTGTTCAAATACGGCCAGTGGTTCCACCGGAACGAGACCTGGGCCGCCTACGCCAAGGTCTGGACTGACTACCTGGCCCGCAGCTGTCAGATGATGCAAAGCGGAAGGAGCGTGGCCGATATCCTCCTTTTCTACGGCGAGGACACTAATGCCACCGCCGCTTACGGAGGCGAGTACTTCAAGTTCTTGCCCAATATTCCTTCCGGCTTCAACTTCGACTTCGCCAGTCCGGATGTATTGCTGAACCAGGTCCGTATAGAGAATGAAGCACTGGTAACTGATAGCGGCCAACGCTACTCCGTCCTAATGATAGGGCGCAACGCACAGGTAATTTCGGACGAATTGAAGGCCCGGATAGAGGAATTCCGTGCCGGCGGCGTGTGCGTGCTCGCAGAAGGCAATCCCTTCCCCGCCAGCCTCCAAGCCGATGTAGTGCTTCCGGAAGGTTTGTCTCCTGAGCATTTGTTCGGCGACGGCGTGGGCATCCCCCTGAACGAAAGGGGCCACGATACCAGCCTCCTGGGCATACAGTCCGTTCACAGGGAAATCCCTGGAAAAGGCGTAAACATCTACTGGTTAAGGAATTTCACCGGCGAAAAACAGAGTGGAAGTGTTAAATTCCGCACCGTAGCTAAGTATGCCGCGCTTTTCAACCCTGAAAATGGTCAAGCCACCGCATTGGATTGTGTCCCTGCAGGGGACGGATACACGGCCGTTCCTTTCACGCTTCTGCCCGGCGAGGCCCTGTTTTATGTCCTTACCGACACACCTTTAGGCGTGCCGGCTGCCAAACAGCCCGGCGGCTTACAATCGGCCCAAATCCTGGACCGCTACTGGGACGTGGAGTTTGTGCAGAAAGGCGGCGAATCGGCCCTGGAAACGTTCTCCGTGCTGAACGACTGGACCACCAACAGCGACCCCGTGGTGAAGTATTTCTCCGGAACGGCGCATTATTCCACCACCTTTACCGTGGACAGCCTGCAAGGCCTGGAAGAAGCCCACATCGACCTGGGCGAAGTAAAAGTCCTGGCCGAACTCTTCGTCAACGGCCACTCGGCCGGCGTGTTATGGCATGCTCCTTTCGTATCGGCCGATATCCTCCCCTACCTGAAAGAAGGCGAGAACAAGCTGGAAGTGAAGGTGACTAACCTTTGGGTGAACCGAATGATTGGCGACCGCCAGCGGAATGTGAAGCCCGTCACCAAAGTACGCCGCTTCTACGAAGCCGAAGACACGCTCCAGCCCTCCGGCCTCCTGGGCCCGGTCCGGCTCCTAATCCGACAATAGTAGGTGTTGCCGCCTCGGCAATTAAAGTACCATTAAGAGCCGATTTTGTGCCGAGGTGGCAAGGAAAACAGCCGTTTTGCATAAAAACATTGCCGCCTCGGCAGCCAGAATAGCGTAAAACCGCGTTTTTTATGCCAAGGCGGCTGGATGCGAAGGAAGGGATGCCCTCCAGGGGGCTTGTGCACCCTCGCACTAGGGCAGGGGGAGGGGCCCGCCGGAGACAAGTTATCGCGAAGCGATGACGCCGGAAACGGTGGGAGGGGCCGGAATGGAGCGAAGCGGAATGGAGTCCCCCTGGAGGGCATCCCTTCCTTCGCAACAGTTCAAGCATATTCTTGTTTTTCTGTATCTTTGCAGAGTAATGCATTGACCCATGGAGAAGATCGATATTGAAATTGTAACAGCTATTGTCCGGGCGGCGGGGACGCTGATGGACCGGACGGGAGGCTTTGATATTCAGGACAAGGGCGTGAGGGAAAATATCGTCACTTCTTCAGACGTGGCTGTCCAGCATTTCCTGACCCGGGAGCTAAAAGCCCGGTTCCCGGAGGTGGGATTCCTATGCGAGGAAGAGGACCTGGAGGATATCTCCGGACATGAGGCCGTCTGGGTGATCGACCCTATTGACGGAACGGCCAATTATGCCCGCGGCAACGAGAACTGCTGCATCAGCGTGGCTTTGGTCCGGCGCAATGAGCCCATCATGGGCGTGGTTTACAGTCCCTGGCGCGATGAACTCTATACGGCCGAAAAGGGAAAAGGGTCCTTCTGCAACGGAAAACCCCTTCGTGTCTCCGACAGACCCTTTGAACAGGGAATCCTGTTCACGGCCATGAGTACTTACCACAAGGAATGGTCCCGGTACTGCAGCGACATTATCTTCGACATCTACAATCAAAGCAACGATGTGCGCCGGACAGGTTCGGCCGCCGTGGAACTGTGCCTGATGGCCGCCGGATTCGCCGAACTCTATTTTGAAATGAGACTCATGCCTTGGGATTATGCCGCAGCCAGCCTCATCCTGACCGAAGCCGGTGGAGCCGTTTGCGACTTCAACGGGGAATACCCTTCCATGGAGCGTCCTTCACTATTTATTGCCGCCAATAACAAGGAAAACTGCGAGCGCATCCTCACCACGGTTCGCAAGTACATCCCCGATTTACCTTATTGAACATAAAAAGGCCCCAGAACGGTTTCTATGGCCTTTTTAGTACAAATTTGCGGGGGGGGTATAAAATAAATTTGCAAAGTTTGGATAGTATAACTAACTTTGCACGAATTAATTATCCCCACAAATGCGCAAATTAATTAAATATTTCAGAAGACTGAAATTCGGCAGCTATACCGATTCCAAGAAAGCGCATTTGTACGAAAAGATTGCCCAAGATAGAGGAACCACCCCACAACACGTCTATGAGATTGCTCATGGAAAACCGGTCAATTCATCCGAAGACCAGATTATTCACGACATTCTCCTGGAATTGGGCATCATTACGTTTGTCGAGAAACATTAATACGCCTCCCTCAACGGGCAGCAATGCATTCAATCTCTACAAGGGCTCCCTTCGGAAGCGTCTTCACCGCAACGGCACTGCGGGCCGGGAACGGAGCAGAAAAGAACTGGGCATAGACTTCGTTCATAGCTGCGAAATCTCCCATATCAGCAAGGAAAACCGTTGTTTTCACCACATTTTGAAGGCCGATACCGGCGGCTTCCAGAATGGCTTTTGCGTTGGTGAAGCTCTGGCAGGTCTGCTCCTGCACGCCTCCCTGAGGGAAAGCGCCCGTAGCGGGATCAATGGGCAGTTGACCGGAAACGAAAACAAGGCCCGTACCGGAATCGATGGCCTGGCTGTAAGGGCCGATGGCAGCAGGCGCTTTTTCTGTCTGAATGGGTTTCATATACTAGGTTTATTTTATTACAAAAATAAGCATTTTTCCTCTAAGGCGCCAGTTTATCCGTTGAATGGAACTGCATCTTCGGAACAGCTTCTGTTCTGTAAGGCCCTCCGAAACTTCGTACCATGCTCCTTTGCACATCTTCCCATTTCACCATCACTTGTTTGTAAGTCCCGGACATGAAATCGTAATCCAGCTGGATGCACTGGGGAAATGCATCGGTAGAATAGGGGTAAACCACCGGCGCTCCCCCAGGCGTATAAGCGAACATAAATGGATTGGAAGCACTCATTACAGGGACAGTGCCTTCCCGAAACTGATAAGGACTGGTTAGAAACAGAGAACCTATGAACAATAACGCCTTTTCGGTTCCGGTCAGTTCCGGGGGCCTGTGCCAAGACAGATTGTGATTGACAGAAGCCATTACGCGTTGAAAGGTCTCCCGGTTGATTCTGGCAGCACGTTGTTCCTTGTTCTCAACCCCTTCCGCATCCGGAGATAGGTAATAAGGCTGCCAAGGATTGAAAAAGACCGGATCATTCACTGTAGACAAGGGTATCGGCCTAACGACGACGGTATCCACCTTTTCCCTATACTCCTGGCCATGCAGGCCGATGGTTCCCGCCACCAGCAACACTACCGTCAATAGCCATTTCTGTCTCATTCCGAGCCACTTCCATCTCAAGAATTATGCCGTAAAACCGACAGATTGTCAGTCGATGGAAAGCGGACCGATATTTGAAGAAGAAGCACCAAAACAATTATCGTATGAGTGCAGGAAAATGGATCGGCGGATTCCTCGGATGGGTCACATGGGGACCCATCGGCGCGCTGCTTGGTATTTTATTAGGTTCGGTCGTTGACAGTTATATCGACCAGGCCAGTCAACTTCTGGGCAACGAATCATCAGAAGATACAAAGACTTACGAACGAAGCTCCTATAGTGCCTCCGAGCAACGCAACAGCTTTTTGGTAAGCCTTTTAGTTCTTTCGGCCGCCGTAATCAAGGCCGATGGAAAAACCCTCCGGGAGGAACTGGACTACGTTAGGGAGTTCGTGAGGAAAAATTTTGGCGAAGAAGCGGTAGCGGAGGCTATGCGTATGCTGGAACAGTTCACCAGTCAGGAAGTGAACATCTATTCCGTTGGACCGCAGATAGCCCATTATATGAACTATTCCCAGCGACTCCAGCTTTTCCATTACCTGGTCCAGATTGCCCTGGCCGACGGACATTTTGACAAAAAAGAGAAATCGGTGCTGGAGGCCATCGGCTCCACCATTGGCTTGGGTAATACCGATATCAATTCCGTTATCGCCATGTTTTATAAGGAGACCAGTTCGGCCTATACCGTGCTGGGCATCTCTCCTTCTGCCACGGACGACGAGGTACGAACCGCATACCGTAAAATGGCTATGAAGAACCACCCGGACAAGGTGGCCACCCTGGGTCCCGATGTACAGAAGGCCGCAGCCGAAAAGTTCCGCCAGGTACAGGACGCATATGAGACCATCAAAAAAGAACGCGGTCTAAAATAGACTAAACGGTTTTAATCAAAGGCAAGGCCGGAGTAGCGGCGGATGTAGAATTCATCCAGGGTTCCGTTTCCTTTTCGGGTAACCAGGAAGCGGACGATTTCGGCTATTTCTTCCGGCTGGATGAGTTCGGATGGATCAATGTCCGGACGCATTTTGGTAACCATTTCGGTGGCCACGCCGCCGGGACTGATCAAATGAACCCGAATACCGTAGGGCTGCACCTCCTTGGCGAACACTTTGGTAAAGCCGGCAAGGGCATGTTTCGACGAAGCATACACGCTCTGGTTAATATATCCCTTGAAGCCCACCACGGAAGAAATATTGATAACGATGGGCTTGGAAGACTTTTTCAGATACGGAAGGGCCGATTGGCACAGGAAAAAAGGCGCCCTGGCGTTCACTGCAAAAACGGCATCCCATTGCTCCGGGGTCACTTCCGTAAAAGGGCCCTTCTGGGGAATGCCCGCACAGTTTACCAGCACATCGATGCCACCCAGAGCCTGGATGGTCTGATCTACAATGGGACCGGCCGATTCTGCCTTGGATAAATCGGCCTCAATGGAGATTACATGCACGCCGGCGGCTTCTTCCGCCACCTTTTCCAATGATTCCCGATTTCGGCCCACAAGGGCCAGGTCATAGCCCAAACGGGCCAGTTCCAAAGCGATGGCCTTCCCGATGCCCCGCGATGCGCCTGTGACAAGTGCTACCATTCTTTTAGACTTTATTTTTTCAAAATTACGCATTTTTTCACGAAAAAAACTATATTTGTTTGATAGATAAACGTATGATGAAAAGGCTCCTTCTATATTTTCTGCTTACCGCTGCGCTGTGCGCCTGCGAAAGGGAAACCCTTGTGGGCGTCAGTTTCCCAGAGCCGCCCATCGAGATAGCCTCCAACGAAGATTTCGGCATGGGGCTCATCAATTACTTCAACATCATCCAACTCCCGGACGGCACTTACCGGATGTATTTTTCGGGCAACGAGGTCAGCGGAATAGCCGAAGAAGAATGGGTGCAAAACCTCTATCTGGCAGAATCGGCCGATGGATTTCATTACGAATTGAAGGGTAAGCTGATGGACGCACTCATCGAACAGTCAGTGTGCCGGGTGGAGGACAAAACCTGGCCCTACCGCCTGGTGGGCAACCAGATGGAGGACGGACATCAGTGCATGTTCCTCTGGAAATCCAAGGACGGGATTACTTTTACCGAACGCAAGCTGCTTTACACAGACAAGCACGACACCCAGAATGTGATGGTGCCGCGCGGACAACGTATGAAACTCTATTCCCGCGTAACGCAGGAGAGATATAAGAACCGCAGGATCACCCTGGCGGAGTTTTCCTTGGACGGAGAACAATTGAGCGCCACAGAAGTTCTGGCAGGCGATTTCCTGTATAACAATGCAGCCTGCAAAGTGGATGAGCGCTACGATTTACTGTTCCCCACTTACTATAACACCCACGGAGGGACCACCGACGCCTGCTTTTTCAGGTGTTATCTGGCCGACGGCCCCTTCATGCGCGAACTCCCCTGCGCCCTGAACCGCTGGATAGAGGAAAACGAAGGCTGGTTTCTGGCCTCCCCGGGCTTCATCTTGATCAATGGAGAACGTTATCTGGCATTCAACACCCGCACCGAAACCCACGAACAAAGCCACACCGGAATGGTGAGCAAATACAAACTCATCAAAGCCGTTCTGGAATACGAATAAAACTTTGACTCATGATAGATAACAAACGTCTCCCGGCTCAGCGGGCCGATTTCGTAGGAAGCTTCCTGCGCCCGCAGGCCGTCAAACAAGCCCGTCTGGATTTTGCAGCGGGCACCCTTTCCAAAGAGCAGCTCAAGGCGGTGGAAGATGACGCCATCCGCGCCCTGGTGGCCAAGCAGGTAGAGCTGGGCTTCAAGGTGATCACAGACGGCGAATTCCGCCGGCAGGCCTGGCATCTGGATTTCATGTGGGGATTCAAAGGCGTGGGACATGCACCCACCAAAACCGGTCTGCCTTTCCACGGCGAACAGGCCATGATCGACGATACCTTCCTCACCGGCAAACTTGCGCTGGGAGAGAACCATCCCTTCATCGAGCATTTCAAGTTCGTCAGCAGTCTGGCTCCGGAAGGCGTGGAAGCCAAACTCACCATCCCGGCGCCCGCCCAGTTCCTGGCCCAGATGGTCATGCCCTTCGCCCTGGAAAACACCAGAAAGTATTATGCCGATAATGAGGAGCTTATCCAGGATATGGCCGAAGGATACCGCCAGTTCATCCAGGCGGTTTATGCAGCCGGATGCCGCCGCCTCCAGTTCGACGACTGTACCTGGGGCATGCTGGTGGACCCCGCCGCCGTGTACATGTGGGGCACCGATGAAGCAGGCCTGAAGAAAGTACAGGAAATGAACCTCCGCATCAACAACCTGGCCCTGCAGGGAAAACCGGCCGATCTTTTCATCAACACGCACGTGTGCCGCGGCAACTATCACTCCACCTACGCCAACTCCGGCGCCTACGACAAAGTGGCCGAAGTCCTGTTTGAGCAGGAAAATGTAAACGCCTACTACCTGGAGTTCGACGACGAGCGCTCCGGCGGCTTCGCTCCCCTCTCCCATGTTAGCGGCGACAAGATGGTAGTACTGGGACTCATCACCACCAAATCGCCCAAACTGGAGTTCAAGTCCATCGTGGCGGAGCGCATCCGCAAGGCAGCCGAATACCTCCCTCTGGAGCGCCTGTGCGTGAGCCCGCAGTGCGGCTTCGCCTCCTGCGAAATTGGCAATAAACTCACCGAAGAGGAACAGTGGGCCAAACTCCGTCTGGTCCAGGAAGTAGCCAAAGAAATCTGGGGATGAAAGCATTAAGGACCCTTTTCACTGCATGCGTTCTGTGTTCTCTGCTGTGCAGCTGCACAATGAGAATTAACAGGACCGCGCTCAAAATGATTGTATCGGCCAGCCTGAAAGTCAATAAGGAGGCTTGTTACGCCGACTCCTGCGACAAAAAGATAGGCGTTCCCTATGTGGAAAACGCCGCTCCGGCACAGGTGGTGGATATTTACTATGCCCCTAAGGCTCTTCGCAAGAATATCGTCCTCATCGACATCCACGGCGGTTTTTACGTGGGCGGCGACAGGCGGAACAATCGGCCTTTTGCCTCTTCCTTCCTGAAAGAAGGCTTTGACGTTGTGCTGCTGGAATACCGCCTGAACGACGGAAAACTGGATGTTTCCGACGAACTGGCCGACTGTGCCGCCGCGCTGGATTATCTGACCCTTCATGCCGATGAACTGGACCTGAATAAGGACAGTATGTTTCTTACGGGAGATTCCGCCGGCGGCCATCTGGCCCTTTATATGGCCGAAGCTTCGGACGACCGGACGCTGCCCATTCACCCGGAACACTTTGTAGCCCGGGGAGCTATGCTCAACTGTCCGGCCTACGATTATGCCACATTCGGCAAAGCGGGAGGCTTTACAGACGATGCTTTAGCGTGGTTTATCGGCCCGCGATACCAAGATGAAGACTGGTTGCAATCCGTCTCCCCGCGAACCTATCTGAAGAACTATAACGGACCGTTGTTCGTTTCCACCTGCACCAAAGATTTCATCCGGGAACAGTCCCTTCTCCTAAAGGCCGACTGCGATAGCCTCGGCCGCCAGGTGGAATTCCTGGACCTTGAATCCAAAAATAAGGGCGTAGGCCACGTTCACAACGTAGTCAAGCCGCTCCTCCCCGAATCCCAGACGGTCAACTCCCGCATGATGACTTTCATGACCCATCACCGATAATCAGGGTTTTAGCCGGACCAGGGCCACATCTTCTTTATTGATGGTAAGGGCTATCCAAAGGGTATCGCCTATGAGGGTGGCTTTGGGATAGTTGTATCCCAGCGTCTTGTAGCGCCCGTCCTTTCTCCGGGCGGGAAGGTCCTCAGGGCCGGCCAGCAGAAAAGCTTTATCGAACAGATAACCGTCTTCGGAAAGGGCCAGGACCAATGCTCGCCTGGACTTACTGCCCGTTGGGTTCCCCACCCAGAACGTGCGGCCGCCCGGCAAGGTGCCGGCGCACTGCTTGGAACGGGAATCGGGGATATTGCTCAACTGCGGAGCTGTCCAACTTTCGCCTTCATCGGCCGATAAAGAAAACAGCTTGTGGAAAGAGGATTGCTGATCCCGCATGAACAGGACCAGCTTGCCGTCGGGAGCCCAATACTGGCTGGGTTCGATGGGCCGCCCCTCCCCTTCCGGGAATACGGCTTTTTTCCAACCCCGGATTCCGGATGGGTCGTCCGTGTACACGGGGCAGAGCGTTGTGCCTGGCTGGAAGTGGACGGCACCCACGATTCTTCCGCTGGGAAGCGTCAGAGGATCCTGTTCGAAGATACCCTGAACGGGCATTCCGTCTGCCATAAGAATAGGCTGGAGGCCGCTCCAGGCCGATCCATCCGTTGTGGTGGTATAGAACGCACATCCGCCCTTTGAGCGGTCATCGGCAAAGATGCAATTGATTAGGGCTATAAGGGAATCGCCCCGATGGAGCCAGCCGCCCGGCGTTGTGAAAAAGGTTTCGGTCGGCCCCACCAGCAGAGCAGGCGGGCACCAGGACAAGCCATCGTCGCTCACAGAATAATAGACACCGGTGTCCGGCGTGTCCTCGTCCTTCTCCGACTGCTGCCACATGCAGTAATATCGGCCATTGAAATGTGTCAGTACGGCATTATTGACGTATCCGTCGGAGTGGAAAACGTTGATCCACTGGGTATCAGCCCGCCTGGAAAGGCCCAGTGAGAGCGTATCTTCCGTCTGGATCAAGTGCTCGCGAATCCGGGGTTCGGAAGGCCCCCTCCGGCACCCGCCCAGCAGCAAGGCCAGCAGCAAACCTGCCACTAAGCCTTTTCTCATAACCGGGTCCTGTCTAAAAACGCCACGAACAGGGGCAGCCAGGTGTCATCTTCCCGAAGCATACCCTCCGGATGGAACTGAACGGCCCAAATCTGCTCATTCTCATAAGCCTCCACTATGCCGTCGTCGGAATAAGCTGCTATAGTAAGGCCAGGTGCTACATCTTTTACGGCCTGGTGATGGAAAGAGTTCACTTCCAAGGAGTCTGTCCCAAATAGATGGGCCAGGAAAGACCCTTCCACAATCCCCATCTTATGCCTGGTATTCCTATGGACATGTGCATCCGGAAGCTGCGTGGGAATATCCTGATACAGGCTGCCGCCCAGTATCACGTTCATCAGTTGTTCCCCGCGGCAAATAGCCAGAACAGGCTTTCCCAATTCCAGTGCACTGCGGGCCAGCAGGCTGTCGCTGCGGTCCCGCACCGAATCTATCACCACTGTCTCGTTCCATACCTCCTCCCCATACCATTCCGGATTGATGTCTACCCCACCGGAGAAAATGATGCCGTCTACCCTGGAAAGCAGTTCCTTAGCCTGCTCCGGGGTGGAAATGGTGGGCAATATCACCGGAATACCGCCAGCCTTAAGCACGGCCTGGGAATAATTGGGAGACAACTGGTCCGTTCCTCCGCTCGATCGCGAACAACTGATTCCCACCAGGGGCGCACTCCCCCTCCGGTCACAGGCACACAGCCCTACGACCATCAGCAGCAAATAGAATACAGCTCTTTTCATACCCGAAAGTTACTCCATTTTTACAGGAAAAACAAAAATGTGTATATTTGCCTTATGAAAAAGAATATTCTCCTTTTGGCTATTTCCCTCGTGCTTCTGGTGGGGTGCGGGGCCAGCAGGCAGACTGCGGCTGAACAATCGGCCGAAGAACAACAGGTTGCCGGAGTCGTGGACCAGCGGCTCAACGATAAACACTTTAGGATCGACGTCAATTACATGATGCCCCTCCGAGGCGGCGGAAAAATGCTTTCCGGCTCCTATTCCCTTATAGTGAATGGAGACGAAGTGGACTCGAACCTCCCTTATTTCGGCGCGGCACAAAACGTCCCCTATGACGGCGGTAAGGGCCTGGACTTCACGGCCGAAATCAAAAAGTACAGCGATGGCGGCTGGAAGAAAGGCCTGCGTCAGATTTCCTTCACCACCGACAACGGCGAAGACACCTACGAATTCAACCTGAGTATCTCGGACGACGGCTTCGCCGAGATTCGCGTCAACTGCCGCAATCGCGACTCCATCGGCTTCCACGGCTCCATGGACACCACCGAGGCGGAAGCTCTCTAAAGCTTGACCGCTTTTCCGGTTTTGGCGCTGCGCAACGCCGCATCCAGAATACGCATCACCGTCAGATTGTTTTCCAGGGCACTCAAGTCACTGGGCTCAATGTTGATTTCTCCCCGCACGGCCGCTTTCAGATAGCGGAAGGAATTGTCGTACGGCGCCTGGAGTGCAGGAGCGGCGAATTCAGGGAGGAATGTCCCTTTCTGTAAACCGCTGAGCCGCTCCGGGGTCCGCTGGTACAAATAACCGTCCAGACCATATACATACATATCTTTTCTTCCGGTGGGCCAGCACCAGGATGCGCCGATATTTACCATTATATCGTCATACTTCAGCATGATTTCGGCGTCATCGTCCACCTTGGGATAGACTGAAGGCTTGTTCTGCCGCAAGACGGCAAATACCCTAAGTCTTTCCGTTAAAAATGCTATTTTTGTATCAAACAAGACTTTACGCCTCATGAAACATGCCCTCCTCCCCCTTCTGCTCATCCTCTCCGGGTGCACGGCCATTCCCTCCCAATTAACCCTTTCGGAAGGCGAAAATTGGCAGTCCTCAAAAGACTATGTCAATTTTGAACTCAGTGGTCAGGCCTTCACTGAAGCAGATGCATCGGCTCTGATCCACTTCTGCCAGTCAGATGCACAGGAAGGATACGGAATTATGCTGCACAACGGGCCCATAGACGGCACCTGCAAGACCGGCAGCCTGGTGCACGTGCGCAATCTCTACCGCTCGCTGGCCAAGGATGGCGAATGGTTCGATTTCAGCGTGGCTGTACGCGGGAAGAATATCGGCGTGAAGGTGGGCGACGTGGATGTGGTTTGCTATACGGAGCCGGAACAGCCCTGGCGTTCGGAGGAACACGCAGGGCAACGCATCGCCCCGGGGCGTATCAGTCTGGAAGGACTGGGCGGGACGGTGGCATTCCGCAACTTGCAGCTGAAACCGCTGGACCAAGAGCTTAAGAATCCGGCCGATACCCTGCCCCCCGTGGATGAACAGCGGGACGGCATCATCCGTCTCCAGCAGCGGGATTTCCCTGTCATCGACTACCACGTCCATCTGAAAGGCGACCTTACGAAGGAAATGGCCCATGCCATGTCCATGAACTATGGCATCAATTACGGCGTAGCGCCCAATGCCGGTGAAGGCGGTGTGGGCCGCATGCTGGCCGATGACGCGGAAGTGTACGCCTATTACGATGAAATCAGCGGCGAACCCTTCCTCTTCGGCGTGCAGGGCGAAGGCCGAAAATGGACGAAAACCTTCTCCCAGGAGGCCCTGGGCATCTTCGAATACCTCTTTACGGACGCGATGACCATCATCGACCACAAAGGGCGTAATTCCCGTATCTATCGGCCCGAAGAAGTACATTTCGACGGTATCGGCAAAGAGCAGTACATGGACCATCTGGTGGACCAGACGGTATTGATCCTCACCAACGAGCCGGCCGATATCTACGCCAATCCCACCTTCCTTCCGGATGTCCTGCAAGGCGAATACGACCGCCTCTGGACGACGGAACGCGTGGACCGGATCCTGGACGTAATGGAAAAGTACCACATCGCCCTGGAGATCAATCCCCGCTATTGCATCCCCAGTTTCGACATCATCCGCCGCGCCAAGGAGCGGGGCATCCGATTCACATTCGGCACCAACAACGTGGACTCCCGTTTCGGGCGTTTGGAATATGCTTTAGAGGCCATCGAATCCTGTGATTTACAGGCCGATGACCTCTGGTTCCCTTCTATGAGCATCCGGTCCACAAGACCGGTGGTCATTTATAATCAGTAGCCGAAGATTTCTTCCAGGGAGACCTGCTGTACAGGGCCTAAGGTCTTGAGGAAGTTCATGTCCAGATCCTTGGGATCGCCCAGGATGGCATACCAGTAGGTACGGCCCTTGATCCAGCGGGCGTGAGTGGCCAGGAGGTCGTCCATAGTGAGGGCGCCCACTTTCTCAAATACCTGTTTCTCACGGGGTTCCGTCAGACCCAGTTCCTGGGCATTCAAATAACTGTACAGGACAGCCTGGCCGATGGTACGCTGGGTGCGCAGCTTGGACAGGATGGCGGCCTTGGCAATATCCAGGTTCTCGGGGGCCTGGGGAAGGTCTTCGATGATTTCGTCGAAACCGCGCACAGCCTTTTCCAGTTTATCGTTCTGGGAGGCGATGGTGGCCCGGAAGGCGTAGTTGTCGCCCAGGAAGGCGGGCGTGGTGAGTCTTGCACCGGCGCTGTATGCGAGGGCGCGGGATTCGCGCATTTCCTGGAACACGATCGCATTCATACCGCCGCCATAGTACTCGTTGAAGAGGTCGATGTACGGATCCTGGGCCAAATCCAGCTTTTCACCCCGGTTGGAGTACTGCACGTAATTGAACTGACGGGCCGTATAAGGGGCAATGACAACCTGCTTGGCAGGCGTGATCAGCTTCTGGGGATGGGATTTCTGCAGCGGCTCAAGACCCTGAGTCTTATGGGCCGAAAGCATTTCCTTCACTTCTTCCAGCGAGGCAGGACCATAATAGAGGATGGTGTGCTGCTTGCCGCTAAGGTCGCGCAGGGCAGCGAGGAGCTGCTCAGAACTCACATTGGCAAGGGCGTCGTTGCTCAGCGTGCGATTCTTGATATAGGCAGGACCATACATGATGTAGTTCTGCAGGGCGCTGTTGCAGGCACGCTGGTTCATCTTGGCATCCAGGCGGCTGCGCAGCATATCGGCCTTCAGTTCCTGCAGGACGGATTCGTCCGGCTGGGCACCGGCCACCAGGCTTTCGGCCAGAGCAAGGGCTTCGCCGATATTCTCGCCTAAACCGTTCACGTTCAAGGCTGTGGTGTTTCCTCCCACACGGATACCCTGGCTGCAGGCCAGGCCATACAAACGCGTAGCAATCTCCGCGGCCGAAGCTTCGGCGGTTCCCAGGTAAGAAATGTAATCTGCCGCGAGGGAAAGGAGCGGATCGTCGTCGCTGCCACGGTCGTAGCGGAAGCTCAGCTGGGCGATGTCGTTCTGGTCATTGTGCTTATACAGCAGCGGCAGGCCGTTCAGGCTTTCCACGCTCATGTCCTTGGAGAAGTCTACGAACACAGGCTCGATGGGAGCGGGTTCATTGGCGGCAATCTCCTGGAGGAAAGCGCTCTGCTTGTCACGGTTGGTGACGATGGGCGTAATGCGCGGGGCCTCGATCTTCTTCTCGTTGGGATCCTTGCCGTTGTGCTTGAACACGATGGCGTAGTTCTCTGCGCCCAGGTAGTCGTTGGCCCACTTCACGATATCGTCCTTGGTCAGGGCGGCGATGCGGTCCATCTTCTGGACCTCGGAAGCCCAGCTGGTGCCGTTGATGAAGGAATCCACGAATTTATCGGCCCGGCTGCTGTTGCGGGTCAGGCTCTGCATCTGGCGCAGCTTGTAGTTGGCCTTGGCGGCCTCCACCAGCTCTTCGGAGAAGTCGCCCTGGCGCAGTTTGGCAAATTCTTCCAGGACAATGTCGCGGGCCTGTTCCAGGCTCTGGCCTTCCTTGGGCATTATTTCCACCAGGAAGAGGCCGTAGTCGGTGCGGTCATAGGGGAAGATACCCACCTCCAGCACGCGCTGACGCTGCACCACATCCAGGTCGATGAGGCCGGCCATGCCGTTGCTCATGACAGCGCCCACGATCTCCGAAGCGTCGCTACCGGTGGAGCTGGCACCGGGGGTGCACCAACCCATAATCACGAAATCGGCCTCGTTGCCCCAGACTTCCTTCACAGCGGGCTTGGTGAGTTTCTTCACCGGCGCAGCGGTCCAGGTGGGCAGTTCCGGATTGGCTTTCCAGTCGCCGAAATATTTTTTCACCAAGGCTACTACCTGGTCGGGATCAAAGTCGCCGGACAGGCAGATGGCTACGTTGTTAGGTACATAATAGGTGTCTTTCTGCTTGCGAATGGCCACCAGGGAAGGATTCTTCAGGTGGTCCTGCGTGCCGATCACCGTCTGGCTGCCATAGGGGTGTCCCTGGTAAAGCATGGAATCCAGGGCCTCCATGGCGTTTTCGCTGCCGGAAGCCATGCCCATGTTCTTCTCCTCGTACACAGCCTCCAGCTCCGTATGGAAACCGCGGAAAACGCAGTTCTTGAAGCGGTCGGCCTCTATGCGTGCCCAGTTTTCCAACTGGTTGGAAGGGATTTCCTCCACGTAGCAGGTGACGTCGTTGCTGGTATAGGCGTTGGAGCCTTCCGAGCCGATGATGGACATCAGTTTGTCGTACTCGTTGGGGATGGCAATCTTGGAAGCCTCGTAGCTGATGGAGTCGATCTGGTGATAAAGATCCAGGCGCTCCTGCGGATCCGTAAGGGTGCGGTATACCTCGAACAGGCTGTCGATGGCAGCCAGCATGGGTTTTTCGGCCTCATAATCCTGGGTGCCGAAAAGTTCGCTCCCCTTGAACATCATGTGCTCCAGATAATGGGCCAGACCGGTGTTGTCGGCCGGGTCGTTCTTGCCGCCGGAACGGACGGCGATATAGGTTTGGATGCGGGGTTCGTCTTTGTTCACCGTCATGTAGATCTTGAGACCGTTGTCCAGGGTGTAGATCTTGGCCTGGAGGGGATCCCCCTTCACGGTTTCGTAGCGGGAACAGGCACTCAGGGCCACCATGGCAGCCGCGAGCAGGAGAATAAGTCTTTTCATCTTGGTAATCGTTTTGTTTACACTGACTAACTGAATGCAAAAATACATAAAAATGTCGTATCTTTGTAGGTTCAAAGAAAAAAAGGAAACAAAAAAACATATGAAAAATTTTGTCGAGGAATTAAGATGGCGCGGCATGATCCAGGACATCATGCCCGGGACGGAAGAAAAACTGATGGAAGGCCCGCAGGCGGCCTATGTGGGCATTGATCCCACGGCCGATTCCCTGCACATCGGCCACCTGGTCAGCGTGATGATTCTCAAGCATTTCCAGAGCTGCGGCCACAAGCCCTATGCACTGGTTGGCGGCGCCACCGGCATGATCGGCGACCCTTCCATGAAGAGCGCCGAACGCAACCTCCTGGACGAGGAAACCCTCAATCACAACGTAGCCTGCATCAAGGCACAGCTGGGCCGCTTCCTGGACTTCGAATCCGACGTCCCCAACAAGGCCGAACTGGTGAACAACTACGACTGGATGAAAGACTACACCTTCATCAACTTCATCCGCGACATAGGTAAACACATCACCGTCAATTACATGATGGCCAAGGACAGCGTAAAGAAGCGCCTGTCCCGCGATTCCTCCGAAGGCATGTCCTTCACCGAATTCAGCTACCAGCTCATGCAGGGCTACGACTTCTACTGGCTGTGGAAGAACAAGGGCTGCATCCTGCAGCTGGGCGGCTCCGACCAGTGGGGCAACATCACCACCGGCACCGAACTGATCCGCCGCATGGACGGCGGCACCGCCTACGCCCTCACCTGCCCGCTCATCCGCAAGGCCGACGGCACTAAATTCGGCAAAACCGAAAAAGGCAACATCTGGCTGGACGCCGAACGCACCTCCCCCTACGAGTTCTACCAGTTCTGGCTGAACGTGGCCGATAACGACGCCGAAAGCTATATCAAGATCTTCACCCTGCTGGACCGCGAGACCATCGAGAACCTCATCGCAGCGCACCGCGAAGATCCCGGCCGCCGCGAACTCCAGAAGGTCCTGGCCCGCGAAGTCACCATCATGTGCCATGGACAGGCCGCCTACGACAACGCCGTAGCCGCCTCCCAGATGCTCTTCGGCGGCAACTCCGAAGCCCTAAAAAGGCTGGACGAGCGCACCTTCCTGGCCGTTTTCGGCGATGTCCCCTCCTTCGACATCACCAAGGCCGACCTCCCCTGCAACATCCTGGACATGCTGGCCGTCAAGACTGCCATCCTTCCTTCCAAGGGCGAAGCCCGCAAGATGGTCCAGGGCGGCGGCATCGCCATCAACAAGGACAAAGTGACCGACATTGCAGCCGAGGTAACCGAGGCCGATATCGTGAACGGCCACTACATCCTGGCCCAGAAAGGCAAGAAGAACTACTTCATTATTAATGTGAAATAATGGATAAACCTGCAAGCACAAGGCAACTGAAGGTTGCCCGCGAAATCCAGAAGGACCTGGCCGAGATCATCCGTGCCAAAGGCATGGCCACGTTTGGCGGTGCCCTGGTTACCGTGAGCGAAGTGCGCGTGAGCCCGGACCTGTCCGTAGCCAAGGTGTACGTGAGCATTTTCCCCTCCGACAAACAGGCCTTCGTGATGCAGTGGCTGGAAGAGAACAACAAGGCCCTCCGCGGCGAACTGGGCCATCAAGTGGCCAAGCAGTTCCGCATCGTGCCCGAGCTGGTTTTCTATCTGGACACCACGCTGGATTACGCCGAACATATCGAAGAATTGCTTAAGAAGTGAAGCTGGCGCTGAAATTTGCCCTCCGGTACCTCTTTGCCCGGAAATCCTACAACGTCATCAACCTGATTTCGGGAATTGGCGTAGCGGGCATGGCGGTAGGGACGGCAGCGCTGGTGGTCATCCTATCTGTCTTTAATGGTTTCGACGCCCTGGTGAGCCAGTCGCTCACGGACGCCCACCCCGACTTAGTGGTAAAACCGGCCACCGGAAAAGTCTTCTCTACGGAAGGACTGGACTGGATAACGGATTCTCCCGACATCCTGCGCCTCTCCAGCGTGCTGGAAGAGCAGGTATTCCTATCTTATGAGGGAAAACAGTCTTTGGCCCGCGTCAAGGGCATTGACGAAGCATCCCAGGAGGAATCGCCCATCCAGAACCACCTGATTGACGGGGTATGGCAATTCCACAAAGGAGATTTCCCTGCGGGGGTGGCGGGAGCCGGACTGGCAGCTTCCCTGGGCATGAATCCCCGTTTCGTGGCTCCGCTTGAGCTCCATTATCCTTCCCGTACGGAAGCCGTATCCCTGGCCAACCCGGCCGCCTCCCTGCGCGGGCAGAAAGTGCTCCTGTCAGGCGTCTTTTCCGTAAGCGCCGATTTAGATTCCAAGCTTTTGCTGGTCCCTATCGGCACCGTTCGGGAACTCTTGGATTACCCCGAAGAAGTTTCGTATCTGGAAATTGGGACGGCACCCGGAAAAACCCGCGCCGTGCAAGAGGACTTAATCCAGCGTCTGGGCCCCTCTTTCCGCGTTTTGGACCGTTATCAGCAGGAAGAATCCGTCTATAAGATGATGCGTTATGAGAAACTGGCCATTTACCTGATTCTCATCTTTATCGTGCTCATCATCGCCTTTAACATCTACAGTTCCCTCCAGATGCTGGTCATTGAGAAATCGGCCGACCGGAGCACCCTGCGAAGCCTGGGAGCGCCCGCTTCCCTGCTCCGGCGCATCTTCCTTCTGGAAGGCTGGCTCATCTCCCTGCTGGGCATGGTCATCGGCCTGATACTGGGTGTGGCACTGGTGCTGGTGCAACAAAATTTCGGCCTGGTGCCCATGCCGGGAAACTTCATGGTAAGCGCCTATCCGGTAGTGCTCAAGGCCTCCGACCTCTTGTGGACGGTAGCGGGCGTAGCCGGAATCGGCTATATTATGGCCTGGATTCCCACTCACAGATTATAAAAATTTGGTCATTTCGTTTTAAATGACTATTTTTATCCCTATTAAACACCTGAACCTCATGACTCAAGAGATGATGCAGACCATCGACAGCATCCAGGTCAGCCTGAATGCCGGTGGTATGAACACCATTAACATTGTCCTGGCATTTGTGATGTACGGCGTGGCGCTGGGCATCAAGCCGGCTATTTTTGTGGAAGTATTCAAGAAGCCCAAGTCCGTGCTGTTGGGCATGTTGTGCCAGTTGGTGCTGCTACCGGCCCTCACCTGCGGGCTGGCCATCCTGCTCACCGGCTGGATATCCCCCATGATGGGTTTGGGCATGATCCTGGTGGCCGCCTGCCCGGGTGGTAACATCTCCAATTTCATGAGTTCCCTGGCCAAGGCCAACATTGAGCTTTCCGTCAGCCTCACGGCCATTTCCACAGCCCTGGCGGTACTGCTCACCCCCTTTAACTTCTGGCTCTGGGGATCCTTGTACCTACATTCGGCTGCCGTTACGGCCGAAATCCCCACGCTGGTGATTCCCCTTTGGGACGTGTTCAAGACCATCTTCATCCTGTTGGGTATTCCGCTGGTGCTGGGCATTCTCACCAGCCATTATCTCCCCAAGGTGGCAGCAGTCCTGAAAAAACCCCTGCAGTGGCTATCCATCGTGATTTTCATCGCCATGGTGATCCTGTCCTTCAGCAGCAACCTGGACGCCTTCCTCAAGTGTGTCAAGTACATCTTCCTGGTTGTCCTTATCCACAATCTGCTGGCGCTGAGCATCGGATTCACAACGGCCACCATCGCCAAACTTCCCTTCCGCGATCGCCGAACCCTTACCATCGAAACCGGTATTCAGAACAGCGGCCTGGGTCTGGCCCTCATGCTGGGCACCAGTCTCTTCGCCAACTTCCCGCCCCACGGCGGCATGCTGGTCATCACCGCCTGGTGGGGCATCTGGCACATTATTTCGGGCCTCACCGTTGCCACCATCTTCAACCGCAGCAAACGGAGCGATGTCTAATATCTGGGATCCGGGAAAGTGGTATTGCCTCCTTCGGCATTACGTAGACGCCCATACACGCGCCAGTTTCTGCCAACTGAAAATAGAAGGAACCCTGCCGGAAAACGGATCGGCTGTACTCATTGCACCCAATCATACCAATACCCTCATGGACGCACTGATAGTGCTGCTCATGAGCAACAATGGCATCGTCTTCGGAGCCCGGGCCGATATTTTCCGTAAGCCCGTGGCCGCTAAAATCCTGCGCTTCCTGAAGATCCTTCCCATGGCCCGCGAAAGGGATGGAAACGGAACCATCCGGGAAAGCATGTATGCCTTCGACGTCATTGACGATACCATCGCCCAAGGAGTGCCTTACTGCATGTTTCCGGAAGGGCGGCACCGCACGGAACGCGTGCTCCTGCCGCTCCAGAAAGGCATTGGCCGCATTGCCTTCCGCAGTGCACGGCAGCGTCCCACCATCGTGATTCCCACCGGAATCAACTACAGCAACTTCTTCCATTATCGCGGCCGTTGCCTGATGCGTATTGGGAAGCCTTTTGATGTGAACGCCTTCCTGGACAGTCACAGCGATATGTCGGAAGCCGAACTCCACCAGTTATTCCGCGAACAATTGGGTGCCCAAATCCAGGCGCTGGTGAATCCCGATCCCCTGCCTGCCCCTTCGGCCTGGCGCTGGCTATTGCTGCCCCTCTGGCCTGTAGCGGCCCTTTTGAGCCTTCCCCTATGGCTGACCGCCGAACTGATTTGTCGGAAGGTAAACGACAAAGCCTTCTGCAACTCCGTGCGCCTCCTGGCCAAGGTGATTCTCACGCCCATTTTCCTTATTATTTGGGCTATCCTTCTCTTCCTGCTACTGCCCTGGCCGCTGGCCACAGCACTAATGATGCTGTACCTTTTCAGCTACAGCATCTTCTACGATATTATTTATAAGATAAAGGCTTAGGCCTGTTCCCACTGGCTGCGGAGCAAGTTCACCGCGTTAGTAAGCGTTGCGGCCCGGTCTTCCCCGCGGCAGCCGCATTCGAAGCTCACATAGTACGGATATCCCATCTCCTTAAGGGCACGGAAACCTTCCACGTAATTGTCCACTTCGCCGTCCTCGCCGGGCATCACCCGGTTCCCGCGGCTGGCGATATGAACGTGCCGTAGGTATGAGCCGGCAGCCATGAAGGCGGCATAGTCGGAGGTCTCTTCCTGCATGTGCCAGAAGTCGCCCATGCACTTCACACCTTCACTTTGGGCATCCCGGCAAATGGCGGCAGCATCGCTCACCAGACGCAGATAGAAAGCTTCTTGGCGGTTAAGCGGCTCCAGAATCACCGTGGTGCCACAGCTGAGAGCAAATTCGCCCAGTTCATGCAACTGTTCGCAAAGATATTCGCGCGTCTCCAGGGTGTGAGGCAAGGCCGGTGTTTGCCAGTTGAATACGGGCACCATGATAACACCGGTGGAACCCAGTTCACCTGCAGCACGTACAATCTCCCGCATGGAAGTGTCGAACGACGCTTTCACCGCAGGATCCTCTGCCAACATGAATCCGTCGAAACCTGCACAAATGGCCGACATCTGAATATTCCGGCCTTCCAGCGCACTGCGGATTTCCTGCACGCGGCCGGCCAGGCCCCTTCCGCCGGGTTCAAAACCGGTGATGCCCAGTTTTTCCATGAAGTCCAGCTTTTCCGCAAGGGTTTCCCCAGGGGTAATCCCCTCCTGGAAAGAGAGGCGCAGCGGGGTGGAAGACTTTTTCTCCGGCGCAGCGCAGGAGATAAGGCTACCGGGAGCCACAGCAAGGGCGGCGGCTCCGGCCAGCGTAGTTTTCAAAAAGGTTTTCCTATCCATAGGCAAGTTTATTTACCCGTTCCCGGAACAGGGACGGTATAGGCGCTCATATCTACATTGCCCAGTTCCGGTTTCTCCGGAACCCAATCTTGATCGGCGGCGCTCATCTGGTCCCACTCCACGGTGGCACCGGTGTAAGCGGCCTCGCGGCCCATGATGCCGGCCAGGGTGGAAAGGGCTGTCTCGGCGGCCTCTACGTGGGCCTCGCCCTTGCGGATGTGGTTCACCCAGTCTACGTGCTCCAGCACATAGGGGTTATGCTGCGCGAATTCTTTTTCGGCGGCTTCGTCGTCATACTTCCAAATAAGGTTGCCCTTCAGGTCGTAGATTTCACCGCTGGAGTGCCAGACACCTTTGGTGCCCTGGACGTGCTCGCTGATGTTGCTGGAGCAACCGTCGATCTGGCGGCACATGCTGTGCAGATGGACACCGTTCTCGAATTCGAAGTCCACGCTGAAGTTGTCATACTGGTCACCGGTGATACGGCGCTGGCGGCTGCCGAAAGCCGTGGCCTTGAGGGGATGCTTGCCCGTCATCCAGGTGAACACATCGATATTATGTACGTGCTGTTCCACGATATGGTCGCCGGAGAGCCACTTCCAGTTCACCCAGTCGCGGATCATCCATTCCATGTCGGACCAGCCTTTCTGGCGCTCGCGGTACCAAAGCATGCCCTGGTTCCAATACACGTTTCCACCCGTGATTTCGCCGATAATGCCCTCCTGAATCAGCTTGAAGGCGGCCACATACGAACGTTCGTGATGGCGCTGGGTGCCGGTGACCACGCTCAGACCCTTGGCTTCGGCCTGCTTGGCGGTGGCCATGACCGTGCGGTAGCCCTTGGCATCCACGCAAACCGGTTTCTCCAGGAAAGAGTGCACGCCCTTGGAGGTGGCATACTGGAAATGGATGGGACGGAAAGCCGGCGGTGTGGCCACGATGACCATATCTACGCCGGAATCAATCACCTTCTTATAGGCATCGAAGCCCACAAAGCAATGATCCAGAGGAACTTCCTGACCATGGTCCCGGGCAATGTTCTCGCGGGTGGACTTGAGGCGGTCTTCGAAGACATCGCCCAGTGCAGTGATGGTGATACCGTTAGCGGCATTGAAAAGGTCGTTCACGGCACCGTTGCCGCGTCCGCCGCAGCCGATGAGACCGGCCTTGAGGGGACGGCCGTCGATGGCCTTATCCGGCAGTTCGGGCACGTAATACGTTCCCCTTTCGCGCAGGGGGACCTGCTTGCTGCTACCGGCATTGCCACTGCAAGAGGTGGTAATGAGTCCACTGCCGCCCAGAAGGCCTGCGGCACCTACCACAGCTCCCGAGCTGATGAGGAATTTTCTTCTGCTGATCTTGTTAGCCATATCAATGTGTGTTTTGGTTTATTCGTTTTCCAGGCTGTCCGGCACTTCGCACACCACGCGGAAGCCGATACCTTTAATGTCGGAGTACCACCAGATACTCTTGGGGTTCTGGGGGTCTGTACGCAGCCACTCGTCGTGGTGAGTGTGACTGCGGGCAGCACAACGGACGTCCCCGGCATTATCGGCGTAAGAACCGCCGCGAACTACATATTCGCTTCCCGATGCAGGGCCTTTCGGGTCCAGCGCCCCGTCGGGAATCTGCTCATAGGCGTTTTCGGCATAATAGTCCGAACAGTATTCCATTACGTTGCCCAGCATGTTCTTGAGACCCAGAGGATTGGCTTTCACCTGACTGGGCTCCTGGGTTCGGGCCGGCGAATTGCCACTGTAAATCACATAGCCAGCAATGCCGGTGGTATCGGCGCCGAACAGACGGCGGATGCCCTTGGGGTCGAAGCGCTTGGGATCGCCCTCGAAGAAATAAGGGGTTTCCGTACCGCCGCGGGCCGCATACTCCCACTCCGCTTCCGTGGGGAGCCGATAGGTTTTGCCTGTCTTGAGCGAAAGCCACTGGCAGAAGGTTTCGGCGGCATAATGTGTCATGGTGATGGCAGGCCGATTCCCCATGCCCCAGCCTTGGTCGGGGAAGCCGAAGGGAGGTGTGGGACCACTCACTGCATCTACATCGGGCCGGCTGTTGGCTGCATAGATGACGGACGGCGGCGTACGGCCTTCCGACATGGTTTCGTTGTAGAAACTCCAGAACTGCTGCCAGGTGATTTCAGTCTCGCCAATAAAGAAGCGCGAGATGCGGACACGCTTCTGCGGACCTTCGTCGGCGTGGCGCCGGGGCTCCTTCTGGGGGCTTCCCAGCAGGAATTCGCCGCCCGGAACGGCCACCATGCGGATGGCGGCGTTGGTGCTCGGAACGGTCTCCGTAAAGGATTCAAAACGCGTAACATTAGCGGGGGCCTCATAGATTTCCCCCGAACCGGTATCCATGGTGCCCTGCAGTTTCTGATGGGTATAGCCCGGAATAAAATGGCCCGCATTCAGGTGGCAGCTCACGCAGTTGAGCTGAAGTTTTTCGGCATTCTCTTCATAATGCAGATGGGCGGCGATGCCGTCGTCGGAGATACCTTCCGGATACAAGTTCTGGTGGCATTTCAAGCAGGATTCGTTATACACGATATGCGGGGCATAATCCTGCGTACGCTTGGCCTCCCAGTCTATCTGGTCCTTGTCCTTGAAAGTCTTGGCCCACATGTCCTTGGCGCCCATCTTGAGCTTGATCCTGTAATAGCGGTTGATGCCTGCATCCTTGGGCGGAAGGTGGCAGGCGGCACAGTCGGTGACCGTTCCGCTCCCATTGAGATAATGGGGCGACTGTTTCCACAGTCTGTCGGCCTCTTCGTGGGAATGGCAGCTGGTGCAGTAGTCACTGGTGGAAGTACGGGTATCCACCGTGATCAGGGTCATCGCCAAAACGATGCCCAGTACGAAAACACCTAAAACGATGCTCCAGATGATGCCCTTGACTTTCATACCGCTTTTTAATCTTTCAAACTTACAAAAAAAATGAGACTGTCGCAAGAGACAGCCTCATTTTCTCTGTTATTAAGCGGAGAACTACAGCTTCGGGCCAGCCTTTACCAGGGCCTTGCCGGCGCGGTTGCTCTCGTACTTGTGGAAGTTCTTGATGAAACGACCAGCGAGATCCTTGGCCTTTACTTCCCATTCCTCGGGCTTGGCATAGGTGTCGCGAGGATCCAGGATGCCGGTGTCCACGCCTTCCAGGACGGTGGGAACTTCGAAGTCGAAGTAAGGGATCTTCTTGGTGGGGGCTTTGTCGATGCTGCCGTTCAGGATGGCGTCGATGATGCCGCGGGTATCCTTGATGGAGATGCGCTTGCCCGTGCCGTTCCAACCGGTGTTCACCAGATAGGCCTTGGCGCCGCTCTTCTTCATCTTCTTCACCAGTTCCTCTGCGTACTTGGTAGGATGCAGTTCCAGGAAAGCCTGGCCGAAGCAAGCGGAGAAGGTGGGAGTGGGCTCGGTGATGCCGCGCTCGGTACCGGCGAGCTTGGCGGTGAAGCCGCTCAGGAAGTAGTACTTGGTCTGTTCCGGGGTGAGGATGGAAACCGGAGGCAGTACGCCGAAGGCATCGGCGCTAAGGAAAATCACCTGCTTGGCTGCCGGTCCATGGCTTTCCGGACGGACGATCTTCTCAATGTGGTAGATAGGATAGCTCACGCGGGTGTTCTCGGTGACGGACTTGTCGTTGAAGTCGATCTTGCCGTTCTGGTCCACGGTGACGTTCTCCAGGAGGGCGTCACGACGGATAGCGTTGTAGATATCCGGTTCGGATTCCTTGTCCAGCTTGATCACCTTGGCGTAGCAGCCGCCTTCGAAGTTGAACACACCCTTGTTGTCCCAGCCGTGCTCGTCGTCGCCGATGAGGAGGCGCTTGGGATCGGTGGAGAGGGTGGTCTTGCCGGTGCCGGAGAGGCCGAAGAAGATGGCGGTGTTCTCACCGTTCATGTCCGTGTTGGCGGAGCAGTGCATGGCGGCGATGCCCTTGAGCGGGAGGTAGTAGTTCATCATGGAGAACATACCCTTCTTCATCTCACCGCCGTACCAGGTGTTCAGGATCACCTGCTCACGGGAAGTGACGTTGAAGGCCACGCAGGTGCTGCTGCGAAGACCCAGGGCCTCGTAGTTGGAGACATCGGCCTTGGAGGCGCAATAGACCACGAAGTCGGGTTCCTGGTCGAATTCCTTCTGGTTCTTGGGACGGATGAACATGTTGGTCACGAAATGGGCCTGCCATGCCACCTCCATGATGAAGCGGACCTTCATGCGGGTATCGGCGTGGGTACCGCAGAAGCCATCCACCACGAAGAGGCGCTTGCCGCTGAGCTGTTTGATGGCCAGCTTCTTCACTTCCTTCCAGGTGGAAACGGACATTTTGTGGTTATCGTTGGGATAACCCTCGGTGGTCCACCAGATTTCGCCGGGACGGCCTTCCTTGGTGGTGTTGTCGTACACGATGTACTTGTCTTTGGGGGAACGGCCGGTGTAGATGCCCGTCATCACGTTGATGGCGCCCAGTTCGGTCACCTGACCCTTGTCAAAGCCTTCCAGACCCGGTTTGGTCTCTTCGTTGTAAAGAACCTCGTACGTGGGGTTATAAAGGACTTCCTTCACACCCGTGATACCGTACTTTCTGAGATTGATGTTTGCCATAAAAGTATTTGTGTTTGAATAAAATTTCTATCTCGCAAATTTACTGATATTCCGTCACTTTTCCAAATGCTGGGACAGCCTTTTACGAAGACCCGGAGCCAGGGATACATTTTCCAGTTTTTCGGCCATATCCAGCCAGCGGGCGCTGATTTCATAGTCTTCCATCAGGTAGAATGCCTGGGCTATGTTGTAACAAGCAGAGGCTCGGGATATTATATTCCCCTGTTTCACAAAAGGCATCCACATGTCCACCGCCTTCGCCAACTTACCTTCCAACACATTGGCCAACGCATATATCCAGATATCGTTCTGCAAACTTCCCTCATAGTAATAGAAGCTGAATGTTTCCGTTGTCCAGGTGGAAAGGAAACGGGTAGAGATGCGCTCCCCCACTTCATCGGCCTCTTGGGCCATGCTCCGTAGCGCCAGTGACTTGAGCCCGTCTTCCGTGAGCGTGCCGCTGTTATAAACCATCGTCCGAAGCACTGCGGAACCCTTGAAAGGATGCACTTTGTCCTGGCCCATGCTGTCGTACACATACAGTCGGGTGCGCACCGGGACCGCTACGGGACAAACGAAGGCCGAATCCACGGAGGTGGCCTTTGCCACCACCTGATTGGTTTCCGGAGCCGGCAGGCCCAGGGAAGAAGACAGGACGAAGACTACGTCCCCTTCCGTCTCCATCACCAGCGAATGCATCAGGTCCAGCGAAACACTGTCTACGGCCGGCGTACGGAAGATGCCCACCTGCTCCCGGCCATCGAAATAATCGGCCTCCAACGAGCGGGCCAGCGAAGAGGCCACCTGCCGGTCGAAGAGCGAATCCACCTGGTTGTTTCCGTCCATGTATACCACGGAAACATTCTTCCCCACCAGCGAAAGGCCCGAAGTAGAAGGGCCTCTCACGTCTAAATAAAGCGGATACACTTGCGGGGAGCAAGCTGCGGCCAATAGCGCCGCCGCTGCCAGAATCCAAGGATGTCTCATATCACTTCTGCAATAAGGTCGTATTCATCGGCGCCGGTTATGCGCACCTGGAGGAATTCCCCTACAAGGGAATAGGGCTCCACGCCGTCGAAGGCCGCCGCCGTATATTTTACCAGGATTTCACCGTCCACTTCCGGGCTTTCGAACTCACTGCGGCATACCAGGGTGCCGTCCGTAAAGTCGTCTACCAGCACGCGGATTTCGGTGCCAATCCGGGACTGATTGTATGCAAGGGATATGCCACGCTGCACTTCCATGAGCTCATCCAGCCGTCTTTGTTTGGTGGCGGCCGAAATACTGTCCTTGAAGTGCAGGGCGCCGTAGGTCCCTTCCTCCTCCGAATAGGTGAAAGCGCCCATCCGCTGAAAGCGGGCTTCGCGTACAAAGTCCACCAGTTCCTGGAAATCGGTCTCCCTTTCGCCGGGATGGCCCACGATGAGGGTGGTGCGCAGGACCACGCCGGGCACTTTTTCCCGCATGCGGCGGATCAGTTCACGTGTCCAGGCGCCGTCCACATGCCGGTGCATTTTGTCCAACACCCTGTCGCTCACATGCTGGAGCGGGATGTCCATATAGCGGCACACCTTGGGATTGGTGGCCATCTCTTCCAGCACATCTTCCGGGAAATCGGCCGGATAAGAATAATGGATGCGCAGCCATTCGATGCCTTCCACGGCCGATAAACGCCGTAGGAGCTCTGCCAGGCAGCGTTTGCCGTACAGATCCAGGCCGTAATAGGTGGTATCTTGTGCTATGATCACCAGTTCCCGGATGCCCTGGGCAGCCAGTTGCTCTGCCTCGCTAACCAGCACCTCCATGGGAACGGATTTGTGCGCGCCGCGTATGAAGGGAATGGCGCAGTAGGAGCAGCGCCGGTTGCAGCCTTCGGAGATTTTGAAAAAGGCATAGGGCCGATGAGGCGCCGTAAGGATGCGCCTGTGTTCCTGCGAAGGCCGATATGCACAGCCCAGCGCCTGCACCAGCGGTGCCAGGTCGCGGGCGCCGAACCAGCCGTCCACTTCCGGAATCAGGGTCGGAAGTTCCGTGCTGTAACGTTGGGACAGGCAGCCGAAAACCAGCAGCTTCCCCACTTCCCCGGCCTGTTTGCGCGCTGCAGCCTCCAGAATCACCTGGATAGACTGTTCTTTGGCGTCGCCGATGAAGCCGCAGGTATTGATGAGCAGGACATCCACCCGGTCACGGGTTTCCTTTTCCGGCACAAGTTCATAAGCGTCCTGTACCTGGAAAAGCAGGTGCTCCGTATCTACGGTGTTCTTGGAGCAGCCCAGCGTAATGACCTGCAGGCTGGGCATTTAAGCCTCCTGGGCGGCGGCTTCCGCCTCGCGTTCCTCGTCCGTCACAAAATCCAGGGAAGCGTGGTTCTTGAGGGCGTTGTACCACTCGGCCACCTTCTTCATGTGGGAAACGTAGAAACGGGTTTCGTCATAATCGGGCAGGGCTTTGGCGAAGAGAGCCTTCAGATCGGCCTCCGAGGCCTTGCCGGTGGGAGCGTCTTCCTCGCCCAGCACTTCGTGCAATTTGCCGAACACTTCCTGCAGCTTTACCTCGCCTTCTTCCGTGTAAATGGAGATATCGGCCAGGGTGGTGATGCCGGCGTTGGCGCTGAAGTTATAGCGTTTCTTGTCCTCGAAAGCCTCTGCGATGGCCCCCGTTCGGGACTGGGCGATATAGTGGAAAAGTCCGTGCTGACCACGGATGGAAAGGGTTTTTGCTAAATCGGTTTTCATGTAATATCACATTCTATAGTTTACAAAGATAGGAATTTTTGCCGAAAAACGTATGCTCCACGGCCTGGGAAAGGGCCTCGGGCGTACTGTCGTTTTCCAACACCACCTGCGCCCGGCCCCAGGGAACCTGCTGGGCGGCCATCCGGGCCCTGACAGCCGTTTCATCCGCACCATCGCGCGCCATCACACGCTGCAGGCGCAACGCTTCCGGCGCCGTCACCAGCACCGCCACGTCCCACACGCTGTCGAAAAGGGGTTTGGCCAAGGCTACGGCCGATTCCAACACCACAAAAGGCACCTCCCGCTGCTTTTCCCGCCAGCGCAGGAAATCCTGCAGAACGGCCGGATAAACGATGGCTTCCAGGCTTTCCCGGGCAGAGTCATCGGCAAAGATCCGAGCAGCCAGACGGGCGCGGTCCAACTTCCCTTCCGGCGTGCGGAGGGACAGGCCCAGGACCTGTTCCAGACGGCGCACCAAAGCGGGCCTTCGGTCATAGAGCTGCTTGGTACGGGCATCCGAATCATAGACAGGAATGCCCCGCTCCCGGAGCAGGGCGCTGACGGCCGATTTTCCACTGCCGATGGGGCCTGTGAGAAGGACGGTTTTCATCAGTAGAGTTCCACGCAGTCGAACACTTCAGGCTCGATCCGATAGTCCAGGACAGCGGCGGGAAGCCGCAGGGTACGGGCTACGCAGCGTCCGCTGATGGAGGCGCTGAAATCTTTCCAGTCGATATACAGTTTGAACGACTCCAGGGGATCTTTGGACAGCGGAAAAACACAGCGGATCACTACCTGGGCATTGGGCGGATACACCTGCAGCTGATGACCGGCCGGCGTATTCCACACCTCTACCGGTACGGTGGTACGCAGCTCCACATAGCGGGATACAGGCAGTTCATAACTCACCTCTTCCACCGACATACGCACCCCCTTTACGGGATTGAGCCGTAGCACGCCATGCTGCGACTCATGTACATCGGTGAGCACCAGGCGGGAGGCGGTTACCCGCTCCACGGCATCCAGATGGGTGTCGTCCCCATACAGGGTAACGGAATCCGGCATCACCTTGAATGTGCCGCTGGGCATGAACTGGGAACGGCAGACCACCGTCTTGTTCACCTCCACGGGCACCCTTTTGTGGTTCTCTACCGGGAAAATGAACTTGAGGGTGTCCGAGATGAACGCTTCCACCACGGACCCGTCCCCGAAGAACTGGTTCACATAGGAGTTTTTGGTGCCGCCCACTACGCAGAAGGTGTGCGGAGCGGTATTGCGTAGGTCGGCCCTGTCGAAGCGGACCTTCACCACTTTGCGCTCCCGACGGCTCTTTTCCCGCAGAAGACGGAAACCTTCCGTACGGCAACGGGCGCTTACCACCACGGTGTTGGTGGACTCCATTCCGTGCCCTTCAATATTGCATTCCGCCACCACGGGCACGCTGATGGTTCCGGAATATTCCTTGGACAGATTGGTGAGCAGCCATACGGCTAAAGCAAGAAACAGGGACAGGACGATGATGATCCATTCCCTGCCCCAGGTTTCCATACGGCCCTTAATGCTGTCTTTCAGGGCCATCGGCTTACTTTTGCTCGGCGTCGGAGTAATCCTTCACCAGGCCTTGCTTGTCCACGCGGAGTTTCACGTCGCCGTCCACTTTGATGAGGACGGTTTTCTCGCTCACTTCCACGATTTCTCCGTAAATACCGCCCACGGTGACCACTTTGTCGCCTTTCTTGAGGGCATTGCGGAATTCCTGCATTTCCTTCTGCTGCTTGCGCTGCGGGCGGATCATGAACAGCCACATCACCAGGATGATGGCGCCGAACATGAGGATGGTGGGCCAGGCGCTGGGCTGTTGGCCGGCCTGTCCGGCGGGAGCTGCGGGGGCTCCCATCAGGAGGAAGGTATAAATCAGATTCATACGGTTTTGTTTATGATGCCCTGTTCCATCCGCGCCTTGATGAGGCGGTCCAGCAGACCGTTCACGAAGCTGCGGCTCTTGGGCGTTGAATAATACTTGGAAATTTCTACATACTCATTGATGGTGACCCGAAGCGGAATCTCCGGGAAAGATTCTGCTTCGGCCAGACCCATGGCGATGAGGACTATGTCCGTGGTGTACAGACGGTCCTGTTCCCACTGGGAGACGGAGGCTGCGACGAGGTCGCTGAATTCCTGAAAACGGCCGTAGGTGACCGTGAGGAGCTTACGGGCGAAGTCGCGGGAATCCGGCTGATACAGGGAGGGGAGGTTCCAGCGGCTTTTGCGGGCCATGTCTTCCAGGCTGCGGATGCAGCAGCCCAGCACATAGCCGAGGTCGTCGGCCCAATGGATGGAAAGGTCTTCCAGAATGGCCTCCAGTTGTTCGTTGTCTTCGAACTCCTGCTCGAAGATGCACTTCCACAGGGCGGCATCCTGCTGGAGCGACTGCTCCGGGGCATCCAGGTATTCCTGGTAATAGTCGCGCGTTTTCAGTTGCTCGTACAGCGTATGGATGAAAGCGTCGTTCTGTTCCCAGGACAATTTCTTCTTCTCCAAAAGTTTCTGGAAATCAGGATCTTGCTCCAAAAGGGCCGACAGGCCGTTCTGGACGAACTTGAGCTTGGGGTGAAGGTCTTCCTGGGTGGGATTGAACTTTCCGCGCGCTGCCTCGATGCGCCGGGCGGCTTCTGCCGTGAGGGCAGGGATGATGCCCAGCATGTACAGGTAAAGGTCCCGGGTGGCTTCGCAGGAAACCTCGAATCCGGAAAGCGCCTCTTTCAAGCTGAGGTCCGGGTTCTCTGCATAAGAGTACAGGACCTTGAAAGCCTTAATTCTGAGGATACGGCGGTTGAGCATACTGTCAAATAAATTTCCACAAAGTTAGTGTTTTTTCAATAATTTCCTTTATTTTTGTAAACGGAAAACAAAAAAACCAACAGAAGGTATGTACAGTGAAGATTACGAGCGTTTCCGCGCTCAGGAGAGAAATTCAGAGGACGTGTACTCCAAGCCGGTACGCGCCGGTAAGCGAACCTATTTTTTCGATGTCAAATCCACCAAGGGTAATAACGATTATTACCTGACCATTACGGAAAGCAAGCGCCGCCAGGAAAGGGACGGTTCCTTTACGTACGACAAACATAAGATTTTCCTCTACAAGGAGGACTTCGAGAAATTCCAGGAAGGCCTTCAGGATGCAGTGCGCTACATCATGCACGATCTGCTGCACGACCAACCCATCCGCCAATACCCTTCGCGGGAAGAACAGGAAGGTTCCGAAGAAGAATTTTAAATATCCCCTAAACCGGCACGCCCTGCCGGTTTTTTCAAACCCAATCCGATGATCCTCCTCAAGAATATCCTGCACGGCGAAACCCGTACCGACATCCTCATCAACGATGAAGGACGCATTGGCCGTATCGGCCCCGTTACGGGAGAATTGCCCGGCGCAGAGATAGTGGACTGCAGCCGCCTGGCCGTTATTCCGGGCCTGGTAAACATGCACACCCACGCCGCCATGATCCTTTTGCGCGGCATCCACGAGGATCTTTCCCTCTACGACTGGCTTAACAACATCTGGAAAATCGAGGCCAAACTGGATCGGGAGTTCATCTATTGGAGCACCAAGGCCGCCTGCCTGGAAATGATCCGTAGCGGCACCACCACCTTCAACGACCAATACTGGTTCTGTCCGCACGCCCGCCAGGCCGCCATTGAAATGGGTGTCCGCCCGGTGGTCTCTTTCATTTTCCTGGATTCCCACAACCCGGAACTGGCCCGCAAGCAGCGGGAAGCCTGCCAGCGGCTGTACGAACGCACGCTGGACTGGGGACCGGAATCCCAATTTGCCATCTCCATCCACTCGGTATACACCGTCTGCAAGGAAAACATCGTCTGGGCCAACCAGTTTGCCATGGACCACGGCCTCAAGGTACACCTGCACCTGTCGGAAACCAAGGTGGAGAACGAAGACTGCCGCCGTGCCCACGGCGGACTCTCCCCCACCGAATATTTCGAACAATTGGGTGTTTGGGGCCCGCACGTAATTGCGGCACACTGCCTCCATCTTTCGGATGAAGATGTCCGCATTCTGGGCGAACACCGTGTCAACTGCGTACACAATATCCACTCCAACCTGAAACTGGCCTCCGGTTACCGTTTCCGCTACAACGAACTTCGGGATGCCGGTGTGAACGTTTGTATCGGCACGGATGGCGCTTCATCGGCCAACGACCTGGACATGCTTGCGCACATGAAAACCGCCGCCATCATGCAGAAAGCCTGGCGCTCGGATCCTTTGGCCATGCCTCTGCAGGAGCTCATGGACTGCGCTACCGCTCATGGCGCCAAGGCCCTGGGCCTGGACTCCGGCGTTATCCGCGAAGGTTCCTGGGCCGATCTAGTCCTCCTGAACCTGGACAATTCCTACTTCCTGTCGCCGGGTTCCGTGGCCGCCAACCTCATCTACGCAGCCGGCAGCCGGGCCGTTTCCTCCGTAATGGTACGGGGCAAATGGGTGATGCGGGAAGGCGTCATCCCCCAAGAGGCCGAAATCCTTTCCGGCGCACGCAAAGTGCTCTCACAAATCTAACGTACAGAAACGATGGATCCAAGAATTGAAATCATCCATGGGATAACTGCCTGCCTGGAGCAGCGCCTGCAAGGCCGAAAACCGTTGCTGGGCATCGTGCTGGGAAGCGGTCTGGGCCAATTGGCCGATACCATCCAGAACCCCTTGGTGATTCCCTATCGGGAACTGCCAGGTTTCCCCGTTTCCACCGCTGCCGGCCATAAAGGCAACTTCATCGTGGGGCAGTTGGGAGGAAAAACCGTCATCGCCATGCAGGGGCGCATCCATTTCTACGAAGGCTATGGCATGGACAAGGTGGTACTCCCCATCCGCGTGATGATCGGCTTGGGCATCCGCACCCTCATCGTGTCCAACGCCGCCGGCGGCACCAACTTGGACTATCATGTGGGAGACCTCATGATCATCCGCGACCATATCAACCTGCTGCCCAACCCCCTCATCGGCCCCAATTTCGAAGATTACGGTCCCCGTTTCCCGGACATGACCCGTCCGTACGACCGCAATCTCATCAAACTGGCCTTGCAGATAGGTGCCGAAGAAGGCATCCCCCTGCACCAGGGCGTGTATGTGGGCGGCACCGGTCCTTCCTATGAAACCCCGGCCGAATACAAGTACTTCCGCATCATAGGCGGCGACGCTGTGGGCATGTCCACCATTCCGGAAGTGATTGTGGCCCGGCATGCCGGCATCCCGGTCTTCGGGATCTCCGTCATCACCAACGAAGCGCATGACGATTATGCCGATGATTTCGAGAACGACGGAGAGGATGTATTGGTTGCTGCCGCAGCCGCGGCCCACAAAATGACGCGGCTCATTAGCAAAATGATTGAAAAACTTTAAGTAAATGAGTTATTTAGAAAGTATTACACTGGCAGCAGACCTGCTGAAATCGAGGCTGGAAGAACGCCTGGGAGACCGACATCCCGTAGTGGGTATCGTCCTGGGCAGCGGGCTGGGCAAGCTGGCCGAACATATTGAAGATCCCCTGGTCATTCCCTATAACCGCATTCCCGGCTTCCCCGTCTCCACGGCCATCGGCCACAAGGGCAATTTCATCGTGGGCAAACTGGCCGGCAAGTGCGTGATCGCCATGCAGGGTCGTATCCACTATTACGAAGGCTATGGCATGAACCTGGTCACCCTCCCCATCCGGGTGATGATCATGCTGGGCATCCGCTACCTGTTCGTGTCCAACGCCGCCGGCGCCACCAACCTGGACTACCATGTGGGCGACCTGATGATCATCCGCGATCACATCAACCTGCTGCCCAATCCTCTCATCGGCCCCAATCTGGACGATTTCGGTCCCCGTTTTCCGGACATGACCCGTCCGTACGATCCCAACCTCATCCGCATGGCGGAGCAGATTGCAGATGAAGAAGGCATCAAACTGCAGAAAGGCGTCTATGTGGCCTGCACCGGCCCCTGTTATGAAACGCCGGCCGAATACAAGTACTTCCGCCTCATCGGCGCCGACGCAGTGGGTATGTCCACCACCTCGGAGGTGATTGTGGCCCGCCACAGCAGCATTCCCGTCTTCGGCATGTCCGTGATTACGGACGTGGCCCCCGCCTCCGACGACGAAGAATATGTAACCGACGGAGATGCCATAGTGAAAGCCGCCGATTCTGCGGCCGACAAGATGACGTGTATCTTCAAAAGACTCATCGAAAAGCTCTAAAACACAGTTTATAAAACTTCTTTATTAAAAAACTTTCAATGAGATGCAGAACATTGGAAGTTTTTTTGTATTTTTGCAGAGATAGGGCTAAAACCGGCCATGCTGGAACAGATCAGACCACAGATTGAACAGCTGATTGCACGCTATGAGGCTGTGAAGGCGGAGAACGAACATCTTCGCCAGGAGCTACAGGCGTGTGAGGAAACCGGTGCCCGCCTGAGGAAACAGATACATGAACTGGAATCCGAGATAGAAACCAGGAAACTGGCCGAGGCTTTCTCCAGCGGCACTTTCAACGCGCAGGCAAAAGCCAAGGTAGATACTTTAATCAAGGAGATTGATAAGTGCATCTCCTATTTGGAGGAAGCGTGATGGACCAGAAAATCAGCGTAAAGATTGCCGGTCGCATGTTCAACCTGACGGCTTCTTCTCCGGAAGCGGAGCAGTTGTACCGTCTGGCTGCCGATACCATCAACAAACGCTTCGCCGCATACACCCGGACCCACCCCGGCAAGAACGTCTCAGACCTGCTGTCTATGATAGCCCTCAACGAGACAGTGCTCCGCCTGGGTTTGCAAAAGGACATCGCCCAAATCCAGGAGGCCGAAAAACAGCTGGCCAGGGACTTGGAAAACTATCTTAAGGACAACGGAAAATAATAAGCCGTCACCCATCGAAAGCTGAAATCAACAAGTTTCAACGAAACAGGGATGACTCAAGCCGGAGATGGCGGGCCCACCCGATGGGATACCAGAGACCGGATGGCACCCAAATCTTATTCATTAAGATTTTCTGACTAGATGCTGGCGGCTTTTTTCATGAAGCAGTTTCCTCATGGCAGGAAGCTGCTTTTTATTGTAAATACTTTATACACAATATATATTTATGGATACCTTCAGTATAGTCATCGGATTCGTCCTGGGCGCTGTCATCGCTCTGGGCGCGTACATACTCATCCGACGCTCCATCCTCAACGGGAAGCGCGATGAGATTATTGAAAAAGCAGAGCTGGAAGCAGAGAAAATCAAGAACGAGCGCATCCTCCAGGCCAAGGAGAAGTACCTGAACCTCAAGAGCGAACACGAAAAAACCGTCAATGAAAAGAACGCCCAGCTGCGGGAAGTGGAAAACCGCCTGAAACAGAAAGAGAACACCCTGAACCAAAAGCTCAACGAGATTGACCGGCGCATCAAGGAAGCGGAGAATCAGAGAAACCAGGCCAAGGCCCAGGAAGAGCAGATGAAAGCCCGTGAGGCCGAATATGAGGAACTCCGCGGCCAGGTGATCCGCCAGATCGAAGCCGTTGCCGGCATGTCGGCCCAGGAAGCCAAGACGCAGCTCATGGAGTCCATGAAGGCCGAAGCCCGCACCGAAGCCCAGGCCTATATCAACGACACCATCGATGAAGCCCGCCTGAATGCCGCCAAGGAAGCCAAGCGCATCGTCATCAATACTATTCAGCGCACCGCTACGGAAACGGCCATCGAGAATGCCGTCACCACCTTCCCCATCGAAAGCGACGAAATCAAGGGTCGCATCATCGGCCGCGAAGGTCGTAACATCCGTGCCCTGGAGTCTGCCACCGGCGTGGAAATCGTGGTGGACGACACCCCGGACGCCATCCTCCTCAGCGCCTTCGACCCTGTGCGCCGCGAAGTAGCCCGCCTGGCCCTGCACCAGCTGGTGGTGGACGGCCGTATCCATCCCGCCCGCATCGAGGAAGTGGTTTCCAAAGTGCAGAAGCAGTTGGAAGAAGAGATTCTGGAAACGGGTAAGCGCACGTGCATCGACCTTGGCATTCACGGCCTCAGCATGGAACTGGTACGCCTGATCGGCCGTATGAAATACCGTTCCTCCTATGGTCAGAACCTGCTGCAGCACAGCCGCGAAGTGGCCAATATCTGCGCCATCCTGGCCAGCGAACTGGGCCTGAATCCCAAGATCGCCAAACGGGCCGGCCTGCTGCACGATATCGGTAAGGTTTCCGAAGAAGAACCGGACCTGCCGCACGCCCTGCTGGGTATGAAACTGGCCGAACAGTACAAGGAAAAGCCCGAAATCTGCAACGCTATCGGCGCTCACCACGAAGAAACGGAAATGACCTCCCTTTACGCCCCGCTGGTGCTGGTGGGCGATGCCATCTCCGGTGCCCGTCCGGGTGCCCGCCGCGAGGTTATTGAAAGCTATATCAAGCGTTTACGTGGTATGGAGAACCTGGCTGGCAACTATCCTGGTGTCACCAAGGCCTATGCCATCCAGGCCGGCCGCGAACTGCGCGTCATCGTGGGCGCAGACCAGGTGAGCGACCAGCAGGCCGAAACCCTCTCCGGCGAAATTGCCCAGAAGATCCAGGACGAAATGACCTATCCCGGCCAGGTGAAGATCACCGTCATCCGGGAAACCCGCTCCGTCGCCTACGCCAAATAAATGAACGAACTGGCCCCGCTCATAGCCGACCTGGCGCTGATCCTCATTTGCGCCGGCATCATGACGCTCGTTTTCAAGAAATTGAAACAGCCTCTGGTGCTGGGCTATATCGTGGCGGGTTTCCTGGCCAGTCCGCATTTTACACTCACTCCGTCGGTGATAGACGCCGCCAGTATCCACGTCTGGTCGGATATCGGCGTCATCTTCCTGCTCTTTGCGTTGGGGCTGGAATTCAGCTTTAAGAAAATTGTAAAGGTGGGCGGCCCGGCCATCATTGCCGCCCTCACCATTATTTTCGGGATGATTTTCCTGGGATTCATGGTGGGATCGGCCTTTGGCTGGAGCAAGATGGACGCCCTGTTCCTGGGCGGCATGATCTGCATGAGTTCCACCACCATCATCTACAAGGCTTTCCAGGACCTGGGGCTTTCGCAGAAGAAATTCGCCGGTCTGGTCATGAGCATCCTCATCCTGGAGGATATCCTGGCGGTGGTGCTCATGGTTGTGCTGTCCACTGTGGCCGTGTCGGCCAATTTCGAAGGCGGCGAACTGGTCAGGAGTATCCTGAAACTGGTCTTTTTCCTGGTTCTGTGGCTGGTGGTGGGCATTTATCTGATTCCGCTCATCCTTAGGAAGACACGCGCCCTGATGAACGACGAAACCCTGCTGGTGGTGTCGCTGGCCCTGTGTTTCATGATGGTGGTCGTGGCCGCCAAAACCGGTTTCTCGGCCGCCTTCGGCGCCTTCATCATGGGCTCCATCCTGGCCGAAACCCTGGACGCCGAACATATCGAGCACCTGGTCAAACCCGTCAAGGACCTCTTCGGAGCCATCTTCTTCGTGTCCGTGGGCATGATGGTGGACCCTGCCATGATCGGCCAGTACTGGCTGCCTATCCTCATCATCACCATCACGGTTGTCTTGGGTCAATCCTTCTTTGCCACCGTGGGTGTGCTGCTTTCCGGCCAGCCGCTGAAAACGGCCGTCCAGAGCGGCTGCTCCCTCACGCAAATCGGCGAGTTTTCCTTCATCATTGCCTCCCTGGGCGTGGCGCTGGGCGTTACCAGCAGCTTCCTCTACCCTATTGTGGTGGCCGTCTCGGTCATCACCATCTTCCTCACGCCCTACATGATCAGGATGGCCGATCCAGCCTACAATTTCATCAACGGGCACCTGCCCACAAGGGCACGCACATTCCTGGAATCTTACGCCGAATCGGCCGAACCCAGCAGCGGCAAGGACAATGCCTGGAAGCAATACCTGAGGAAAATCGTGAGCACGGTGCTCATTTACGGCATCCTGTGCATCGCTATCTGCATTGTGGGATTCACCGCCCTGGTTCCCCTGGCCGAAAAATGGATTCCGGGCATATGGGCCCATGTGACTGCCGCCGCAGTTATCCTCACCCTTTTGGCCCCCTTCCTCCGCGCCATGATGATCAAGCATAACAAGTCGGAGGAATTCACCCAACTGTGGGATGAGAGCAAGGCTAACCGGGCTCCGCTGGTGGCCAGCGTGGTCATCCGCATGCTCATTGCCATGGGCTTTGTGTTTTACGTCTTGGCCCGGCTTTTCCACATCTCGGTGCTGCTCATCCTGCTGCTGGCTCTGCTCACGGTAGGATACATGATTTTCAGCCGCTGGACCAAACGCTCTTCGCGCCGCCTGGAAGAAACCTTCATGAGCAACCTCCGCTCCCGTGAACTTCGGGCCGAGCAAGAAGGAAAGAAAAAGCCCGAATATGCCACCCGTCTGCTGGATAAAGATTTACACCTGGCCGTTTTCGACGTTCCCGCGGAAGTGGAATGGGCCGGCAAGGAGTTGCGTGAACTTTCCTTCGGCCAGCGTTACGGCGTACAGGTGGTCTCCATCATGCGTGGCCAGCGGCGCATCAACATCCCCCAAGCCACCACCCGTCTTTTCCCGCAGGACCGCATCCAGGTAATCGGCACCGACAAAGACCTGGAAGTCTTCGGAACCGCCCTCATGCGGCACCAGGAAGACACCCCCGAAACCTGGAGCAACAACGAGATGATCCTCCGGCGCCTCCCCATCAAGGCCGATTCTTCCTTCGTGGGAAAGACCCTGCTGGAGAGCGGCATCCGCGACCAGCATCACTGCATGGTAGCCGGCATCGAGAAGTCCGACGGCACCCTCCATGTACCCAACGCCCACCTGCCTCTGGAAGACGGGGACGTCCTGTGGCTGGTGGGCGAAGAAAAGGATATCGACGGGCTGCTTAGCCTGTAATCCTACAATTCCTTAATCTTGATATTGCGGTAGGATACGCGGAAACCGTGGTCCTGCAGGAGGATGTAGCCTTCCTGGGCATTGCCGAAGTTGGGCCAATCCTTATACTTACTATAGGCTACCAGAGCATTCCACATCTGGTTGTTACGTTCGTATTCCAGCAGTTTATGGCCGTTGAGCCAGTGCTCCACGTGATTGCCGCAAACTACTATCATGGCCGTGCTCCATCCATCCAGGGTGTAGGATTCCCAATTGCCGTGCGGGGCGGGAATGAGGTCGTACAGGGAGCCCAGGGTACGGTTCCCCTTTACACCTAACTTGGCATCGGGATGGCGTTTGTCGTCCAGGATCTGGAACTCACAGCCGATGGCCGACCCCGGTCCGGTGTTCAGGAACGGGTCCACGAAGTATTTGATACCGCTGTTGGCCCCTTCCGTGATCTTGAAGTCCACCTTCAGGATGAAATTCCCATACTTGCGCGTGGTGATGATGTCCCCGCCGTTGGCACTCTCCGCGCCGTCGCCCGCATGCACATACAGCACACCGTCCTCGATGCTCCAGCCCTCGTGCGGGAAGGCACCGTTCATTTTGGGACGGGCACTCTGCCAACCATCGGCCGTTTTTCCGTCAAAGAGCAGTTTCCAACCGGCAGCTTCCTCCTCCGGCGTGAGGGTATTGGCGATACAGTTGATACAGGGTGCAGAAGTGGGCGTAGCATACTGTTCCACGTCCTTGGTAATGATACGGATGTCCTTCCAGCAAATGCGGGCGCCCAGTTGATCGGCCCCCACCACATGGACCTGCAGGGCGATAAAGCCGGTAGGATCCACATCGTCGATAAGATTGGCGCAGGGAATCCCGTTCACCCAGGTACGGATGTGCGTGCCGATGCATTCGATACGGGCATGGTTCCAACCATCTTGGTAGGCCTTCCGGGCCGGCTCGTTGGACGTGAGCCTATACAGCCACAAGCGGCGGGCTTCGTCGTAGATGCCGCCCGACCAGGCACGCGGGGCGGGATCGATCTCGAACTGATAGCCGTAAACCAGACCCCTGGCCTCATCCTTATGGCTGCGAAGCTGCACACCGGAATTGATGCCTTCCGTCATGAAATCGAACTCCAGGATGAAGTCGCCGTACTCTTTGGTAGTGGCCAGGAAGGAATTCACCTTGCTATTGGTGGCCGTTCCCACAATCATGCCGTCTTTGGCGGCATATTTGGCCGTACCGGTCACCTGCTTCCAACCTTTCAGGTTCTTGCCGTTGAACAAAGGCTCCCACTGCTGTGCGGCAGCGGAAAAAGACAGCGTGAGGGCGAGCCCCAGCAGTAAAAACAATCTCTTTTTCATAACTACATGGTATAATACTCTTCCCAACCTTTCCGGGGCGGTATGCCCACCAGAAGTGCATTGGCGAAAGGATCGTTGACAATGGTCTTGCTCATGCGGTCGAAGCTGAGCTTACGGCCGGTGCGGATGGCCACCACACCCAGGGCGAAGGTCTGGCACATGGGGCCGAATATCTCGAAGGGAGAACGGGTCTTCTCCTGACCCATGCAGGCCAGCAGGAAGTTCTGGAAATGGTTGGACATGGTTTCCTCGTCCGGCACGAATGGCAGTTTGGGCGCCATTTCGCGGGCTTTTTCCTCCGGAATGATCCGCAGCGGCGAGCCGTGGCTGCCACCCCGGAACGTGAGTTCCTTGGAATAGATGATCTTGCCGGGGCTCAGGGCCGAAGGCGTGAAGGTGCCGTCCATATTGGTGGCGGGGACATCGGCGCTGTTGTTGGTGGTAGGGCCATAGCCGGCAGGCAGCGTGGGGAAATTCTTCTGACCGTCGTACCAGGTGAGTTCCACCGGCGGCATGTCCCCACGGCTGGCGAAGCGGAAACGCAGGGTGGTCTCCTGCGGGAAGAAATAGTCGTTGCTGCCCGTAAGCTTCAAAGGCTCAATCTCATACGGAAGTCCCAGTTCCAGGAATTCATGACAGGTATCGATGATGTGGGCAGCCCAGTCGCCGATAGCGCCCATGCCGAAGTCGAACCAGCCACGCCAGTTGCCGGGATGATACTTGCCATTATAGTCGTGCCACTGGGCCGTGCACAGCCAGGTGTCCCAATCCATCCCTTCCGGCAGGGGTTCCGCATCCGGATATTTGTGGATATTGACATCGTAGGGATGCCAGCGGCGCCAGTCGTTGTGGTGGGCCACGATGGAATAAACGTCCTTGATGATGCCGGCTTCCTTCCAGGCCTTGAACTGGAAATAATTCTCCTCCGAATGGCCCTGATTACCCACCTGCGTGGCCAGTTCCGGGTGCCGGCGGGCAGCGTCCATCAGGAGTTCACACTCCAGGAAGGTGCGCGCCATGGGTTTTTCCAGATACACGTGCTTGCCGTAGTGCAGGGCCAGCATGGCCACCGGGAAATGCGCGAAGTCCGGGATGGCGATGCATACTGCGTCGAAATGATCGGCGTATTCCTCGAAGAGTTTCCGGAAATCCGTGAAAAGCTTGGCCTTGGGGAAAGCAGCGATGGTTTTGCGGCTTCCCTCGCTCTGGGGGTCTACGTCGCACAGAGCAACGATATCGCAGAGGCCGGTGCGCATGAAGTCGCCGATAATCTGGGCACCACGGTTAGCAATGCCGATAGCTGCCAGCCGGACCTTGCTCTCTTTCCGGACTTCAGGCCCAAGGGGGCGCTCCGCTGCCGAAAGATGCTGCACACCCAAAACGGCACCGGCCGTTCCCAGCCCGGCCGTCTTGATGAAATTGCGTCGGGATAACATTTCCATAGGGGTTTCAGTGTTATGTGATTGATACAAATATACTAAAAAAATCGTATCTTCGTGCATTAAACCAAAACCACCATGAAATTCCGCCATCTTGTCCTTCTCGCGGTCCCGGTACTGCTCTCCCTTTCCTGTACGCACAAACTCAAAGACGGAGAATACACGCTAACGCTGCTCTCCACCAACGACGTGCACGGTACCTGGTTCGACTCCACCTACGTGGACGGCCATCTGCGCAAATCCCTTTTCGCCATGAATTATTACATCGACAGCGTCCGCACGGCCGATGGTTTTGACAACGTGCTGCTGCTGGATGCCGGCGACTGCCTGCAGGGAGACAACGCCCCGTACTATTTCAATTACATCGATACCCTGAGCCCTCACCTGTTCCCGCGCCTGCTGGAATACATGCGCTACGATGCCGTGGCCATGGGTAACCACGATATCGAAACCGGCCATCCGGTGTACGACCGGGTAGCGGCGGAATTGCAAAAAGCCGGTTCTCCCTTCCTGGCGGGCAATGCCATCCGCAACGACAACGGACAAACCTACTTCCCTCTCTACAAGATGGTCAAGAAGGCCGGGCTCCGGATTGCCGTCCTGGGCTACAACAATGCCAACATCGCCGCCTGGCTCAATGAAGAGCTCTGGAGTGGAATGCACTTTGTTTCCATCGCCGATATTATCCAGCGGGATGTGGATTGGGTGCGTTCCAAAGAGCATCCGGATGTAGTGGTGGCGGCCATGCATTCGGCCTGCGGGCAGGGCGACGGCACCATCCTGGAAGCGGAAGCTTTGGATGTGTTCAACCATGTCCAGGGCGTGGACTGGGTGGTTTGCGGCCACGACCATCGGCCCTATGTGGAAACCCGCGACACTATGGCGCTCCTGAATTCCGGCAGCCACAGCCGCTATGTGGCCCACGGAAAGATGCATCTGGTTGTTAAGGACGGCCAGATCAAGGAGAAATCCTTCCAGACGGATCTCATCCCTGTAAAGGCCGAAAAAGCCGATCCAGCCATGCGGGCCCATTTCCGCAAAGACTTCGAGGCCGTGAAGGCGTTCACCCTGCAGGAGGTAGGCATCCTGAATGCGGAACTGCACACCCGCGAAGCCTACAAAGGCATGTGCCATTACATGAACCTGATCCATACCCTGGGCCTTACCCGGGTTCCGGCCGAAATCTCCATCGCCGCTCCCCTCACCTACAACGGACACGTGAACAGCGGCACGCTGCTTTACAACGATTTGTTCACCATCTATCCGTTTGAGAATCAGCTATATGTAGTCAATATGACGGGCGAGGAGCTGCAAAAATACCTGGAAGTGTCCTACGACAAATGGATCAACACCATTGCCAAGGCCGATGATCATATCCTCAAGATCCAAAAGCGGGACGATCCCCGTACCCAGCAGGCAGGCTGGTCCTTCGTCAACCGCGCCTATAACTTCGATTCGGCCGCCGGCATCAACTACACGGTGGACGTGACCAAACCCTTCGGCAGCCGCATCCAGATCACTTCCATGGCCGATGGCAGCGCCTTTGATCCACAACGCACCTATAGGGTAGCCATGACCTCCTACCGCGCCAGCGGTGGCGGCGGACTGCTGCAGGAAGCCGGCATAGAAAACACCGATGACCGGATAGTTTCCCGCCATCCGGAACTCCGCAACATCTTATACGATTATCTGATGGAAAACGGCAGCATCGATCCCGAGATCATCGGCAAGCCCGCTGTCATCGGAACCTGGAAATTCGTGCCGGAGAAGATCGCCCAGCCCGCCCTGGAGGCCGACATGGCCCTCCTGTTCACGCGCTAGCGCGGACGGTAATTCTTCATTTGCTGCATTAGGGTGCCGGTGACGGCACCCTTCATTAGTTTACGGGTGCCTTCGAACTGCTTCAGGAGCTTGTTCACATCCGGAAGGGAGGTTCCGGAGCCATCGGCGATACGCTTGCGGCGGGAGCCATTGATGGCTTCCGGATGCTCGCGCTCATACGGGGTCATGGACAGGATGATGGCCTCCGTGGTCTTGAAGGCATCGTCGGGGATGTCCACATCCTTGATGGCTTTGCCCACTCCGGGAATCATGGAAGCCAGGTCCTTCACGTTGCCCATCTTCTTCACCTGCTGGATTTGCTGGTAGAAGTCCCATAGGGTGAACTGGTCCCGGGCCAGCTTTTTCTTGAGTTCGCGGGTCTGTTTCTCGTCGAACTGTTCCTGTGCTTTCTCTACCAGGGACACTACGTCGCCCATGCCCAGGATACGGTCGGCGATACGGTCGGGATGGAATACGTCCAGTGCTTCCAACTTTTCACCGGAGCTTACGAACTTGATGGGTTTCCCCACCACGGCCTTGATGGAAAGGGCCGCACCGCCACGGGTGTCGCCGTCCATCTTGGTAAGGACCACTCCGTCGAAGTCCAGGCGGTCATTGAAGGCCTTGGCCGTTTCCACGGCGTCCTGACCCGTCATGGCGTCCACCACGAAGAGCGTTTCCGTGGGATGGACGGCCTGGTGCAGGGCCGATATCTCGTCCATGAGCTGCTGGTCCACAGCCAGGCGGCCGGCGGTATCCACAATCACAACGCTATAGCCTTCGGCCTTGGCCTTGGCAATGGCGGCTTTGGCAATCTTGATGGGATCTTTCTCCCCTTCTTCCGTATAAACGGGCACCTGGATGCTTTCGCCCAGGACTTTGAGCTGTTCGATGGCGGCGGGACGGAAAGTGTCGCAGGCTGCCAGGAGTACCTTCATGCCCCGTTTCGACTTCAGGAGCAGGGCCAACTTGCCCGAGAAGGTGGTTTTACCCGAACCGTTGAGACCGGCCACCAGCACCACGCCGGGATTCCCCTTCACGTTGATGTCCTGGGCCGTAGAGCCCATGAAATCGGCCAGTTCGTCGTGGGTGATCTTCACCATCATCTGCTGGGGCTTCACGGCGGTGAGCACGTTGGCACCCATGGCCTTATCCTTCACGCGGTTGCAGAAGTCCTTGGCCACTTTGTAGCTTACGTCGGCGTCCAGCAGGGCCTTGCGGATGTCCTTAACCGTTTCGGCTACATTGATTTCGGTGATTTTCCCTTCACCCTTCAGTATCTTGAAAGACCGCTCCAGTCTCTCGCTCAGGTTCTCGAACATAGGTTTTTTGCTTTACTCAATCTTGCAAATATACGGATTTTGCGTGAAGAAAGGAAATCGTGCATTTTAAATGCGCGAAAGGGTGTTGTTTCAGGCGAATCGTAAGAAAAAAAGTCTGCTTTTTTACGATGGGTTTCCTGCGAGGGCCCTACCTTCGTCCTGGACCGGACAACGGAGTCCGGCCCATTAACGAATTTGCCTTATGAAAAAACTTTTGCTATTGCTCCCGCTGCTGGCGGGACTGGGTGCCTGCGACGACTTTTCCCTGCTTCCCAAGACGGAAGAAATGGGCGAGCTGCGCTGGACACTTGTGGAAAACCCGTCCACCAAAACCGAAATGCCGGACACCAACGATTTTTACCTGACTATTCAGGATGCCGACGGACACCTCCTGTATGAGGGAACCTACGGTGATTCGCCCGCCTACCTGCCGGTATCGCCCGGCGCCTATACCCTGAAAGTGGTTTCCATCCCCTTCACGGTCCCGGCCTTCGAGCGTCCGCAGTTCGGAGACGAGCAAGTGGTGGTGGTGCCTTCCGGTGAGAAGGTAACGGCCCGGCTCGTATGCACTTTGCTTAACGCCGGCCTTCGGATTCAGCCTTCCTCCGCTTTCCAGGAAGCCTTTCCCGGCGGTGAATTGTATGTCCGTCAAGCCGACACCCAACTGAAATACACCTATGAGGAGCAACGGACCGGCTATTTTCTGGCCGATGCCGTTTCTGCATACCTGTATTTCCAGGGCAACGAACAGGCGCTCTTTACCCGTCAGCTCGCGCCCCGGGAAGTCCTTACCATCCGCTTGGAGGTTTCCGAACCCGGTGGTCAGGTGAGCATTTCCGTGGACACAACCAGGACCTATACTGGCGAAGACTATGTATTGGTAAACGCTTTCTCCGTGAGCCAGGCCCGGGCGCATGTGGGAGAAAAAAGCCTGTGGGTGTACGGTTACATCGTGGGCGGGGACTTAACATCGAACGGGAAAAGCGTAAAGATCGAGGGCATTGACAAAACCACCCATCTGGCGCTGGCCGATAGTCCTTCCATAAAGGAAAAAGCGGCCTGTCTGGCCGTAGAACTGCCCAAAGGGGCCCTTCGCGACGCTCTGAACCTGGTAGACCACCCGGAATATATCGGCCGGCAGGTATATCTGAAGGGAGATGTGGTGGGAAGCTATTATGGTACGACGGGCCTGAAAAGCACCGCCGAATTCCTGTTTCCTTAATTACAGGAGACTGCTGAAAAGGCGGATAATCTGGGAAAAGTACTGCCGATGCTTGCGGTGCTTGACCTTCCATGCGGGCAGGAGGATTTCCTCCAGCGCTGCGGGGTCGTCCAGGAAAATTTCCTTGCATGCGAGGGCGGTTTCCCGGTCGTAAGCGAAGGTATTCACCTCGTTGTTGATGCCGAAGCTGCGTGCATCCAGGTTGGTGGCGCCCACGATACTCACGGCATCATCGGCCACCAGGGTTTTGCAATGGATGAAAGCGCCGCTCCTTTCGAAGATGCGGACGCCGGCCTCCAGACATTCCTCATAATAGGAACGGTTGGCCCAGCCGATGAGCGGGGTATCCACTTCCTTGGGCAGCATCAGGCGCACGTCCACTCCACGCAAGGCCGCCCCCTTGAGGGCATGCAGGAAGGAGGTGGGCGGAATGAAATAGGGCGTCTGGATATAGACGTATTCCCGTGCGTTTTGCAAAATCCATTCGTAGGCCAGCTGGGAAGAGGGCAAAGGGAATTCCGGAGCATCGGTAACCACCTGCAGGAGTTTGTCCTTGAGCGGTGCCGCGCCCCCTTCCATGGGAATGTCGAAATAATATGGGAGCGAACGGTTGAGCTTTCCCCCACAACTGATCCAGGTGTCGATGAACGAGACCTGCAGGCGTGCAATCACCGGTCCTTCTATCCGCAGGTGGGTATCGCGCCAACGACAGAAGTAGTTGTCGTTGATGTTCATGCCGCCGGTATAGGCCACCTTGCCGTCGATGATCACCATCTTGCGGTGGTCCTGGTGATTCAGGCGCATGAGCCAGATGTGCCAGCCATAGCGGATGCTTGTGAAGTTCTTCACTTCCATGCCTCCCTTGCGCATATCTTCAAAATAGGACGTGGGGATGTTCCACGCAGACATGTTGTTGTTGATAAACCGCACCTCCACTCCTTCGGAAGCTTTTTTCAGCAGGGCATCCCGCACTTCCCTACCGGAAGCATCGTTTCCAAAACGGAAGTATTCCAGATGGATGTACTTTTGAGCCTTGCTGATATCTTCCAGCAGGAGTTCCCTTTTACGGGCACCGGAAGTAATGATTTCGAACGAGTTGTGGGCATAGACCTTGTTCCCTTCCCCGCAGGCCAGCAGCAAGTGGGCCAGAGGACGCCATAGTTCGTCCACCTGCTCCAGCTGGGCGTTGGTGAAATAGCGTTCCTTCAGGTCTTCGGTCATTTGCCGTTGGAAAAAGTCCACCGAACGGCCATGCAGGCGTTCCCGGGCATCAGGACGGCGGTAGTGGATGCCTGCCAAAAGGTATAGAGGCAGTGCCAGCGGCAGGAACAGTGCAGCAAACACCAGCCAGAAAAGTTTGGCGTCTGAATCCTTTCTGCTCATGGTAACCTGGACAGCGATGCTCAGGTAGAGTACGCTCCATAAAATAGTCCCTATGATGGCTGGAATTGGCATAATCCTTGCAAATTTAATAAAAATTTCGCACGTTTGCACCCCCAAAAAGCCGGAGATGAAATCATACCTGAAGAAGTTGGAAGAACAGATGCGCCTGCGCGCCGACAAGCCTGCCCTGTGCGACTATGGCGGGAAGGCCTATACATACGCAGAGGTGGCCGCAGCCATCGAGCAGTTCCACATTTTCTTCCAGGCCGCCGGCATCCGCAAAGGGGATAAGATCGCCCTCTGCGCCAAGAATTCAGCCCGCTGGGCCATCTGTTTCCTGGCGGTGAACACCTACGAAGCCGTCATCGTTCCCATCCTCCCCAATTACACGCCGGAAGGAACAGCGCAACTGATCCGTCATTCGGACAGCGTGCTCCTCATAGCCGATGCCGATATCTGGAAACATCTGAGCCGCTTCGAGCTGCCTCAAATCCGCGGCGTTCTTGATGCCAAGGAAGACCAGCTGCTTTTCAGCGATGATGAGCGCCTGTCATCGGCCTGGGAAGACCGCGAACAACTGTTTCAGGACTGTTACCCGGAGGGCTTCGACTTCGACCAGGTCCATTATCCGGACAACCTGGAATCCATTGCCATCATCAATTATACGTCCGGCACCTCCGGCGACCCTAAAGGCGTAATGCTCAGTTTTGGCGCCATGTCGGACATCGTGGAGTATTGTCAGCAGAACATCCACAACGCTCCGGAAAACATAGTGTCCATGCTGCCTCTGGCCCATATCTATGGCCTGGCCATGGAATTCATCTATCCCTGCTGCACCGGATTCACCATCTACTTCCTGGGCAAGGCGCCCTCGCCTTCCCTGCTTGTGCAGTCCATGTCGGAAGTGAAACCGTATCTGATGATTACGGTGCCCCTGATCATGGAAAAGGTGTATGTGAACCTCATCCGTCCGCAGCTGAATACCCGCGCTGCCAAGGCACTTCGCACAGTGCCCGTCCTTCGCACCCCCTTCTATAAGGCCGTGGGCAAAAAGGTGCTGGCAGCATTTGGCGGAAACTTGCACACCATCATCGTGGGTGGAGCCCCCTTCAGCTGGAAGGTGGAAAGCGTTTTCAAAAAAATCGAGCTGCCTTACGCGGTAGGCTACGGCATGACGGAAGCCTGTCCCCTGCTGGCCATAGAAAAGCCGGAGCACTTCGCCCCGGGTTCCTGCGGCAAACCCGTGCACCAGATCCGTATCAATTCCTCCGAACCGGACCGCATTCCCGGCGAAATCCAGACGCTGGGTCCCAACCTCTTTTCCGGCTATTACAAGAACCCGGAGGCCGATGCCAAATGCCGCACGGCCGATGGCTGGTTCCGCACCGGCGACCTGGGTGTAATGGACGAAGCCGGCAACCTCTTTATCCGCGGACGCATCAAGGCTCTGATTCTGAGCGCTTCCGGCCAGAACATCTATCCGGAAGAAGTGGAACAGATCCTGAGCCGTCATCCCAAGGTGGAGGAATCGCTGGTACTGGACCGCGACGGCAAAGTAACCGCACTGGTCTATCCCGTGTCCGGAGCCGTTCCCGGCGACGATGAAGAAGCCATCGCCGCCCTGGCCGAAGACATCCGTAACGCCAGCAACGCCCACCTCCCCCGTTTCAGCCAGATTTACCGTGTGGAGTTGGTGGACGTGCCATTTGAAAGAACGGCAAAAGGCAGCGTAAAACGCCACCTTTACCAATAGAGACCCGGATTTCTCAGGGTTTATTTACCGAAATAACGCTTGTACAGACCCAGGAAACCTGCACCGTGGCGGGCTTCGTCCTTAGCCATTTCGTGGACGGAGTCGTGGATGGCGTCGTAGCCCAGCTGCTTGGCGCGGGTGGCGATGGCCAGCTTGCCTTCGCATGCGCCGGCCTCGGCCTCATAGCGCTTCTTGAGGTTGGTCTTGGTGTCCCAGACCACTTCGCCCAAGAGTTCGGCGATGCGGGCGGCGTGATCGGCCTCTTCGAAAGCATAGCGCTTGAAGGCGTCGGCAATCTCGGGATAGCCTTCTCTTTCGGCCTGACGGCTCATGGCCAGATACATACCCACTTCTGAGCACTCTCCAACGAAGTGGTCCTGGAGACCTGCCCAGACTTCAGGGTCGCAGCCCTTGGCAACGCCTATTACGTGCTCGCAGGCCCACTGGGGATCACTGCCTTGCTCCTTGATTTCTACAAACTTTTCGGCCTTGGCGTGGCAAATAGGGCACTCTGCGGGGGGATTGTCGCCTTCATGGACATATCCGCAAACGAGACATCTGAATTTCTTTTTCATGAATGAATTCCTTTTAGTTGTTATTTGTGGTACATTAGAACTATTCTAAGGTTCACAAATATAGGTATTTTTCGGATTTTTTACTAATTTAGCAGGAAATTGAATTCAATATGAGAAAGTACTTCCTTCTCCCTGTCCTGCTGGCGTTTGTCCTTCCCCTGCAGGCCCAGAAAAAACCCTTGGACCACAGTGCGTACGACAGCTGGCAAGCCGTTGCCAACGTGAATATTTCGCCCGCCGGAAATGTGGTGAGCTATGAAGTGAATCCCCAGGAAGGGGACGGTACCCTGTACCTGAAAGTGATGGGCAAAAAAGGCCGTGAAGTAATGATCCCTCGCGGATACAGAGCACGTATCACGGACAACGAAAAGTACGCCGTGTGCCTGATCAAGCCGGAATTCCAGAAAACCCGCCGGGCCAAGATCGACAAGAAAAAGCCCGAACAGATGCCTAAGGACTCCCTGGCCGTGATAGACCTCACCACCGGTGCCGTGACCAAGTTCCCCAAGGTCAAGGACTTCAAGATGGGCCGGCACGCCCTGGACGGCTTCGCCTTCAGCACCACGGACACATCGGCCGTAATGCCCGCCAAAGCCCGCAAGAAGAAGGAACAACTGGGCAACCCGCTGTTGGTATACCATTGGGCCGATGCCCACATCGACACCCTGCAGAACATTGAAAAATACGAAGTGTCCCGGGACGGTCAGCAGATCGGCCTGGTGCGCAAAACCGGCAAAAAGGGCTATGTGACAGGTTTTTACACCTTGGCCGATGGAGCCAAGTTCCTCACGGATACCGTCACCTGGCACGCCGTTCCGCACTTCGATGAAACCGGCACCAAGGCCCTTTTCCTTGTAGCGCGCGATACCGTGAGCTCCGGCAGTAAACACGCCGAGCTTTACGAGTATGCCAACGGGAAAACCGAAAAACTGGAAGGCCTGGGAACTCTCCCGGAAGGCTGGGGCATGACGGAGAACAGCACCTATTCCTATAGCCATAACGGCCAGCGCATCTACGTGGGTGTGCAGGAACTCACCCCGCCCAAGGACACCAGCCTGGTGCCCTTCGAACTGCCCGGACTGGATATCTGGAACTGGAATGCACCCCAGCTGCCGCCCATGCAGAAAGTGAATCTGAAGGCCGATGCAGCCTACACCTTCCCCGTGCGCCTGGGCCAGGGACTCCTCAACGATACCCGCCTGGTACGCTATACCCAGGGCAACCGGGGAGACGGCCCCTATGACCTCAAGGTGCGCATCGTGGATCCCGTGGAGACCCAGTGGAATTACCAGAACACGGTAGCCGTGAGCGTAGTGGGCCCCAATGGTGAAGTTCCCGTGGCCCAGGGTCAACTGAGCCGGGTTTCCCTGTCCCCGCTGGCCCAATACGTTACCTGGTGGGATCTACAGGCCCGCTGCTGGAAGGTTTATGATATCGCAGCCGCCCAGGAGCGCACCCTGGCACCCGACCTTGCATGCTGGAACCAGGAAGACGACCACCCCATGCTCAAGGATCCGTACGGCATGGCCGGCTGGCTGGAAGGAGAGAATGCCTTGTTGATCTACGACCGCTACGACATCTGGAAAGCGCCGGTGGACGGAAGCGCAGCAGTACGTCTGACCCAGGGCGCAGAGGAAAGCATCACCTACCGCTACATCAACACCATGGACCGCGAAGAGCAGCGGCATATCCGCCCTTCGGAGAATATCATCCTGAGCCTGTTCGACAATACCAGCAAGGAGAACGGCCTGGCCTGTATGCAGGTGGCCAATCCTGCGAAGAGCTTCAAGAAGTTGGAAAAAGGCGGTTACACCTGGACCGGTGTCCAGAAGGCCACCAAGGCCCCGGTCTTCACCTACCAGAAGGGCAACTTCCAGACCCAGATGGATGTCTATTATGCCTCTAACCTGGGGAAGGCCGAACAGAAACTTTCGGCCATCAATCCCCAACAGAAAGACTATAACTGGGGTACGGTGGAACTCTACCACTGGAACGCCTACGACGGCACTCCGCTGGACGGTCTCCTTTACAAACCGGAAGACTTCGACGCCAACAAGAAGTATCCCATGCTCATCTACTTCTACGAGAAGAATTCCGAAACCCTGTACAAGAATATCCCCGTGCAGCCCAGCTGGTCCATCATCAACATCACTTTCTATGTCTCCCGCGGCTATCTGGTATTTGTGCCGGATATCGTGTACAACGCCGGTATGCCCGGAGAAAGTGCGGTTAACTGCATCGTTAGCGGTGCTGAATCCCTCACCCGCTTCCCTTGGGTGGACAAGGACAACATGGCCATCCAGGGCCAGAGCTGGGGCGGCTACCAGGTGGCCTACCTCATCACCCGCACCGGCATGTTCAAGTGTGCCGGCGCCGGAGCTCCGGTCAGCAACATGACATCGGCCTACGGTGGTATCCGCTGGGAAAGCGGCAGCAGCCGTCAGGGTCAGTACGAACAGGGACAGAGCCGTATCGGCCGCCCGCTGTGGGACGGCATAGAGCTGTACCTGGAGAATTCCCCGCTGTTCAAGCTGCGCAACGTAACTACGCCCGTCCTGATCATGCACAATGACGCCGATGGAGCCGTCCCGTGGTACCAGGGCATCGAGATGTTCATGGGACTGCGGCGCCTGGGCAAGCCGGCCTGGCTGCTGGAATACAACAACGAAGCACATAACCTGAGGGAACGCCGTAACCGTAAAGACCTCACCATCCGCCTGCAGCAGTTCTTCGACTACTATCTGAAGGGCGGTCCCGAACCCGCCTGGATGCGAGACGGAGTGCCTTCGCTTAAGAAAGACCGTTACTTCGGCTACGAAAACGCCCAATGACGCCTTTCCTGCAACAGGTAGCCGCGCATTATTACGCGGCCGGGGACATCCAGCGCACCTGCTTCGTCTTCCCCAACCGGAGGTCGATGGTCTTCTTCCGCAAATACCTGGGAGAAGCCGTAAAAGGAGGTACTCCCCTGCTGGTTCCGCCCCTGTACACCATCCGTGACTTCTTCTGCGCCCTCTCGGGAGTGGAAGTCACGGACCGTCTGCGCCTGTTGCTGGAACTATACAACTGTTATAAGGAATTGAATCCGGCCGCGGAGCCACTGGACGAATTCGTCTTCTGGGGAGATGTCCTGCTGGCCGATTTCGATGACATGGACAAATACCTGGTGGACGCGCGGGCCCTGCTGCAAAACGTGGGCGATTTCAAGGCCCTGCAGGACAGCTTCGATTACCTGAGCGAAAACCAGCGCGGAGCCATCGAGCGCTTTCTCCTCCATTTCCGGGACGGGAAAGAGAGCACCATCAAAAACCGTTTCCTAAGACTATGGAACCTGCTTTATCCACTGTATAAGCTCTTCCGGGAGCGCCTGGCGGAAAAAGGCCTGGCCTATGAAGGTCTGGTGTACCGGAACCTGGCGGAACGGATACAATCCGGTCTCCCGGTGGTGGACATCCTGTCCCCCGTTTTTCCGGAAGCGGACCGCTATGTATTTGTGGGACTCAATGCGCTTACGGCCTGCGAGCATTTGCTCCTGAAACGGATGCGGGATGCCGGTCTGGCGCAATTCGTCTGGGATTTCGTGACAGAGGAAATCCAGGACCCGGCCAACAAAGCTTCGCTGTTCATGCGACAGAACGTGGCGGAATTCCCGCAGGCTTTCCCTATCGATCCGACAGGTCTTGGCAAACCGAAGATTACTGTCATCAGCGTTCCCTCGGCCGTGGGGCAAACCAAACTGGCGCCGCAAATTCTGGCACAGGTTACGGGTGAACCGGTAGAAACGGCTTTCGTACTGCCGGAAGAAAATCTGCTGCTGCCGTTGCTGAATGCCTTGCCACCGGAGCAGGAGTCGGTGAATGTAACCATGGGCTATCCCATGGGCGGCAGTGGCGTTTTCGCCCTGCTGCAGGCCCTGGGACAGATGCAACTGCAAATGCGGCATCGGCCCGAAGGCTGGTACCTATACCATAGACCTGTTAGAGAGTTGCTGTCCTGTGGCCTGCTGCGTGAAATCCTGTCGGAAGAGGAGGCGCAAACTGTGGCCCGGGTGAAAGCCCAGGTCCAATACTTCATTCCCCTGAACAATCTTCGGGGAGGGCCGGCGCTGGATTTGCTGTTCCAGCCGGTCATTACCGACAACCAGGCTGTTTCGGCTGCGCAAAACCACGCGGTGGAACGTTATTTCGCCGATGTTGTGGCCCTGGTGGGCCGGACACTCAGTGCCCGGGGCGAACTACTGCTGGAGCTGGACTTCGCCAAGCGCTGCCATACGCAACTGAACATTCTGCAGGACATAGACCTGGACGTGTTGCCGGCCACCCATCTGCGCCTGCTGGAGCGCATCCTGGAGGGGATTTCGGTCCCGTTCCGCGGCGAACCTCTTCAGGGTCTGCAGGTGATGGGACCGCTGGAAACGCGCGCACTGGATTTCCGCAATCTGGTAATCCTCAGCGCCAACGAGGGCAGTTTCCCCCGGAAGAGCTTCAATCCCTCGTTCATTCCGCCGGAACTGCGCAAAGGCTTCGGCCTGCCCACCTATGAGTATCAGGATGCCGTTTGGGCCTACTATTTCTACCGCATGATCCAGCGTCCGGAACGGGTCTGGCTGCTGTACGACAGCCGGACCGAAGGGCTGAAAACCGGAGAGGAAAGCCGCTATATCAAACAGCTCCAGTACCATTTCCACTGGCCCATCGAACGCCGCGTGGCCGTTGCCCAGATGCATCCCATCGTGGTGGAAGACAGCATTCCCAAGACGGAGGCCGATATTCAGGCCATCCGGGAAGGGGCTTTATCGGCCTCCACCCTTCAGAGTTACCTGTACTGCCCGGCGCGTTTCTACTACCAGTTCGTTCAGCACTTAAAAACGGAGGACGAGGTGGCCGAATCCCTGGACGCAGGCATGCTGGGGCGCGTTTTTCACGGCGTGCTCCAAAAGCTGTATAAGCAGCCGATAGTAACATCGGCCCATTTGCAGGCGCTGTTGAAAGACGAAAAAGGGCTGCGCCAACACATCCGCGAGGGCGTTCTGGAGCAGCTGCGCAGCCTGGAAGTGAGCGGACGGAACCTGGTGCTGGAAGAAGTGCTGCTGGACTATGTCCGCGCCACGCTCCAGTACGATATACAACTCCTGACGGACACCGGTTCCGAGGGTTTCCACATCATCGGCCTGGAGCAATACCGGGAAACCCGTTTCGAGGGTTTCCGTATCATGGGGTATGTGGACCGTATGGACAGTTACCGCAGCGGAGAACTGCGTATTGTAGACTACAAAACCGGCAAGGTGGAGGACGAGGACATCCTGATTACGGACAACAACGCTGCGGCCATAGTGGAGAAACTTTTCGGCCCGTCCAACAGCGGTCGGCCCAAGATTGCCCTGCAACTGTTTGTGTACGGCCTTTTTGCCCACGCCGATCCTTCCCTGCACGGCCAGCGGGTGGTCAATGCCATTTATAGCACAGGCCGATTATACACCGGCGCCCTTCCGGAAGTGCCGGAAAGCCCCGAATTCACCCGTCTGATGCGGGAAAGGCTAAAAGAAATGCTGGAACAGATGACAGACCCCGCCGTCCCGTTCCAGCGCACGCAGGACCGGAATACCTGCGCCATCTGCGATTTCAAGAATATCTGCGGACGTTAAACCAGATAACGCTCCCGAAAACGCTTCACATCTTCCGGTCTCACTTCCATGGTATCCTGCAGATAGTGCATGATGGAGCCCCAGCGCGCTTCGATCATATCCAGCGCCCGGTTGAAGTTTCTCACGCTCACGCCCATGAAGGCACGCACCGTATCTTCCTCATCCTCACCGCCGCCGGCTGCGCGAACCTCGGCGCAGAATCTTTCCACCAGAGGGCGGTAAATGTCGTTGGAGCGGTCAAAATCCTTGACAATGGTTTCACGGTCTGCGCCCAGGATGGCCAGAATGAACGCGGCGCCTATGCCGGTCCGATCCTTTCCCTGGGAGCAGTGCCATAGCACGGCTCCTTCCTCGGTTTCCAGAATGAGGTTAAGGAAGGAAGCGTACTGCAGTTGGGAGAATTCACTCAGGACCAGGGAGGGATACAGTTGTCTACCCTTTTCCTGGAATATCTTCATGAAAGAGAGGCGTACGATGTGTTTGGACAGGTCTATCCACATTTCGTCCGGGATAGCTTTGCCGCTCTTCTGTTCCGCCGCCACGTCCAAAGTGGGCAGGGAATAATGTAAAGCGCCGGGAACCTCCCGGTCCGGCTGAAGGGCGCCCTCCTGCAGGGTACGGAAATCGAAGATCTTCTTCAGATGGTATTCCTCCTGCAGGCGACGGATATCGGCATCCGTGGCCTGGTTCAAATGGGCGGTGCGCAGGAGCATGCCACTGCGCACCGTCTTGTCGCCAATCCGGATACCGCCTAAGTCGCGGGCATTGATAATCCCTTCGAACAACAAACCGCTACTTGTCTGAGTACTTGATATACTTGAGGATACAGGCAACGGCTTCGTCGTCGGTCAGGTCCCCTACGTTGAGTACAAGGTCGTAGTTGCGGGAGTCGTAGCGGCTAACTCCGGCATAGCGCTGCACATAGGTGTCGCGGGATTTGTCCACGGAAGCAATCACTTCGCGGGCCTCTGCCTCTGTAAGGGACTGTTTTTCCATCACGCGCTGCACACGCTTTTCCAGCGGGGCCTGAATGAAGATATTCAGAATGTTGGGATGGTCTTTCAGCACAAAGAAGGCCGAACGTCCGGCAATGACGCAGGAACCTTCAGCGGCGATGCCTTTCAGGATCTGGGCTTCGGCCTCCACGATTTCATCGGCCTTGACACCCTGGCTGTTCCAATCGTCTCCGCGCCTGGGCTCGAAGCCGATGTACGAACCAGAATTGGGCACGGGAGCCACCACCTCCAGCAGATCCGACAACCAGTTCTGCTTCTTTCCTTTGATGCGCTCGATTTCATAGGAGGAAAGTTTGAACTTCTCCATGAGACCCTCGATGAGGTTTTTGTCGCTGTAACGGACTTGCAGTTGGGCGGCCAGTTTGCGGCCGATGGTGCGTCCGCCGGAACCCAGTTCACGGCTGACGGTAATGACGAAATTTTGCTTTGTATTCATAAATGCAAATATATGTATTTTTTCCGTACCTTTGTCAAAATTTGAATACTATGTATTACGTTTGCAAACGGCTGGAGATTTCAAGCGCCCATGCGCTGCGGCTCAGCTATGAAAGCAAGTGCGAGGATTTGCACGGCCACAACTGGATTGTGAAGGTCTATTGCAAGAGCGAGACCCTCAACGCCGATGGCATGGTGACCGACTTCACCCACATCAAGCGGGATATCTCCGGCATCCTGGACCACAAGAATCTGAACGAGATACTCCCCTTCAATCCAACGGCCGAAAACATTGCCCGCTGGATCTGCGACCACGTGGAAAACGCCTACAAAGTGGAAGTGTGGGAGAGCGAGAACAACATGGCCGCGTATGAACGGTAAATACCGCGTCAACGAAATCTTCTACAGCCTGCAGGGAGAAGGCTACTGGACCGGCACCCCCATGGTGTTCGTTCGTTTGTCCGGCTGTAACCTGCGGTGCCCCTTCTGTGATACACAGCATCAAACCTTTACGCAACTCAGCGCCGATGAAATCCTGTCAGCCGTACGTAGCCGGGGCGGTGCATGCCGCCGCATATGCCTCACGGGCGGAGAGCCCTCGCTGCAGCTGGACGAAGCCCTCTTATCGGCCTTCCATACAGCCGGTTACAGTATCCACATGGAAACCAACGGCACCCATCCGATTCCTGCGGGGGTGGATTGGGTAACCCTGAGTCCCAAGGAAGACGTGCCCGGACTCACTGGCAACGGCCGCGTGGTGTTGAAAAAGGCCGATGAACTGAAACTGGTCTTCGACGGTACCATGGATGATGATCGGCTAACCTATTGGGCTCACTTCCCTGCCACCTGGCATTTCCTCCAGCCTTGCGACACCGGCAAACCGGAGCGCAACCTTGCCCTGCTGCAGGAAACCATCGACCACATCCAAACCCGGGGCGGCATCTGGCGCCTCTCCCTCCAAACCCACAAATTCCTGGGAATCCGTTAAATAGGATAGATACCGGCGCCCACGAAGGTGATCAGGTCCTGCGGGTCCATGCACAGTTGCAGGCCACGGACACCCGCGCTCACGTAGATGGAATCGTAGAGCAGCGCGCTTTCGTGAATAAAGGTGGGCAAGGGTTTTTTCATGCCGATAGGACTGCAGCCGCCCCGGATATAACCGGTGAGGGGCAGCAGTTCCTTCACATGGATCATGGCACAGTTCTTATTGCCGGAGATGCGGGCCGCTACCCTGAGATCCACCTCCATGGATCCGGGCATTACACAGACAAAGAGGCCGTTCCTGTCGCCCCGCAGGACCAGGGTCTTGAACACCCGGTCCAAGTCTTCCCCCAGCTGTTCCGCCACATGGGAAGCCTCCAGATGTTCCTCGTCCACCTCATAGGGAACCAGGGTATAGGAAATGCCCGCTGCATCCAGTAGCCGGGCCGCATTGGTTTTCTGCAAAGCCATGCACAAAAATAAGAAAAAAGCAGTACCTTCGCAAAATATGGCCACACCACAGGAAGTACTGAAGACATACTGGGGCTACGACAGTTTCCGTCCTATGCAGGAGGAGATTGTCCGGGAAGCCCTGGAAGGTCGTGACGTGCTGGCCATCCTTCCCACCGGCGGTGGTAAAAGCATCTGCTTCCAGGTACCGGCGCTTATGAAGGACGGTATCGCCCTGGTGGTGACCCCCCTGATCGCCCTCATGAAAGACCAGGTGCAGAACCTGCAGCAGCGGGGCATCCGGGCCATGGCCATCCACACCGGCATGACCCGCCACGAAGTGGATCTGGCTCTGAACAATGCCGCCTACGGCGACTATAAATTCCTCTACCTGTCTCCGGAACGCCTGCAAACCAAGCTGTTCCAGTCGTACCTGCCCGTCCTAAAAGTGTCATATTTGGTAGTGGACGAGGCCCACTGCATTTCCCAATGGGGCTATGACTTCCGCCCCAATTACCTGGAAATCGGCCAGTTAAGGGATCAGATTGAGGCGCCCGTCATTGCCCTCACGGCCACGGCCACACCGCTGGTATGCAACGATATCATGGACCGTCTCCGTTTCAAGGAGCCGAATCTGCTGCGCTCGGGTTTTGAACGGCCCAACCTGAGCTACGTGGTACGCAAGGCCCAAGACAAATTGGGTCAGCTGCGCAGCGTGTGCGACGGCGTGCCTGGCAGCGGCATCGTGTATGTGCGCAGCCGCAATCGTGCACAGGAAATGGCCGATGCCCTCAGGGCCGCCGGAATATCGGCCTCCTTCTATCACGCCGGCCTTGGAGCGGAAACCCGGGCGCTACGACAGGCACAGTGGAAGAGCGGTGAAACCCGCGTGATGGTGTGCACCAACGCCTTCGGCATGGGCATTGACAAGCCGGATGTGCGCTTTGTAGTGCACGCCGACCTTCCCGACAGCCCGGAAGCCTACTTCCAGGAGGCAGGACGGGCAGGTCGTGACGGACTCCCCTCCTATGCCGTTCTGCTTTGGAACGGCACCGATTTATCCCGCCTGAAACAGTTGGAAGAGATATCCTTCCCCAGCCTGGAATATATCGAGGATATCTACCACAAAGTCCATGTCTTCTTCGAGATTCCCTACGACAGCGGCATGGGCCGCATGTTGAAGTTCGACCTCATAGCCTTCTGCAAGCATTTCTCCCTGCAGCGTGCACCCGCCTGGTACGCCATCCAATACCTGGAACGTGAAGGGCACTGGGTGCTGGCCGAAGACCTGGACATTCAGACCCGTATCCAGATAGCCGTGAGCCGGCAGCAACTCTATCAGGTAGAGCTTCCGGACCCGGCCATGCCTGCCGTGCTGGAAGCCCTCATGCGCATGTACACGGGCATCTTCTCCTTCGCACAACCCATTGACGAAGAAGCGGTTGCCCACCGAAGCGGCGTGAGTGTGCCCCAATTACGGCAATTGCTGTACGGCCTCAGCGTGAACCACGTGATCCGTTACATTCCGGCCGATCACGCCACCGTCCTGTACCTCCAGCACGACCGTCTGCGTCCCGGCAACGTGCAGTTGTCTCCGCAGCGCTATAAGCTGCTGCGAAGCACTTACGGGGAACGCGTGCAGACCATGATGGAATACGTACAGGAAGAGGACGAATGCCGGTCCCAGTTCCTGCTGCGCTATTTCGGCCAGGAGCAGAGCCAGCCCTGCGGGCACTGTGACCTTTGCCGCAGCGGAGCCGCCCGCCCCAAGGAGCTGGCCGTCAGGCTGAAAGAATGGATTGAGGCACATGGTGGAACCTATACCCTCCCGGAACTGCGCAGCGCCTTCGGCACCGCCGACGACAGCTGGTTGCCCGTACTCAGGGAACTGATTGACAGCAAAGAAGTCCCGCCTTATGTCTAACACCAAGGACATCTTGCTGGGAAGCATCCGCAACGGCGGTTCGCTTAGCCTGGGACAGCAGCTCAAGCTGTGTCTCATGCTAAGCTATCCTGCCATTCTGGCGCAGCTCTCCTCCGTGATGATGCAGTACATCGACACCTCCATGGTGGGCCATCTGGGGGCGGCGGCAGGCGCTTCCATCGGCCTGGTATCCACCTGCCTATGGCTATTCGGCGGATTCGGCATGGCGGTCACCAGCGGTTTCTCCGTACAGGTGGCGCACCGGATCGGTGCCAACGACTTCGAAGGCGCCCGTTCCGTCCTGCGGCAGGCCCTGGTGTGCGGACTGGGTTTCAGCGCGCTGCTGGCCCTGCTGGGCATGTCCATCTCCTCGGCCCTTCCCTACTGGCTGGGCGGCGGGGAGGATATCGCCCCCGATGCAGGCCGATACTTCTTCATCATAGCACTGTTCATGCCGGCCATGCAGCTGGACTGGATGTGCGCCGCCATCCTGCAGGCCAGCGGCAATATGAAGGTGCCCAGCCTCCTTAGTATCGGCATGTGCGTTCTGGACGTGGCCTTCAACTATCTGTTTATCTACGTATTAGATATGGGCGTGACCGGTGCGGCCTTAGGTAGCGGCCTGGCCGAGATCATTACCGGCATCGCCATGTTCTCCTTCCTCGCCCTCAAGAGTCCGGAGCTGAATCTCCGTCAGGAAAAAGGCAGTTTCCGTCCCACGGCGCCGGTGGTGAAAAAAGCTTTGGGCATCAGCGGGCCTATGGCATTGCAGAACATCCTCATGCGTGGCGGATACATTGCCTCCACCGTCATTGTGGCCCCGCTGGGAACCATCGCCCTTGCCGCCAACTCCTTCGCTATCACGGCCGAAAGCTTCTGCTATATGCCTGGATATGGTATCGCCGATGCCTCCACCACCCTGGTGGGCCAGTCCGTGGGAGCCGGACGCAAGCCGCTGGCCAAGCGTTTTGCCTGGATCACTTGCTTCCTGGGCATGGGCATCATGGGCCTGCTGGCCATCCTCATGTACGCCTTTGCACCCCAGATGATGGGGCTGCTCACACCGGATGCCGAGGTAATCGGCCTGGGAGCCCGCGTGCTTCGCATCGAAGCATTCGCCGAAATAGGCTATGCCGCCTCCATTGTGGCCTACGGCGCCTGCGTGGGTGCCGGCGATACCCGCTGGCCCAGCGCCTTAAACTTCTGCTCCATGTGGCTGGTGCGCATCATACCAGCCATCTTCCTCACACGCATGTACGGCCTGGTGGGCTTCTGGATATGCATGGCGGTGGAACTGAGCTTCCGCGGCCTCCTCTTCCTCATCCACCTGTACCGCGGCCGCTGGTTGAAAAATGTTTAAATGAATCTCAATATGTTGGCTATCGTTCTTAAAAATGGCAACGACAAGCTCCTGGGAGCGCTCGTTCTGCAAAAAAGCAAGGATTTTACGGTGTATCTTCCGGACAATGATCCGGCCGAGGCCGATTATGAAGCCCAGCTGACATTCAGGCACGGGAGCTGGCAGGACACCCAGGAACCGCTCACCTGCATCCTGGAAGAGGGCGCCTTACCAGGTCCCGATTTCGTGGGGCAGGTCCTGCGCACGGCCAAAAAGCATCCGGAATTCGAGGAATACCATGTGAACATCGAGGGCCAGAAAACTTTTCCCAAGAAGGCCGATGCCAAGAAAATCTTCAAGCTCACGCAGGTGGACAATTTGGATGCCCCCCTGTCCAGTTTCGTCTTCCAAAGCAGCGCTCTCAGGGACAAGGCCGTTACCAAGGCCGATGGAAGCCTGGATCCCCTCCCCACCGTCCTGTGCTGTGCCCCGGCAAGAACCGTCTCCGGGCTGGAATTGCCATGGACGGCAGCGGACAATGGGAAGGACCCGGCGGTGGTAGAAAAGAGCGTCCACACCCAACTGGAAATGCTCCGCTGGACCGAGGGTTATTTTGGCGACGACGACTATCCGCTGAGCGTGGGCGACCAGCTCAAACTCATCTGCCATGAGCTGGCCAGATTATACCCCAGCTACACGGCCGACGAACTGAAAGAAAAGTTGTACGGGTTTGAAGTGACCCAGAAACCTATCCGGAAACTCCGTGCTTCCTGCGCCCTGAAAAAGGCCATCAAGGAAAGGGAAAAGTCGCTATAAGATTTTATCCAACCAATAGAAGATGAGCTGGATACGCCGCCGCATGAGGGCGTAGTCCAGTGTCTCCGGTGTGTCGGAAACCTTGTTGTTGTTCATGGTGATGCCCGAAGTGAACATGACGGAAGGAATCTCATGCTCCAGGAATACCCGCTGGTCACTGATGCGGCGGTAAAAGAGCTTGGTAAAGTCTTTACTGCCATAATAGTCGTAGCCCAGCTCCAGGCCGATGTTCTGGTCGCGGTTCACCCGCTCCAGCGTACTGCGACGGCCCGTATTCTCTTCTGAGAGCATCATGATATAATTGGGCTGTCCTTTGGTGAGCGGGGCCAGTGAGCAGCCCAGCTGATCCAGATTCACGGCCATGACGATCTGCTCCGGACGCACGTAGTCTCCGCTGACGGGATCCTTTAATCGGCCCTGTTCTATGAGACGCCACAAGTCCGATGCGCCGGCCAGATTCTTTTCCTTTCCGTCCAGGGCTGCGAAGATGATGCCCGCTCCATACTTTTTCTTACACTCCTTCATGTGGAAGAACATCCTGGACAGTTCCAGCAGGGCGGCCACTCCGGAGGCATTGCTATCGGCCCCGGGATAGAAACTACCGGCCAGTGTTCCCAGGTTGTCGTAATGGGCCATCACCACCACATAGCGACTGGCCGTTCCGGGGATGAGTCCCAGCACATTGCGGCCGAACTGGCCGTCCCAGTGGAAGCCGTGCAGCCACGCACCACCCAGCGGCTCCAGATGCAGGTCCATGAACTGGTCTTCCAGCCAGGCCGCCGTTTTCTGTCCTCCTTCCGTTCCGAAAGCGCGTCCTCCCATATCCGGATTGCAGAGCTGTTCCACCATAGCGCGGATATGCTCCGTATGCAGCACTGTTTCGGCGTTCTTGGGACTGATGGTGTAGCGGACCCCCTGTGCAGCAGCCGGAACGAAGGCCAGCAGCATAAATATCAGCAGAATTTTTATTATCTTTGTCATTTGGTGCGAAATTAGCTATTTCGTGGCGGAAATGAAAATAATTTTATGAAAAAGCACGGACATTTACTCTTGATTGTACTGGCACTCCTCGTGTCAGTATCGGCCCGTGCCCAGTACGACAAAGATGTATTCTCTTTCCGCGGCCGCAGCGCCTTGCAGGATGGCCGTCTCAACGAGGCAGTGGCCCATTTCAACGTACTGGCCCAGCTGGATTCCACCGACTACTGGACGTTCTTCTATCGCGGCATCGCCAAATACAATCTGGGCGATATCCGTGGTGCCAAGGCCGATTTCTCCACCGCCGTACGCCTGAATCCCGTTTTTACTTCCGGCTACCACTACCGGGCCATCACGGAAAGCCGCACCGGCAACTACGACCAGGCGCTCAGCGACCTGCAGCGCGCCATCGAGCTTCGCCCGGGCGCTTCCGGTCTGTACTTCACCCGCGGCGTAGCCTATTTCCTAAGCCGCCAGTTCGAGCGTGCGGTGGCCGATTTCGACAAATACATCCGCAAGGAGCCCAAGGACCCGGCCGCCTACCTGAACCGCGGCGCCTCCTATCTGTTCCTGCAGGACACCACGCAGGCTTTGGCCGACTATAACAAAGCCATCAAACTGGACCGCTTTGAGCCCGAGGGTTACATCCGTCGCGGCGGTCTGAATGCCGCCCGCAAGCAATACGACGAGGCCCTGAAAGACTTGAACAAGGCCGTGGAACTGGATTCCACCCTCACCCTGGCCTATTTCCAGCGGGCTATCGTGCGCAGTGAAACCGGCGACCTGAACGCCGCCATGCAGGACTTGAACACCGTGCTCAAATACGAACCCGGAAACGCCCTCACCCTGTATAACCGCAGTCTTCTGAGCGCCCAGGTGGGCGATTACGAAGGCGCCCTGTCCGACATGGACCGCGTGATTGCCATCAACCCCGGCAACGTGCTGGCCTATTTCAACCGTGCCGGCTTCTTCATCGACATGCAGCGCTGGGACGACGCCCTGGCCGATTACAACAAAGCCATCGAGCTGTATCCCGACTTCGCCAAAGCCTACATGAACCGCGCCTATGTGGAGTTGCAACTGGGTATGAACCGCGCTTCCAAGGAGGACTACCGCATTGCGCGCACCAAGGTGGCCGAATATGAAAAGGCCACGGCAGGCGGGGCCGATTTCTCCGACACCACCCGCAAATACAGCAACCTGCTGGCTCTGGACGCCGATTTCGCCAGGGGCGGCAACTTCGAGGACGAAATGCTCCGTACCCGCGACGTGGATATCAAACTGAAGCCGCTCTACCGCTTTGTCCTCATCCAGGAACGCGACGACGCCAACTACGCCCTGGCACACAAGTACGAAAACCGCCTGCTGGACACCTTCCTGGCCCAGGCACCGCTTCCGGTGGAAATCCGCTCCGAAGCATCGGATCTGCCGCTCACCTCCCCCATCCTCACCCAGCCCGTATCAGACCCCTTCTTCAAGGGTTTGCAGTCGCTGGGGCTTAAACAGTATTCATCGGCCTTGCAGCATTTCACGGACGCAGTGGAGATGGACAGCGACAACCCGTACGGCTCTTATTTCAAGGCCTTCTACTACATGAACAGGGCCGCTTTAAGGGCCGAAATGATTGCCTTCATCGCCTCCTTCGAATCCAACGTACAGACGCTCACCATGGATGACAAGGGCAATACCCGGGCCAGGGTGCGGGAACAGATAACCCGCGAATACGACTATTCAGAGGCCCTGGCCGATATGGAGGCCGCCGCCGCCCTGTTACCCGCCTTCCCGTACATCCAGTTCAATCTGGGCAACCTCTACTGCCTGAGTTCCCGCTTTGTCCAGGCCATCGACAGCTATGACAAAGCCATCCGGCTGTATCCCTGGCTGGGCAGCGCATACTTTAACCGCGGACTTGTTCTCATCTACCTGAAAGATAAGGAGAAAGGCTGTATTGACCTTTCCCGGGCCGGCGAGCTGGGAGAAACTGGCGCCTACGATGTCATCTCCCGCTACTGCGAAAAGGAGGACCGGCCGTGATGCGTTTCGTGAGTTTCTCCAGCGGCAGCTGCGGCAATTGTTACCTTCTGCTGGGCGACCAGACCGGCATCATGATCGATGCCGGCGTGGGCATCCGGCGCGTGAAGAAGGAACTGGACAACCTGCATCTGGGATACGACGATATATCGGCCATCCTGGTCACGCACGACCACGGCGACCATATCCGTTCGCTGGGCTCTTTTTGCAAGCGGGTGGGGGCACCGGTATGGACCACCCGGCCCCTGCACGAAGCCCTGCTACGGCATCCCTTCACCCGGGACTGGATCGGCCCTTTCCGGCAAAATCTCACGCCCGGCGTATGGAATCCGGTGACGGAAGAATTTGACGTCCAATACTTTATTGTCCCGCACGACGCTACGCAGTGCGTGGGCTTTGCCATCCGCTACGGCGAGGAACTGTTCGTGCTCATGACCGATATGGGCCATACCACGCCCGAGGCCCTGCGCTGGGCGTCCCTGGCCACCACGGTGGTGGTGGAGTCCAACTACGACCTGGACATGCTGGTGGGCGGCGACTATCCGCAGGAGCTCAAGGACCGCATCTCCCATGGTATCGGCCACCTGTCCAACGACGCCTGCGCCCAGGCTATCGGCGCTTTCATGCACCCGGGCCTCAGGAACCTTTTCCTGTGCCATTTAAGCGGCAACAACAATACGCCGGAACTGGCTTATAAAAGTGCCCGCAGCGCCCTGGAGGCAGCAGGAGTGGAACCCGGAACGGTGAATTTGCGCGTGCTGCACCGTGGAATCGCTTCCCCGCTTTTGACCCTATAACCCTTTGCGCTCATGAAAGATTTCCTGAAAATGATGCGGCAATATGCCACCCCTTACAAAGGTTACCTGGTGGGTTCCGTGGTGCTGAACATCCTGAGCGCGGTGTTCAACATCTTTTCTTTCGCCATCCTGGTTCCGCTGCTGAACATCCTGTTCAAGGTGGACAACACCGTATATTCTTTCATCCCCTGGGATAGCGAGGTGTCGTTCAAGGACAAGGTGATCGGCAACTTTTATTTCTATGTGTCCGATTTTGCGGGAACGCACGGCGCTGTCACCACCTTGTTCCTGCTGGCCGGGGTCATGATCCTGTTCACTGCCCTCAAAACCAGCTGTTACTTCGGTTCCAATGCCGTTATGATTCCCATCTCCACGGGTATCGTGAAGGAACTCCGCTGCCGCATATACAACAAAATCCTGAGCCTTCCCATCGGCTTTTTCACGGAAGAACGCAAGGGCGATATCATTGCCCGCATCACCGGTGACGTATCGGAAGTGGAAAATTCCATCGTCGCTTCGCTATCCATGCTCATCAAGGATCCCATCCTCATTCTCATCTACTTCGGTTTCCTCACCTGGATGAGCCCGGAGATGATGGTGTTCACCATTGTGTTTGCCCCGGCTTTCGTGTGGATCATGGGTGTCATCGGCAAGCAGCTCAGACGCTCTTCCCTGGAGGCACAGGCCCTGTGGAGCGACACCATGAGCCAGGTGGATGAAACCCTGGGCGGGCTGCGCGTAGTGAAGGCTTTCAATGCCGAAAAGAAGATGTCCCGGCGCTTCCAGGACATCACGGACCGCATGCGCCGTAAAGTGGCCCGCGTGAGCACCCGGCAGGCTACGGCCCATCCCGTGAGCGAATTCCTGGGCACTGTGATGCTCATGATCGTGCTTTGCGTGGGCGGCATCATGATTATCAACGGGAAAGGCCTTATCGGCAGCAGCAAATTCATGGACGCCTCCACGTTCATCTATTTCCTTGTAATCCTGTACTCCGTGATCGAGCCCATCAAGGAACTGTCCCGTGCCACCTATAGCGTGCGCAAGGGACTGGCTTCCATGGAGCGCATCAACAAGATCCTGGAGGCCGAAAATCCCATTCAGGACCCTGAAAAACCCGTATCCCTGGACAGTTTCCAGGACAGCATCCGCTTCCAGGACGTGAGCTTCTCCTACGACGGCAACAAACAGATCCTGGACAAGGTGAGCCTGGAGATTCCCCGGGGCCGGATGATAGCTATCGTGGGCGAAAGCGGCGCCGGAAAAACCACGCTGGTAGATCTCATTCCCCGTTTTTGGGATGTCACCGCCGGCAGCATCACCCTGGACGGAAAGGATATCCGGAACGTGGCCGTGAAGGACCTGCGGGCCCTCATGGGCATCGTGAACCAGGAGCCCATCCTGTTCAACGACACCATCTACAACAACATCGCCTTCGGCGTGGAAGGCGCCACCGAGGCCGATGTAATTGCCGCTGCCAAAATTGCCAACGCACACGATTTCATCCTGGAGAAGGAACAGGGATATCAGACGCCCATCGGCGACCGTGGCAGCAAGCTCTCCGGCGGCCAGCGGCAAAGGCTTTCCATCGCCCGCGCCATCCTCAAGAACCCGCCCATCCTTATCCTGGACGAAGCTACAGCTTCATTGGATACAGAAAGCGAGCGCCTGGTTCAGGATGCCCTGGACCGCCTGATGAGCACGCGCACCACCATTGCCATCGCCCACCGCCTGTCCACCATCCGTCATGCCGATGAAATTGTGGTGATGCACGAAGGCCGCATTGTAGAGCGCGGTAAACACGAGGAACTCATCGCGCTGGGCGGTTATTACAAGAAACTTAACGACATGCAAGCCCTATGATCCCGCAATTGAACCTCCCCCTAATCAACCTGAATGAGCAAGATTTGGACAGCGCCCTGGAACTGAAAGGCGCCCGCTTTGACGTTCAGCAGGTCAATTGGCCGGCCGATTTCCCTTATGCTCCTTTCTGCAGCGGCAGAATCGCCCGCACAGAAGATGCCCTGGTGGTGGATTTCCGCGTGAGCGGACTGGACCTCCGTGCCCAGAACACCGAAGACAACGGCCGCCAATGGGAAGACAGTTGCGTGGAAATATTCATCCAGGACCCCTCCAAGGCCGTTTATTACAACTTTGAGGTGAATCCCTTGGGCAAGGTCCTCGCCTGCATCGGTCCCGACCGCAACCATCGTACGCCCCGGCCGAAGGAGCAGATGCAGGAGATTCTTCGCTTCGCTCAGAATGACATAAACTGTCATCCTGAGGAGCCGGAGGCGACGAAGGATCTCACCGGTGTGTACTCCTGGCGCGTGGGCCTGGTCATCCCCTTCCACCTCATTGGCGTGGACCCTGATCATCTGCCCACCAGCATCCGGGCCAACTTCTACAAATGCGGAGACCTGACGGCCCATCCGCATTTCCTGAGCTGGGCGCCCATCCATACAGAACAGCCCGACTTTCATCGGCCCAAATTCTTTGGCGAACTCCTGTTTTAAATTTCCACCCAAAGCCGGCCCTTGTCCGGGACAAGCCGGAAAACGGTTTCTCCGCCTTCTGAGCGAAGGTCTTCCACAGAGCCCTTATTCAGTTTCACTCCGTAGTCCCTTTCCTGGTAACGGGCACGGAGGGTATCTCCAGTGATTGCCGTGAAAGGCAGTTTTGCGCCGGGTGCAACGGAAAGTTCCATGCACCATTTCCCCACATTTCCTTTGGAAGTCACCTCAAAGCCGTCTTCGGTGAAGGATAGGATAAACCGTCCTTTTCCGTCAGCAGAAGGCCAGGTAACCATCTGGCAGCCTTCCTTTGCCGAAAACACCGGCTCCCCTGCCTCGAAATCCGGGGCAAGCAGATGCAGGCCGGCCATCTTGTCGGCCGTACTCCAGAGGCAGCCGTCCACCAGCGGAAGCGTCTCATAGTGGAAAACAGGGAGCGTATCGGGATGGTCCAGATACTCCGAGCGCAACTGCTCGTCAAAGACATGCAGGTCCCGGATTTTCAGGGACGCCCCTTCCCAAAGAAGATTGACCCGGTAGTTCCGGCTGTTGAACCAAAGGGTTTTCCGGCCATTGCCCTGATAATCTTCTGTGATAATTACGGTGGTAGGAGGGGTTAGCGGATAGTTCTCCTTGAACCATCGGCCCGTCTGGAGAAGGGTCTCGATGCGCACTTTCCCTTCCGCCTGCAGTTTCTGAAGGCAGGAGGTCTGATAGATAAAGCCATCCTTCATCCAGTCCCAGGTGAAAGAGTTTTCCTGTCCCACCTGCACATAGTTGTACCCCAGATGCGGTTCTCCGGTGAACATGCGGAAGAACCAGTCCACCCAGGAGGGGCTGCCACCGCCCAGTTCATACACGGGCTCCAGAGTCACCACACTCTGGACAGCTCCACCCACACCGGCTTCATACTGGTAGATGGGGTCGCTGCCCAGCATCCGGAAAATGGGAATGTCAATGGCCCCTTCGGCCGTCTGGGCCGGCATATAGGCATTCTGGCGGCTGGGATAGTACCCTCCGTTCCAGTATCCGCCCCAGAGCGTATAGCCGTCGGTCCCCACCTGGTCCCGGCAGGAGCAGGAAGCCTCAATGCCATATTTGTCACGCAGATAGGCCAGCGTTCCCGCTTCGATGAACCAAGAGCCCACCGAGCTGGGATATTGACCGAAGATTTCCTTGAACTTCTCCATGTAGACATCGGCCAGGTGTTCCCTTTCGGCCTGGGTGTAACCCACCGAAAAGCCCACGTGGGCATGCCAGTCCCAGGGGAAGCGCCCCCTCCAGGTGTAGCCGGCGTCCTCCACATGAGGCTGGGTGATCTCCCACCAGGCCCCCACCTCGCACCCGCGCTGCATCTCTTCCTTCATGAGCGCCTGATACGAGGGGTCCAGCAAGGCATCATACTGGAGAAGATAGGTGCCCACCAGGCCCTTGCTCCGAAGGTCTTCCGCCTGCGACCGGACGGTTTCGAAAAGGACCTGGTTGGTGATTTCTTCGTCGCGGGGTTCCGTGAGGCGGATGAAATTGATGATATTGACGATACGCGGGCTGTCGGAAGCCGGCCCGGCATGGCTACAGGCAGACAAGAGCACTGCGAGTAAGGGAATCAGAACTTTTCTCATTTTTGTCATATGTTAATATGCCCTTCCAGGCGGATGTCCTGGGAAGAGGCCCCTATGCGAATGGTGAAACCGCCCGGCTCCACTGTGAAACGCATGTCTTTGTCCCAGAGGCCCATCTCTTGCGGACTCAGCGTGAACTCCAAGGAGCGGGATTCACCTGGAGCCAGCGTGATACGCTCAAAGCCCCGAAGCACCTTCGTATAAGTGGTGACGCTGCTCACGTCGTCGGTCAGATACAGCTGTACCACTTCGTCCCCTGTCCGGTCTCCGGTGTTGGTTACCGTACAACGGACCTTGACTTGCCGCCCTTCCAACTTGATATCCAGGTCTTTATAGTCAAAAGTAGTGTAGCTTAAACCATGTCCGAAGGGATACAGAGCGCCCCATACTCCAATGGTGGCTTTCTCGTCCGAACCGGGCTTGAACGGGAACGCAAAGGGAATTTGTCCCACAGTCTTGGGGAAGGTAACCGCCAGGCGTCCGCCGGGGTTGTAGTCGCCGAAGAGGACATCGGCGATGGCCTTGCCGCAGAACTCTCCAGGGAACCATCCATGGAGGATGGCGGGGATATTCCGCTGGGCATAATTGATGGTGGAGGCCCTGCCGTCCAGCAGCACCAGGACCACAGGGGTGCCCGTTTCATACACCGCCTTCAGCAAAAGTTCCTGGCGGCCGGGAAGGTTCAGGGAAGTGCGGGAGCGGTCCTCGCGGACGGTCAGTTCATTGCCGCCCAGCACCAGGATGGTAACCTCGGCCTCCCGGGCTGCCTCTACGGCAGCGTTCAGCATCTTCTCTTCCTCCCCTTCAAGCGGATAATCAATGAGTTCACTGTCGGGGAAATGCGGATCGATGATGTCACAACCTTTTTCATAGCGGACATCGGCCTGAGGAAGGGCATCCTTCACTCCTTGCAGCACCGTGATAAAGGCGGGATCGGCCGGACCATAACGGCAGATAAGTAACTGACGTTCATCGGCATTCGGGCCGATAACCGCCACCTTGCGCAAGGACTTGGAAAGAGGCAGCAGACTGCCTTCGTTTTTCAGGAGCACAATCGATTCGTGAGCGGCCCGGAGGGAAAGGGCCTGATGTTCGGGATTGTGAACCAGTTGGTTAACACCTTTTATATCGCCGGTGAACGGGTTGTCGAAAAGTCCCAGGAAGAACTTGACGCGCAGGACATCGGCCACCCTTTCATTCACGGTTTCCATGGAAACCTTCCCGTCCTGGATGGCTTGCCGGAGCGGCAGGATGAAGTTGCTGGGATCGTTGAAGGTGGTGCGGACATTCAGGCCGGCATTTACAGCCTGGGCCACGGCATCCTCATAGCTTTCCGTAACGTGATGCTTGTTGTAGATGAACTCCACGGCATCGCTGTCCGACACCACATAGCCCTTGAAGCCCCACTCCTTGCGGAGGATATCGGTGAGAAACAGATGACTACCGGTGATGGGAACGCCGTCGTAGTCGTTGTAGGAACTCATGGTACCCAGGGCGCCGGCTTCCGAGAAAGCCACCCTGAATGGTTCCAGATAGAGGGTGCGCAGTTCGCGCGGAGCCACGTGGGGATCGGTGCGGGTGGCCCCGTCCCTTCCGCCCACGGGGATGCTGTACACGGCAAAGTGCTTGGGCGTGGACACCAGGCCCTCCTTCTGCAAAGCCAGGACCATCCGCTTGCCCAGCTGGCCCACCAGATAGGGATCCTCCCCATAGGTTTCTACGCATCGGCCCCAGCGGGGATCCTGAGCCAGGTCCAAGATGGGAGAATAGACGTTGGTGTAGCCCAGGGCTTTGGCTTCCTTAGCCTCTGCCTCGCCGATGAGGGAAATCAGGTCCTTATCCCAAGTGGCGCCCTGGCCGCACTGGGCCGGGAAATATGTGGCCTTGGTATGGCAGATACCCCGGATTCCTTCGTTGGTAAAATCCACCGGAATGCCCAGGCGGGTTTCCTCCACAAACCAGCGCTGGATGGTTTGCAGGGCCTTCACATGCTTATCGAACGGAATGGCGAATTCATTCCCGGAACCCCGATAACCGTTATGTTCCTCATCGATATTCCCAATCCCGTCTTTCCAGATTTCCTGCTTCCACTCCGGCGTGGGCAGATTGTCCTTAAGGACACGCCCCGAACCGTACAGCGTGGCCATCTGGCAGGTTTTCTCCTCAACGGTCATCTGGCCCAATAAATCGGCCACCCTTTCATTGACAGGGCGCGAAGGGTCTTCGTAGATATCCTTCCGGCCATTTTTGTTGAAATCGATCCAACCCTTATGGTAGATAGACTGCGCTTCCGCCATCAGTGGGCACACAATGAAACAAAGAATCAGGATGCGTTTTTTCATGCGAAGTTATTTTTTCAAATATACAGTTTTTTAAGGGATTTTTACTATTTTTGCTTTTCAAAAATTGCAGATGAAAAAACGGTTGAAAATCATATTCCAAGTGGCATTTGGCGTATATTTAGTCGCGCTCCTGATGCTTTGCTTCGGCCGTTTCGACAGCACTCCCTCTTTGCCCACCACCTTCCTGGGTATCCCCACAGACAAAATAGGCCATTTCTGCATGTTCCTTCCCTTCCCCATCCTGGCATTCCTGGCCTTCGACAAATACACGGAAACCCCAAAATCCACCCTCCTCTTTTCCAGTCTCACCTTTGTGCTGGGCGCACTCCTGGCTTTGGGAACGGAATGGGGACAATCGCACCTCACCAACTACCGTAGCGGAGAAACCTGGGACCTGGCGGCCGATCTTCTGGCCCTCTTCCTGGGCACCCTGATCATTATCTACTGGGACATTCGAAAACAAAGAAAACAAGCATGAGAAAACTCCTTCCCGCCCTGCTTCTGCTGTTTCTGATAACGCCTTCCCTGCTGGCTCAGCCCAGACCCCGGGATTTCCGGGAGGCCAACGATTCCCTTCAGCAGCGGCTCAAGCGTCGTACCGGCGTGGACAATTCCTTCCGGCTGGAGAAGGTGACACCGCGGGAAAACGTGCTTGATTTCTACTATTCGGTGAACCTGGGCAGCTATCCCTGGCGTCCCGGCGACGTTACCTGGTTCCGGGAACAGCTGGGCCAATTGGCAAGCACGGCATTAGGCACTTACAAAGTGGGCAGCGTCTATGCCCAGCGTCAGAATATCGCCGACCTACCCATCCCGTCCATCGGCAACGACGGCAAATCCATTGCCAGCAAATTCAAGGTGGCCGATCCCCGCGGCAAAACGCCGCCGCTGGTGCGCGGGGACGATGTTTGGCAGAATGGCCTGAGCGGGCGCCATATCGCCATCTGGCAAAGCCACGGCCGCTATTGGGAAGAAAGCACGCAGCGCTGGGAATGGCAGCGCAGCGCCACACACCGCACCATCGAAGACCTGTACACACAAAGCTACGTAATCCCCTTCCTGATGCCCATGCTGGAGAATGCCGGCGCAGTGGTCTTGTCGCCCAAAGAGCGGGATCCGCAAACCTGGGAGGTGGTCTGCGACAACGATGAATCTTTCTCCGGACCGCGGCAGCATGGTATCCGCCAGGCCGGGAAATACGAAGAGAAAGGGTCCTGGAGCCCTGCAGGCGAAGGTTTTTCCGATGCCAAGGAGCAGTATAAAGAGGCCGATAATCCCTTCCGCATGGGCAGCGCCCGCATGGTGGAAGTCACCGACGGAGAAGCATCGGCCCAGGCCATTTGGCGGCCCGACATCCCCGAAAAGGGCGAGTATGCCGTGTACGTTAGTTACAAAACACTGCCCAACAGCACCACCGACGCCCGCTATACCATCCATCACCTGGGCGGGGAAACGCACAAGCGGGTGAATCAGCAGATGGCCGGCGGCACTTGGGTATACCTGGGCACCTTCCCCTTCGCCAAAGGCAAGGACGGCTATGTCTCCTTAAGCAACCACAGCAGCGCCGGCGGCGTGGTATCGGCCGATGCCGTCCGTTTCGGCGGCGGCATGGGTAAAGTGGAACGCGAGGGCACGCTCTCCGGGGTTCCCGCCTATGTGGAAGGCGCCGTATACAACTTCCAGTACTCCGGTCTGGACATGACGCTGCTGGACAAATGGGAGGGCGATTACAAGAAAGATATATCGGCCCGCGGCGTATGGGTAAACGAGATTTCCGGCGGCTCCCGTGTGAATCCGGATGCCCCGGGACGCCGCGTTCCGCTGGATCTGGCGCTGGCCTTCCACTCCGATGCCGGCACTACGCCCAACGACTCCATCGTGGGCACGCTCACCATCTACACCCTCCGCAGCGAGGGCAAGGAAGAATTCCCTACTGGAGAAAGCCGTCTCACCAACCGCCTGCTGGCCGATTGGGTCCAAAGCCAGGTGGTGGACGATATCCGGGCCCAGTTCGATCCGGCCTGGAGCCGCCGCGACATCCGCGACCGCTCCTACAGCGAAAGCCGTCTGCCGCAGGTTCCCTCCATGATTCTGGAACTGCTGGCGCACCAGAATTTTGCCGACATGCGTTACGGCCTGGATCCCAGTTTCCGCTTCACCGTGTCACGCAGCGTATACAAAGGCATCCTCAAATACCTTAGCGCCCGCTATGGTTGCCCGTACGTGGTACAGCCCCTGCCCGTACATGGCTTCCGGGTGGACTTGGAGGAAGGAAAAGCCGTCCTGCGCTGGCAAGCCACCCAAGACAGCCTGGAGCCCACAGCTACGCCGGACTACTACAAAGTATATATCCGGGAAGATGATGGCGCCTTTGGGGAAGGCTATCAGATTCAGGATACCACCTGTACCCTACCCCTGGAGCCCGGCCACGTTTACAGTTACAGAATCACTGCCTGTAATACGGGCGGTGAGAGCTTCCCTTCAGAGACGCTGGCTGCCGGAAAGGCTTCCGACCAGGCCCGACAGGTTCTCATCGTGAACAACTTCACGCGTATTGCGCCTCCTTCCTGGTTCGACACACCCACCCACGCCGGCTTCAACGACCGGCTGGACAGCGGCGTCCCCTGGGGTTCAGATATCCTGCTGGCGGGAAATGTCTATCAGTTCGACCGTTCGCAGCCCTGGACCGATGATGACAATCCCGGTTTCGGCGGCTCCTTCACCGATATGGCCGGCAGCCAGATAGCCGGTAACACCTTCGACTTCGTGGCCCTGCACGGCAAGGCCATCCTGGATGCCGGTTTCAACTTCTCGTCCAGTAGTCTGGAAGCCTTTGACGGGACATCCAACGCGTATGTGCTGGATTTGATTTGCGGAAAACAGGTAACCACCCGGATAGGACACGGCCCCGTTCCAGACCGCTACAGCGTGTTCCCGGAGAGCCTGCAGCAGGCGCTCCGCACCTTCACGGCCGCCGGCGGGAACATCATCCTGTCGGGCTCCTATATCGGCACCGATGCCTGGGACACTGTGTACCAGGGCATCCTTAAAGCGCCGGAAAGCACCCGTGCCTTTATCAAGCAGGTATTAGGGTATCAGTGGGTTACCAATTTCGGAGATTACTCCGGCATTGTGCAGCCCTATGCCGGCAGCAGCCTGCCCACGGTGAGTTACAACCGCGCCTGGTCTCCCCTGATGTACCGGGTAGACAACGCCGACGGCATTGGCCCGGCGGGCAAAGACAGCCGCATCATCATGCGTTACCAAGGCACCGACATCCCCGCCGCCACCTTCTTTAACGCCAAAGGCTACCAAGTGGCAGCCTTCGGATTCCCGCTGGAAACCAGCCCGGAACTGGGAGCTTTGATCAAGAGCGCACTCTCGCTATTTAAATAATTATTAACAATATGAGTATGAAACGTTTTATGGTAATGTGCATGTCGTTGCTGATGGCCACGACTATGCTGATGGCCCAAAATGGGACCAAAAAGTATGGCATTAAATCCGGTACCATTACAATGGTCTCCGAGGTAATGGGGCAAAAGATTGAATCCACAAGCTACTTTGACGATTACGGCAATCTGGAGGCTTCCAATACAAAAACTTTCGGCATGGAAATCGCCACCATCTCCCGCGACGGCAAGATGTATATGGTGAATAAAGCCGCCAAACAGGTGCAGGAAATGCCTGCCCAGGACAACGTCAACTTCCTGAATCTTTCCGATGAAATCATTTCCAAATATAAGATTCAAGAAGTAGGAAATGAAACCGTAGCAGGGAAAGACTGCGTCAAATACACCCTGGAGGTATCGCAGATGGGACAGACCGTCAAACTGACCGTCTCCGTCTGGAACGGAATTCCCATGAAGACCCTCACCAACGCCAACGGCACGGAAGTAACGGCAACGGTAAAAAACCTTGTTGAAGGCGATGTAGACCCTGCCCTCTTCATCGTTCCCAAATTTGATTAATCCCTTACGAGTACCAACGGGGCACCATTTGTGCTTGTAGTCGGGAAAAACGGCACGACAGACACCAGAAGCTATGTTTTGGTGTCTGTCGCGTCTTTTAAGTAAGCGGAATTACATCCGTTCGGGAAGCTGGATACCCAGGAGGCCCATGGCGCTGCGGAGCGTGCGGGCCAGGACATCGATCAGTTCCAGGCGGTACTTCAGCACGGCCGGGTCCTCTTCCTTGAGGATGGGGGTGTCGTGGTAGTACTGGTTGAACTCCTTGGCCAGGTCGTACGCATAATTGGCGATGATGGCGGGGCTCAGGGCGGCGCCGGCTTCGGCCACCTTGCCGGGATACAGGCCCAGCAGCTTCACTAAGCGGATTTCCTTGGCCGAAGGCTGCGCATCCAGGCCGATACTCTCCGGTCCGTATGCCACAGTGGCCTTGCGCAGGATGCTGCAGATGCGGGCGTGCGTGTACTGGATGAAGGGACCGGTATTGCCGTTGAAGTCGATGGACTCCTTGGGGTTGAAGAGCATGGTCTTCTTGGGATCCACCTTGATGATGAAATACTTCAAGGCACCCAGGCCGATCATGTGATACAACTGCTCCTTTTCATCCTCGGATAGATCGGCCAGCTTGCCGCTTTCCTCGGAAGTCTTCTTGGCTTCCTCGTACATGCTCTGGATGAGGTCGTCGGCATCCACCACGGTGCCTTCGCGGGACTTCATCTTGCCTTCCGGCAGTTCTACCATGCCGTAGGACAGGTGGTAGATTTGATCGGCCCAGTTGAAGCCCAGCTTCTTGAGGATGAGCTTAAGTACCTGGAAGTGATAGTCTTGCTCGTTGCCCACCACGTACACGTGGGAGTCCAGTTTGTAAGTATTGAAGCGGCGTTCGGCGGTGCCCAGGTCCTGGGTGATGTACACGGACGTGCCATCGCCGCGGAGCACCAGCTTGCGGTCCAGGCCGTCGGCGGTGAGGTCGCACCAGACGCTGCCGTCCGGGTCCTTCACGAAGACGCCTTCGGCCAGACCCTTCTGTACCAGTTCCTTGCCCAGGAGGTAGGTTTCGCTCTCATGGTCCACCTGGTCGAAGGTGATGCCCAGGGCGGCGTAGGTTTCGTCGAAGCCCGCGTACACCCAGCCGTTCATCATGGCCCAGAGTTCCCGCACATGAGGATCGCCCTGCTCCCACTGCACCAGCATCTTGTGTACCTCGTCGATGATCTCCGGGTGCTCCTTCTCCATCTTGGCATAGGCTACGTAGCAGTCGCCCACCAGATGGTCGCCTTTCTTGCCCGTGCTCTCCGGCGTGGCGCCGTTGAAGCACTTTTCCCAGGCGTACATGCTCTTGCAGATATGTACGCCGCGGTCGTTCACGATGGTGCTCTTGATTACATCGTTGCCGCAGGCCTTGAGGATGCGGGACACGCTGTCGCCCAGGAGGTTATTGCGGATGTGACCCAGATGCAGGGGCTTGTTGGTATTGGGGCTGGAGAACTCCACCATGATGCGCTTTCCGGTGTCCGGCAACTGGCCGAAAGAAGTATCGGCCGCCAGCGCCTGCAGAGTCTCGTTCCAATACATGGGCGAGAAGGAAAGGTTCAAAAAACCCTTCACGCTATTGTAGGCGGCGATTTCCGGCACATTGGCCACCAGCCATTCGCCGATAGCATTGCCCGTTGCATCGGGAGCCTGACGGGTGGTTTTCAGGAGCGGGAAAGTGACCAGGGTGTAGTCGCCCTCGAATTCCTTGCGGGTAACAGAAACCTGAAGTGACGTTTCCGCCACTTCAGTTCCATAGATAGCCAGAATGGCCTGTGCGGCCTTCTGCTGGATAAAGGCTTCCGGCGTCATCCCAAATAGCTCTTTAAAAGTTTGCTGCGGGACGGGCTCTTGAGGCGGCGGATGGCCTTCTCCTTGATCTGGCGTACACGCTCACGGGTGAGGCCGAAACGTTCGCCGATCTCTTCCAGGGTCATTTCCTGGCAGCCGATGCCGAAGAAGCTCTTGATGATTTCCCTTTCACGGTCCGTGAGGGTGCTCAGGGCACGCTCGATCTCCGTATTGAGGCTCTCGTTCACCAAGCCTTTGTCGGCGCTGGGGGAATCGTCGTTGGGAAGCACGTCCAGCAGGCTGTTGTCTTCGCCTTCAACGAAAGGAGCGTCCACACTGACGTGGCGGCTGCCCACCCGGAGAGTATCGGAAATCTTGTCCTTGGGAACGTCGATCATTTCGGACAATTCCTCATTGGAAGGCTGGCGTTCGTATTCCTGCTCGAACTTGGAAAGGGCCTTGTTGATCTTGTTCAGGGAGCCCACCTGGTTCAGCGGCAGACGCACGATGCGGCTTTGTTCGGCCAGGGCCTGGAGGATGCTCTGACGGATCCACCATACTGCGTAGGAAATAAACTTAAAACCGCGGGTTTCGTCGAATTTCTCGGCGGCCTTGATCAGGCCCAGGTTGCCTTCATTGATCAGGTCCGGAAGGCTGAGTCCCTGATTCTGATACTGCTTGGCCACGGAAACCACAAATCGGAGGTTGGCGCGGGTGAGTTTTTCCAGGGCTTCCTGGTCGCCTTTGCGGATACGCTGGGCCAGTTCCACTTCCTCATCCGGGGTCACGAGTTCTTCGCGGCCGATTTCCTGCAGGTACTTGTCCAGCGACGCGCTCTCGCGGTTGGTGATGGACTTCGTAATTTTTAATTGCCTCATTGTATACTATAAAATATCGGTCAGTCCTGTAAAGAACCGACCGATATAGTCTGGGTTGGATCGGCAGTTCTTTACTTGCCGAAGCCGAAGTAGAAGGAGCGACCGTTCTTGTCTACACCTTCAATGTAGATGGCACGGGAAGCTTTCTTCGCCTTGGCGACGACATCTTCGGGTTTTGAAACAGCCTCACCGTTCACATAGGCGATAACACCGCCCTGCTTGCAGCCGGCCTCGGCCATCTTGCCGCTTTCCACGGAGACAATCTCCACACCGGACTTCAGGCCCAATGCCTTCAAGGTTTCCGGACTGGCAGCTTTAAGATGGGCACCGTAGAAGATGATGGAGCCGTCTAAATCGGCCTCCCCGTTCTGCTGGGCAGCAGCCTGGAACACCACGGTGGTTTCCATTTCCTTGCCATCCCGGATGTAGCGGATCACCGCTTTGTCGCCGGGATGATAGCTGCCCACTTTGGCCTGCACGGACGATGCATCCGTAATCTTCTGACCATCAATGGCCACGATGACATCGTTCTTTTTCAGGCCCGCTTTCTCTGCGGCGCTTCCCTTCATAACCTCGTTAATATATACGCCGCTGATGGAAGAAAGTTTCATTTCGTCGGCAAACTTTTTATCCACGGAACCCATGGAAATGCCCAGGACGGCGCGCTTCACACTGCCGAAATCCATCAGGTCCTGCGCCACGCGCTTGACGATGTTCACGGGAACGGCGAAAGAATATCCAGTGTAGGAACCGGTCTGGGACACGATGGCGGTGTTAATACCCACCAGTTCGCCCTTCTTGTTCACCAGGGCGCCGCCGGAGTTACCGGGATTCACGGCCGCATCCGTCTGGATGAAGGATTCGATCTTGAATTCACCGGAGTAGTCGGGCATGGAGCGGCCTTTGGCGCTCACGATGCCGGCGGTGATGGTGGAACGGAGCTGGGCGCCCAGCGGGGAGCCGATGGCCAGCACCCACTCGCCCAGGCGGAGGGCATCACTGTCGCCCATGGGGATGGTGGGAAGGTTGTTGGCGTCCACCTTGATGATAGCCACGTCCGTTGCAGGGTCCGTGCCCACCACGGTGGCATCGTACTGCTGGTTATTGTTCAGGGTTACCTGGATGGAGGTGGCACCGTTCACGACGTGGTTGTTGGTGACGATATAGCCGTCGGGACGGATGATGACACCACTGCCGCTGCCCTTCTGCTGACGGGACTGGGGCAAGCCGTATTCATCGCCGAAGAAGAAACGGAAGAAAGGGTCGATGCTCTGATACTGCTGGCGGCTCTGGACGGTCACCTCTACATAGACCACGGCCTCCACGGCACTTTCGGCCGCGTAGGTGAAGTCCGGATAATCTGTTTCTGCCAAATTGACAGTACGGTATTCCACGGCATTGCCGTCGGCATCTTTAACTACAGTAGTTTGCGGGGTGGGTTCGGTTGCTTTCACTACACCATAGGCCGTTAATCCACCGGCCAATACGGAAAGCAATACGGTCAAGAATGTTCTTTTCATACTTATAGAATTTTTTGTCATTTTTTCCGAGGGACAAAAAAACAAAAGCTATGCCATTTGACAGAAAATGATTATATTTGTGAACTGAGACTGATAGATAAAAAAGACACATAATATGAATCTGACCATTTCCAGCACCAATCTCTTGAAGGCCCTCATGGATGTTTCCAAGGCCATCCCTTCCAAGTCTCCCCTTCCCATCCTGGAGAACTTCCTCTTTGTGCTCAAAGACGGCCAATTGGAAATCACAGCATCGGACAGTGAGCTTACCCTGCGCACCAGCATCCCGGTGGAAGGCCCTCAGGAAGACGGCTCCATCGCCGTGCCTGCCCGTCACATGACAGACCTCCTGAAAGAGCTGCCGGACCAGCCGGTCGGCCTCAAGACTTTGTCGGACAGCTCCTTCGAGTGCAGCTGGGCCAATGGTAACTCCGTGCTCCCCTACTTCCCGGCCGAAGATTATCCGGAAATCAAATCCACCGGGGCAGATGCCCTGAAGGTGGTATTCCCGGCCCAGAGCCTGGTGGACGGCATCCAGAGCACCGTCTACGCCACCGCAGACGACGAAATCCGTCCGGCCATGAACGGTATCTTCTTCGACATTGACACGGAGAGCACCACGCTGGTAGCCTCGGATTCCCACAAGCTCATCTGCTACACCACCAAGGATGTACAAGCATCGGAAAAGGCCTCTTTCATCCTGCACAAAAAGCCGGCGGGCGTGTTGCGCTCCATCATCGGCAAGGATGTAGAGAATGTGGATATCGCCTTCGATAACTCCACGGCCCAGTTCACCTTCGGCGTCACCACGCTCATCTGCCGCCTGGTGGTGGGCAAGTATCCCAAATACCGGGATGTGATCCCCACCCAGAACGCCAATATCCTGCAAATTGACCGTCAGCTGCTGCTGAACACCGTCAAGCGTGTGGCCGTGTGCGCCAACAAGGCCTCCAACCACATCAAGTTCACCCTCAGGGAGGGTCAGCTGGAAATCAGCGCGCAGGATCTGGGCTTCGCCCTGGCCGCCTATGAAAAGATCAACTGCAACTATGCAGGCGACGATCTAACCATCGGCTTCAAGAGCACCTTCCTCACGGAAATTCTGGCCAACATGGGTTGCAACGGCCTGGTCATCAAGTTTGCCGATGCCCGCCGCGCAGCCCTCATCCTCCCCGCAGAGGAAGAAGCCGAAAGCGAAAAAGTCTGCGGCATTTTAATGCCAATAATGATCCAATAAGCATCACTGGAACAGGGTGTCTGTTTCTGAACCGTCGCTTCGCGACCCCTCCCACTCCGTGGGCCCCTCCCTCTACGCCGAGGGTGGCATTGGTTCAGAAACAGACACCCTGTTCCGGCTAGTACAATTATCAAATGGAACTGAATCTTCAAAGACCGTTGCTTTTTTTTGACATTGAAAGCACGGGGCTGAATATTGCCACGGATTGTATTTGTGAGCTTAGTTTTGTGAAGGTGTTTCCCGGTGGGGAGACGCGTATCAAGACGTGGCGTTTCAAGCCTTGGGACTATGTGGCCCAGCGGCAGTATCCTATTCATCCGCAGGCATCGGCCGTGAATGGTATCAAGGACGAAGACCTGGTGGGTTGCCCCCGTTTCTGCGACTGCGTGGACGAGGTTGCCCTCTGGCTTACCGACGCCGACCTAGCCGGCTTCAACAGCGCCAAATTCGACCTTCCCATGCTGGCCGAAGAGATTGAGCGCGTGCGCCTGTACCAGCACAAGGACATCGATCTGGACCTCCACGCCAAACTGATGGTGGACGTCCAGAACATTTACCATTATATGGAACCCCGTAACCTGAAAGCCGCCTATCGCTTCTACTGCGGTGGGGAAGATTTCGAGAATGCCCACACGGCCGAGGCCGATACCCTGGCCACCTACCAGGTGCTAAAAGGCCAGCTGGACATGTATCCGGACAAACTGAAGAACGACGTAGCGGCCCTGGCCACCGTAGCCGGCCGTCCCCGCACCGTGGACTATGCCGGGCGTCTGATTCTGAACGAGGCCGGCGAGGCCGTGGTAAGCTTCGGCAAGCACAAGGGCAAGACCGCCCGCGAGGTCTGGAATACGGAACCGTCCTATTTCGCCTGGATCGAAGGCGGTGACTTCACCCTGGACACCAAGCGCCAGTTCGCACGCCTCAAGGCCCAGTTCCAGAAGGAACGGAAAGAAGCATTAAATCGGCCCGCCACCACAGACGAGCTGCAGGGGCTGGCCGATAAATTCAACGGTCGGCTGTTCTAAGCTTCCGGAGACTTGATGAAGATCATGGCCATCAGCGGCAACGCTATGATGGCCATTGTTGCGCTAATAGGGAGGTAGATGCCGAAATTCACGTACTGCACCACCAGATAGGTAACCAGGAGCAAGCCCACACCCATGGCACTGCTGATAACGTAGTGCTTCCGGATGTCGGTGCTCTTGCAGATGAGTCGGCTCAGATTGGGAACGCCCAGGGAAATGAAGCCGATAGGGCCGCAGATGCTCACCGCGCTGGTGACCAGGCACATGATGGCCAGCAGCAGCCAAGCTTTGTGCGCGTTGGGGATCTCGATTTCCCCCTTGAAATGCCTGGTGAGCCTGGCGGCCTGCCACAGCGCCACTCCCAGTCCCACGGCGAAGAGCACCAGCGAGAAAAGGATATCGGCCGTGGTCACGCCTTCCAGGCGGAAGTTGGCGGCGCCCCACAGGTAATACTTTTTCAGAAGGTCTCCGTTGGGTGCGTTGGTAACCACGATGGTGCCCAGCGAGCCGATGAAAGTGCCGAAAAGGATACCGAAAGTGATGAGCTGCTGGGTGTTCACCTTAAGGGTGACAAAAAAGCAGATGAGCGTACAGATGAGCGTACACACGAAACTGCCCACCGTGAGGGAACACCAGCCGCTCATGGTGGCTGCGGCAGCGCCCAGACAGGCGGCGCTACCTAGCCCCAGGCTGTAGACATCTCCCAGCTGATTGCGCCACAGGTACTGCATCTGGATGCCGCCTACCGGCAGCGCAATGCCGGAGAGCAATACATATAATAGGCTAAGTATCATCTAAAAACGGAATTGGAGACCGGCCAGGAAGTTGATACCGGGCATGGGATAGCCGGTCACCACATCGTAGCGGTAATTCAGGAGGTTCTTGCCGGTCACAAAAGCGCCCAGCGTCATTCCCTTCCCCAGCCGGAAGTCCTTGTTGAACGTGAGGTCCAGCGTTTCCCAGTTGGGCATTTTTCCGTTGGAGTCCCATCGGCCCATGCGTCGGTTCCACAGGAGGGCCAGCGTCCAGCCTTTGAAGGCTGCCTCGGCGTTCACCACCAGGGTGTGGCGGGCTACATAAGGGATTTGCTGGTTATAGGTGTAGCTGTCGGGGGTCTTGTCCAGGGCCTGTTGCCAGCCGTAGCGGGCATTCAGCGCAGCCCTCCAATTACCCTTGGCGAAAACGAATCCCGCCTGGAGATCCACACCCATAGACTGCACTTTACCCACATTATAGGGCAGCCACACGTACGGATCATCGGCTGAAGGAGCCGAAATAATCTTGTTGGTGAGCCAGTTGTGATAACCGTCAGCGCGGGCGCTGAGCGTCCAGGCACCCAGGGAGCGGCGGAAATCGAGGCCGATGTCTGCGAGCCAGCCGTCTTCCGGTTTCAGGGCAGGGTTGCCGTAGCCCGGGTAGTAGAGTTCGTTGAAAGTGGGCGCGCGGTAGCCGCGGCGACCGAAAGCCAGGATGTCCAGGCCTTCCACCAGCTTTACACGTAAATCGGCCGAAGGCGAAATCACGTTCCAGGAAGCTCCACTGGCATCCCACACGCCGTTGTACTCACCGGCCAGGCGGAAATTCACCCGGGCCGAACGGTAAGCAATGGCCGCTGCGGTCAAGGTCTGGAAACGGCGTCCGTTATACACATTGCCGCTCATGCCGTCCAGGATGGCATCGGCTGTCAGGGATGCCGTCCAGTGTTCTCCCATCCGGAAGTAGTGGGAACTGTTCAGCTGGAAATCGGCCTGCTTATAGTTGCTGTCGCCCCATTCGCTCTGGTAATAGAGTTTGTCCAGGGCGGCCTTTCCGCTCAGATGCAGGGTATAGACCCGCGAGAACGACTTGCGGAAAACCGCCTGGGCCAGCATGTTATTATCGTACTGCCGGTCATTGGAAGGCCAGTCCACGGAACCGGGCGTACCCCGGCTCACGCTGTTGTAATACACTTTGGCGTGGAAGTCGCCGCCCTTCAGGAGGCCGAAGAGATCCAAGCCGCCACGGAATTGTTTAAGATCGTTGTTGGTGCGCAGGTTTCCTGTCTCCAGGGGAAAACTGCCTTGGTAAAAGATGGCACCCACATTGGCAGAAAGGGCCCAGCGCTCTCCCAGGCGGAAGTTCACCCGCCCGTAAGGCTGCCAGGTGCCAAAGGAACCGCCCTGCAGACGCACCGCGCCCGACACTTTGCGGTTGTGGAAGACCGGACGGGCGGTCTGGAAAGAGAGGCTGTTCTGGGCGTAGTCGGCCACCACGGTACCCAGCGACTGAAGGTCCAGCATGCATAGATCGGCCTGACCGGACTGGATGTTGCTCACCCGGACGCCATCCAGATAGATGGCCGTATGGGCGCTGCCGAAGCCCCGGAGGCTGGCCGATTTAAGCCCCGCCACGCCGCCGTAGTCGCCCACGTACACACCCGGCAACTGGAGCAAGGTGGTGCTGACATCCTGATGATTACGAATAACAAGGGTATCCGTGCGGGATACCACCACGCCGCGGTCGGCCACTACGGTCACGGCCTGCAGCGTATCCGGCTGGGCTGACAGAAGCATACCCGCCGTAAGCAGAAATGAAAATAACATAGCTTGCGCTTATACCGGAACCTGCCCCCGGGCCCCTACGTTAAACTTGACAAGGCAGGTCTTCTGACTGCTCCCGGCGCGGCGCCTTCTCGCATTGCTGCAATGACTTATTTGCCGGACCGTTAAGGAGTTCACAGCTGCGGGCACAGTTCCGGACTTTCACCGGCTTCCCTTTTGAGGCCTCCCCGGCACGGGGACGGCACACCATTGTCCGCTGCAAATTTACATAAAAGGGGCCGATTCCACAACCCCGCCCCGCACCCGTGGAGCCAAGTGTTTATGAATGAGAAAGTTATGCAAAATCGATTACCCTGAACAGAGTAATCGATTTTCAATAAGTTGATGATTATCAATTATTTATCTCCACGCCACAAACAGTAGGGATTGCGGAGCAGGTGGGAATTGTAGTAACGTCTGTCACCGGTAACCTCCTCCCCCAGCCACGCAGGCCGATCGAACGGCTCCTCCGGGCTTTCTAACTCAATCTCTGCCATCACCAACCCCTCATTGTCCCCATAAAACTCATCCACTTCAAAGTATTTTCCGACAGGCGCTATACCCCCGGAAACCCTCCGCTTCGCTTCGTCCCTCCCACCGTCATTTGCATCGTCGGAAAAGCAAGCTTTCCCGCCAATACAACTGTCGGCGGGCCCCTCCCATTTATGAGGCCATGGGTGGCCACAGGTTCCGGAGGGTACAGCGCCTGCGGGGATTAGGTAGCGGGTTTTGTCGATGGCGCCGCCGCGGCAGAGTAGGAAGAGTTCTTCGGCTTCCTGGAGGGGAATTTCCCGTTCCCATTCGAAGCGGGAGATGCCGTCCATAGAGGGCCCTTTGATGGTGAGGAAGCCCTGGGCGTCGCGGATGCGGACACGGACTGTGTTGCCGTTGTCGTGGGCGATATAGCCCTGCTTGATTCTATAGGCCTTGACAGCCAGTTGTTTATAGCTGGAATCCTTTACCAGGAATTTGCGCTCGGTTTCAATGTGCATACTACATGAGCCATTGGGACATATCCTTTCCGGCAGCTTCGCCTTCCCGGATCTGGGTGGAGGAAATGGTGATGAGCGGAGCATCCAGGAGGGTGATGCGGTAATTGGGATTCTCCCTGAGGAGGCGGGCCTTGGCATAGCCTCTGTGATAGCCCTTACGGGGATAGACCGCTACACCATATTCCAGGAGAATGCGTTCGTGAAAGCGCCAGCCGCTGAAGCAGGCCAGGTTATCGGCCCCGATGATGAGGGTGAAATCGTTCTCCGGTTCCCGCGCCTTGAGGGCATCCAGTGTGCGGATGGTATACTGCGGCGGAGTCATGTGCAGCTCGATGTCCTCCACCTGCACTTTCAGGTCCGGATGCCGTGACACGGCCTCCAGGGCGGCGTCGAAACGCCCCTGACCGGCCGGCAGGCTGTGACGATCCTTGAATGGATTCTGCGGCGTTACCACCAGGTACACCAAATCGAAGCCCGCCTTCTGGGAAAGGAAACGGATGATGGCCTCGTGACCTTTGTGAAGCGGATTGAAGGAACCGCTGTACACCGCAATCTTCATGCGGCAAATATACGGATTATTTTTCGTATCTTTGTTCAGTTACAATGTACCCTGCCTATGTCTGGTAAAGTTTTGATCTTCTCGGCCCCCTCCGGGTCCGGCAAAAGCACCATCGTGAGTCATCTTCTGTCCCTGCATCCGGAAATCGAATTCTCCGTATCGGCCACTTCCCGCCCTCCGCGCGGAACCGAACAAGACGGCGTAGAATACCTGTTTTATACGGCCGATGTTTTCCGTGCCCTGGTGGCCGATGGTAAATTCGTGGAGTATGAGGAAGTGTACCCGGACCGCTTCTACGGCACCCTCAAGAGCGAAGTGAACCGCATCTGGGCCAAGGGGCATGTGATTATCTTCGACGTGGATGTGAAAGGCGGCGTCTCCCTGAAGAAATATTTCGGCGACCAAGCCCTTTCCGTCTTTATCCAGGCCCCTTCCGTGGAGGAACTGCGCAAACGCCTGATTGCGCGCGCCACGGACACTCCGGAAGCCATCGAAACCCGCGTGGCCAAAGCCGCCGAGGAAATGACTTATGCATCGCAGTTTGACACAGTCCTTGTCAACGATAGTCTGCAAATAGCCTTGATTCAGGCCGAAAAACTTGTCCATCAATTTCTTGCAAAATGAAACGATTCTTGACCCTTTTCCTGCTCGCTGCCGCCTGCGTGGCTGCATCGGCCCAGAACGATGAGGCGCGTTTGCTGCGCTTCCCCGCCACCAACGGCACCGACGTAGTGTTCTCCTACGCCGGAGACCTGTGGACCGTCCCCATCCAGGGCGGCGAAGCCCGTCGGCTCACCTCCCATATCGGCTATGAAATGTTTGCGCGCTATTCCCCGGACGGCAAAACCATCGCCTTCACCGGCGAATACGACGGCAACCGCGAAGTTTACCGCATCCCGGCCGAAGGCGGCGAACCCCTGCGCCTCACCTACACCGCCACCAATCCCCGCGACGACCTTGGAGACCGCATGGGTCCCAACAACATCGTGATGACCTGGAGCAAGGACGGAAAGCAGATTGTATTCCGTAACCGCACGGAAGACGGCTTTGCCGGACAGCTCTGGACCATTTCGCCCAACGGTGGCATGCCCACGCAGATTCCTCTGCCTGAAGGCGGCTGGTGCAGCTACTCCCCCGACGGAAAGAAAATGGCCTACAACCGCGTGATGCGCGAATTCCGCACATGGAAATATTATCGCGGCGGCATGGCCGACGACATCTGGATCTACGACCCCAAAGCCGGAAAGGTGACCAATATCAGCAACAACGACGCCCAGGATATCTTCCCCATGTGGATCGGCGACGAGATTTTCTATGCCAGCGACCGCAACATGGTCATGAACCTGTTCGCGTATAACACCCGCACCGGCGCCACGGAAATGGTCACCCACTTCCCCGACTACGACGTAAAATTCCCCTCCACGGACGGCAATATCATCGTTTTCGAGAACGGCGGCTGGCTGTACAAGCTGGATCCCAAGACCCGCGCCTGCACCAAGATTCCCGTCACTTTAGGGGCCGATGACATCTACGGCCGCGCCGAACGCAAGCAGCTCTCCGGCCAGGTGCGCCAGGCCAGCCTGGCACCCGACGGCACCCGCGTGGTGGTCACTGCCCGCGGCGAAGTCTTCGACGTGCCCGTGGGCAAGGGCGTCACCCGCAACCTCACCCGCTCTTCCAACTCCAACGACCGCGACGCTTCCTGGAGCCCGGACGGCAAGTGGATTGCCTGGATCGGGGACGCTACCGGCGAAACCGAACTCTACCTCTACGATACCGCCAAGGGCGAAAGCAAGCAGCTCACCAGCGGGGCCGATACCTACATCCGCGGCATCCAGTGGGCCCCGGACAGCAAGCACCTCTATTTCACGGACCGCAAGAACCGCTTCGTGGAAGTGGATGTGCTCTCCGGTGCCAAACGCACAGTGATGGAATGCCCGGAGGCCGAATTCCGCGGCGTGGACATCTCGCCGGACAGCAAATGGCTGGCCTATACCCGCCCTGCCACCAATGAAATGGACATCGTGTATCTCCGCAGTTTGGAAAGCGGCAAGGAATACCCCGTCACGGACCGTTGGTACAACAGCGGCAGCCCCACCTTCTCCACAGACGGTAAATACCTCATCTTCACCAGTGACCGGGACATGAACCCGCAGTATAGCCGCATCGAATGGAACTACTCCTTCACGGACATGAGCGGCACCTATCTGGCCCTGCTGGCTGCCGACACCCCTTCCCCGCTCATCGCCAAGGATCCGGAGGTGAAGGCTGGCGAAGAAAAGGCCGATAAGAAAGACGCACCCAAAAAAGAAGACAAGGCTGCAGTGAATGTGGATCCGGAGGGCATCGGCAACCGCATCATCAAGCTGCCCGTGAAGGGACGCCGCTTCTACTGCGACGGCAAGAGCCTCTGGTACAACGGCCGCGGCGGCACCCGCGTGTACACCTTCGCCTCCGGTGAGGATGAGAACTGCTGCGACGGCATGATCGATGTGACTCCGGGCTCCAAGAAAGCCCTGGTGATGAAAGGCCGCGACCTGTACGCAGTGAACATCGGTCCCAAGATGGCCCTGAAGGAAAAGATCGGCCTGGAGAACATGGTGACCACGGTGGACTACACCCAGGAATGGGCCCAGCTGTACGACGAAGTCTGGCGTGCCTTCCGCGACGGTTATTACCTGGAAAACATGCATGGACGTGACTGGAATGCCATCAAGGCCAAGTATGCCCAGCTCCTCCCCTATGCCAAGACCCGTCTGGATGTAAACTACATCCTGGGCGAAATGATTTCCGAAACCGCCAGCGGCCACTGCTATGTAACGCCCGGCGCCTATCCCAAGCCGGAACGCATCCCCATGGGCCTGCTGGGCGCCCGTTTCTCCAAGGTGAAAGACGGCTTCCGCATCGATAAGATCCTGGAAGGCGCCACTTATCGGCCCGAATTACGTTCCCCGCTCACCGAACCCGGCCTGGGCGTGAAGGAAGGCGACATAATCACCGCCATCGACGGCGTGTCCCTGAAAGACGTGGACAACCTGTATAAACTCCTCATAGGCAAGGCCGATGTACTCACGGAACTCACCGTGAACGGCAAGAAGGTGGTGGTGAAGCCCATCGCCGATGAAGGCCCGCTGGAGCACTTCGCCTGGGTAATGAAGAACATCCGCACCGTTGAAAAGCTCTCCGGCGGCCGCGTGGGCTACATTTACATCCCCGACATGGGCCCTGAAGGCCTGAGCGAATGGGCCCGCTACTATTACCCGCAGCTGGACAAGGAGGCCCTTATCATCGACGACCGCGCCAACGGCGGCGGCAATATCTCCCCCATGATCATCGAGCGCCTGCAGCGTAAGGTGTACCGAATGACCATGCGTCGTGGCTCCAGCCTTACCGGTACCGTTCCGGAAGGTACCCATACCGGTCCCAAGGTGCTGCTCATCAACAAGTATTCGGCCTCCGACGGCGACCTCTTCCCCTGGAGCTTCAAGGCCAACAACCTGGGTACGGTTATCGGCACTCGTACCTGGGGCGGTATCGTGGGTATCAGCGGTCCCCTGCCCTATGTAGACGGCACCGACGTCCGCGTTCCTTTCTTCACCAACTACGACGCCGCCACCGGAAAATGGATTGTGGAGAACCATGGCGTGGACCCGGACATCGTCCTGGACAACGACCCCATCAAGGAGTTTGCCGGCACGGATGAACAACTGGAAAAAGCCGTCAAGGTGGCCCTGGAACAGCTTAAAGACCGCAAGCCTCTGCCCGGCGTGCCCGCGCCCCGTACATTCAAGGATTTAGGCCTCCCCGAAGTCTGGTAATTTCAAATTAAAATTGCTATATTTGTGGACTGGAAATAAAATTCTATTCTATTTATAAACTTATGGTATCTTACAAAGAATTAGGCCTTGTGAACACCCGTGAGATGTTCGCGAAGGCCGTTGCCGGCGGTTACGCCATCCCCGCTTTCAATTTCAATAACATGGAGCAGCTTCAGGCCATCATCCAGGCCGCAGCCGAGACAAAGAGCCCGGTGATCCTCCAGGTTTCCAGCGGCGCCCGCAAGTATGCCAATCAGACCCTCCTCCGCTACATGGCCGAAGGTGCTGTGGCTTATGCCAAGGAACTGGGCTGGGAACATCCCCAGATTTGCCTGCACCTGGACCACGGTAACAGCTTCGAGCTTTGCAAGAGCTGCGTGGACACTGGTTTCAGCTCCGTGATGATCGATGCCTCTTCCCTCCCGTACGAGGAAAACATCGCCCTCACCAAGCAGGTGGTTGAGTATGCACACAAGTACGATGTCACCGTAGAGGCCGAACTTGGCGTACTGGCCGGCGTGGAAGACGAGGTTTCCGCCGCCGAATCCCATTACACCAAACCGGAGGAAGTGATTGACTTCGCCACCCGCACCGGTTGCGACTCCCTGGCCATTTCCATCGGCACCAGCCACGGCGCTTATAAGTTCACCCCCGAACAGTGCACCCGTGACCCCAAGACCGGCAAGCTGGTTCCCCCGCCGCTGGCCTTCGACGTGCTGCATGAGGTTGAGAAGAAACTCCCCGGCTTCCCCATCGTTCTCCACGGTTCTTCCTCCGTTCCGCAGGAATATGTGGACATGATCAACGAACTGGGCGGCAAACTCCCGGATGCCGTAGGTATTCCCGAGGAACAGCTCCGCGAAGCCTCCAAGAGCGCTGTCTGCAAGATTAACATCGACTCCGACAGCCGCCTGGCCATGACCGCCGCCGTGCGCAAGGTCTTCCACGACAAGCCCGGTGAGTTCGACCCTCGTAAATACTTGGGTCCTGCCCGCGACGAGATGAAGAAGCTCTACATGCACAAGATCATCAACGTGCTGGGCTCCAACGGCAAAGCCGAATAAGCATCTCAGGCTTAACAAAAAATCCGACTCTTTCGAGCCGGATTTTTTTATTGTCTGTATTTTTCTGCTTGTTCCTGGATTAGCGCCACGTCGTCGAAGTAGTTGATTTGCATGGCATCCTTCATCTCATGGAGGGTTTGCGCAGCCACTTCGCGGGCGGCTTCAGAACCCTTGCGCAGAATCTCGTACACGCCCGGAATATCCTGTTCATAGGCCTTGCGGCGGGCACGGATGGGCTCCAGACGGTCGTTGAGCACGTTGATGAGGAATTTCTTGCACTTCATATCGCCCAGACCGCCGCGCATATAGTGATCCTTCACCTCTTGCAGGTTGGCATAATCGGGCCAGTATTTAGGGAAATCGCTGTCTTCGCAGAAGGCATCCAAATAGGTGAAAACCGGATTGCCTTCCACCTTGCCGGGGTCTTCCACCCGCAGGTGACCCGGGTCCGTGAACATGCCTTTTACCTTCCGCTCCATTTCCTTGGGGTCGTCGGAGAGGTAGATGCAGTTGCCCAGGGACTTGCTCATCTTGGCTTTGCCATCCGTGCCGGGCAGGCGGCGGCAGGCCCGGTTGGAAGGGAGCAGGATTTCCGGCTCCACAAGCACATCGCACTTGTAAGTGCCGTTGAAACTGCGTACAATCTCACGGCACTGTTCAATCATGGGTTCCTGGTCTTCGCCCACCGGCACCGTGGTGGCCTTGCAGAAGCAGATATCGGCCGCCTGGGAGATAGGATAGGTGAAAAAGCCCACGGGAAGGCCACGACGGTTGTCGTCCTCCACCTCCCCGTTGTAGCCACGCAGGGCCATTTCCGTCTTCACGGTGGGATTGCGCTGCAGGCGCTGTACGGTAACCAGGTTGGAGAAGAACTGCGTCATTTCGTGCAGTTCCGGAATCTGGCTCTGGATAAAGAGCGTAACCTTGTTGGGGTCCAGGCCGCAGGAAAGGTAATCCAGTGCTACCTCAATGATATTCTGGCGAACTTTTTCCGGATTGTCGGCGTTGTCCGTGAGGGCCTGCACATCCGCGATAAACACGAACATGCGATCATAATTCCCCTCGTTCTGAAGCAGGACACGGTTTCTGAGAGAACCCACATAATGGCCCAGGTGCAATTTACCGGTAGGACGGTCGCCGGTTAAAATAATTCTTCCCATCTTACTTTTTCAGGCTTTTTTTCATCTCCTTCTCTGCGGTAGAGACATTCTTTTTAGCTTCGGAAATAACCTTCTTGATCGATTTGATTTGCTTCTGGACGCCGTCCAGCTGACTCTTGGTCTGGTTCAGTTTGTTTTCGGCCAACTTAAATTCGCTTTCGGCCGCTTTATACTCGGCCTCCAAACTCTTGATTTCCGTTTCCTTGGACGAAATGAGCATCTTGTCACTGGCGCTCAATTTGCCGTCATCGGCCTTGAGGGCCTTCTTTTCCATCTTGCAGGCATTTTTCTTGGCCTTGATCACACTCTTCTTGGCACCCAAAGAGTTCTTCATGGCCTGCAGGGATCTCTTTTCCTGATTAAACTGATCTTTGATCCCTTTTTCCTGGCTTTGCAAAAGAGTGATCTCACGCTCCGCATCCTGGATGGTAATGTCGGCCTTGCGCTTAATCTCGTCCAGCTCCTGCTGTCTCATGGACAGTTGTTCTTCAACCGTTTGCGCAGCCTCTTCATTGGTTTGAGCCTGAGCCCCCAGGCAGAGGGCCAGGGCGGTAATGGTCAAAAAAACACGACGTATTTTCATAATTCTTGTCCGTTATTCTATCGTACAAACCTTAGATTTGCAGCATAGTTCTCTGCCCAAGGCTTGTGACAACAAAAGTAGTAAATTTATGCCGATATTGAAAGTTTAACT
>JBGVCF010000030.1:0-53055 GCA_045226315.1 Candidatus Cryptobacteroides sp.
TTTTTATATTTGGTAGTGGGTAGGAGAATCGAACTCCTATTGCGGGAATGAAAATCCCGAGTACTAACCGTTATACGAACCCACCAAACTTGGGACTGCAAAGGTAAGAAAAAAATTTTTCCTTACAAAATTATTTTATCATCTTTTTTACTTAACCTCTATCTCCAACGTAATAATGTCCTTTTCTCCCACCTGTCGGGTCACTTCGGCCTCTATCACATGTGCTCCTCTTGTCAGGGTAATCGTGGATCCGCTCACCTGGGTTCCATCCAGCGACCAACGTACATTCCCGGCCACATAACCCTCAGGGAGATTCAGTTCAAGAGCCAGCATATCACCGGCGGAATAACTCCCCTTCCCCGGATTATTGATCACAGGGTAGTAAAGGATGTTGGGTTCCATGCCCTGCACCCGGAAGGTAGATTTACCGCCGCTATAGGTGATTTCCGTAAGGGATAGCTCGCCCATAACGCCATTCCAGCTCATCGGCACAAATGAAGTCACCTTTTTCTTGCCGGGGAATGGGATATAGGGGTCGTTGGCGCGATTATAATAATATCCATATCCCTCGTAGTATTCATAGCCGAACATCAGGTTGCTCTGATCGGCCGACGGAATGATATAAAAGCAGGGATGGCTGCCGTTTTCATTGATAGCGTTATATGTGTCCCATTGCTCCCACAGATAACTGGCTTCCACCTCACGGGTGCTATTGCCGGTCTTAATGGTTATTTTCCTCTTGGACTGGTCCACGTGATAGACGAGCAGGCCGGGCGATGGCACATACTTGTCCCAGCCATGGGTATCCCTGCACTCGTATACGAAGTACTCCCCTTCCATGTCCGTGAGGGTCTTGTAGCCCCGATTGTCATCCACGCTGGTGAGCGTATATTTTCCATGCCTGGGGAATTCCTGCAGGGCTGTTTCGTCCACCCATCCCAGCATGATCCGTTCCACCAAATTCAAATAAGGTGGCGTCCATCCATTATTCACATAAGAGCCGCTGCACATGAGGGAATAGTAAAACAGGCCCGCCGCCATACCATTATCTTCATAGTCCGCATCGTAAAAATCAGGCAGGCCGATACAATGGCCGAATTCGTGACAAATAGTGCCGATACTATCCATATTGCCGTCCCCCATGAGTTCGGAGCCGCAGGCGTAACGGTCGATGTTCTTGCCATCCTGGTCCAGCGAAATACCGGCGGCCGTCAAATACCACTGATGGGGCCAGATGGCATCGTCGTCTGCGCTGTCGGCCTCGCCGAATCCGGCATAAACCACATACACCAAATCCACATATCCGTCATTGTCCAGGTCGTAGTTGGAGAAATCCACCTCATCATCGGCCAGAATACAGGCATCGCGGATGGCTTCTGCGGCATTTATGTCAATATTCTCCCCCTCGTCGTGGCCATAGTAGGCCTTATCTTTCTCCAGCTTCACCGGACCCACCACATCAAAGACGGGTTCGAACTGTCCGTGGGAATTATCGTAATAGTAATCCCTGGCGCTGCCCGTGGCCCCGTGCTGGGAATAGCCATTCTGGTTGAGCATGTCGCTGATGGTCTGCCGGGGGTCTTCGATAGTAAAGGCCAAATCACTGAACTCCACCAGAATAAGCAGGAAATGCTTCTGTCCAAAAGCAATAGGAGCACGCGCCAGGGCCGGGGCCGATACCTGCATCTCCTGAAGGGCCCGACGACGGACAGATGCCATTCGCGCAGCCCGTTCAGGGGTCATGCCGCGCACTTCCCGGAAGAAGCCATCGGCTCCCTTTTGAACCACCTGACCATTTGCGTTGGTGGTCCAGGAAGCCCGTTCGTCGCCGTGGCGCATTATCTGGATGGTGATGCCATCCGGCTGCTTATATTTTATAAAGCCCGGCTTGGCAGGCTTGGCCATAACACTCAAGCAGCAAAGGATCAATAAAAAGAAAAACAATAACTTTCTCATAACCTTTACTTTTTGAGAATTACACCGCGACCGCGGACATCGCCAATCCAAACCTTCCCGCCTTCGTCTTTCAACACTTTCATTTCGTATTCGCGGGCAAACATCGTAATCCCATCCTCTCGCCACTCCACAGAAAGGGTCACTGCATCGCCCACCCGCATGTTGGTGGAATACCCCGTGGCCTTAAGCTGTTCCTTGCTCTCCATATTCAAGATCGCAAAAGTAAGATCCGATCCGGTATAGGAACGAACAAACTGGTCTGTCCCTGCAGTATAGACGCGTTCCCGGGTTCCGCCCAAATAGAAGCCCAGGGCATCGAAGCGGGTAACCGGCTCCGCTTCTATCACCTTCTGATAAATGGTCACCTCGGAAAGGTTACCACTAAAGGTGTCGCTGCATACGAAACAGGCAGCACGGCTGTTGTAACAGATCAGGTTCCGTTCTCCGCTGCGGGCCTTGATTTGGGCCAGACCATCGGCCATATCAATTGTCCAGGTGGCGCAGCCGGATACTTGTTTCACCGTAAGCAACTGATTGACAGCCTCTGTGGGCGCAGCCAGGAAGCCATCGGTAACCTGCAGTTTCCAGGAGCCTTCCTCTCCCAACAGCGTAACCGCCGCCACATATCTGTCGGGATTCACAATAGACCCATCCTTCACGCTCACAGCCGTGTGCAGGCGATAACTATCTTCCTGGGCCCCCATTGCATAGTCTCCTCCCTGATTCACCAGCAGTAATACGTCCCCTGTTGCCAGGTCATCGGCATACCTAATCCGGACATATTCCCCTGACGGGGGCGGAGGTGGCAGTGCCTCCTGCGAAATGGTCACGCGCTGGGACAGTTTCCCGGCCGTAAAGCTGATATGGCCTGCGCGGGCTGTACCGCTTTCATTGGCCGATACATGTACGGTAAACTGCTTTTCCACCAGGGCCTTGGTAGGCGGAGTCACCGTAATCCAGGCCACATCCGGCGTGGCCTTCACGGTAACATTGGACTGCAGAGAAAGCTGCCATTCCTGCCCTTCCGGGCTGGCCGTGAGTTCACTGGTGGTAATCACCAAAGCATCCTTTTCCGGCACCGGCTCCGGTTCCTTTTCCTTACAGGTAACCAGCGCCAGAGGAAGAAGCCACAAAAGATATTTCCTTATTTCTCGTCTTCTTTCCATTCAAACGAATACAACAGGGATTCCACCTGCCGCAGATATTGGCGCTTGTCGTAGCGCGGTGCGAATACAAACGCTTCCAGCACAATGATATCCTTTCCGTCCTTGCTATAGAAGGAGTGGGACACGAAGGGACCGCCCATGAAGTCGCCCTGCACTTCCCAGAAGCCTCGGGTCTCCATGAAATCGCGGCCTTTATAACGCAGGGAGCGGGTGGTGGGTACCTGCGCCGCCGACGTGGTCATATATGAACCCTCGAACATGCCCGGTACATTGGCCTTCAAGATGCTGTTACGTGCCTGGATAATGTTCTCCAAAGAGAAATCGTCCTGTCCGCTTACGGGGTATTTGTAGGCCAGTACGTACTGCTGGATATACTGTTTTTCATCGGCGATCCAGACAAAATCGTCGGTGAATTTACGGCAGCGGTAGCCCGAAGGGCAATGGATGATGCCCCCCGTCACCTTTTGCACAGGAGCCTGCAGGGAGCGTTCCTCGTACAGCTTGGCGTTGGCGATGATCCGGTCGCGCTCCGACTGTTCGAAGAATTCGGCCACAACAGGCGCAGCTTCGCGGAACAGTTCCAACGCCTGTTCCTGATCGGCCGCATTAATCTGCACTACGGCCTGCGGCTGGGCCCAGACATTGTTCTTATACACCACGCCGTTGCTCACATTCTGCGGATCGATGTTCACCAACAGCAGGTTCCGGTGCATTTTGAACATGTTGTTGAAACTGCCCGGAGGCACGTTGGACAGCGCGAAAAGGGGCTCCCGCTGGGCCAGGTACGGAGTGTCGGAAGCCAGGGCTTCGCGGATGGCTACGCCCAGGTTGCCTTCCCACTGTTCCCGCTCGATGGCCACCAGCACTTCGCCGGCCTTACCGCTCACATTGGGCAGCAGGGCCTTCTTATTGCCATTCTTACAGCCCCAAAGCGCCAGGACGCAAGTAAGGACGGCCAGGATTTTTACAGGATGGAGTCTCATATTATCAGTGTATTAGTCGTGAAATATCATTGCCGAAAGCCAGGAACATGAGCAGGAAAAGAAGGGCCATGCCGATGAGCTGTGCGATGGTAAGGAAACGGTCGCTGGGTTTGCGGCCGGTAATCATCTCATACAGGCAGAACATGATGTGACCGCCGTCCAGCGCAGGGATGGGAAGGAGGTTCATCACGCCCAGCATGATGGAAAGCATGGCCAGGATATACAGGAACTGATGCCAGTTCCAGGCCGAAGGGAACACCTGGCCGATGGCGATGAAACTGCCCACCGACTTATAGGCACCCGTGGAAGGAGTTGCCACCAGCCGGAGGTCCTGGAGATAGGACGTAACGGAATGCCAGGCCAGGGCACAACCGGCCGGAATGGCGGCCAGCAGGGAGTAATCCCGGTGCTGCAGTGAAGGATTCCGGAAAAAGATACCCAGCATGCCCAGGCTGTCCACCTGCAAGGGCAGGGATAGTGTATCGGCCCCGCGCAGAACATTTACATCCAACTGTTCCCCGGGATGGGAACGGAGCACTTTCTGGGCATCCTGCAGATAGGGTGTTTCCTGACCGTCCACGCCCACAATCCGGTCTCCTTTCTGCAAGGCCGAAAGCCGGTTGGGTGAAGTGGGGGCAATGCTGTCCACCACGAACGGAAGGGCGATATCCAGCATGCCGGGGGTGTTCACCACCGCTCCCATGAGCGACTGATCCATGTAGAGGACCAGGGTATCGGCCCCGCGAAGGACGGTGACCTTTTCCACCTGACGACGTGCCAGATCGGCCTGTAAATCCATGAAATCCTCCGGGGCGTAGTCATCGTATAAGAGGATGCGGTCGCCGGTGCGGAAACCCAGCTCCTCCCCCAGTTCATTCACGTATACCGGGCTGTTGTTGGGCATGTAATTCTCGCCCAAGATGGCCAGTATGGCGATGAAGAGCGCAATGGCAAGCAGGAAATTGTTGAGTACGCCACCTACCATCACCAGCAGACGCTGCCAGGCCGCCTTGGAACGGAATTCCCAAGGCTGCGGAGCATGCTTCAGTGACTCCGTGTCCATGGATTCGTCTATCATGCCGGCGATTTTGCAATAGCCGCCCAGGGGCAGCCAACCAATGCCATATTCGGTTTCCCATTTGGCCGATGCCGGGAACATTTTCTGGAACCACGGCATACGCGTGGAAAAAAGTTTCACGCCCCAGGCATCGAAGAAAAGGAAGAATTTGTCTACGCGGATGCGGAAGATACGGGCCCAAAAGAAATGCCCCGCCTCATGGATGATGATGAGGACGGAAAGGGCCAGGATAACCTGGAGAACTTTCATCAGGACCGGATTCATAGACTCTGGAAATGCTGCTCTGCCAGACGATAGGCCTCCGTGTGGGTGGCATAGATATCATCCAACGAGGGATTCCCTACAAAATCCACACCATCCATGGCATACGCAATGGCGGCCGGGATCTCATAGAAAGTAATCCGGTCTTGCAGATAGGCAGCAACAGCGGCCTCATTGGCGGCATTCATGGCACAAGGGATATTGCCGCCCCGGCCGATGGCATCGAAGGCCAGCTGGAGACAAGGGAATTTTTCGCGGTCCGGCTCTTCAAAAGACAAGCCTTTCAAGGTGTTGAAATCCAATCGTTTCCCCTCTATCGGAAGACGCTGCGGGAAAGCCATTGCCAGGGCAATGGGCAGCCGCATATCCGGCGTTCCCAATTGGGCGATGACGGCACCATCGGCAAACTCTACCATGGAATGGATCACCGACTCCGGATGCACCACCACATGAATGCGTTCTGCCGGCACGTCAAAAAGCCATTTGGCCTCGATGACCTCGAACCCCTTGTTCATGAGGGTGGCCGAATCGATGGTGATCTTGGCACCCATGGACCAGTTGGGATGCCGGAGCGCCTGGTCCTTCCGGGCCTTGGCAATCTGCTCCCTTGGCCAGCCGCGGAAAGGACCGCCGGAAGCAGTGAGATGGATTCTTCCCACCGGATTCCCCTGAGCACCCAGCAGGCATTGGAAGATGGCCGAATGCTCCGAATCCACGGGGTAGATGCAGGCGCCGCAACGCGCCACCTCCCCCATCACCAGCGGACCGGCCGCCACCAAGGTTTCCTTATTGGCCAGGGCAATGGTTTTGCCGGAGCGGACTGCGGCCAGCGTGGGCTTGAGGCCGCTGAAACCTACCATAGCTGCCACCACTACATCCACCTCGGGGGCCTGTACCAGTGCGCAGGCGGCGTCGATGCCGCTATGCACCTGCACGCCGGGAAGGGCGTCCTTCACGGCCTGGTACTTGTCCGGATTGCAGATGACCACATGCGGTACATGAAAACGGCGCGCCTGCTCCACCAGCAGTTCCGCGCTGTTGTTGGCGGAAATCATGAACACGGAAAAACGGTCCGGATACTGCCGGACCACATCCAGTGTCTGGGTGCCGATGGACCCCGTGGACCCCAATATGGCGATGGATTTGGTCATGCGGAGCTAAAATTTGATATACAAGGCAGGATCCACCGCAGCCCCCTTATACCAGAGCTCGAAATGCAGGTGGTCGCCTTTTGTAAGCGAATTGGAGGAAGCGAGCATGGCCACCGGGGTGCCGGCTTTCACCGCATCCCCGGATTTATGCAACAGTTTCTGGTTATTCTTGTAAATGGAAATGAGGTCGTTGGCGTGCTGGATTACCAGGGTATAGCCACTCTCCTGGACCCAGTCCGTAAACACCACCGTCCCGTCCAGGACGGACATCACCATGCTGCCCGCGGGTGCCGTCACATCCACCCAGGGATGCAGTACCCGGTCGAAGCCCCGGGAAACCACGCCCTTCACCGGTGAATAGAAAGACAGGGCCTCAATGGGCAGATTCTGGCGCGTCTGGGACGACACGTCGAACTGTTCTTCCTGCCGGACATCGGCCCGAAGGAGGGAGTCCCGGATGGCCAGATAGCGGGCGTCCGACACAGAACGGGTACCAGCCTGACTGCCCAGAATGAGGGTGTCCAGGCGAAGAGGGTCCTCGCCGGCCACTACACGTCGCAGATTTTCTGTGTACAGTTCCCACTGTAAAATGCGGGTTTGGAGCGAGTCGATGCGCAGGGCATTCTGCACGGCCTGACGGCGGGAATTGGCATCCGGATAACCGGGGATGAAAGTACGGATGGGAGTATAGGCGACAAGGCAGAAAAATCCTACCATCACCACTACCACTGCAGAGATGATGCCCACCGTCATCTGCGTCCGGGTGAAACGCAGACCCCACTTCCGTTCATGCGTATTGGCGTCCAGAAGCGTTAGACGGTAGTTGCGGGTTTTATTATCGGCTTTGTCCATAAATATTCTTATATTTGCAGATTGTATGGACAGAATTGTTGGCATAGATTACGGACGCCGCAGAACCGGCCTTGCGGTGAGCGATCCGCTGGGTATCTTTGCCTCCGCCCTGGATACAATCGATTCTACAAAGTTAATAGATTATCTCAAAAAATACGCCATCGGCGAGAGAATCCTACGCTTTGTAGTGGGCTATCCGGTAAACATGGACGGCAAGCCTTCGGAGGCCCAGGCCGATGTAGACCAGTTCCTGAAAATCCTGGCCAAGGCCTTCCCTGAAGTGCCTGTAACCCTGGAAGACGAACGTTTCACCTCAGTGCTGGCCCATCAGGTAATGATTGACGGGGGCATGAAAGCCTCCCAGCGCAAGGACAAGCGTTCGGTGGACAAGATATCGGCCGCCATCATCCTGCAAAGCTATCTGGACCGCACATCCGGCAGCAGCGCCAGTTTCGACCCATCCATGGTCCCCGACAGCCTGTCCCGCAACAAGACAAAAAGAAGAAAATGATACGTCCCATCTACCTCTACGGCGCACCGGTGCTGCGCCAGACAGCCGCTCCGGCCGATTTGAACGATAAAGCAGGTCTTGCCGCCTTGGTGCAGGACCTGAAAGACACCCTGGTGGTGGCCGATGGCTGTGGCCTGGCCGCACCCCAGATTGGCGTGAGCCAGCGGGTGGTCATCGTGGACGGAGACGTTCTGTCAGACACCTACGATTACCTGAAAGGCTTCCGCCGCACCCTCATCAATCCGGAAATCATCTCCGAAAGCGATGAAAAAGTCACTTATTCGGAAGGCTGCCTGAGCATTCCCGGCATCTACTGCGATGTACTCCGCCCCAAAAAGATGACTGTGCGTTATTATAACGAGGACCTGCAGGAGGTCACCGAAGAGTTCGACAACTTCGCCTGCCGCATGATCCAGCACGAACTCTCCCACCTGGACGGAGACCTCTTCACAGACCATGCCGCTCCCATCCGCAAAAAGATGATTTCCAGCAAACTACAGAACATTGTGAAAGGGAAAGTGCATCCTCACTACAACTCCAAACTAAAATAATTTTTAACTTTGTAGATAAACTTCTAAAACCGATAACCTATGGGCGCATTTCACGCATATGACATCCGCGGTATCTGGGGCAAAGACTGGGACCTGGACATCGCTTATAAAGTGGGCTACTTCATTCCCGTACTCCTGAAAGCCGACAAAGTGCTGGTTGGCCGCGACTGCCGCGTATCCTCCGATGAAATCCACGACGCCGTGATCAAAGGCATCAACGATGCAGGCGCCGATGTGTATGACATCGGCCTCAGTTCCACGCCCATGGTGTATTTCGGCACGGCCAACTACGGCTTCGACGCTTCCGTGCAAATTACCGCAAGCCACAATCCGGCCGAGTATAACGGCATGAAGGTATCCACCACGGATGCCCAGGCCGTGGGCTTCGATGCCGGACTGGGCCAGATCAAGGCCTGGATCGACGAAGGCAAACCCACCCCCGTCGCCGCCAAGCGCGGTCAGGTGTTCCAGAAAGAGATTATGGCCGATTATCTGGCCTTCATGCGCAAGTTCGTGAAGGACTACAGCAGCCTCACCATTGCCATGGACCTGTCCAATGGCATGGCCAACCTCTTTGCCAAGGAAATCTTCGGCACCGGCAGCAATATCCATTATCTGTTCGACACCCTGGACGGCCGCTTCCCCAACCACGAACCCAACCCCCTCATCGAGAAAAACTGCTTCCCGCTGGAAGACAAAGTGCGTGAGGTGAAGGCCGATGCCGGCGTCATCTACGACGGCGACGCCGACCGAGTGATGTTTGTGGACGAGCAAGGCCACTTCATCAGCCCGGACCTCATGATCGCCCTCATGGGCCGCTATTTCGTGGGCGAACGGGGCCTCAAGGGCCTGGTGCTGCAGGATATCCGCTCCTCCAAGGCCGTGGGTGAATACCTGGCTCCCATGGGCTGCGAGATGCGCACCTGGAAGGTGGGCCGCGCCTTTGCCGCCAAGAAACTCCGCGAAATCGACGGCGTATGGGGCGGCGAACTGGCCGGTCACTACTATTTCCGCGACTTCTTCTACAGCGACAGCGGCCTGCTGGCCTCCATCATCCTGCTGAACATCGTGGCTCAGCTCAAAGCGGAAGGGACCACCCTCTCCCAAGCCATCGCCGCCATTGTCCGCTACCAGAATTCCGGCGAAATCAATTACCGGATCGAGGACAAGAAAGGCGCCATGGACGCCGTGAAAGACTATTTCATGGCACAGGAGAAGGCCACTGCTTTCATGGATTTCGACGGCTATCGCGTAGAATTCCCCAACTGGTGGTTCAACATCCGCCCTTCCAATACGGAGCCCTACCTGCGTTTCCTCTGCGAGGCCACATCGGCCCAGTTGCTTAAAGAAAAGATTGCCCAGACGGATGCCATCCTGGTGAATCAGTTTGGCGGCAAACGATAACGAATGAAGAAAACCCTGTTTTTACTGCTTACCCTCCTGCTTCCTGTGTCTCTGATGGCGCAGGAACAGGTGGATACTACAGTTGTGGATTCCCTGCGGCACGTTTTCGGACGGGAACAGGTGTCCCCCACCACCGTGCACGGTTCGGATTATGCCGATACCCTGGACACCGGTAATCCGGCTGTGAAAGTGGTCCTGTACGACAACGGTACCTACCGTTTTGTCAAGGATCCCTCGGCAGTGGCCGATACTACTGTCTTCACCCAGTTTTGGGACACCCGCAATGTGAATCCCTATAAGGAATCGCCCAGTTCCCTGCCCGAGCAGTTCTCCATCTGGATTGTGGACACACTGGACTCCTATTGCTGCCCCAACCAGGTGACGCCCCGCTCCAAGTTCGGCTACCGGCACGGACGCCGGCATCAGGGTATCGACTTGCCCTACCCCAAAGGAACGCCGGTGCCCGCCGCCTTCGACGGCAAGGTGCGCATCTCCGACTACGTGGGCGGCTACGGCAACCTGGTGGTGATCCGCCACGCCAACGGGCTGGAAACCTTCTATGGCCATCTGGCCGAAAGGAAAGTGAACTCCGGCGACTGGGTGAGCGCAGGCGACATCATCGGCCTGGGTGGCTCCACCGGCCGTTCTACGGGCCCGCACCTGCATTTTGAAACCCGCTACCATGGAGCCGCATTCGACCCTTCCTGGATCATCGACTTTGAGAAGGGAACTCTACGACACCGTCTTCTGAAGGTGCGCAGCTGGTATTTCAACCCCAACCAGCGTTATGTGCAGGATGTGGACGACGAAGATGAAATCTTCCGCACGGACGAGGAAGACCGCCTGCTGGCCGAGAAAAAGGCCAAAGAAGAAGCGGCCGCTCGTGCCAAGGCAGAAGCAGCCGCTCAGAAGTATCATACTATCCGTAATGGGGATACGCTCTCCGGCATCGCCAAGAAGTATCACACCACCGTCCGGCGTCTTTGCCAGCTGAATCCCGGTCTCACGGAAAAAACCGTTTTGCGGGTGGGCCGGCGCATCCGGGTCAATTAGAAAGTAAACTTGGTCATGCAGATGAACCGGTGGTTCATCACCCAGTGAGTGCTGGTATAGAGGCCGCGGGCATTGCGGTCTCCCTCACCGAATTGGGCGGTGGTGAGGTTGTACTCCAGGGACAGGGTGAACTTACCCAGGTTCCAGGCCACGGTGGGCGTGGCGCGGAAGGCCTGCTGAATCTTGGTATCGGCCGCCGTATTCATCCATAACTGATTATCGCAGAGGTCTTTGGTGGTTCCGAACTGCTTCATGTAACCCAGCATGCACATTACCTGGAACTTCTTGCCGTACTGGAAGCTCACGAAGGAAGCCCAGTCCTGCATGGGAGTATAGGTAATGGTGCCGTCGGAGTTATAGGAATGCACGCCATAACCGGACAGCAGGTTCAGCTGTTCGCCGCTCTGCGCCAGAATGCTCTTGGCACGCAACTGGAACATGCCCTTGGTAAACTGCAGGAAAAGGAAGGGAGAGAAAGTGGAAAGCAGGCTCTTCACTTCCCGGGTCTTGTTAGTTGCATCCTCTACCAACCAGTCCGTTGTGGTACGGTAGGGACGGGAGTTCACCATATCCAGACCTAACTTGCCCAGAAAACCTCCGTTCTTGTAAGAAAAGCCCAGATACATTTCCGGCAGGCCGTACTTGTAATAATCCTTGCTCTTGCCGGCAGGACCGGTGGGCAGGTAGTGGTTCAGGTACAGCACGCTGGCGGTAAGGCCGAAACCGGAACCCAGGTTCACATCCAGCGTGACCTGAGGGCTACGGTTGAAGGGATTGAAGGGGGCACCGGACTCCAGATTGGTCATGTGCGGGAGGTCTACGCCCACGGGATGCCAAGCCTGGCCCAGGGTGAGCGAAACGGGGCTATCGTCCCAGTTGAGCTTCACGAAAGCCTGGCGAAGGCGCAGGACGGGAACCACCGAGCTGGTGCTGAAGTTGTAGAAATCGGCCTCCACTTTACCGGAAATACCCATTTTGCCCCACTTGTAACCGGACACATCCAGACCCAAACGGGTGGTGAGGGATACGAAACGCCAGTTGAAACCGGCATTCTGGTCATAACCGTCCTTCATGCTCACGTCCTTGGGCATATAGTAATAAAGGTCCTCCGTACCGGCGTTTACGGCGCGGGTATCGGCGGAGATGTAGTTACGGATGAAGCCGTAAAGCTTGAAGTGGGAAGGCTTTTCTTCCTGAGCGAAAGCGGCGTTGCCGGTAAGCAGCGCTGCAATAAGTATAAGGATAGTTTTTTTCATATTATGCGAACGGGAAAATCTTAGTAAGCCAGAAGTAGCCCAGGATGAAGCCGATAACACCTATCACCAGACCCACCCTGGTCATGTCCTTGGTCTCTACCATGCCGGTAGAAGATGCGATGGCATTCGGCGGCGTGGAGATAGGGAAAAGCATGGCAATAGAGGCGCACACTGCGATGAAGATAATCATGGCGCTGGTACCGCCCATAGCCAGGAACTGCGCGTTGTTGGCAGCTTCGGGATCGGCCATACCGTTGGCCACCACGATGAGGATGGGGATGAGCAAGGCTGCAGTGGCGGAGTTGGAGATGAAGTTGGACAGGAAGTAGCACACCAGACCGGCGATAACCAACACAACGATCACACTCATGCTGCCGAACGGAATGGCCTGAATGAGCACCTTTGCCAGACCGGTATCCTGCAGGCAGTAACCCAGGCAGAAGCCACCGGCCACCAGCCAAAGCACGGTCCAGTTGATTTCCTTGATTTCTTCCTTGCCGAACAGGCCCGTAGCGGTGAACACACCCAGCGGGATCAGGGCTACGATGTTGGAGTTGATATGGGTGAGCTGCTCGGTGGCCCAAAGGAGGATGGTACCGATGAAGGTAACCCACACCACATACAGTTTCCAATCCTTGGGACGGTTGCTTTCCGGGATTTCCAGAATCAGCTTCTTGGTCTTGAAGGGGAACATGATGCGCAGCACAATCCACGCAAGAACAATCATGATAATCACATAGGGAATCATGTGTACGCACCACTCGCCGAAGGAAACGTCGATACCGGCCTGCTCCAGGGCGCCCTTAGCGGTGGCATTAGGAGGCGTGCCGATAGGGGTTCCGATACCGCCCAGGTTGGCAGCCACGGGGATGGACAGCGCCAGGCCGATCTTACCCTTGTCATCGGCCGGGAGCTTGGAAAGCACCGGGGTGAGGAGGGCCAGCATCATGGCGGCGGTGGCGGTGTTGGACATGAACATGGAGAAGACGGAAATCATGATGAGGAAGCCCAGGAGCACGATTTCGGGCTTGGTGCCGAAGAGCTTCAGAAGGGCGCGGGCCAGGGTGACATCAAGGCCGTATTTCTCGGCCATGATGGCCAGCACGAAGCCGCCCAGGAAGAGCATGACCACAGGGTCGGCCATGGAACTCATGATGCGTCCATAAGGTACCAGGGTGCCATACTGAGGGTCGCAGAAAATGCCGATACCCTTGTTGGAGACCGTGAGCAGGGCTACTACGATCACAACCAGGGAGGTGGACCAGTTGGGGATGATTTCAAAGATCCACATGAGTGCGGCAAAAACGAAGAGCGCAATCACACGCTGTTGGACAACAGTAAGAGCCTCGATGCCGAAGAACGACACGGGCACCGCCCAAAGGAAGATGGTGATGGCGAGCACAAGCGGCAGGAACACCCAGTACTTCAAATTGAATTTCTTAGCCATACTATATTAGTTTTTTATTTTTCATAGGTAAAACGAAGGTCCACGGGAATCTTCTCCAGTTCCAGGTTCACGATATCGGCCTTGATGGTGGGCGCGACCACGGCGTATTTTTCCACGAATTTCGTGGCAGCCTCAAGGTCACCGGTGGCCTGCATCTCCAGGATACGGGCACCCAGGGTGCTGATGGATTCTTCCAACTTATGCTGGTCGATGTCATATTTGCCGGAAGCTTTGCGTGTAATAGCGCCATTCTCCATTAAGTAATTGTAGATAATGAGGTTGGCGCGGCCGGTAGCATCACCGAAGCCGAAGCGGCTGGAGCGGATGATGTTTACCACGAAAGTGGTATAAACGTCCTGTTTCATGATAAGGGCGTCTACCCGGTGGGCTTCCACCTCCTGGGCGCAAAGATAGGTACCCAGCACATTGGCCTTGGCCTTCTCCAGCGTAAGGGCTTCGTTGCCCAGTGCTTCCACCACAGTTCCCTTTCCATTGATGGTCTGCTTCACACCAAGGGCCTGGGCTACCTCACGGAACACGATGCCCCAGTAGAAGGCATTGGCATCCAGATGGGCGCAATCCTGGCTTTCCAACAGCAGCATGCCGGCCGGGAACACGGTGCGGTTGAACTTTTCGCGGATGATATTGTCGAAGAGGATGGTACGGGTACCGAACTCCCGCTGGACACGGGCATCGTAGGGGAAATTCACGGCAATGGTCTTGTAACCGGCATTGGTATAACCGCCGTAGTACAGCACATCGCAGGAGAAAATGTTGGATTCCAAACCCGGAATAAATGCATGGTGGGCAGGGGCGCCGGGCAGGGAGGCCTGCAGTTCCGGCAGCCGGGACACCAGGGAACTCAAAACGGCCGTGCGATCCTCGTTCTTCAGGAGCACATAGGCGCCATAGGAAGCCTTGATACCATACCGCTGGTCGTCGATGGTTTCATTGGGGCCGATTACCAGGTCCATCTTGCTGTCGGTCATTTGCAGCCAGGTCTTCTCGCTGGTGTAATACCGGTCTGTCAGCAGGCCATTGGCCATCTGCAGCAGGTATTCCCGCACACTGGATTTGATGGTGATATCGGCTGCCGCACGGAGGATATCGGCCATCTTATGCACCTGCTCCTTGTATGCGTTGTGATACCAGACCACCTCCAGGGAACCGTCGTCCTTGCGGCGGATCAGGGTGTAGGGGCTATTCTTGTCAGGATCGGCCAGGGCCTCGAACTCTTCGTCCGTCATATCTTCGGGATAGAAGCGGGCACCGGCGGGACGGGGACCGTAACCCTCCAGGAAAGGCTTGTTGTCAATACGGTTCCAAGGACCGTAGTTCACATAGGCGAACTCTTTTCCGGCGGGGTCGTCCAGGTTGTCGAAAGTAGATTTGGATCCAAAACTCTGTTCCCAGTAGATGGCGTCGGCTTGGTCGGCGGCGAAACGATACAGATTCAGAACCTCCTTGCCATTATCGGTGATTCCTGAAAGGTCCGGAGCAGGAATTGTCACCAGCGCATAGTTCTCCAGCAACTGGGCGCTCTTGCTCCGGTGACGGTCACACGAGACCAGGAGCAGCGTTGCCAGGCAGCAAAGCGCAATAACCTCTTTTTTCATTCTATTCAGCTTAAATCGGTTTAGCTTGCAAAGTTAATAATTTCTGGGATATTCTTGGCCGTTCCCGTTTTATTCTTTACATTTGCAATGGAATTCACAAGAATCCCTTTTTATTATTAACCATAACACCTAACGAAGACCAAAAAATGAAAACGACTGACATCATGGCACGCCTTCAGGCCAAGTATCCGCTGGAGAAAGAGTATCTGCAGGCTGTCCAGGAAGTACTGGAATCCATCGAGGAAGTTTACAATCAGCACCCGGAGTTTGAACAGGCCAAAATCGTGGAGCGTCTGGTAGAACCGGACCGCATCTTCACGTTCCGCGTCACCTGGATCGACGATAAAGGCGAGGTTCAGACCAACACCGGCTACCGCATCCAGTTCAACAGTGCCATCGGTCCCTATAAGGGCGGTCTCCGCTTCCACAAGGCTGTGACCCCTTCCATGCTCAAGTTCCTGGGCTTCGAGCAAACCTTCAAGAATGCCCTCACCACCCTGCCCATGGGCGGCGCCAAGGGCGGTTCGGACTTCGACCCTGTGGGCAAGTCCAACGACGAAATCATGCGCTTCTGCCAGGCTTTCATGCTTGAGCTGTGGAACTGCATCGGCCCCGACCAGGATATTCCTGCCGGCGACGTAGGTGTGGGCGGCCGTGAAATCGGCTATCTCTATGGCATGTACAAGAAGCTGGCCCGCCAGTACAACACCGGCGTGCTCACCGGCAAGGGCGGCACCTGGGGCGGTTCCATTCTTCGTCCGGAGGCCACCGGTTTCGGTGCCCTGTACTTCACCCAGCACCTGCTGGAGAAGGCCGGCAAGAGCATCGTAGGCAAGAAAGTGGCCCTGTCCGGCTTCGGCAACGTGGCTTGGGGCGCTGCTATCAAAGCCACTGAGCTGGGCGCCAAGGTTGTGGCCATCTCCGGCCCCGACGGCGTCTGCCACATCCCCGATGGTATCACCAAGGAAATGATCGACTACATGCTGGTCATGCGTGCTTCCAACCGCAACAAGGTGGAAGATATGGCCACCCAGTTCCCTCAGAAGGCTCAGTTCACCGCTGGCAAGAAGGCTTGGAGCATCCCCGTGGACATCGCCCTGCCTTGCGCTTTCCAGAACGAGCTTTCCGAAGACGACGCCAAGGAACTGAAGGCCAACGGCTGCTGGTGCTGCTGCGAGGTCTCCAACATGGGTTGCCAGCCCGGCGCCATCCACTACTTCCAGCACAACGGCGTGCTCTTCGCTCCCGGTAAGGCTGTGAACGCCGGTGGTGTGGCCACCAGCGGTCTGGAAATGACCCAGAACGCCGAACACATCTCCTGGGACGCCAAGGAAGTGGACGACAAACTGCACTTCATCATGAAGAGCATCCATGAGCAATGCGTGAAATACGGTACCCAGGCCGATGGCAGCATCGACTATGTGAAGGGCGCCAACATCGCCGGCTTCATGAAAGTGGCCACCGCCATGCTCGAGCAAGGTACGATCTAAGCCTTTCGGCAAGCAACAAAAAACTCCGGCCAAATGGTCGGAGTTTTTTTATGGAATAAAACTGGAATTACTTTGCCTGGGCGGCGGCAGCGGCCTCGGCCTGGGCCTGAAGTTCGGCCTGGAGGCTCTCGAGGGTACGGCTGGCGGGGATATTCAGGGCCTTGCGGGCATCGGGGGTCAGATCCACCACCTTGGACTCATCGAAATAGATGGCCTGGGAAACATCGAACAGGATGGTGATACCTTTTGCCTTGGCAATATCGGTTACCGCCTTGTTGGCCTTCTCCTGAATGGGAGCGGTGAGCTGGTTCTGCTGCTGCTGGAGCTCCTGGGAAATGGACTGCTGGAATTCCTGGATACGGTTCTGGATTTCCATGAGTTCACGCTCCTTGGATTCGCGGATAGCGGCAGTCCAGGTGGCCTGTTTCTGCTGATACTGGCTCATCTTGCTCTGGTACTCCTCCAGCATGGCGGAATAGGTTTCCTCTGCCTCTTTCTGGGAGGCGGCGATGGCCTCGCGGGCAGCGTCCATTTCGGGCATCAGCATCACCAGTTCATTGAAGTTCACCTTTCCCAGAGTCTGGGCGGAAGCGGTAAGGGTTGCAAGTGCCGCAAGGGCAATGACAAATAGTTTTTTCATATCGTTCTTAATATTTGTTTTCTGTTAAACCGTTGTGATATTCACAAATTTTATACCATACTAGAATTGCTGACCCAGGACGAAGTGGAACTGGCTGCCGCCGTTGGTAGCGTCGTCGAAGCCATAACCCCAGTCTACACCCAGCAGGCCGATCATAGGCAGGAACACACGCACACCCACACCCGCACTGCGCTTGATCTGGAACGGATTGAATTCGCGGATATCGCTCCAGCAGTTACCGCCCTCCAGGAATACCAGGGCATAGATGGTGGACTGAGGCTGCAGGATAACGGGATAGCGGAGTTCTACCGTGAACTTGTCGTACACGTTACCCGCATAGCTTACGCCGTTCTGGCTGTAAGGGGTAATCTTTCGGGGCGTGAGGGAATAATCCTCATAACCACGCAGTGAGATAATTTCTGCACCATAAGTCATGTAACCCGACATACCGTCACCGCCCACCTGGAAGTTCTCGAAGGGAGAATAGCCCCAGTTGCGGTTGAAATATCCCAGATAACCGAACTGAGCGCGGGTCATCAGGACCAGGTCTTTCCACAGTTTGGTATAGATGGTACCGTTGAATTTCCACTTGTGGTATTCAATCCATTTGTAACGTTCGGCCGCCGTCCATTCGTCGTAATTCACGTCTCTCCAGCTGTTCACGGGCACTTTCACGCGATTGCCGTTGTCGTCCGTATCCCAGGTGTATTTCCGCAGGAGGGAATACGGCGGGGTAACCTGCACCGAAGCCGAGAATTCGGAACCGCTACGGGGATAGATCTGTTGGTCGGAGGAATTACGCGACAAAGAGAGCGTATAGCTGAGGTTGTGCGAAATACCGTCGTTGAAAGCGAAATAGCTGTTGGTCCAGTTGGTGAGCTTGTAGGTTTGCCAACTCAGGTTGTTATACAGGACAAAATAGCTGTCCGGCCATTTAAGCCGCGTACCCAGACCGGCGTTGAAACCGTAAACCTCGAACATCTTGTCCGTAGACAGGATACCGATGGCCAGGTAACTGTCCGTCATTCTGGAATAGTAGCCGGAGATGCTCAAGGACGTAGGTTTCTTGCCGAAGAGCCAAGGCTCCGTGAAGCTGGCGCTCAGGTTGGTATAGTATCGGCCGTTGGTCTGGAAACGGAAGGCCAGGTTCTGGGCGTCGCCCAGCGGCACAGGCCGCCATGCCTTTTTCTCGAACATGCGGCGCGTGGAGAAGTTGTTGAAACTCACACCCGCCGTGAGCACGAAGGTATTACCACCCCAACCACCGGAAAGTTCCAGCTGGGAAGAAGGTTTCTCCGTTACATTATAAATGATGTCCACCGTGCTGTTGAGCTGGTTAGGGACAATGGACCAGCCGCGGCTGGGGTCCATGGCTGCTTCGGGGTCGAACTGACCCATGGACGCGATTTCACGGATGGAGCGTTCGAAGTCGGTCTGGCTGAACAGATAGCCGGGACGGGTGAAGAGCTGGCGACGGACCACTTTTTCATTAGTGAGGTCGTTGCCGTTGATCACAATCTCGTTCAGGATAGCGGGCTTACCCTCCGAAATGCGAAGTTCCACATCCACTGAGTCGTTCTGGATGTTCACCTCCACGGGGGTAACATTAAAGAACAGGTAACCGTTGTCGCGGTACAGTTTGGACACGTCGTATTCGTTCTCCTTGCCGCCGCCATGCAGGCGCTTCTCCATGGTCACAAGGTCATACACGTCGCCCTTTTTCACCTGGAGGATTTCATTGAGCACTTCCGAAGGATAGACGGCGTTACCCGTCCAGCTGATATTGCGGAAATAGTACTTCCGGCCTTGCTCGAACACCATGTCGATGTCCATGTGCTTGCCGTCCTCCAGGAAATAGATGGAATCCCGCACCAGACGGGCATCGCGGTAACCTGCCTCATTGAAGGCATCCAGCACCGTTTTCCTGTCCGTCTGATATTCCTTCTCCTTGAATTTCTTGGATTTGAAGAAGTTGTACCACTTGTTGGAGTGGGTATCCTTCATGTTCTTGGCCAGTTTCCGCTCCTTGACATCGGTGTTACCTTGGAAGTTGATGTGCCGGATACGGATTTTCTTGCCTTTATTTACTGCGAAATTCACGCGGATGGCGCTGCGGATCATGGTATCCTGCTGCACCTGCGTGTCCACCTCTACCTGAAGGAAACCTTTTTCTTTGTAATAACGCTTGATGATATCCTCCGAGGTTTTCTTCACATAATCCGAATACTCACGGCCCGGACGCAGGTTCAGACGCTCCTGAAGGTCTTTTCGCTCACTGTTCTTGACGCCGGAATAGGTCCAGCGCGAAACGCGCGGACGCTCCCGGATGGCCACGGTGAACCAGGCTGTATCGGCCTCATGGTTCAGGGAATCCAGCACCACGGCCACATCCTCGAAGTAGCGCTGTGCCACCAGGCGTTTCACAATACCGGTGATGTCTTCGCCGGGGACGGTTACTTCCTGTCCCCTCTGCAGACCGATGAGCTGCAGGATCTGATGCTCGTTGAAATAACGGTTTCCCTCCACACGCACACCGCCCACCTTATATTTCCGCGGACGGTTATAATCTATTTCGATGCCACTGCGTACTTCCTGCGCCTGAAGGAGCATTCCCCCCAGGAGCAGCATAGCAGCGCAAAGTATCCGTCTCAGATGCATTCCAATCAAAACTTAACCTGCAAATATAGCGAATTTATTTGACTTTCCCATATCGGCGGTCCCTGTTGGCATAAGCGTCCAACGCCTCCTGGAACTGCGATTGGCGGAAATCCGGCCACAGGACATCGGTAAAATAGAATTCAGTATAGGCACACTGCCACAGCAGATAATTGGAGATGCGCAATTCCCCGGAAGTGCGGATGAGCAGATCCGGATCCGGAATGCCGGCCGTGACCAGGTATCCGGCAAAATCCTTAGCCTCCATGGCTTGGAAAGCCTCCGGAGAAAGTTCTGTGGCCGCTTTCTTCATGGCCTGGAGCAAGTCCCATTGGCCGCTATAGCTCAAGAAAATAATGAGCGTAGTTCCCTGATTGCCGGCCGTAGCTTCCATCAGTTCGTCGATAGCAGCGTTTATTTCATCGGAGACGCGGCTACGGTTTCCAAGTACCATAAAGCGCACCCGATGTTCCATAATGTTGGCAAACTCCTGGCGGGTGAACTTGAGCATGAGCGACATAAGAGCACTCACTTCCGTCGAAGGACGGTTCCAGTTCTCTTCTGAAAAAGCATAGAAGGAAAGGTATGGGAGGCCGATTTCCACGGCATATTCCATACAGGCACGCAGACTTTCCGCCCCTTCCATGTGACCAAATACCCGATCCTTGCCCCGGGCTTTCGCCCATCGCCCGTTCCCGTCCATTATGATGGACACATGCTGCGGTAGATTGTTCATATTTAACCGTTGTTTCTCATATCCTCGCCCCAGAACAGCCGGGAGGTAAGCGCCCTCACGAAACCTGACTCGGCGAGCCGGATTCGTTTAAGCGAAAACTGTGCCATCTCGATATGGATGGACCAGTCCGGCTGGATTTCCACGACACGGTTGTCGTTGGTCATGGTGGCACGGCCGTCGCGCGATTCAAAAGAAATGTCGATTTTAGCGGTTTCAGGCACCACGATGGGCCGAACGTTAAGGTTGTGCGGAGCAATAGGTGCGATGATGAGCACCTTGGTATCCGGCAGACAGATGGGGCCGCCTACGCTAAGGGAATAAGCTGTGGAACCTGAAGAAGTGGCCACCAGCAGACCGTCGGCCCAATAGGTGGGCAGGGGTTCCCCGTCTATGCTCACATGGATTCCCAGCACGGCAGAACCGCTGCGGTGCAGCGCAACCTCGTTCACCGAATAGGGCAGCATGCCGATGGAGCGGCGCGCCTCCGGCCCTTTGAGCGTAGCGTTGAGCACGGTCCGGTATTCGATACGGAAATCTCCTTCCAGCAAGGCCTTACGGACAGCTTCCGGCCGGTTTTCGCACAAAAAACCAATGCGGCCGAAGTTTACGCCCAGGATGGGCAGGCCGATATCGGCCACCACGTGGGCGGCCGAAAGGAAGGTGCCGTCGCCGCCCATGGACAAGACCAGGTCTGTTTCCGGAAGTACATCGGCCTTGGAACGGATCTCATAGACATCGAACGTGGCCGACTCCAGGTCTTTGAGCAGGGAGCGCATCCGAGGGTCTTCACGAAGGTCGTCGTTAAGAATAAAAAATCCTATTTTCATCTGTCATGCATGAATTCAAACGCCAAAATTAACACATTTCTGAGAATTTTCCTTATTTTTGTGGAATATATCTCGAAAGAATCATGACCCGACTTAGTGTCAATATTAACAAAATAGCCACTTTGCGTAACGCCCGCGGAGGGAACCTGCCGGACGTTACAAAGGCCGCCCTGGACTGCGAAGCTTTCGGAGCAGAAGGTATTACCGTGCATCCCCGTCCCGACGAGCGTCACATCCGCTATGCCGATGTACGGGAGATCCGCCCGCTGGTGAAAACGGAATTCAATATCGAAGGCAATCCCACCGTGGACAGTTTCGTGGACCTGGTACTGGAAGTGGTCCCCGACCAAGTGACCCTGGTGCCCGACGGGCACAGCGCCCTCACTTCCAATGCCGGGTGGAACACATTGGACAACAAGCATTTACTTGCAGACCTTTGCCGCACTTTCCAGGCCAAAGGCATCCGCACTTCCATCTTCATAGATCCGGATCCGCGCATGGCCGAAGGAGCCGCTGCCTGCGGGGCCAACCGAGTAGAGCTGTATACGGCTGCCTATGCCGCCGGTTACCCTGCCAATCCGCAGCTGGCTATCGGCCCTTATCTGGCTGCAGCCCAAGCGGCCCAGGCGTGCGGCTTGGGACTTAATGCCGGACACGACCTTTCTCTGGAGAATCTGGCATGGTTTGTCCAAAATATTCCCTGGACCGCAGAGGTTTCTATCGGCCATGCCCTCATTTCCGATGCCCTTTACTTGGGGTTGGAGAGAACAATTCAGGCCTATCTTGGGGAAATCCGCAAAAAATAACTAAATTTGCAGGCTTTAACGAATTATAATTATAAAACTATAACAATGAAAAAGACTCTTATCGTATGCGGTGCCGCCGCTTTGCTGGCCATTGCCGCTTCTTGCAACCAGAACCAGACCGCCGCTCCCGCCGCCGTTGCTACCGCTGACAGCACTGCCGTGGCCGGAAGCATCGTATTCTTCAACATGGACCAAGTGATGGAAGGCTACGACATGGCCAACGACCTCAACTCCGTCTTCGAAACCAAGACTTCCGGCATCCAGGCCGAAATCGACCGTCGCGGCAAGAAGCTGGAAAAGGACGCCACCGACTTCCAGAACAAGGTGGACAAAGGCCTCCTCACCACTTCCGTGGCCCAGGCCCAGTACCAGAAGCTCCAGCTCCAGCAGCAGGAGTACCAGGAATATGTGGTGCGTAAGCAGCAGGAAATGGCCGAAGAGCAGCAGGTGATGATGAATCAGATCGCCAATGCCATCGCCGAATATATCCAGGAATACAATGCAGAGCATCATTACGCCCTCATCCTCACTACGGCCGGCGCCATCCTGTCCACGCCTGTTGTGGTCGGCGATGCCAAACTGGATATCACCGAAGACCTGCTTGCCGGTCTGAACGCCGCCTACATCAAGACCAAAGAGGCTGCTAAGAAATAATGCGGATAGCCCTCCTGTCCAGCTTCTATCCGCTACGCGGAGGCATTTCCCAGTTCAACGCCAGCATGCTGGAAGAACTGGGAAAATGTCATGATACCCGGGCCTTCAGCTTTTCCCGGCAATATCCGGACTTCCTTTTCCCCGGCAAAACGCAATACGTGACCCCGGAAGACGAAGCCACGCCGGTGGAGGCCGATGCCCTGCTGGACACGGTGAATCCCCTCACCTGGATCAAAACCGCCCGCACCATACGGGAGTGGAAACCGGACCTCCTGATTATGAAATACTGGATGTCCTGGTTTGCGCCTTCTCTGGGCTATGTGGCCCGTCATTGCGGATGCAAGAGCCTGGTGGTCCTGGACAATGTCATCCCCCATGAGGCCCACTGGTTCGACGCTCCCCTCACCCGCTGGCTGCTGCGCGGCTGCAGCGGGTTCGTATGCATGTCGGAGCAGGTACGGCAGGATCTCCTGCAATTGCGGCCCGATGCCCCTCACATCCTGCTTCCGCATCCGCTGTATACCCATTTCGGTCCGCTGATGCCCCGCGAGGAAGCCGCCCATCTGCTGGGCGTAGACCCCGCCGCCAAGACCCTGCTCTTTTTCGGCCTCATCCGGGATTACAAAGGATTGGACATCCTGTTGGAAACCTTCCGTGAACTACCGGAAGACTATCAGCTGGTGGTGGCCGGTGAGCCCTATGGCTCTTTCGACAAGTACCAGCACATCATCGACTCGCTGCCCGGAAAAAACCGGGTACATGTGTTCCCTGACTATATCCGGGATTCAGAAGTGAAAAAGTTCTTCAGCGTGGCCGATGTAGCCGTCCTCCCCTACCGGAGCGCAACCCAGAGCGGCATCAGTGCCATCGCATGCCATTTCGGCCTGCCGCTCATCGTCACGGACGTAGGCGGGCTCAAGGATACCATCGGCGCCCTTGGCACGGGAATTGTCGCACCCGAAGCAACGCCCGAGGCCATCCGTAAAGAGGTTCTCCGTTACTTCGGAGACCCCGAACTTCAGGAAAGCTGCCGGAAAGCTATCGGCCGGGAAAAAGAACGTTTAAGCTGGACCCGTTTTTGTACCGCCCTTACGGACTTCGCCGCCACCCTATAAAGTTTTTTGTAAGATGAAACGACTGATTACCCTGATTGCTTCGCTCCTGCTCCTTTGCTGCGGTGCAGCCCTGGCCCAGGATTACGTTCCCACCCCTGTCACCGTTTCCAAGGAAAAGGTGAAACTGAACGGGAAGGTATATCTTTCCCATGTGGTGCTGGAACGCCAGACCCTTTTCAGCATCTGCAAAGCCTATGGCGTAAGCGAGGATGACATATACGAAGCCAATCCCAGCCTGCGGGAAACCGGTCTGCAGAAAAACTCCATCCTGCTCATCCCCTACCGGGAAAATGCAGGGGCCGAAACAGAAGCCACTCAGCAGAAAACGGCCGATCCCTCTTACATCGAGCATACGGTCAAGTGGTACGAAGACCTGGACGATATCGCCCGCCGCTACGATGTGAGCGCCCGGGACATCATGGAACTGAACGGGCTCAAGAGCAAAAGACTCTCCACCCGGCAGGTGCTGAAGATTCCCATGAAAAACGCCCCGGCTCCCACGCCTGCCACAGAAGAGACCTCCGGTGAACCTGAGGTTCAGGCCGTAGACCCTGTCGTTCTTGCAACAGATACCCCTGCCGCCCAGCAATTGGACGCCCCTGAGGTAACGGACAGCACCTTGTTGCGTCTCCGTTCCCGTGACGGGGTGGAGTTCTCTCTGGTCCTGCCTCTTAGGGCTAACAGCAATCCCAGCGAAGTAAACATGGACTTTTATTCCGGCGTGCTTATGGCCCTGAAAGACCTGGAAGCCGATGGACTCAAGGTGAAGGCCCACGTGTACGACCTGTCGGCCGGCCTGCCGTCTGCGGACGCCCTGGTGGAAAGTGATTTCGTGCTGGGTCCGGTGGCATCCCGCGACTTGGAAGCCATCCTGCAGCGCGTGGAGGGCAAGGTGCCCGTCATTTCCCCGCTGGACCAGAAGGCCGCCGCCCTCAGCGCCAACTACCAGAACTTCATCCAGGTTCCCACGGCCGTGGACAACCAGTACGACGACCTGGCCCAATGGGTGAAGGACGACGTTGAAGAAAACGACAAAGTGCTGCTCATCACGGAAAAGGGCGCCGGTAATGTAGCGGCCGCCGTGGCCATCCGCAGCGCTCTGGCCCGCCGGGAACTAAGCTATGAGATTGTGAACTATGCCATCGTGGAGGGCCGCGGCATTCCTGCCATCCTGGGCAACCTGATGACCGAAGACGGTGTGAACCGCGTGGTGGTAGCCTCTGAAAGCGAAGCATTTATCGGCGACGTAGTCCGCAACCTGGGCATCATGCTGGGCAAAGACTACGACATGGTGATGTACGCTCCTTCCAAGGTGCGCACCTTCGACACCATCGACGGCAGCGCCTACCACGATGCCTCCCTGCACCTGTGCACCTCCTATTTCGCCGATTACAGCGCCCCCGAAGTGGACCGCTTCGTGCGCGGTTACCGTTCCCTCTTCCGCACGGAGCCTTCGCAGTTTGCGTTCCAGGGCTACGACACAGCCCGTTACTTCGTAATCCGCTGCGCCCGCTACGGCGGCCTGTGGTCCCGGAAACTGGGTGCGGAACGCAGCGCGGGTCTTCACACGGACTTCCTTTTCGACACCGACTCTAACGGCAACCACCACAACGTGGCCGTCCGCCGTATCGTATTCAAGAAAGATTATACCACTTCCTTGCAAAAATAGCCATGGAGCACGTTAAGACACTGATTTTGGGCGGCGGCCCCGCCGGATTCACGGCAGCTATTTACGCCTCGCGCGCCAACCTCTCCCCTGTCCTGTATGAGGGCATCCAGCCGGGTGGCCAGCTCACCACCACCACCATCGTGGAGAACTTCCCCGGATTCCCCGGTGGCGTAGATGCCAATACCCTCATGGACAACATGCGGGAACAGGCCCGAAATTTCGGCGCCGACATCCGCCAGGGAACCGCCACAGCAGTGGACCTGGGCGTGCGCCCCTTCCGCATCACCATCGACGCAGAGAAAGAACTGGAGGCCGATACCCTGATCATCGCCACCGGTGCCCAGGCCCGTTATCTGGGCCTGCCGTCAGAGGAAAAATTCAAAGGGGCCGGCGTGAGCGCCTGCGCTACCTGTGACGGTTTCTTCTATCGTAAACGCACCGTGGCCGTGGTAGGCGGCGGTGACACCGCCTGCGAGGAGGCCCTGTACCTGGCCAGCCTGGCCAAGAAGGTGTACATGATCGTGCGGCGCGACGTCTTCCGCGCTTCCCGTATCATGCAGGAGAAAGTGTTTGCCACCCCCAACATTGAGGTGCTCTGGAACTGCAACACCCAGGAAGTGCTGGGCGACATGATGGGCGTCACCGGTGCCCGCCTCCTGCGCAAAGACGGCACGGTCTTTGACATTGCCATCGACGGCTTTTTTCTGGCCATCGGCCATACGCCGGCATCGGCCCTGTTCGCTCCCTGGCTGGAACTGGACGCTAACGGTTACATCGTAACCGGTGCCAAATCGGCCGAGACCAGCGTTCCCGGCGTATTCGCCGCCGGCGACGTTCAGGATCCTCGCTACCGCCAGGCCGTAACCGCCGCAGCTTCAGGCTGCATGGCGGCCCGGGATGCCGAAAAATACCTTTTAGAGCATGTAAACGCTTAAAAGAACATGAGAAAACTGCAATATACCGTAGCTGCTGCACTGCTTCTGATAGCCGCCTTTGCCTGCAAAAGCCAGTATGAGATCCTGCTGGCATCCAACGACGTAGAGGCCAAGTACCAGGCCGCCATGGAGCTGTACAACAATCACAAATTCTCGAAGGCTGCCCAGCTGTTCGAGTCCATGGCCATCCTCACCAGCGGCACCGCACGGGACGACACCGTCCAGTTTTACTGGGGTATGTCCAACTACCGGAACAAGGATTTTTACACTGCGGAATCCAATTTTGCCCGTTTTGTGCAGAATTTCCCGCGCAGCCCCTTTGCACCCGATGCAGAATTCTATCGGCTGGACTGTATGTACCGCGCCACCTACCGCTGGGAACTGGACCAGATGCCCACCCGCAGCTGCATGGCCTCCATCACTGAATACATGCGTGAGCATCCGGACGACGACATTCACCAGCAGGCCTGCCGCGAAATGCTGACCGACCTCCAGGACCGTCTGGACCGGAAAGACTTCGAAGCCGGCCGGCAGTACTACCAGATGGAAGACTACCCCGCTGCCCGTGTAAAGCTGCGTAACGTACTCAAGACCAACGCCGATAATAACTACCGCGAAGATGTGTTGTACTACACCGCCATGGCCTCTTACCATTACGCGCGCCTGAGCGTATGGCAGAAGCAGCGGGAGCGCTACCTCACCTTCGTGGACGACTACCTGAACTTTGTGGGCGAATACCCGGAGTCCCACTACCGCAAGGAACTGGACAACCTTTACCGCCGCGTGCAGAAAATCCTGAACAAGGACGGTAACGTGCCGGACGATGCAACTTCGGTTGAAAAATAATTGAAACTTGCTGCAAAAAGGGCGGGTATACTATATAGATAACGTTTTTTATACAATGGATAGCAAGAAGAAAATTCCCGTTAACACGGTGACGCGCGACATCAAGAACCTGGCCGCGCCCACCGGCAACATTTACGAATCCGTGGTGATTCTGTACAAGCGCGCCAACCAGATTGCCGTGGCCGAAAAGAAGGAACTGATGAAGAAATTGGACGAGTTCCGCGGCGATCGCGACACCATGGAAGAAGTTTTCGAGAACAAGGAGCAGATTGAAATCTCCAAGTACTACGAGCGCCAGCCCAAACCGGACCTGGTGGCCATCTCGGAATTCGAAAACGGCGAACTGTTCTACCGCAAGGCGCAAAACGAGAACCCTATCGACATCACCAGCGGAGAATAGGTCATGCTCTTCAGCCTCACCGTCTCCAACTACATTTTGATCGGCTCTCTGGATATCTCTTTTCCGGAGGGTCTTGTCATTATAAGCGGTGAGACCGGTGCCGGCAAATCTATCCTGCTGGGGGCCCTCTCCCTGGTGCTCGGTGCCAAGGCCGATGCCAGCATGGTGGGTCCGCACGGGGAAAACTGCGTAGTGGAAGCGGAATTCGGCCTGGACGATGAGATTCGTTCCCTTTTGGAACAGGCCGACCTTCCCGCCGAAGGAGACCGCCTGCTGCTTCGCAGAACGGTGGCCAAAATCGGTCGTTCGCGCAGCTTTGCCAACGATGAGCCCGTGAGCGTAAACGTGCTGCAGGAACTGGCCACCCGTCTGGTGGATATCCATTCCCAGCACCAAACCCTCCGTCTGGGGGACGAACGCTTCCGCAGGGAGGCGCTGGACCTCTGGGCCGGCTGCACGCCGCTGCGTGAGGAATGCGCCCGCGCCTGGGCCAAGCTAGGAGAAAGCCGGCGGGAACTGAGCCAGTTAGAGGAACGCCTTACCCGCGCAAAAGAGGAGCAGGAGTACAATAACGCCCGCTGGGAACGCCTGGATCGGGCCCACCTGGTTCCCGGAGAACTGGAAGCCCTGGAAAGCGAGCAGAAACAATTGGCCCATGCAGAGGAAATCAAGGAAATGCTCTGCGAGGCCCAAGAGCTGCTGGCCCCAGAAAGTGGGGAATCATTAAGCGGACAACTGCGGGAGGCCGCCAAACGGCTGGAGAAAGCCGGCCGATACATCCCTTCGCTGGAACCTTTGGCACAGCGCCTGGCATCGGCCCGCGTGGAACTGGACGACATAGCCCAGGAAGTGATGGCGGTGAACGAGCGAAGTCAGGCCAGCCCGGAACGGCTGGAAGCGGTGGAAGAACGTCTTTCCCTGCTTTACGGCCTGCTGCAAAAGCACGGAGTGGGTTCCCTGGAGGAACTCATGGACGAAAGGGACCGTCTGGAAGGTCTGGTACTGGATGCCACTACCCTGGTGAGCGAAGTGGAACAGGCCCGCAAAGCCGTCCAGGAGAATAGCATGCAGCATGAAAGCCTCTGCGCGAAGCTGCATGCAGCCCGCGAAAAAGGGGCTCCGGGTTTTGCCGCCGCCGTGCAGGAGCAACTCCGTTTTCTTGAATTGGACCGCGCCGTTTTCCAGATCGGCCTGGAACCTTGCGCCGCAGGGGCCGACGGCAACGACAACGTCCGCTTTCTCTTTTCCGCCGAAGGGCGCACCCCTTCGGATGTGTACAAGACTGCTTCCGGCGGTGAATTGTCCCGCATCATGCTCAGCCTCAAGGCCGTGATGGCCCGCTTTAAGCGCCTGCCCACCCTGGTGTTCGATGAAATCGACACCGGTGTTTCTGGCAGCGCCGCCGACAAAATGGGATCCCTGGTATGTACCATGGGCACGCAGATGCAGGTCTTTGCCATCACCCACCTGCCGCAGGTGGCTGCCAAGGGGAACGCCCACTACCTGGTTTCCAAAGAGGACGGCGTGACCTCGGTCCGCAGCCTGGATGCCCAAGGTCGGGTGCAGGAACTGGCCCGGATGCTGTCCGGCGCCACCATCACCCCCGCCGCCATTGCCAACGCCCAAGCCCTGTTAAAGTCATGACCCTGGAAGAATTCCGGACGCAGCTCCGGCGACATAAACTCAAGGCTACGCGCCAACGGATCGCCGTCCACGAAGTGATGATGGAGCTGGGTCACGCATCGGCCGACCTGGTGCAGGAAACGCTGCGTCAGCGCGGTGCGGCTGTCACGGTGGCCTCCGTCTATAACATCCTCTCCCAGCTGGCCGACCAGCGTATCTACACCCGTCGTCTATCGGCCACCAATAAAATGTTCTTCGACATCAACAACACCCGGCACATCCACCTGTACGACCGGGAGAACCACACTTACCGTGACCTGATGGACGACGAACTGCAGAATCTGGTGAACGCCCACCTGAAGCGGCGTAAATTCAAAGGATATACCGTGGAAGATATTGACATACAGTTAATTGCACGTCCCACTTCTCGTAAAACCAAAACGCAATGAAAAAGTTTATTCTCCCCCTGGCCATTAGCCTGCTGGCTTGCACTGCATGCATGAAGGAAAGCACCTTCACCATCACCAACTATGTGGATATCGTCACCAACGTCGAAGGTCACCTGATCAACGATCTGGGATCCACCTTTACCGTGGTAAATAATGATAGCGGCAGCAACGAGTGGAAACAGGAAGGAGCCCGCCTGTACATCCTGTGCGACGTCTTGAACCGTAATCTGGACATTACCCTGAAGGAAGTGGTCAAGATAGATATCGTAAACCCCACTCCCCTGGACCAGATGGAGTATGAGGGCAAAGACCCGGTGGCCATTGCGGACCACAGTTTCAGCGGCGGTTACCTGAACCTGATTCTTGAGTACTACTACAATCCCTCCAGTAACTATGCCCGCAACATCCGCCACTATTGGGACGCCCAGGGTATAGAACTGCACCTGTATGTTTTCTACGACGGAAACAATGAAAACCCGGCCTATGTGTCTGAGGATGTCCTGAAAACCAAACAGTCCGCTTATAGCATTCCGCTGGATCCCCTGATGGCAACCGGAGAATACACCTCCCTCCACATCACCTTCTACGAGATAAATCCGGACACCAAGAAGATCGAGAAGAACACCTACCGCCTGAGCTCTTCTCTCTAGCGATAGTTTCCCATCTCGTTTACAGACACAAAATCGGCCCTGTGGGTGCTCGTACCGGCTTTTTTGCCGCCTACAGACACCATCAGGGCCGATTTTGTGCTCGTTTTCTTACGATTCCTACTGGATGAAGGCAACGATTTCGCCTTTGGCTACGGCGTCACCCTGCTTACCTAAAACGGCTACCAGGAGGCCATCCACGGCAGCTACGACATCCTCGATGCCATAGTAGGTTTGTACATGGCCGATTACCTCGCCGGCCTTGACCTTCTTGCCCACGATGGGAGCCTTGGAAATGTCGTCCACATCCAGTTCCCAGAGGAGCTGACCCTTCACCGGGCACTGCACCGGCGTGGCCTTGGGATAGCGTTCCACATAGTCTTCCACCTTGAACTTGGGCATTTCCACTACAGGACGTTCCACCACGATGGGAGCGCCTGCCTTGGCCTTCATATCGGCCAGGTCTTTGTTGAAACGTTCCTTGGCAATGCCGCTGCGGTAGTCTCTGTACTGGCGCTCGAACATGGCCATGTTCAGGAGTTCTTCATCGTCCTCACCATAATCCCAGCCTTCTTCGTCCATCATCTTACGGAACTTGGGCAGTTCGTCGGGATACATGTCCTGCGGATTGCCGGTGTAGAATTCCATGCCTTTTTCCTTGGCCAGGGCCACAATTTCCGGATCCAGCTGTCCGGGCAGTTTGCCCATGTTGCCCAGGATCATGCCCCAGGTATCTTTGTCGATGGTGGTCCAACGCGGTTTGTCGTTGAGCATGTTGAACAGGTTCATCAGGGCCGTGTTCTTTACGTACTGGCTGAACGGAGTCACCAGCGGCGGGTAGCCCAGACGCGGCCATACGTATTCCACTTCGTCGAAGAGTTTCACCATGAGGGTGTCCAGTGTCATTTCCGGACGGCCATGGGCGCGCTGGGCGGCGTTGATGGCGCCCTGGAAGCCCTTAAGATCGGCCATCATGGAGCCCATCATACCGCCGGGCAGGCCGCAGCCCACCAGCAGGGAGGTCATCTGGGAGTTGGTGGGATTGATCCAGTAACCCAGGAAATCGTCGATGAACTCCTGCGTGAGGCGGCGCACCTCCATATAGGCGTCCATGTTGATGTCCTTAACCTGGAAGCCATCGGCACGCATCATCTGCTGGATGGTGATTACATCGGGATGGACTTTACCCCAGGAAAGGGGCTCTACAGCTACGTCCAGGTAGTCGGCGCCGGCGCGGGCCACTTCCAGCATGGAGGCGGGAGAAAAGCCGGGGCCGGTGTGGCCATGGTACTGGACCTTGATTTCCGGATGTGCCTTTTTGATGCCGGCCACAATCTGTCCCAGTTCCGTGGGACGGCCCACGCCTGCCATATCCTTGAGGCAGATTTCATCGGTGCCATATTCCACCAGCTGGTCCACCAGCTTGAGATAATAGTCCACCGTATGCACGGGAGAGTGCGTGATGGACAGGGCCGCCTGAGAGATCATGCCGCCTTTCTTCGCGAACTCGATGGAAAGCTTGAGGTTGCGGTGGTCATTGAGACCGCAGAAGGAACGGGCAATGTCCGTGCCCTGTTTCTTCTTGACCTTGAACATGAGTTCGCGGACGTCGGCCGGGACGGGATTCATACGGATGGCGTTGAGGCCGCGTTCCAACATGTGGGTCTGGATACCAGCCTTATGGAAGGGTGCCGTCCACTTGCGGACAGAGACATTGGGATTCTCGCCGTAGAGCAGATTCACTTGCTCGAAGGCACCGCCGTTGGTTTCCACACGGTCGAAGCATCCCATATCCACGATGGCGGGTGCTACCCGTACCAACTGGTCTACGCGCGGCTGATACCTGCCGGAGCTCTGCCACATGTCCCTGTATACCAGGGAGAACTTGATTTCTCTTTTGGCCATATCTTATTGTACTTTTTGTCGTATCTACAAAGATAGGAATTATAATTGAAAAATGCCGACAGGCTAAAATATTTTTGGAATACGGGAAAAAATCCTTATTTTTGCAGTCCCAAACATGGTGGATGTAGTTCAGTCGGTAGAGCATCGGATTGTGGTTCCGAGTGTCGTGGGTTCGAGCCCCATCATCCACCCTCCGCAGCCCTCAGATTAGTCTGGGGGCTTTTTTTTGAAAGAAATGTGTAAATTTGCAGGTATGAAACGAATCCTTGCATTTTTCCTTTTGCTTGCGGTACTGGTTTCTTCCTGTGCGTCCAAGCCTTGTACTTTCACCCAGGAAGAACTATGCCTGGAGCGTGACGGGAAGACCATCTATGGCATTCTCTTCCGTCCGGACGGTATTAAGCGGGCCCCGCTGGTCATTGTCTCCCACGGATTCGGAGGGACGCACCTGTTTGGAAAAGCATACGCCGAAGCTTTGGCGCCTCTGGGCTATGCGGTTTACTGCTACGACTTCTGCGGCGGGTCCAACTGGAGCCGCTCGGATGGGAAAACCACGGAAATGTCCATCTTCTCCGAGGCCGAAGATCTGAAGGCGGTGATGGACCAGCTTTCTGAAAAAGATTTTATCGACCCTAAACACATCACTCTCATAGGAGAAAGCCAGGGCGGCATGGTGTCTTCCCTGGTGGCTGCCGAAAGGAAAGAGCAGGTAGAGAAGCTGATCCTCATCTACCCGGCCCTGTGCATAAAGGACGACTGGATCACCATGTATCCCACACTGGAAGACATGCCCGACACCGTTGATTTCTGGGGCATCAAACTGAGCCATGCGTATCTGGAAGGCCTGTACGACTTGGATGTCTACGGGACCATCGGCCAATATGAAGGACCTGTGCAAATCTACCACGGAGACGAGGACAAGGTGGTGAACATTTCCTATTCAGAGAAGGCGCAGGAAACTTACAAGAACGCGACGCTCACCGTTTTCCCCGGAGAAGGACATGGATTCACACCGGAAACCCAGGCGAAAGTAATCGAAAGCATTATCCAAAAAGATGAGAAAAAGAATATTTGAAATTATCGAACAAGGTAAGCGCGGAGACAAAATCAGCATTATCTATGATATTGTCATGCTCGTTTCCATAGCGGCAAGCATCCTCCCGCTCACGTTCGTTAAGGAGACGCCCTTCTTTCGGGCCCTCGAAACGATAACTGTAACCATCTTTATCATCGATTACCTTCTTCGCTGGTTTACGGCCGATTATCGCTTGGGCAAGAAGGAGTGGTCCTTTGTCTTATATCCTTTCACAGGCTGGGCCATTATTGACCTGCTCTCCATCCTGCCCGCTTTGAGTGTCCTGGGCCGTGGATTCAAGATTTTCCGTGTTTCCAGGCTCCTACGCATCCTGCGCTTGTTCAAGTTCATCCGTTATTCGGAGAAGATACAGGTTTTAATGAAAGTAATCCGCAAAGAAAAGGGCGTATTGCTTTCTGTGCTTGGTATTTCCATCTTCTACGTCTTTCTCACGGCGCTCATCATGTTCAACGTGGAGCCTCACTATAATCCTATTACCGGAGCCCCCACTTTCGACAGTTTTTTCGACGCCCTGTATTGGGCCACTGTAACCTTGACGACGGTAGGATACGGCGACATGATTCCCATCACGGATCTGGGCCGGTTTATCAGCATGTTGTCTTCCCTCTTCGGAGTAGCCATCATTGCCCTGCCTTCCGGTGTTATCACCGCTAGTTACCTTGACGAATTAAGGCTTGAGAAAAAAAAGAAGGAAGATGAAGAGGAGGGGTCAGAAGAATCGTAAGAAAAACGAAAAATCACCTGAAACAACGCAATCTTTTTTACGATTGCGTTGTTTTTCGTTATGGGGGCTTATCTTTGGCCTCCATGAAGATGATGGATTTGTGCGCGGAGGAGAGGCCGCGCGAAAAGATGCGCCAGAAGGGCGCAAAAGCCCTGTCCAATGCCGAACTGCTGGCCGTTCTGCTGGGCAGCGGCATTGTGGGAAAGAGTGTGATGGAGGTGGCGCAGGAGCTTATGGTGAGTGCCGGCGGCCGGTTAACCCTACTGGGCGCCATGCCTCTGGAGCGGCTTATCTCGCATAAAGGAATGGGAGAGGTAAGGGCCATCACCATTGCCGCCGCGTTGGAATTGGGTCGAAGATGCTTTGAGGAAGCTGCCATCGTGGACAAGCGCTCCGTCACTTCGCCCGAACTGGTATACCAGCTCATGCTGCCGCATTTAAAGAACCTGGACCACGAGGAATGCTGGGTGCTATATCTGAACCGCGCCAACTTTGTTATCGGCAAGGAGATGATTACTTCCGGGTCCCTGGAAAGTACGCTCATCGACACCGGCCGCATCCTCAAGAAAGCCATCGAAAAACAGTGTTCTCAGCTGATCTTGGTGCACAACCACCCTTCCGGCTCTCCCCTGCCCGGTCAGGCCGATATCCACCAGACCGAAGTGTTGCGCCGTGCCTTGTCGGCTATCGGCCTGGGCCTGCTGGACCATGTGGTCATTGCCGAAAACTCCTTCTACTCCTTCGCCGAGGAACGTGTTGGGAAAGGATAATTAAATGGAAAAAATACTTATATTTGTATTCCAACCATAATCTACTACCACATGAAAGTCGTTAACCTGGGAGAAAAAAACACCGTTCTGAACACTTTTGTTGCAGAAATCCGCGATGCTCGCATCCAAAAGGACAGTCTTCGGTTCCGCACCAACCTGGAGCGGGTGGGCCGGGTTTTCGGCTATGAGATTTCCCAAACCTTAGCCTATTCAGAGAAAGACGTGACCACGCCCCTGGGAGTGGCGCGCGTATCCACCTTCGATACCCCGCTGGTAATTGCCGCCATCCTACGCGCCGGCCTGCCGCTGCAAAACGGCCTGCTGGATGTCTTCGACAGGGCCGAAAGCGCCTTCCTCTCCACCTTCCGCAAGCACGGTAAGGGAGACTATTTCAAAGTGTTCGCCGATTATTGCACCTGCCCTTCGCTGGAAGGCAAGACCCTTTTGGTGGCCGATCCCATGCTGGCTACCGGCGCCTCCATGGAAAGCGCGCTGCAAAAACTGGAGGAAGAAGGCGGTGAGGCCGCCTGTATCCACATGATCTGCCCTGTGGCCAGCCGGTATGCCGTGGATCAGCTCCTGCAGCGGCTGGACAGCAAGTACACCCTGTGGGTGGCGGCCATCGACGAAGAACTCACCAGCCACAACTATATCATCCCCGGCCTGGGAGATGCCGGAGATCTCGCGTACGGCGGGAAACGTTAACTATTCACAGATTAAAGTAGCGGAGGTGCAGTCTATGACTGTTACCTTGGCGTAGCTGCCGGCCTTGCGCCCGGCGGCCGGGAAAACGCACATCATGTTGTTGGAGGCCCGGCCACAAAGCATGGCGGGATCCCGCTTGGACGGTCCTTCCACCAATACTTCCACGGTTTTGCCTATTTGGGCGCGATAGCGCTCCAGCGATTTGCGGTTCTGTAGGGCAATGATTTCGTTCAGACGACGGTTCTTTTCGGCGGCGGGAACATCATCCACCATAGTCCGGTTGGCCAGGGTTCCGGGACGGTCTGAATAGGCGAACATGAAGGCCCAGTCGAAGCCCACCTCTTCCATCAGGGAAAGGGTATCGGCATGATCCTCAGGCGTTTCTGAGCAGAAACCGGCAATCACATCCGTGGTGAGTCCGCAATCCGGCATCACGCTGCGGATCTTGGCCACACGCTCCAGATACCATTCCCGGCTGTACTTGCGACGCATCTTCTCCAGCAGACGCGTACTGCCGCTCTGGACGGGCAGATGGATATGCCGGCAGATATTGGGATGGGCCGCCATGGTATAGATTACTTCGTCGGAAATATCCTTGGGATGGGAGGTAGCAAAACGTACGCGCAGGTCCGGGGCAATGGCCGCCACCCGCTCCAGCAACTGGGCGAAATTCACGCTCTCCGTCTGGCTCTTCCACAGGTAACTGTCCACATTCTGCCCCAGCAGGGTCACCTCTTTATAACCACGCGCATACACGTCGCAGGCTTCACGCACGATGGAGTGGGCATCGCGGGAACGCTCTGCTCCTCGGGTATAGGGCACTACGCAGTAAGAGCACACATTGTTGCAACCGCGCATGATGGAAATAAAGGCCGATATCCCGTTGCGGTCGGTGCGCACCGGCGTAATGTCGGCGTAGGTTTCCTCGCGGGAGAGTAGGACGTCCATCTGCGGCCGGTCCGGAGTAACGGCCTCCAGCAGGCGCGGGAGGGAACGGTAGGCGTCCGGACCCACCACCAGATCCACCTTATGGGTGTCCAGCAGTTTGTCCTTCAGGCGTTCGGCCATGCAGCCCACGATGCCCACCAGGGTGCCGGGACGGGCTTTCCGCTGCTGGTCAAACACTTCCAATCGGCCCCAAATGCGCTGTTCTGCGTTGTCCCGGATGGAACAGGTATTGGCCAGAATGAGCTGGGCTTCCTCCATGACTTCCGTACGGGTGTAGCCGGCCTGCGCCAAGATGGCGAAGATCACTTCGGTGTCGTTCACGTTCATCTGACACCCGTATGTTTCGATATAGGCTCTTTTTTCCATAGGCTGCAAAGTTACGAAAAAAATCACTACCTTTGCGTTTGTGAAAGCTTTTCGGCATATCGGCATCTTTCTTGTAGCGGCCTTTCTGGCAGCCTCTTGCGGCCTGTCCAAGGTGAAGGAAATCGCCGTTACCTCAATGGGTGTGGCGTACATCGTCCCCACCTCGGCCCGCTCGGTGGATGCCAAGTTGCTCATTGGCATCGACAACCCGGCCCGGAGCCTCGCCGTCACAGAAATGAGCGGCGTCATCCGCTATCAGGACAAGCCCCTGGCCCATTTTGTCACCGGTCCCATCGAACTGCAAGGACAATCGGCCCAAATCTACGAACTCCCCTGCAGCGTGCAACTGGACGAAGGCACCTCTATCCTGGAACTGCTGGTCATCGCCTCCCGGGGTACCCTGGAAGGATTAAAGGCCGATGTAGACATCCAGGGCGCCCTCAAGAAGAACGGCGTGCTCCGTAAGCCCTTCAGTTTCCGGGATCTGGACATCTCCCAATTCAAGAATTAAGCTATGAAACGGATTATCCTCATACTCACTGCCTTACTGCTCTCTTGCGCTGCCCTTCGGGCGCAGGATACCACCCGTACCGCTCCGGTGGACACCACCTTGCTGGGCCGGGACATCCTTTCCGTCCTGGGGTCGGGTGCTCAGGTGGAGCAAAGCAGCACCATCCGGCAGGCCCTGCAGCAGTATACCCTGAACAACGCGGAAAAACCCATCAGCGGCTACCGCATCCGGGTATTCTACGACAACGGTCCCCAGGCCCGTATCAAATCTGAAAACATTGAGCAGACCCTGCAGAAACAATTCCCCGAAGTGCTGGTATACCGCAGCTTCGAGAGTCCCAATTACAAGGTGAGTATCGGCGATTTCCGCTCCAAGGACGAGGCCCTGCGCATTTTCAACGCCATCAAGGGAACCTACCCCACTGCCTTTATTATCAAGGAAAGCATCAATTATCCGCGTTAAGCCATGGCCTCCATCACTCAGGGACTTCAGCAAAAACAGCAACAGAAGCTGTCACCGCTCCAGATTCAGACCATCAAGCTGATCGAGATGCCGGTGCAGGCCCTGGAACAGCATGTGCGTGAGGTGCTTAACGACAATCCCGTAGTGGACGACACCCCGCAGAAAAGCGAAGACCAGCCCCGCGACGTCTCCATCTCCGAAGTGGAGGAGAAGGAGCAGAGCGGCGGCTCCCTGGAAGAGAATTACGGTTCCCAGGACGATGACATACCTTCCTACAACCTCCACGTGAACAACTGGGGCAAGGACGAGCGTCCGGAATACAATACCTTCTCCGTCAAACAGAGTTTCACCCAAAGCCTGCTGGAACAGCTGGGATACAGGAACTTGACCGAGCATCAACGCACGGTGGCTTCTTTCATCATCGGCTCGCTGGACGACGACGGTTACCTGCGCCGCGACATCGAATCCCTGGTGGACGACCTGGCTTTCCGCGCCGGCGTGGAATCATCGGCCGAGGAAGTGGAGCAGATGCTCAAGATTATTCAGGAGTTCGAGCCTTCCGGCGTGGGGGCACGCGACCTTCGCGAATGCCTGTTGCTGCAGTTGGAAGACAAAAAACGGACGCCCTCCGTGGAAAACGCCATCCGCGTGCTCTCAGAGCAGTTCGACGCTTTCAAGAACCGACACTTCCCCAAGATTATGGCCCGCTTGCACCTGACGGAAGAGCAGATGAAGGCTGTGCTGGAAGAAATCCGCCACCTGAATCCCTCGCCCGGCGGCCAGATAGACGATTCTTATAACGACCAAGCCCAGCAGGTGGTCCCGGACTTCCAGCTGGACTACGAAAACGGCCAGCTCATCTTAAGCATGCCGCGCTTCAGCATCCCGGAACTGCGCATCAACCGCAAGTATTCGGAAATCATGGAGAACGGCCGCACCTCCTCTTCCAGGGCCGATAAAGAGGCCGCCACCTTCGTGAAGCAGAAAATCGATTCGGCCAAGTGGTTTATCGAAGCCCTGCGCCAGCGCCAGAATACGCTGGAAAGCACCATGCGCGCCATCATCGACTATCAGCACGACTACTTCGTGGACGGAGATGAAAGCTCACTCAAGCCCATGGTACTCAAGGACATTGCCGAAAGAACCGGCTTCGACATCTCCACTATTTCCCGTGTGGTGAACAGTAAGTGGATTGAAACCCATTTCGGCATCTTCCCTTTGAAGTATTTCTTCTCCGAAGGTCTGGAGAACAGCGATGGCGAGGAAGTGAGCACACGCGAAATCAAGAAAGCCCTCCGCGAAATGGTGGACGGTGAAGACAAGCACAATCCCCTCACCGACGACGAACTGGTGGACGGTCTGGCCGCCAAAGGCTACAAAGTGGCCCGCCGCACCATCGCCAAATACCGCGCTCAGCTGGACATCCCCAAAGCACGCCTCCGCCGGGAATTATAACCCCTGCGGCACAATCCCCTATCCCACAGCAACTTACAGAAATCAATCGTTCGTTTTTTGAACGATTGATTTTTGTAATTGGTTAACACTGAGATAAATATACCGCATTGTTTTGCGGGCGGGAAGCGTGTGTTAATATTTATGTGGAAAATTTTGGAAGATATTGTAATAAAATGGAAAACTTTTTATACCTTTGTATCCAGCGTGAAAGTATAAAGTTTAACTATGGTCAGATTCTACGGAACAGCCTGCGGAAAAGTGGATGACAAGGGGCGCGTCGTGCTCCCTGCCATCTTCCGTGATGCCATGGTACGCGGCGGTTCCGAGAATATGACCCTCATCGTAAAAAAGAGCCTTCAGCAGAGCTGCATTGAACTGTTCCCCGCAGAGGAATGGGAAATCCGCAGCGAAAAAGTGCTGGGCAGCATCGATCCCGAACTCAATACTGGAGACGCTGATTTGTGGACCAAGTACAATGACGGCGTTTACACTCTTGTCCCGGACGGGAAACTGGGCAGACTGAACATTCCGTCAGAGTTGCTTGAGAGTGCAGGTATTACCAAAGAGGTGGTATTCGGCGGTGTTGGCTACAAGCTCCAGATCTGGGATCCGGAGACTCGTAAGGCCCAGCTTCTGAGCGATGAGAAGTTCAGGGAAACCGCATCGAGACTATCTTCCAAAAAGTAGGAGGGTCTCGAGAAATGTCTGAATATCATATCCCTGTGCTACTGGCGGAGAGTGTATCCGCTCTTGTAACAAATCCCGAAGGAATTTATGCAGATGCCACTTTCGGAGGCGGTGGTCACACCGCTGCCGTACTTTCACGCTTAAACGCTGGCGGGAGAGTCATCGCCTTCGATCGTGACATCGATGCTATAAAGAATGCCCCGGCCGATCCCCGGCTCACCCTCATTCACAACAACTTCCGCTTCATCGAGAATTATGCCCGCCACGAGGGCGTGCTATTCGATGGGATCCTGGCGGATCTTGGAGTGTCCAGCCATCAGTTCGATACGGCCGAACGGGGATTCAGCTTCCGTTATGAGGAAGCACCGCTGGACATGCGGATGAACCAGGAGGCCGCCCTCACGGCCGAAGAAGTGGCCAACAGCTACGACGAAGAAGCCCTGGAGCGCATCCTGCGGCTGTATGGAGAAGTGGACGGTGCCCGCAACATGGCCCATCTGATCATACAGGCAAGGCCGATGCACACCACCGGCGATCTGGACCGGGCCGTGGGCAAGATGTTGCCCAAAGGCGCGGAACACAAGGTGCTGGCCAAACTGTACCAGGCCCTCCGCATTGAAGTGAACCAGGAAATGCGCTCCCTGGAGAAGTTCCTGGACGGGGCTGCCCGCAGCCTCAAACCCGGCGGGCGGCTGGTAGTCATCACCTACCACAGCCTGGAAGACCGGATGGTGAAAAACTTCATCAAGACGGGCAATGTGGACGGCGTTGTGCGGCAAGACCTGTACGGACGGTCCTCCACCCCGCTGGAGGCCGTTAACCGCAAACCCATCGTGCCCGAAGAAAATGAAATCGCCGGAAATACCCGCGCCCGCAGCGCGAAACTCCGGATAGCGGAAAGGAGGGCCGAAGCATGAGCGTAAAGAACATTTGGATTGCCTTCCGCAACACCCTACGCGCCCTCCGGAACGGAGAGTTCCTGCTCCGCATCCGCGCCGATAAATACTACATGCACATCATGTACCTGTTCCTGCTGATGTGGGTAACCATCCTCCTGAGCCTCCAGGTGGACAAGACCCTCACCCAAGCCGGAGACAACCAGGCGGCCATCGACCAGCTCCGCATCCACTACGCCGAGAAAGAAGCCGCCCTTGTGAAACTGCACAGCGCATCGGCCGCCGAGGCCCGCCTGAAAGAACTGGGCGTAGAACTGACCCTGCCCCAGGAACCCGCCACCTTGATCAAGAAAAAATGAGCAAGAAGCAGAGTGAAATAAAGGACACCATAGAAAACCGCGACAGAATCCACGTGGTGATGTTCTTCCTGTCCATGCTGTTCCTGTTCCTGGGGGCGGCCATCCTGCTGCGCGTAATCCACATCCAGGCCACCTATACCGTGGATGAAAGGGTCATCGGCCTGTTCCGGCCTTCCGTCCAGAAGCACGTGGAGCATCCGGTGCGTGGCAAGATCCTGGCCACCGACGGACGCCCGCTAGCCATATCGGCCCCGCTCTATGATATCTACATGGACTGCACTGTCCGTAAACAGGAATACGCCGAAACCGGCAAGGACAGCCTGGAGCGTGACTGGCGGAAGAAGGCCCGTGAACTGTCCGAATACCTGAGCAATGAATTCCGCGACAAGAGCGCAGACGCCTACGCCAAAGCCATCCTGGACGGCCGCGACAAAGGTTCCAAATATCTCCGCATCCAGCGGAACATAGACCTGAGCACCCTGGAGAAGGTGAAATCATTCCCGCTGTTCCGGGAAGGCCCCTACACGGGCGGCTTCATCGTAGAGAAGCATGAAGAACGCATCTATCCCTACGATTCCCTGGCCCGCCGCGTGATCGGCTACGTGAAAGAGCAGAACCGTATCGGTCTGGAATCCAGCTTCGACAGCGAACTGCACGGCCGGGAAGGCTATGAATGGCGCCGCGTCACCGACAACAAACGCTGGGTGCGCGACCTTGATTCGGCCCAGGTGAAAGTGCAGGACGGCAACGACATCCGCACCACACTGAACGTGGATTTCCAGGATATAGCCGACAGAGCCCTACGGGCCCAGATCCAGGCCGATGACGAGGTCCGCGCCGGCATCTGCATCATCATGGAAGCCAAAACAGGCGCCATCCGGGCCATGGTGAACCTCTCCCGCGGCGACACTCCGCAGACTACCCTGTGGGAACGTGAGAACCTGTGCCTCAGGGAGGTGGGCGAACAAGGCTCCGTGATGAAGACCGTCACCCTGGTCTCCCTGGTAGAAGACGGCTATGTGAAGACCCTGGACCAAACCCTACCCACCAACAACGGTTTCGTTCCGGGCGGTTACAACCAGGACGTCCATATCCTGGACTACCAGCGGGAAACGGGCCGCCGCGATATCACCGTAATGCACGGCTTCGAGATCTCCTCCAACTACGTATTTACCTGGCTGGCCGAAAACTACTACGGCAAGAAGCCGCAGGAGATGTTCGACCATATTTACTCCTACCGTTTCGGTGAAGCCTTCGACTTCGACATCACCGGCATGGGAACACCCGTGGTGAACCGGCCCGGTACGCCCGGCTGGTCCAAGACCACCCTGGGCACCACCGCCTACGGCTATAGCCTCAGCGTGACGCCCCTGCATGTGGCCACTTTCTACAACGGCATTGCCAACAAGGGCACCATGATGAAGCCTTATCTGGTGGAAAGCGTGGAGAAGGACGGCAAGGTGCTCAAGCGCTTCGAACCCTCGGCCCTGAACAGCAGTATCTGCTCTCCCGCAACGGCCGATACCGTCACCCGCGCCCTCCGGGCCGTGGTGAACGAAGGTACCGCTACGCGTCTGAAATCGGCCAAACTGCCCGTGGGCGGCAAGACCGGTACCGCGCGTGTGGTGCTCTCTCCCAAAGAAAGGGGCGGCAGCACGGATCCTTACAGCGACTCCTACGGCCGGAAGAAATTCCAGGGCACTTTCGTGGGCTTCTTCCCGGTGGACAACCCTAAATATACCATCCTGGTCACCGTTTATTCCTATCCCTCGCACCGGAACTTCTACGGCGGTACCAAGCCGGCGCTGGCCGTGCGCGAGATTGTGGACAAACTGTATGCGCTGGACGGCACCTGGGACAACGAAATCCGTCCTACCGCCAGCATGCCCACGATGGAGAAAATAACAGAGACGGAAAAAGGCAAGGTTCCGGACCTGAAAGGCTACGGTCTCAAGGACGCCCTGTACACCCTGGAATCCATGGGCCTGATGTGCCAGTATACCGGCGCCGGTCACGTGGTGAGCCAGTCCCCCGCCGCGGGAACCGCCTGCAAAAACGGACAAACAGTGAAACTGACCCTCAAATGAAACTGAGTGAAATCATACGGAATGCAGCAGTAAACATCCTGCACGGAACGCCCGAGACGGAAGTCGCCGCCATTTGCAGCGATTCCCGCAAAGTGACCCCGGGCAGCCTCTTCTTTGCCGTGAAAGGCTGCGACAACGACGGACACGCCTACATCCCCCAGGCGCTGGAAAAAGGTGCCGTGGCCGTGGTGGACGGCAGCCGGGAGTCGCTGGCCCTGGTGGCCGATGCCTTCTACGGACATCCGTCCGGAAAGCTGACGCTGGTGGGCATCACGGGCACCAACGGGAAAACCACCACGGTGACCCTGCTGTACCAGTTGTTCCGCAATTTAGGCTATTCCTGCGGTCTGCTCTCCACCATCGCCAACTATGTGGGCGATGAGCGCCTGGAGACTGAAAACACCACTGTGGATCCCATCACCCTGAACAGCCTGCTGGCAAGGATGGTGGAAAAAGGATGCAGCTACTGCTTCATGGAAGTGAGCTCCATCGGCGTGGAACAGGACCGCGTGACGGGCCTGGACTTCGCCCTGGGCATCTTCTCCAACCTTACCCACGACCACCTGGACTATCATAAGACCTTCGCCGAATACCTCCGCTGCAAAAAACTGTTCTTCGACCGTCTGCCCAAGGGCGCCATCGCCCTGGTAAACAGCGACGACCGCCACGGCTCCGTGATGGTGCAGAACACCCGTGCACAGGTGGTTACCTATTCGGTGCAAGGCCTGGCCGACCATACCGCCCGCATCCTGGAGCAGAACTTTGACGGAATGCTCCTGAAGATTGACGGCGTAGATACCTGGTGCCGCCTAATCGGCCGACATAACGCCTATAACCTGCTGGCCATCTACAGCGCTGCAGTGTGCCTGGGTCAGGACACCACCGAAACCCTGGTGGCACTCTCCAACTTGGAAAGCGCCCCGGGACGGCTGGAGAATCTGCGCGGGCCAAAAGGGCTGTCCGTGGTTATCGACTACGCCCACACGCCTGATGCCCTGGAAAACGTACTCACCACCCTGCGCGCCATTGCGCCGGAGCGCACGCTCATCTGCCTGTTCGGCTGCGGCGGCGACCGCGACCGCACCAAGCGTCCGGAAATGGCCCAGGTGGCCCAGAAGCTGGCCGACCGCCTCATCGTCACCTCCGACAACCCCCGTACGGAGGTCCCGGAGGCCATTATCAAGGACATTACGGCCGGACTGGACGCCAAGGGCCTGGCCAAAGCGCTGGTAATCACCGACCGACGGGAAGCCCTGCGCACGGCCATTCTCACGGCCCCGGAGAACGCAACCCTGCTGGTGGCCGGCAAGGGTCATGAGACCTATCAGGTCATCGGCCACACCAAATATCCCTTTGACGAAAAAGAAATCGTGAACGAAACCTTCCAACTTATTGCCCAATGATCTACCATCTGTTCCAATATCTGGAGTCCATCGGTGTTGACTTCCCCGGCATGGGGCTCATGCATTACCTGAGCTTCCGGGCCATGCTGGCTGCGGTTACGGCCGTGCTGGTAAGTATGTACGCCGGTAAACGCATCATCGGCCTGCTGCAGCGCAAGCAGATTGGAGAAACCGTGCGCGACCTGGGCCTGGCCGATCAGATCCAGAAGAAAGGCACCCCCACCATGGGCGGCGTGATCATCATCCTGTCCATCCTGAGCGGCGTAGTGCTGTTCTGCGACCTCACCAACATCTACGTGCTCCTGCTGCTGCTGAGCACCCTCTGGTGCGGTGCGCTGGGCTTCACCGACGACTATATCAAGGTGTTCAAGCACCGCAAGGAAGGCATGAGTGAGAAAGGTAAACTCCTGGGCCAGATTGCATTGGGATTTATCGTGGGCATTACCGTGTGGATGAGTCCGGACATCGTGGTCCGTGAGAAAGTGCAAGTGGACACCAGTATAGAACGCACCCTGGAGACGGAAACAACCGTAACCAGCGGCCGATATGTGGAAGAAAACGTAGTGAAAAGCACCAAGACCACCATCCCCTTCGTGAAGAACCATGAGTTCGACTACCGCTGGCTCTCCCCCTTCAAGGGAGCCTGGGGCTGGTACTGCAAATGGGGCCTTTATGTGCTCATGATCGTGCTGGTAATCACTGCCTGCTCCAACGGCACCAACCTTACCGACGGCCTGGACGGCCTGGCGGCCGGGACATCGGCCATAGTGGGTGTCGTGCTGGGTCTCATAGCCTGGCTGGGAGGTAACCTCATCGACTCCAACTTCCTCAATATCATGTATATACCTGGGTCTGGAGAGATGGCTGTGTTCATGAGTGCTTTTGTGGGTGCGCTCATCGGCTTCCTGTGGTATAACTCCTTCCCCGCCCAGGTGTTCATGGGCGACACCGGAAGCCTCACCATCGGCGGCATCATCGGTGTGAGCGCCGTGCTCATGCGCAAGGAACTCCTGCTTCCCCTGCTGTGCGGCATCTTCTTCGCCGAAAGCCTGTCGGTGCTGCTCCAGCGCTTTTATTTCAAATATACCAAGAAACATAACGGCGTGGGCTCCCGCATCTGGAGCATGACGCCGCTCCATCATCATTTTCAGGATAAGAAGGCGCCCGACGGGCCGGTCATTTTCCCTAAACCGGTGCCGCCGCAGCACGAGGCAAAGATTACCGTCCGTTTTTGGATCATTGGGATCATCCTGGCAGTTAGTACGTTAGCATTGTTGAAGATTCGTTAGTTATGTCTAGAGTAGTTGTATTAGGTGGGGCCGAAAGCGGTGTAGGTGCCGCAGTTCTGGCAAAAGTGAAAGGATTCGATGTGTTCCTGAGCGACAAGGGAACCATCAAGGAGGAATATGTCGCCCAGTTGCGCAAATGGGACATTCCGTTTGAGCAGGGACAGCATACGGAGGAACTGATTCTGAATGCCGATGAAGTGGTGAAGAGCCCCGGCATCCCCGGAACCGTTCCCATGGTGCAGAAACTGCGTGAAAAAGGCATCCGTGTGGTGTCCGAGATTGAATTTGCCAGCCGTTACGACAAAGCGAAGAAGATTTGCATCACCGGCTCCAACGGCAAAACCACCACCACCTCGCTCATCTACTTCCTGCTGCAGAACGCCGGCCTGAACGTAGGTCTGGGCGGCAATATCGGCAAGAGCTACGCCTACCAGGTGGCCACCGAGCACTTTGACTATTACGTTCTGGAAATCAGTAGTTTCCAGCTGGACGACACCTATGATTTCCGGCCGGACATTGCCATTATCACCAACATTACGCCGGATCATCTGGACCGCTACGACCACAAAATGGAGAACTACGTAGCTGCCAAGTTCAAGATTACCCAGAACCTGCGCAGCGACGACTGCTTCATCTTCGACTCCGACGACGCCATAACAGTAGGACACTTGTCCAAGATCGTACTTCGATGCAAGATGCTTCCCTTCTCGCAGGAGAAGGAAGTTGAGCAGGGTGCTTTCTTGAAGAATGACAAGATGGTCCTCCGTTATGACAAGGAGGAGACCGATATCTTCCTGCAGGAGCTGGCCCTGGGCGGTAAACACAACATCTACAATTCCATGGCCGCCGCCCTGGCCGCCAAGGCAAGCGGCATCGAGAACGAGGTCATCCGCAAGTCCCTGGCCACCTTCCAGCCCATCGAACACCGTTTGGAGCCCGTCCTGAGCATCAAGGACGTGCTGTACATCAACGACTCCAAGGCCACCAACGTGGACAGCGCCTGGTATGCTCTGGAATGCCAGAAGCGGCCGGTGATCTGGATCGTGGGCGGCAAGGACAAGGGCAACGACTACAGTCTCCTGAACGATCTGGTGAAGGAGAAGGTGAAGGGCATCGTGTGCCTGGGTGTGGACAACGCCAAGATTCACGCCGCCTTCGGAGGCATGGTGTCCCGGATGGAAGATGCTTTATCGGCCGATGAAGCCGTGCAGAAGGCGTCCAAGATGGCCGCTGCCGGCGATGTGGTGCTGCTGAGCCCGTGCTGCGCCAGCTTCGACCTGTTCAAGAATTACGAAGACCGTGGCGAGCAGTTCAAAGCTGCCGTCCGCAAACTGTAAGCACCTATGAGTGAAGAAGAGAAGACAAGGGGCAGCTTCGTAGGCCACCTCACCAGTTTCATGGACCGCTTCAGCGGAGACAAGGTAATCCTCCTGATTGCCCTGTTCCTGATGCTCATCTCCGTGATCTCGGTGTTCTCGTCTACGCCTCGCCTAGCCAGCGACACCGGAAGCGACCGCGTCTCCATCATGGTGGACCAGCTCAAGGTGGTGGCGCTGGGCTTTGTCATTATCTTCAGCTTCTATTACTTCGGGAAGGTAAGCTGGTACCGCAAGTTGTCCCAGTTCGGCTTCATGCTCAGTTTCGGCATCCTGGCCATCCTGGTGCTGAACCTGAACCTGGGCTTCGTGCGCGCCGGAGAAATCAACGGCGCCCGACGTATCCTCATAGTGGCAGGCAAGCAGGTACACGTATATGAGTTCGTGAAGCTGTTCATGATCATGTATCTGGGCTGGGCCCTGGACACCTTCAAGAACGGCAATTTTAAATGGATACCGCTGCTGGCTTCGCACAGCAGCCGCCTGTCCTTCCTGCAGAAGGACCTCTGGCAGAAGGTAATCTATATCTACCTGCCCATCCTCCTCACCACGCTCATGGTGATGATGGGCTCCAACTCATCGGCCCTGTTCATGGGCGCCATCATGGTGCTCATGGTGCTGGTGGGCGGTATTGACTGGCGCGATATCGGCTACGTGGTGGCCGTGGGCATACTGGGCGTAGGGCTCATGTTCGGCGCGTACAAAGCCGGCTGGCTCAAGGAAAGCCGAATCGGCACCGCCATCGGCCGTATTACACAGGACGATGACGCCACTATGGAGCAGCTGCTCAACAGCAAGCGCGAATCATTGGAGTGGCGGCAGGCCCGCGGCAAACTGGACCAGCCCGTGGGAGCCCTCCTGGCCATCAAGGAAGGCGGCATCTTCGGAAAGGGAATCGGCAACAGCACCCAGAAATACCAGGTGCCGGTGATTTTCGGCGACTATATGTTCAGTTTCATCGTGGAAGAGACGGGCCTTTGGGGCGCCACCATCCTCCTGATCCTGTACTTCAGCCTGCTGGCACGCGGAACCATGGTGGCCAAGGAGTGCGACCGCTATTACGATAAAGTGATCATGACGGGACTCATCATCCTGGTCACCGGGCAGGCCTTCATGCACATGGCCGTGAACGTACACCTGCCGCTGGTGCCCCAGACGGGACAGACCCTGCCGCTGGTGAGTCACGGAACCAACGCCTTCCTGGTGTTCAGCGTGGTCTTCGGCATCCTTTTGTCCATCTCCAAGGATGCCAGGGAGAACATGGCCCGGCGCGAGGAAGAGGCTGCTCCCATCTTAGAGCATAACAGTGAAACCAATTGGACGCAAGATACTACTGTATAATGGACTACAAGGCAATTCGAGTGATTATCAGCGGCGGTGGAACGGGCGGGCACATTTTCCCGGCCGTGTCCATAGCGCACAAACTCAAGGAGTTGAATCCTGCCACGGAAATCCTTTTCGTGGGGGCCGATGGCAAGATGGAAATGGAAAAGGTTCCGGCCGAAGGCTTCGAGATCGTGGGCCTTCCCATGGTGGGCATGCAGCGCCAGCTTAGCATGAAGAACCTCATGAACAACCTCACGGTGCCCTTCCGCGTGCTGGACAGCCTGCGCCGGGCCAAGGCTATTGTCCGGAAATTCAAACCGGATGTGGCAGTGGGCGTAGGCGGTTATGCCAGCGCTCCCCTGCTCTGGGCCGCCACCAGCATGAAGATTCCCGCCGTCATCCAGGAGCAGAACGGATTTGCCGGCCTCACCAACAAGCTGCTGGGCAACCGCGTGCAGTCCATCTGCGTGGCTTATGAAGGCATGGATAAATTCTTCCCGGCCGATAAGATCGTCCTCTCCGGCAATCCCATCCGCGCAGCCGTTTCCAAACCCGCCACGCCGCAGATGAAAGCCGAAGCCATGGATTATTACCACTTGGATCCCGCCAAGAAACACATTTTCGTAGTGGGCGGAAGCCTGGGCAGCGGAACGCTGAACAATGCTATGAAGCACTGGATCCAGGATGGTTGCCCCGACGGCGAAGGCGTGGAAGTGATCTGGCAGTGCGGTAAATATTATAAGAAAGATGTGGACGCCTTCATGGCGGCACACACGGACCTGCAAGGCATCACGGCCTTTGATTTCATCGGCCGGATGGACCTGGCCTATGCTGCGGCCGACGTAGTGATCTCCCGTAGCGGCGCCAGCACCGTGAGTGAGCTTTGCGCCATGGGCAAGGCCACCGTATTTGTACCCTCGCCCAATGTGGCTGAAGACCACCAGACCCATAACGCCATGGCCCTGGTACGTAAAGACGCTGCCCTTCTGGTCAAAGACAGCGACGCTCTGGACGAACTCTTGTCCACAGCCCTGGCGCTGGTAAAGAGCCCAGACCGTTTGGCTCGGCTGGAGAAGAACGCCCACGCCATGGCCCTCACCAATGCAGCCCAAATCATCTGTGACGAAGTATATAAACTGGTATGAAGAACGTTTATTTCATAGGTATCGGGGGTATCGGCATGAGTGCCCTGGCCCGCTATTACAAGTTCAAAGGCTACGCGGTGGCCGGTTATGACCGCACTCCCTCCGACCTCACGTTCGCCCTGGAACGGGAAGGAATCGATGTGCACTACCAGGATTTGCCGGACGAACTGCCCACCGACAAAAATGAAACTTTGGTGGTGTACACGCCCGCCATTCCGGCCGATTTAGGTGAGCTGGTAAAAGCCCGCGAAGAAGGGTACCTGCTGCTCAAGCGTTCCCGTACGCTGGGCGAGATTGCCCGTGGCCAGCGCTGCCTGGCCGTTGCCGGTACCCATGGAAAAACCACCACCTCCACCCTTGTTGCCCACATCCTTACCCAGAGCGGAGAAGGCTGCAGCGCCTTCCTGGGCGGCATTTCGCGCAACTACGAGACCAATCTGCTGGTATCGGAAAACAATACCATCGTGGCCGAGGCCGATGAATTCGACCGCTCTTTCCTGCAGCTGTTCCCGGAGATTGCCGTGATTACGGCCGTGGACGCCGACCACCTGGACATTTACGGCGATTACGCCCACGTGGTGGAAGCCTTCAAGGCTTTCGCGAGCCAGGTGAGCGGAACGCTCATTGCCAAGAAAGGAACGCCTATCGGCCCGAAAGATACGCCGGCCAAGTTCTATACCTATCATTATACGGACACCAGCGCAGATTTTTATCCCATCAATCCCAAGGCCGATATTTACGGCTGCTTCCACTACGACCTCCATACCCCTTCCGGTGTGGTACCGGATATCCGCGTGGGGGCACCCGGCTGGGTGAATGCAGAAAACAGCGTGGCCGCCGCAGCCGTAGCCTTGATGTACGGCATTGATCCCGAGGCAGTGAAGGAGGCTATCGGCACATTTGAAGGCGTAAAACGTCGCCTGGAAGTGCATGTTAACACGCCTCAGTTGGCCTATGTGGACGATTACGCCCACCATCCGGCCGAACTGAAATCGGCCATCACTTCCCTGCGCGACATTTTCCCGTCCCGCAAGCTTACGGCCATTTTCCAGCCGCACCTATATACCCGTACGCGGGACTTTGCATCGGAATTCGCCGAATCGCTCTCGCTGGTGGACAAGCTCATCCTGCTGGATATCTATCCCGCCCGTGAAGATCCCATTCCGGGCGTCACGTCCGAGATGATTTTCAAGGATGTTACCGCTCCGGAGAAGGTCCTGCTCAAGAAAGAGCAGCTTATGGATTACCTGGCCGATGAGCCGCTGGATGTGCTGGCTACCTTCGGCGCAGGCAACATCGACCGCTTCATTGAACCTATCACTCAATTACTTAAATCACGCCTATGAAGCCCATCGCTAGACGGGGCCTGGGGCTCCTCCTCATAGTATGCTGCGGTTTGCTCTGGATACTGTCCGTGAGCATGGCGCGGCATCTGCGCCGCACCAGGACCTGTCAGGGCAAAGGCAGTTTGGAAGTGATCGTTACCGACAGCCTGGAACGCCGCTTCGTGACCCGCGAGGACATAGAATCCTGGCTGGACAAGGAGTACAGGGCCTATGCAGGGCTGCCTATGGACAGCGTGGACCTGGACCGCATCGAGAAAATCATTTGCGGCCATAGCGCCGTGCGCGACTGCGAAAGTTGGCTCACCGACGACGGTATCCTGCATGTTTCCCTGAGCCAGCGGCAGCCGGTTGTCCGCTTCCAGGACGGGCAGAACGGCTATTACTCCGATCAGGAGGGTTTCCTGTTCCCGCTCCAGTCCCGCGGCAGCGTACAGGTGCCTGTCATAGATGGAGCCCTGCCGCTCACGGTCCCCAGAGGTTTCAAGGGTACCCTTACGGATGAGGAGCAGCAGGCCTGGCTGGCCCGGATCCTGAACCTGGTGAATTATATGGAAGGAACCATCTGGCAGCAGAACATCAGCCAGATCCACGTGAACAAGGACGGCGACCTGGTGCTGTATCCGCGCGAGGGGAAGGAGCGCTTCCTCTTCGGCTCTCCTACCCAGGTGGAGGCCAAGTTCGCCCTGATGGAGGCGTATTATGAAAGCGTGGCCCCTTCAAAAGACCCCGGATGGTACTCCCTGGTGGATGTCCGTCACCGGAAACAATTGGTTTGCAGAAAATAAAACACTACGATATGGAAGAAAAGTATATTGCATCGATTGATCTGGGCAGTTCCAAATTCGGACTCTGCGTTGCCCGCGTGAACGGGGAAGACATCCAGATTGTTTACTACAAGGAGACCCCTTCCGAGGGCATCCGAACCAGCCTCATCGCCAACCCGATGAAGGCAGCCGCACGTCTCAAGGAAGCCATCCGGGAGGCGGAGAAGGAACTCATGATCCAAATACTGCAGGTGGTGGTGGGCATGCCTCGCAGCGAAGTGGCGCAGGTAACCGCCGCCGCCCGCATCGAACGCACCAATGCCGACGATTACATCTCCACCGAGGAAGTGGAAAACCTCAAATCCATGGCGCTGGAGACCTATCCCCTCTCCAATCCTGAACGGCAGATCATGTACGGTGCCGTGGCCCAGTCCTTCTCCATCGACGATGAAATCCAGTTGGTGGAAAACGAGGTGGTGGGCACGCTCAGCAGCTCACTGGAGGGTAATTTCAAGGTGTTCATCGGCAACCGCAGCGCTACCACCGCCCTGGACAAGATTTTCAACCAGCTGGACATTGCCATTGCCAAGAAATACTTCCTGCCGGAAGTGGTGGCACACGCCGTCCTCACCGATGACGAAATGGCCAGCGGCGTGGC
>JBGVCF010000031.1:0-114998 GCA_045226315.1 Candidatus Cryptobacteroides sp.
ATGAAGAAAACCATCAATATCAAACTTGGAAGACTAAAGAAATGAGCCACAAGAGAACCCTGGTGACCTGTGCACTCCCCTATGCCACCGGTCCTGTCCATATCGGCCACCTGGCCGGCGCCTATATTCCCGGTGACATCTTTGTCCGCTATCTGCGCATGCGCGGAGAAGACGTGGTGTTCATCTGCGGCAGCGACGAACACGGCGTTCCCATCACCATCAAGGCCCGCAACGAAGGCGTGACGCCGCAGGATGTCGTGGACCGCTACCACAAAGTGATGAAAGACGCTTTCACGGGACTGGGGATCAATTTCGATATCTATTCCCGCACTTCATCGGCCGTGCATGCCCAAAACGCCTCCGAATTCTTCCGGAAGCTGTACGACCAGGCCGATTTCATCACCCAGGAAAGCGAGCAGCTCTACGATGAAGAGGCCAAGATGTTCCTCACGGACCGTCTGATCGAGGGCACCTGCCCCAAGTGCGGCAACCCGCACGCCTATGGCGACCAGTGCGAGAACTGCGGCTGCACCCTTTCGCCCGAAGAGCTGCTGGACCCGAAGTCCAAGCTCAGCGGCAGCACGCCCGTAAAGAAGAAGACCAAGCACTGGTACCTGCCCCTGGACCGCTACGAACCCTGGCTGCGGGATTGGATCCTGGAGCAGCATAAGGAGTGGAAGACCAACGTGTACGGCCAGTGCAAGAGCTGGCTGGACAGCGGCCTGCAGCCCCGCGCCGTCACGCGCGACCTGGACTGGGGCGTGCCCGTTCCGGTAGAAGGGGCCGAAGGGAAGGTGCTGTATGTGTGGTTCGACGCTCCTATCGGCTATATTTCCAACACCAAGGAACTGTTGCCGGAAAGCTGGGAGAAGTGGTGGAAAGATCCCGACACCCGGCTGGTGCATTTTATCGGCAAGGACAATATCGTCTTCCACTGCATCGTGTTCCCGTCCATGTTGAAGGCCTACGGTAATTATATCCTTCCGGATAATGTGCCCTCCAACGAGTTCCTGAACCTGGAAGGCGACAAAATTTCCACCTCTCGCGGCTGGGCCGTGTGGGTCGATGAATATGAAAGGGATTTCCCCGGCTGCGAGGATGTGCTGCGTTACGTACTCACCGCCAATGCTCCCGAAACTAAGGATAACGACTTCACCTGGAGGGACTTCCAGAGCCGTAATAACAGCGAGCTCCTGGCCATCTTCGGCAACTTCGTGAACCGGGCTGTGGTACTCACACACAAGTATTTCGGCGGCGCAGTCCCGGCCAATCTGAAACCGGAGCCCATCGACGCAGAGACGTTGGCGGCTGTCCGGCCTTGCCGGGAAGCCCTGGAGAAGGATGTGGAAACCTTCCACTTCCGCGAGGCTTTGAAGGAAGCCATGAACATCGCCCGTATCGGCAACAAATACATCTCCGACATGGAGCCCTGGAAGGTGGCCAAGACCGATCTGGACCGCACGGCCAGCATCTTGTACACCTGCCTGCAACTGTGCGCCAACCTAGCCATTGCCTTTGAGCCGTTTACCCCCTTCAGCGCCCAGAAACTGCGCGACATCCTGCGCGTGGGCGTCAATGCCGGCTGTGACCACCGGATTGGCGAAGGAGTACCTACCTTGAACTGGTACAAGGCCGATGAAGGCCTGGCAGTGCATACCCGTGCAGCCTCATCTCCGGCCCCCAGCGGGGATCTCATCCTGAACTGGGATATGCTGGGGAATGCAGAACTGCTGCCGGCCGGCCATCAGCTGGGCGAGGCCGTGCTGCTGTTCCGCAAGATCGAGGATGCGGAGGTAGAGGCCCAGATTGCCAAACTGGAGGCCATCAAGAAGGCCCGCCAGGAGGCCGAAGCCGCCCGTGCTGCGGCAGAGGCCGCCAAGAAGGTGGAACCGCAGAAGCCGGAGGTCACCTTCGACCAGTTCGGCGCCATGGATATCCGTACGGCCACCGTACTGGCGGCAGAACGGGTCCCCAAAACCGATAAACTCCTGAAACTCACTATCGATACGGGCATCGACCAGCGCACCATCGTGTCCGGCATTGCCGAATACTACAGCCCCGAAGACATGCTGGGCAAACAGATCTGCATCCTGGCCAATCTGGCGCCGCGCACCATCCGCGGAATCGAGTCCAAGGGCATGATTCTCATGGCCAAGCAGGGCGATGGAAAGATGCGCTTCATTACCCCGCAGGAAGTAGTCACCAACGGCGCTCAAATTGGATAAGTTATGGAAACGCAAGAAGGTCACGGGCTTTCCTTCCTGGAAAGCATGAACCAGGACAAAATCCGGCACGACATGATGGAAGCCGGCTCGCAGGAGCGGCTCTCCCCCACTCTGAATCCGCATCTGGACATTGCGCCGGAGGTATCGGCGGCCCTTGCTGCCGGTCGGCCCGTAGTAGCGCTGGAGTCCACCATCATCTCCCACGGCATGCCTTATCCGCAGAACGTGGAAACGGCACTCCGGGTAGAGGCTGCCATCCGGGAATGCGGGGCGGTCCCGGCCACCATCGCCATTCTGGGCGGCAGACTCAAGGCGGGCTTATCGGCCGATGAAATCGAGCACCTGGGCCGTAGCGGCCGGGCGGTAGCCAAGGCTTCCCGCCGGGATCTGGCCCTGCTGGTGGCCCGCAAGGCCGATGGCGCCTGCACCGTCACCACCACCATGTTCATCGCACACATGGCCGGCATCAAGGTCTTCGCTACCGGCGGTATCGGCGGCGTGCACCGCGGTGCCACGGAGAGCTTCGACATTTCGGCCGATCTGGAAGAACTCTCCCGCACGCCGATGATGGTCATCTGCGCCGGCCCCAAAGCCATTCTGGACTTGGGCCTCACGCTGGAATACCTGGAAACCAAAGGCGTTCCGGTAGTGGGCTATGGCACCGACGAACTACCGGCTTTCTACACACGCCGAAGCGGATTTGCCGTAGACTACCGGGTGGACACTCCGGAAGAACTGGCAGCGGCCTTCCGTACCCAGTTGGAACTGGGCCTGGGCGGCATGCTGGTCACTAATCCCATTCCGGAAATGTACGCCATGGACCCTGCCGTCATTGACAAGGCCATTGCACAGGCACTGGCCGAAGCATCGGCCCAAGGTATTCACGGAAAGGAGGTTACGCCTTTCCTGCTGGAGCGTATCTCCCAGCTCACCGGCGGCAACTCCCTCGCCTCCAACATCCAGCTGGTCCTGAACAACGCCCGCCTGGCCGCCCGCACCGCCGCCTGCCTGTAAGGACTCCCTAAGACTCCCAACAAGCCCCGGCCTCCTGGCAAAACCAGAGACTCCCCAAAAGCCCCCGGCCTCCTGATCCCTCCCCCCCCCGGAGCTTGCGCCAGGCATTGGCGCAATCGATAAGCAACTACAAACCAAGCAGTTACAGCTGAACGAAAATCCCGCACCCTCGTTTTTTTAGGGGTGCGGGATTTCTTCTTTCCGTAAACACCTAATTCACAACGAATTGTAATTTCACCAATGCCCGAACCTTATAATAGTTTGTCCAGCACATCGGAGGAGAGGCCCAGCAATCGGCCAATTTGGGTCTTTGGCGTAGAATAACGCCGGGCCAGTGTGCGGGCCAGTACCAGCAAAGTCTTGTTGTCCAGCTGTTGCCATGAATAAACATGGTACTCCTTCTGACAGATGACCTGAATCCTTTCCAACATCTCTCCATCCGTATAGGTAATTGTTTCCGGTAGCCCGTGAGCTGTTCGAATAACGGACTCAATGTCATAGGAGCGGATCCGGTCAAAGAAGCGGACACTGTCTGCCACACGTTTCTCCACCAGCTCATAATCTACAAAAAAGCGATTCAGAATACGGCCATTAACGTGTTCCCAGTGGTCGGGGACCATGACATGGGTTTGTAAAAGCGCCTTTTTCTCTTTCTGCAGTAATGTTCCAAAAGGGACACCATGCACGTAATCCCGCAAAGGGTTGAAATAAACATCGGCTGAATTCCACGTAAATGCATAAGGAGATGCCATGCGCGCCTTGTAGGCATTACGCAGAATGTACGCAATCTCATTCAAGAACATCCTATCGTCTGTTACTGCCGAAATATCGAAAGCCTCGTCCGAAAGTACTCCCGTTATGTTGTAGCGTTGCTTCAGCATGATGCGAAGCCGGCGCAGTATCCTTAGAAAGAAATGAATGCAATCCTGATACAATCCCTGTAGAAGAAGATGTAAGTGATTATTCATCAATGAGTAGCATATTACTTTTACGGGATATTGCAAAGTGGCCAGAGCAATGGAATTCACCCCATAATCATAGTCTTCCGGTGTGCGGAAGAGCAACATTTTCTCCAAGTGGTCCATGGTAATCTGAAAAATACCGATGTCCCCGTCAAAAGGATCTTGAAACTGATAGACTCGCATTGTTTTTTGTGGAATATACACACTCTCGCGCGTTCAGGCGATGCGGAGAAAAAACAATTCTTGGGAAAACATACTGACAACGCTGTATGCTGGAGACTTGAAAATATTTTGTATATTCGTAAAAATTTTTAGCCATGAAAAAAGTTACGAACGCCCTTGCAAAGTCCACCTGGATTGCCTTGGCGGTTACCGCCCTGGTGATTTTCACGATGGCCTCCTGCTGCACCACCATCGACTCCGCATCTGTAGGTATCAAGTTTAAGAAATGGAGTTCCAACGCAGAACTTCGCGGCGGTGTGGAAGGCACCTGCCGGGGCTGGGTTTGGTACAATCCCATTACCGAAAGCATTTTCGAGTATCCCACCTTTATCCAGCGCGTCACCTATGAACCCTTCACGGTGAACCCCAAGGATGCTGCTATCTTCTCCATGACCCCTACCCTGGCCTATCAGATTGATGAATCCAAGGCCGTGGATATTTTCATAAAGTACCGCAAACCGGTACGGGAACTGGAGATGGGATATATCAATACCTGTATCTTCGAGGCCTACCGTACCTGCGCCAACAACTACACCTCCGACGAACTCATGGCCAATCGTGCCAAGTTCGAGAACGAGGTCCGCGCCCGCCTGGACGAATCCATGAATCAGGAAGGCTTCATCGTGCGGGAGTTTACCACCAAGATTGACCCGCCGGCATCCCTCACGGCTGCCATCAACGCCAAGAACGAGGCCGTCCAGAATGCCCTCAAGGCCGAAAACAAGGTGAAAGAGGCCGAGGCAGAAGCCAAGATTGCCATTGCCAAGGCCAAAGGTGAGGCCGAAGCCCAGAAAATTCAGGGCGACGGTGAGGCCTACTACAACCGTGTAGTGGCTGCTTCCCTGAATGCCCTGCTGGTTCAGCAATATGCCATTGAGAAATGGAACGGCGAGCTGCCGCAGTACAACGGTTCCGGCGCACTTCCTTTCATCAATTTGGGCACCAAGTAAAGTACCGGCTTTTCGTTTTTCACAATTTGCTGATTAGCAATCGGTTACAAAATATCAAAATCCCGCACCCCCGAAAAAACAGGAGCGCGGGATTTTGTTTTAACAATAAGTTCATGATAATCAGCCGCTTAAGGATTGAGCCAAAGCCTGGCGCAAGCTCTGGGCGCGGCAGGAGGCTGGACAGGGATCAGGCGGGGGCAGGAGGCTATGCGGAAATCCAGTGGATGTCCTGGTCGCGGCGCCACCAGGTGAGCTGGCGTTTGGCGTAGTGGCGGGTATCGGCCTGGATGTGACGCACGGCCTGATCCAGGGTGCACTGGCCGTCGAAGTACTCGAAGAGTTCCTTGTATCCTACGGTCTGCAGGGCGGGAAGGTCCCGGTACGGAAGCATGGCGCGGGCCTCGGCCTCCAATCCGTCCTCCATCATTTGCAGCACACGCGCGTTGATGCGCTCATAAAGCTGCTCCCGGGGCCGCTCCAGGCCGATTTTCACAATCTCGAAGTCCCGCTCTTTGAAGCGGCGGGTCTTGAACGAGGAAAAAGGCTGCCCGGTGTACATGCTCACCTCCAGGGCCCGGATCACGCGCTGGCCATTGCTCAGGTCCAGTTCTTCATATGAAAGCGGATCCAGTTCCTTGAGCTGCTGGGCCAACACCTCTACGCCTTCGCTCCGGAGGCAGTCCATCAGGTGACGACGCAGTTGGAGAGGTACCTCCGGGAAGTCGTCCAGGCCGTAGCAGAAAGCGTCGATGTACAGCATGGAACCGCCGCACATCACCAAGGTCTCATGCCCTTCTGCGAAAAGCCGGTTCACCAGCTCCAGAGCCTCCACTTCATAAATGCCGGCAGTGTAGTTGCGCGTGATGGGAACGCAGCGGATAAAATGATGCGGCACCGCAGCCAACTGTTCTTCAGTAGGGACTGCCGTGCCGATTTTCAGTTCTTGATAGATTTGCCTGGAATCGCAGGAAATGACCGGAGAGCCCACTTCCAGGGCGCGCCGGACGGCATAGCCGGATTTGCCGACCGCCGTGGGGCCCAGTATGATTTCCAGGCGGCGACTCACTCTGATTCGTCGTAAATCTCTTTCCCGTCTTCGTCCTCCTCTTCTTCTTCCTCCTCGAAGTCTTCGTCGTCGAAGTCATCGTCTTCTTCCTCGCCGGGAAGGTGGCGCTGTTTGTCCGGAAGGTCCTCGAAGGCCACGTAGCCGTTCTCGAACTCGATGGGGTTGGGGCCTTTAGTATCTGCCAGCACGGGGAAGTCCGGGTTCACACGGACACCTTCGGCCTCCCCTTCCACGGTGATGTTCACGCTCTTGCGGTTGGTGACATCGTAGAAGTACACGAAGTCCGTGGCGCCGGCCTTGATGGCCTTTTCCAGGGAAGTCTGGTCCACTGTCCCCCACCCAAGGTCGAACAGGCCGTAGCGGCCCACGACGGCGCCGGTGACGTCCAGTGCCTTGAACATGATGAGCTGATCCTGGGGGAACTCCAGGTCGGCGCGGATTTGCTTATGTAAGGTGTACAGCGTGGTGGCGCCGTGCACGTGATAGACTCTGAAAAAACCCTTGATCCCTGCAAGGGTAACTCTTAGCTTGAATACCATAATTCAAAGATAGTGCTTTTTTCCGTTTCTGTTGCAAATTATTCCGCAAAAAATTGCTACTTTCGTAACGATGGAAGCTTTTGACGCATACCGGTCCATAGCCGCACCTTCGGAGGGTCTTTTCAAGGACAACGGCTCCCGTTTCATCGCCCTGGCCTACCCGGTAGAAACCGAAGAGGAGGTGAAATCCATCGTGGCCGGTCTCAGGAAAGAGTATCACGATGCCCGGCACCACTGCTACGCCTATCGGCTGGGCTACAAAGGCGATGTTTTCCGTTCCAGCGACGACGGAGAACCCTCCGGCAGCGCCGGCCGCCCCATCCTGGGCCAGATTGATTCGGCCGGCCTCAGCGACATCCTGGTGGTGGTGGTGCGCTATTTCGGCGGCATCAAGCTGGGCATCCCGGGCCTTATCCGCGCGTACAAGACTTCCACGGCCGATGCCCTGAGCCAGGCCACCGTCATCGAAAAGATTGCCGGCCAGCATTTCCGCCTGCACTTCGACTACCTGTCCATGAACGCCGTGATGAAGGTGCTCAAAGACATGGACATACCTCAACGCGCGCAAGCTTTCGGGGCCGATTGCTCCCTGGAGGTGCGGGTGCGTTTATCGGCCCTGGAAGATTTCAAGAAAAGGATGGAAGGGCACGCAAAACTGGAAGAAATATAGGTTTTTTCAATAAAAAACCGTAACTTGCAGAACTAATTTTAAAGCAAATTAACACCTAATAACCATGTCCAAAAAAGTTCATGTATTCAACGCCGGCCCCTGCCTGTTGCCGCAGGTGGCCATCGACAACGCCATTGAGGCGCTCAAAGACTTCAGCGGAACCGGAGTCTCCCTCCTGTCCATCTCCCACCGTACCAAAGAATGGGATGCCGTCATGGACGAATGCCGCGCTCTTTGGAGAGAGCTCCTGAACATTCCCGAAACGCACGAGGTCATCTTCCTGGGCGGCGGTGCCTCCCTGCAGTTCCTCTATGTGGCCATGAACTACCTGGAGAAGAAGGCCGCCTACCTTGACACCGGCGTCTGGGCCCACAAGGCCCTGGTAGAGGCCCAGGGTATCGGCGAGGCCTATGCCATCGCCTGCTCCAAGGACAAAAACTTCAGCTATATCCCCAAGGGTTTTGAAATTCCGGCCGATCTGGACTACCTCCACATCACCACCAACAACACTATCTACGGCACGGAAATCCACGAGGATATGGACTGCCCCTGCCCGCTCATCGCCGATATGTCCTCCGACATCATGTCCCGCCCGGTGGATGTAAGCAAGTACGACCTCATTTACGGCGGCGCCCAGAAGAACGTGGGCCCGGCCGGCGTCATCTTCGCCATCATCCGCAAGGAATCCCTGGGCCGCGTGACGCGTCACCTCCCCACCATGCTCAACTACCAGACCCATATCGACAAACTCTCCATGTTCAACACCCCGCCGGTGTTCAACATCTTCGTGATGAACGAAACCCTCAAGTGGATCAAGAGCATGGGCGGCGTGGAAGCCATCCAGAAGATCAACCAGCAGAAGGCCGATCTTCTCTACGGCGAAATCGACCGCAACCCGCTGTTCGTAGGTACCGCCGCCAAAGAAGACCGTTCCCTCATGAACGTGTGCTTCGTGATGGCCCCCGGCTACGAAACCCTTCAGGACGAATTCTTCGCCTTCGCCAAGGCCCACGGCATGATCGGCATCAAGGGCCATCGCAGCGTGGGCGGTTTCCGTGCCTCCCTGTACAACGCCTGCACCGTGGAAGACGTCCAGGCCCTGGTAGACTGCATGCAAGAATTTGAAAAGCTGAAAAAGTAATGAAAGTACTGCTCGCAACCCAGAAACCTTTCGCAGCCAAGGCTGTGGAGGGCATCGTTTCCATCCTCACCCAGGCCGGTCATGAGGTAGTAAAACTGGAAAAATACGCAGAACAGGCCGATCTAGTGAAGGCCGTGGCCGATGTAGAAGCCATGATCATCCGTTCCGACAAAGTGACGGAAGAAGTGATGGCCGCTGCTCCCAAGCTCAAGATAGTGGTACGTGCCGGTGCCGGTTTCGACAACGTGGACCTGGCCGCCGCCACCGCCAAGGGCATTGTGGTGATGAACACCCCCGGACAGAACTCCAACGCCGTGGCCGAACTGGCCCTGGGCCTGATGATTTTCATGGCCCGCACGCATTTCACCCCCGCCACCGGTTCCGAACTGCAAGGCAAACGCCTGGGCGTCCAGGCCTACGGTAATGTAGGCCGCCTGGTGGGCCAGAAGGCCAAAGCCCTGGGCATGGAAATCTGCGCCCTGGATCCCTTCCTCACCGACGAACAGATCATCGCCGGCGGCGCCACGCCCGTCCACTCCGTGGAAGAGCTCTACGCCAGCTCCGATTATCTCTCCATCCACATCCCTGCCCTTCCTTCCACCATCGGCAGTATCGGCTACGACCTTATCACCAAGATGCCCAAGGGCGCCACGCTGGTGAACACCGCCCGCAAGGAAGTAATCGACGAAGAAGGTCTCCTTCAGGCCCTGGAAGATCGCGAAGACCTCAAATACGTGGCCGATGTAATGCCCGACAACTACGACAAACTCACCAAGAACTTCGGCTATCGCGTATTTGCCACACCCAAGAAGATGGGTGCCCAGACCGCCGAAGCCAATGTGAACGCCGGTCTGGCCGCCGCCCGTCAGATTGTGGATTTCTTCGCCACCGGCAACCGTAAATTCCAAGTGAACAAATAGTATGGTAAGAGTAAAACCCTTTGCGGCCATCAGGCCCCCGAAAAATCTGGTAACGGAAGTGGCGGCTCCGCCGTACGACGTTCTGAACAGCGAGGAAGCGCTGGCCATGGCCGGTGAAAAGAGCCTCCTGCATATCACCAAGCCTGAAATCGACTTCACCCCCATTGCCGGTGAGCACGAACAGCGCACCTACGACAAAGCCGTGGAGAACTTCAAGGCCTGGAAGCAGAAAGGCTGGCTGGTACAGGACGAAAAAGAGAAGTACTATGTGTATGCACAGACCATGGGCAACCGCACCCAGTACGGCCTGGTCCTGTGCGCCCACACCGACGACTATGCCTCCGGCGTCATCAAGAAACACGAGCTCACCCGTAAAGACAAGGAAGACGACCGCATGGTGCACGTGCGCATCCAGAATGCCAACATCGAGCCCGTCTTCTTCGCCTTCAAGGACCATGCGGAACTGGGTGCTATCGTATCCAAGGCTGCCGCCGGTGAGCCCGAATACAAGTTCGTGGACGAGAACAACTTCACCCACACCTTCTGGGTGATCGACGACGATGCCACCATCGCCCGCATCACGGAAATCTTCACCAAGGACATCGATGCCTTCTATGTGGCCGATGGGCACCACCGCACTGCCGCAGCCGCCCGCGTGGGCGCCGAAAAGAAGGCCCAGAACCCGAACCACACCGGCAATGAGGAGTACAATTACTTCATGGCCGTGTGCTTCCCGGAAAGCGAACTGGCCATCATCGACTACAACCGCGTGGTAAAAGATCTCAACGGCCTAACCACCAAGGAGTTCTTCAAAGCCCTGGAAGAAGACTTCGTGGTAGAACAGAAGGGTCCGGAAATCTATCACCCCTGCTGCCTGCACAACTTCTCCATGTATATCGAAGGCGTATGGTACAGCCTCACCGCCAAGTCCGGCCGCTACGATGACAACGACCCCATCGGCGTACTGGATGTAACCATCCTTTCCAACCTGGTACTGGACAAGATTCTGGGTATCAAGGATTTGCGCACGAGTAAGCGCATCGACTTCGTAGGCGGTATCCGCGGCCTGGGTGAACTCTCCCGCCGCGTGGATTCCGGCGAAATGAAAGTAGCCTTCGCCCTCTACCCGGTGTCCATGCAGCAGCTCATCAACATCGCCGATACCGGCAACATCATGCCGCCCAAGACCACCTGGTTCGAGCCCAAGCTCCGCAGCGGGCTGGCCATTCACAGTCTGGACTAAACGAAAAAGCCTCCCGGCCGGGAGGCTTTTTTAGTTTCGAATGCCCCAGAGCACAACCCCCACAGAGACAGAAACGTTGAGCGAATGCTTGGTGCCCTGCTGGGGAATCTCCAGCGCATAGTCGCAGGCATCTACCACATCCTGTTGCACACCATCCACTTCGTTTCCGAATACCAGGGCATATTTCTTCCCGGGCTCCCGCTGGAATTCGTCCAGTTTTACTGAATGAACTGTCTGTTCTACGGCAATCACCGTGTAATCTTCGGCCTGAAGGCGGGCCACTAGGGCCGCTACATCGTCTATGTGTTCGAAGGGAACCACTTCCTCGGCGCCTAAGGCCACTTTCCTGAGTTCCGGAGACGGCGGGACGGGGCAGATGCCGCCCAGATAGATCTTGTCCACGCCGAAAGCATCGGCCGTCCGGAAGGCGCTGCCCACGTTGTGCGCGCTGCGGATGTTGTCCAGTACCAGCACCAGACCGCTTTGGGGCCGCGAGGTGCGGTAGGCGTCGGCCGACAGTCGGCCCAGTTCAATGTTCAGCAGTTTCCGGTCTTTCATGGCGCAAAGGTAAGGGTTTTCACGCAAAAATGATTATATTTGTATACTTAATCACATATCCATGAAAAAAGACCTGCAAATCTTTGATTTGATCAAGAAGGAATCCGAGCGCCAGAGCTCCGGACTGGAACTAATTGCCTCTGAGAACTATGTGTCCAACCAGGTGCTGGAAGCCATGGGCTCCATCTGCACCAACAAATACGCAGAGGGCTATCCCGGCAAGCGCTATTACGGCGGCTGTGAGGTAGTGGACCAGATTGAACAGCTGGCCATCGACCGCCTCTGTGCGCTGTACGACGCAGAATATGCCAATGTGCAGCCGCATTCAGGCGCCCAGGCCAATATGGCCGTGACCATGGCCATCCTCAAGCCCGGCGACACCTTCATGGGTCTGGACCTGTCCATGGGCGGTCACCTCACCCACGGTTCCCCCGTGAACGCATCCGGTATCCTTTACCATCCGGTGGCCTATGGCCTGAACCCGGAAACCGGCCGCGTAGACTACGACGAAATGGAGCGCAAGGCCCTGGAATGCAAGCCCAAACTCATCATCGGCGGTGCATCGGCCTATTCCCGCGAATGGGACTATGAGCGCATGCGCGCCATCGCCGATAAAGTAGGTGCCATCCTGTGGATCGACATGGCCCATACGGCCGGCCTCATTGCTGCGGGCCTTTTGAAGAATCCCGTGAAGTACGCACATATCGTCACTTCCACCACCCACAAGACCCTGCGCGGTCCTCGCGGCGGTATCATCCTCATGGGCAAGGACTTCGACAATCCCTGGGGTCTCACCACGCCCAAGGGTGAGATCAAGAAGATGAGCGCAATCCTCAATTCGGCCGTATTCCCCGGCATCCAGGGCGGCCCGCTGGAGCATGTGATTGCCGCCAAGGCCGTGGCTTTCTTCGAGGCAGCCCAGCCGGAATATGTATCGTACCAGAAGCAGGTGGTGGCCAACGCTGCTGCCATGTGCCAGGAATTCATCAAGCGCGGTTACAAGATTATCTCCGGCGGCACGGACAACCACCTCATGCTCATCGACCTCCGCACCAAATTCCCGGACCTCACCGGACGCCTGGCCGAAAAAGAACTGGGCAGGGCCGATATCACCGTGAACAAGAACATGGTGCCCTTCGACAGCCGCAGCGCCTTTGCCACCAGCGGTCTGCGTGTGGGTACGCCGGCCGTCACCTCCCGTGGTTTCGAGGAAAGGGACATGCGTGTGATCGTGGACCTGATCGATACAGTACTGGATTCTGCCAACAAGAATTACGAGGCCCTCACGGCCAAGGAACCCGATGAGAAACAGCTGGCTCAGCGCATCGCGCACAAACTGGTGCTGGACGAAGTTCGCCGCAAAGTGAACATGCTCACCGCCGGCCGTCCGCTGAACAGATATTAACGGCAGCCCGTGGAGCTAACTGATTAACAATCAATAGATAACGAAAAATCGATTACCTTGTTCAGGGTAATCGATTTTGCATAAATCACTATGATTCAACAACTTAGCCCCACAGAGAGTTCCACTAGTAGCTGACCTTATTCAAAAACAGGGCGTGGCCGGGGACGGACTCGCCTGCATCGCCGCGGGTGCCGCTCTCAATGAGCTCCGCCACCCACTCCGGACTGTGCTTGCCCCGGCCCACCTCAATAAGTGTCCCCACAGTGGCCCGCACCATATTCCGTAAAAACCGGTCCGCCGCAATCCGAAAATACCAATACTGAGGGTCAGTCGGCGGAAGCACACTTCCGGGGGACTCCGTTTCGCTTCGCTTCACTCCGGCCCCTCCCACAATCTCCGGCGTCCCCGCTTTGCGGGAACTTGTATCTTGCGGGCCCCTCCCCCTACACTCGTGCGAGGGTGCACAAGCCCCCGGAAGTGTGCTTCCACCGGCAAGACCCATAATCTGAATATGAGAAGGGGTGTAGGGCGTCCAGAAGGCGTCGAAGACGGTGCAGATGGAGGTTTTGTTGTCGCCGCCGGTCTTTTCGAAGCAGGAAAAGTCGTGGGTACCCAAGAGGTACTGACAGGCCGTATTCATGGCCTGAAAATCCAGTTCCGGATAGCTGCACTGCCAGGAATAATGGCGGATGAAAGGGTCTTTCTGCCTATGGATGAAGTACGTATATTCCCGGCGACGGGCGCTGAAACGGGCGTGCCAGTCATCGGCCACGGGCGAGACGGAAAGCACCACCACTTCGCGGGGCAGCATGGCATTTAATTTGTAGGTAAAGTCGGATGCCTCGAAGGGCAAGAAACCGTCATAATCGAAGTGAGCCACGTAGTTCACGGCATGTACGGCGGTATCCGTCCGACCCGCACCTGTAACAGCCACCGGGGTGTTCAGCAGACGGGACAGCACTCCTTCCAGGCAAGCCTGAACCGAGGGCGCATTGGGCTGGATCTGCCAACCGCAAAACGCCGCGCCATCGTAGGAAAGGCACAAGGAATAACGCATATGCAAATGTAAGAAAATATATGGAAAGCGTAAACATCCGTGAATTAAACGAACGCATTCAGAAAGAGAGTTCCTTCGTGGACCTGCTCACCTTGGAAATGGGGAAAGTGATTGTGGGGCAGAAGCACCTGGTGGACAACCTGTTAATCGGCCTGCTCAGCGGCGGTCACATCCTGCTGGAAGGTGTCCCCGGCCTGGCCAAGACCCTGGCCATCAACACCCTGGCCAAGGCGGTGGATGCCCAGTTCAGCCGTATCCAGTTCACCCCGGACCTCCTGCCGGCCGACGTAGTAGGTACCCTGGTCTACTCCCAGAAGAAAGAGACCTTCGAAGTGCACAAGGGCCCCATCTTCGCCAACTTCGTGCTGGCCGATGAAATCAACCGTTCCCCGGCCAAGGTCCAGAGCGCCTTGCTGGAAGCCATGCAGGAGCGCCAGGTAACCATCGGCGACAACACCTATAAACTGCCGGATCCTTTCCTGGTGATGGCCACCCAGAACCCCATCGAGCAGGAAGGCACCTATCCCCTGCCGGAGGCCCAGGTGGACCGTTTCATGCTCAAGGTGGTGGTTTCCTATCCCAAGAAGGAAGAGGAGCGTCTGATCATCCGCATGAACAATGCAGGCGCCTTCCCGCAGGCCCAGCCCGTGATCAAACCGGAAGACATCGTCCGCGCCCGTGAGGTGGTCCGCGATGTCTATATGGACGAGAAAATCGAGCGCTATATCGTGGACATCGTGTACGCAACCCGCACCCCGGGCGAATACGGCCTCAAGGAACTGGAGAACTTCATCTCCTACGGCGCTTCGCCGCGTGCCAGCATTTCCCTGGCCATGGCTGCCAAGGCCTATGCCTTCATCAAGCGCCGCGGCTACGTGATTCCGGAAGATGTACGCGCCGTGTGCAACGAGGTCCTGCGCCACCGTATCGGCCTTACCTATGAGGCCGAAGCCGAAAACGTGACCCCCGAACAGATTATCGAAAAGATTATCAACGCCGTCATTGTTCCGTGATCCGAAGCGAAGCGACCCAGGGGGTCTGGGGGATTAGGCCCCCGGTTAATTTAATCATTTTGTCATTTGAAAAATGACACCGGAAGAACTCATAAAGAAGGTTCGCAAGATCGAGATCCGGACCAAGGCGCTGAGTCACCAGATCTTTGCAGGAGAGTATCATTCCGCGTTCAAGGGGCGCGGTATGGCCTTCAGCGAAGTGCGGGAGTACCAGTGGGGGGACGATGTCCGCAACATGGACTGGAACGTGACCGCCCGCATGAGCGCCCCTTATGTGAAGGTGTTCGAGGAAGAGCGTGAACTCACGGTTGTGCTGCTGGTGGACATTTCCCGCAGCGGCCTGTTCGGTACTGCAGTGAAGACCAAGAGGGAGCAGATTGCAGAAATCGCCGCTACCCTGGCCTTCAGCGCTATCCTGAACAACGATAAAGTGGGCTGCATCCTGTTCAGCGACAGGGTGGAAAAGTTCATCCCGCCGGCAAAGGGCCGTACGCATTTCCTGCACATCATCCGGGAAATCCTGGAATATACACCCCAGCACGACGGAACGGATATCGGCGAAGCCTTGCGTTACCTCACCAACGCCATCAAGAAAAAGTGCACGGCCTTCGTGCTCAGCGATATGCTGGATGTGCAGGCCGATGGCACCCCGCGCTACGAAGATGCCCTGAAAGTGGCCGTGAACCGGCACGATGTATCGGTGATCCGCGTAAGTGATCCGCGCGAAAAAAGCCTCCCGAACCTGGGCCTGGTGCACGCCAAAGACGCCGAATCCGGCGCTTCCCGCTGGATCAACACCGGCTCCAAGAGCGTCCGCAGTGCCTATGAAAACTGGTTCCGCAGCACCACCACCGCAGCGGACCACCTGCTGCTCAAGTATCAGGTGGACCACGTGGACGTAGGGACGGACGAAGATTATGTGCGCAGCCTGATGGCCTTATTCCACAGAAGATGAAACGATTGCTCATCATAAGCCTGCTGCTGGCCGGAACGATCTCCGGTGCCCAAAGCCTTCGCAAAGAGGCCGGCTCCTGCTTCCTGGAGCCCCTGGAGGCGCGGGATTCCGTACTGGTGGCCGACCAACTGCGCTATGGCTTCCGGCTGGAAAACGTGACAGAAGGCACGCCTCTGGCCCTGCCGGAGCTCAAATTCGAGAAAGACGCCCCCCTGGAAATCGTGGGCTCGTGGCAACTGGACTCCGTACGCGTTTCCAAGCGCAAAGAGACGCCGGCCCGCTACGACATCCGGGCCTCGCTCCTGCTCACCGCATGGATGGGCGGCAGCTATACCCTCCCGGACATTCCCATCTTAATGGATGGGGACACCCTGGTTTTCAAGGCCCCGGTCGAGCCCCTGGAAGTAACGGAACTGCCCGTGGACATGGAAACCTTCCAGGCCCACGACATCAAGGACCAGGTGAAGTTCCCCTACACCCTGGCCGAACTTTTCCCTTGGATCTATGGCGGCATCATGGTGCTCCTGGCACTGACCGCCCTCATCCTCTACCTGAAATACCGGGAGAAGAAGACGGAGGAGATCCGGCAGGCCGAACCCGCCCACATCCGGGCGCTGCGCCAGCTGGACAAATACCGCGGTCAGCAATACTGGAAACCGGAGCAGCAGAAAAACTTCTATTCCGGCGTCACCGACGCCCTGCGCGAATACATCGCATCCCGCTACGGCGTGGGAGCATTGGAAATGACCACGGCCGAGATTTTCCACGATCTCAAAGACAGCGACATCCCCGAAGACCTTTATCAGGAGATGCAGGCGCTCTTTGAACGGGCCGATTTTGTGAAATTCGCCAAGTTCACCGCCACCGACCAGGAGAATGCCACGGTTCTTCCGCAGGCCATCCGGTTTGTGACCACCACTTATCAGACAGAAATAGAGGAGGAGAGCAACGATGTACTTTGAGTATCCGTATCTGCTTTGGCTGCTGGCCCTTCCGGTCCTGCTGGTGCTCCGCTATCTCTGGATAGAGTGGAAAGACCGGCGGGTGCATGTGCGGGTATCGGCCCTGGATGCCTGGAAAGCCGGGGGCCGATCCATCCTGGAAATCGTCCGGCACCTGCCCTTCCTGCTTCGCACGGCCGCCCTTTGCCTGCTCATAGTGGCCATCGCCCGTCCCCGTTCCTCCACCCAGGTGGAGAAAGTGGACACGGAGGGTATCGACATCCTCTTTGCCATGGACGTCTCCACTTCCATGCTGGCCCGGGACTTCCAGCCCGACCGTCTGAGTGCAGCCAAAGACATTGCCATTGAGTTCATCGCCCAGCGGCCCAGTGACCGGATGGGTATTGTGGTGTTCGCCGGGGAAAGCTATACGCAATGTCCCCTTACCACCGACAGGGCCACCCTCATCAATCTGATGAAGGAAGTGCAGACCGACCTCATTGAAGACGGTACTGCTATCGGCAACGGCCTGGCCACCGCCGTAGCTCGCCTGAAGGATTCCGACGCCAAGAGCCGGGTGGTGATCCTGCTCACGGATGGTGTGAACAACCGCGGCGAGATCGATCCCGCCATGGCCACCGAGATTGCAAAAATCTATGGTATAAGGGTTTACACCATTGGCGTGGGAGCCAACGGAACGGCTCCTTATCCGGTGCAGACGCCCTGGGGCATCGAACTGCAGAAAATCCCGGTAGAGATTGACGAAGCCTTGCTGCAGCACATTGCAGAAGGCACCGGCGGACGTTATTTCCGCGCCACGGACAACACCAAACTGGCAGAGATTTACGGGGAAATCGGCCAGATGGAAAAGACCCGCACCAGTGTGGATTCCTTCCCCGTTTACAAGGATTTGTTCAAGAATTATGCGCTGGCAGCCCTCGTGTGCCTGCTGTTGGAGCTGCTCATCGGCGCTTTGCTCAGGAGGTTACCGTAATGCTGCTGTTCGCCGATTCCCAATACCTGTACCTGCTGCTGCTGATCCCGCTGTTCCTGCTGGGATATGGCGTGCTGCGTTATCTGCGGGGCCGACGGGTGAAAGCCTTCGGGGACCCCGCCCTGGTGGAAGCGCTGATGCCTTCCCGTTCCCGCTCCAAGGGCTGGGTGCGCATGGCGCTCTTCTGCCTGGCCTTCGCTTTCTTCGTACTGGGTCTGGCCCGACCGCGCACCGGCGCCCGCCTGGCCGAACGCAACACCAAGGGGGCCGAAATCATCGTGGCGCTGGACGTGTCCAACTCCATGCTGGCCCAGGACTACTCCCCCAACCGCCTGGAGCGCGCCAAACTGGCTATTTCGCGCCTCACGGACAAGCTGCAGGAAGACCGTATCGGCCTGGTAATCTTTGCCGGAACATCCTTTGTGCAGCTGCCCGTAACCACGGACTATGTGAGCGCCAAGATGTTCCTGGGAAGCATCGACACCGGTTCCATTCCCGTGCAGGGAACGGCCATCGGCGATGCTATCCGTCTTTGTATCAAGAGTTTCAGCGCCCAGAGCGAAAAGAGCCGCGTGATAGTGGTGATCTCCGACGGTGAGAACCACGAGGACGACCCTGTGGCGGCTGGCGCCCAGGCAGCTGAACTGGGCATCAAGGTATATACCATCGGCGTAGGATCGGCCGAGGGCCAGCCCATCCCGGTGGAAGGCGGCCTGCTGCGCGACAAGGAAGGCAATATCGTGGTGACTAAACTGGATGAAGACACGCTGCGTGCTGTGGCCAAGGCCGGCGGCGGCGCCTACATCCATGCCGGCAGCGAAGAATTCGGCCTGAACCCCATCATCGACGATATCCGCAAGATGGAGGACGAGGAATTCGGAAGCGTGGTATTCGAAGAGTACGACGAGCAATACATGTACTTCTTCGGCATCGCCTTGCTGCTGCTGATTGTAGAAATGCTTATCGGCGAGCGTAAGCCCCGCCGCAAACTGTTTGAGGTATGAGGAAGTTACTGTGCATCATATTGGCGTTGAGTTGCGCTACCACGGCTTTCGGCCAGAAGGCGGAGCTGCGGAAGGGCAACCGGCAGTTCAAAAAAGGCGAATACGCCCAGGCCGATATCAGCTACCGCAAGGGGCTGATGCTGGATACCGCCTCCGTGGCAGCACACTACAACCTGGCCAACAACCTGTACCGCCAGGAGAATCTGGACGAGGCCGCCAAGCAACTGGATGCCTCGCAGCTCACCGCCGGCGACGTCCCTTTTGCAGCCGATTATTACTATAACCGGGGCGATGTGGCCATCGGCCAGCAGGACTGGCAGACAGCCGTGAACATGCTCAAGGAAAGCCTGCGGCGCAATCCCGGGGACCTGGAAGCCAAGGAGAACTACATCTATGCCCGGAACAAGCTGATGGAACAGCAGCAGAACCAGGATCAGAACCAAAATCAGGACCAGAACCAGAATCAAGATCAAAACCAAGATCAGAATCAGAACCAGGACCAAAACCAGGATCAGCAGCAGGACCAAAACCAGAATCAGGACCAGAACCAGAATCAGAAGGACCAGCAGAAAGACCAGCAGGAGCAGCAGCAACAGGCTCAGCTGAGTCCCCAGCAGGCCCAGCAACTGTTGCAGGCCATCCAGGAAAAGGAAAAACAAACGCAGGAAAAAGTGGACGAGAAAAAGGCCCAGGCCTTGAAATCCCGTCAGAAGGAAAAGAATTGGTAGCGTAGTATGAAAAGACTGTTTGCAAGCATAACCGCTATTCTAGCCACCCTGGTGGCCTGGGCCCAGCCCAGCATCCGGGTGGAAGTGCACAATATCGTAGAACTGCAGGAGCGGTTCAATCTGGTATTCGTGGTGGAAGGGGAACATGCACCCTCGGACTTCCAATGGGAACCCGGTGCGGATTTTTCCCTGGTCTGGGGCCCGCAGAAGGGCTCTTCCACCAGCATCCAGATGGTGAACGGGAAAACCACCCGCTCCTCCCAGACTTCGTACACCTACATCCTGCAGGCACGTAAGACCGGCACCTTCACCCTTCCTTCGGCCGTTGCCAAGGTAAAAGGAACGGAGATCCGCTCCAAAGCCGTCACCATCCAGGTGGTGGATGGAGACTCGAATGCCGGAAATGCCGCCGCCAGCCAGGGTAGCGCCCAACAGCAGCAACAGCAACGCTCCTCCCAGGCCACGTCCGGGAATGCCGATATCTTCCTCCGGCTTAGCCTGAGCCGCAATTCCGTGGTAGTAGGCGAACCTGTCACCGCCACCCTCAAGATTTATCACCGCACCAACCTGGTGGGCTTTGAAAACGCCCAGTTCCCTGCCTTCAAGGGCTTCTGGAGCCAGGAAGTGGAAGCACCGTCCAACATCGAGTTCCAACGGGAACAGGTGAACGGCACCATGTACAATTCGGCCGTGCTGCGCCGCTGGGTGCTGATTCCCCAGAAATCCGGCGAGCAGTCCATCGAGCCGGCCGAAATCGTCTGCCTGGTAAACGTCCAGCGGCCCCGCAGTTCCAGCGGTTCCATCTTCGACGATTTCTTCGGCAACGACTATGTAACCACACGGCAGCGGGTATCTACCAAGGCCTCTACGCTGCATGTATCGGCCCTGCCCGCCGGTGCGCCGGAAAGCTTTGGCGGTGGCGTGGGTGAATTCAATGTGCAGGCCCGCCTGAGCAAGGATTCCCTCAAGACGCACGATGCCGCCTCGCTGCTGGTCACCGTGTCCGGAAAGGGCAATATCGCCCTGCTGGAAGCACCCAAGCTCAATTTCCCGCCGGACTTCGAAGTATACGACGTGAAAACCAGCGTGAATACGGACAAGAGCGGCACATCCGGCTCCAAGACTTTCGAATATCCCTTCATCCCGCGCAGCCATGGTGAATTCACCATCGGCCCGCTGCCGTATTCCTACTATGATGTGAAAAAACGCAAGTATGAGACGGTTACGGCGCCGGCCATGGTACTTAAGGTGGCCCGTTCCGCGTCAACGGCCGGAACGGCAACCGACCCCGGCAACACGCTCATCGTGGACCGCAAGGGTGTGAAGAGCCTGGGCGAGGATATCCGCTTCATCCATACCAAGACCCAACTGGGCCCCGACAAAGGCTTCCTGGTGTATTCCAAGGCCTGGTGGGGCACGCTGATATTCCTACTGGCCGCCGGTCTGGCCTGCTGGCTGGGACTGCGCAAAGCCGCCGCCCGGCGCGCCGACGTGGCCGGCACCCGCAAGCGGAAAGCCACCCGACAGGCCCTCAAACGGCTGGCCCAGGCGCGCGAATTCCTGGACAAGAACCTGTACACGGCCTTCTATGAGGAACTGCACCGCTCGCTGCTGGGCTTCGTGGGCGACAAACTGTCCATGGACATGGCCGAGCAGAACAAAGAGAACATCACGGCCGCCCTGTTGGAACGCGGCGTTCCGCAGGACGTGGCCGATGCCTTCGCCGCCCTGCTGGGCGCCTGCGAAGAGGCCCGCTACTCGCCCGATGCCGGCCACGAAGCCATGAACGCCCACTACGACGAGGCCGCCAAACTCATCACCGCCATCGATTCCTCCATGAAGAAAACGCCCGTGAAGGCCACTGCATTGGCCTTGCTCCTGCTCATCGGCCTGCCTTTTGCCGCGCAGGCGCAGGAAACGCTCTCCTATCCCGACTCCTTGTGGAAAGCCGGCGTGGAAGCCTACTCTGCCGGAAACTATACCCAGGCGCTGCAAGACTGGGAAGACGTGCGTGCCACCGGCCTTATGTCCAAGGAACTGTACTATAACCTGGGCAACGCCTACTTCAAGACCGGCGAAATTGCCCCGGCCATCCTGTGGTACGAGCGGGCTCTGCGGCTGGATCCCTCCGACGCCGACGTTCGCTACAACCTGGAATTCGCCCAGGCACAGACCCAGGACAAGATAGACGAGGTGCCCGAAATCTTCTTCGAGCAGTGGGGGCATGCCATGTGTTACCTGCTGCCTTCCAACACCTGGGCCGTGCTGGGCCTGGTGTTCTTCGGCCTTACCGTGCTCCTGTTGCTGCTTTTCCTGCTGGGTCGTACCAGTACACAGCGCCGGGTGGGCTTCTTCGCTGCCATCGTCACTTTCCTACTGGCCTTCCTGGGCTGGGACTTCGCCCAGTGGCAAAGGACGGAAGCGCTGCGGCAGGATATGGCCATAGTGATGCGGCCGGTCTCCAGCGTGAAGAGTTCCCCTTCGGCCGAAGGGGCCAAGGATCTCTTCATCCTGCACGAAGGTACGCGGGTGAAAATCCTGGACAACGTCTCCGGTTTCAGCAACATCGAACTGGCCGACGGCCGGCAAGGCTGGATCCCCAGCGGAGAAATAGAAATCATCTAACTATCTTTCAGGGCCGTGAACCAATTCACGGCTTTTTTTGTATCTTTGCAAAAATAAAAGATTCCTGTATCCATAATGTAAACATCGGAACTTTATAATGGTTGGATACAAGATAGCAGGAGTCTCCGTGCCCTGAGGGTACGGACTCCATTTCTTTTATCCAACCGGGGTACCGATGCCCTACATTATGATCAAAGCGAGGAGTCCGTCCCTCTTTATGGGCTCCGGTACTGCAGGATGAAACCCCATTACTATATCCTTTCCGTTGGGCTTTTCTCCGCTCTGACGTCGTATGCCTTGCGTATGAACCGAAACAGGACGCAGATTAATCAGGAGAGACAGAAGGCCGAATTATTAAGAAAAGACCTGCAGCTGCTGAAAGCAGAGCAAAAGGTAAACGTAACGATTATCGAAACGCTGCTGCAGAACCGGATTAACAAGATCCAACAACTCTCCAGCACTTTCTTCTATTGGAGCGACGAAGCTGTAATGCTGCGGGAAGCGCTGGAAGGTAAAGCCATGAAGGAAGAGGTCATCGCAGCGTTCCGACAAGATCTGCGTCGTCTGCGCGACGATGCGTACTTCGTTTCAGATATCGAGAAGGCGCTCAACCAGGCCCAAGGGCAGCTGATGCAGCGCCTTCGCAGTACCGTCTACCAGACACCCGACCTCCAGCTGGACGAAACGGATTATGCCCTGCTGACCCTTTTCTTTGCCAATTTCCCTACCAAGAGCATCTGCTTTCTGATGGACATGAAAGACGACGCCGTCCGAAAGCGCAAAAGCCGGTACAAACATTTGTTTTTGGAACGGGGAGATTCCTTTTCAGAGTTCGTAGATTATCTTGATAGATAATCACTCTTTTTTTTGTATATTTGCAGATTGGAAAGAAATTTGTAAAAACTACGTTATATGCTATTCCCTCTTCTTCAAACAGACATCGCAGACACCCTGGAGCAAGCCGTAGAAACGGCCGTCCCCGTGCAGCCCACCCAGATGAGCGAAAGCCTCTGGTCCCTGTTCAACATGGGCGGTCCCCTCATGTGGGTCCTGCTGGCCCTGAGTTTCCTGGCCATCTATCTGATCGGCCGTAAATGGTGGACCATCAAGAACGCCTCCAAGATTGATCCTCACTTCATGCAGGACATCCGCGATTACCTCACGGACGGCAAAACCAAAAGCGCCATCACGCTGTGCCGCAAGTACGACAACCCCGTGGCCCGCATGATCGAAACCGGTATCAACCGCATGGGACGTCCCCTGGCCGATATCCAAAGCGCCATCGAAAACATCGGCAACGTGGAAGTGGCCCGCCTGGAAAAGGGACTTCCTATCCTGGCCATGATTTCCGGCGGTGCTCCCATGATCGGTTTCCTGGGCACTGTGCTGGGTATGGTGAAGGCCTTCTTCAACATGTCCAAGGCCGGCAACAACATTGACATCACCCTCCTGAGCGACGGTATCTACACGGCTATGCTCACCACCGTGGGCGGTCTGGTAGTGGGTATCATCGCCTACTTCGGCTACAACTGGCTCACTTCCCAGGTGGGCGACCTTGTGTACAAGATGGAAAGCTCCACCATGGAGTTCCTGGACATCGTCATCAACGAAGAAAAAACCGCCGAAGAATAAGCGCGTATGGCACTCAAGAGAAACACCAAGGTAGACGCCCAGTTCGCGTTGTCCAGCATGACGGACATCGTGTTCCTGCTCCTTATCTTCTTCCTGGTGACCTCCACGCTCATCAACCCCAACGCGCTCAAGCTCCTGCTCCCCAAGAGCACGGGCCAGGTGAACGCCAAGGCCACCGTGAGCGTGAGCATCAAAGACTGGGGCAACGACACCTACACCTACCACGTGAACGGTGCCCAGGATCCCATTCCGTACGAGGATGTGGAAGCGGAGCTTATCGGCCTGCTTTCCCAGGAAGAAGACCCCACCTTCTCCATTTTCAGCGACCAGAGCGTCCCTGTGGGAGAAGTAGTACAAATGATGAACATTGCCAAACGGAATCATTACAAAGTGATTCTGGCAACACAACCCGAATAAAGCATGCAACCGTACCAGCGCACTCGTGAAAAACGGGAGAAAAACGCCAACGTGACCGGCATCCTGGCCACGCTGGGCATCCATGCCGCAGCGCTGGTGGTCCTGCTCACCAACGGCCTCACTTATCTGGATCCGCCGCCGCCCGAAAGGACTTCCCTCCTGATCGAATTTGAAGAAGAGGTACAGAAGGTCAAGCCCATCGAAACCCGGATAGGACGGCAGCCGCAGGCCGAAGAAGTGGACCTTACGCGGGAAGTGGAACTGGTCCAGAAGTCCGAATCCCCGCATGTGAACGACAAACCCAACGTGACGCCGGCCACCAAGCCGGATACGCACGGCGATGTAGAGGTGCCCACTCCCAAGGTAGAGGAGCCTAAGCTGGATCCCCGGGCTTCGTTCCCCGGCATGAGCCAGAAGGATAACAACGCCACCACGCCCCACAGCGCATCGGAGGCGTCGGAAGGCTTCAAGGCCGGACAGCCGGACGGCAATACCAAGGAAGGCAAGACGGAAGGCAGCGCCAATGCCCACGTAAAGGGCCGTAACGTCGTGGGTTCCCTCCCCCGCCCGTCCTACAACTCCCAGACGGCCGGCACCGTGGTGGTGCAGATTAAAGTGGACCAGTACGGAAATGTGACGGAGGCCATCGCCGGTGCGGAAGGCACCACCGTGACGGACAAGACGCTGTGGACGGCCGCCCGCAATGCAGCGCTGAAAGCCCATTTCAACATGGACGCCAGCGCTCCCACCGTACAAAGCGGCACCATCACCTACATCTTTAAACTGAAATAATCCGGCGTGAGTCGGTAGTGTATTTTTTAATAGCCCGTGAGGGTCAATATTTATGGAAGAAAACAAGAAGCATACGCGTCAGCGTATCGTCAGAAGGCCTGCACAAGGTCAAGCAGAAAAAGTAGATTACAGCACCAGCCGCAGCTTTGACTCCGAAGATCGGCCGGCCCGCCGTTATGGTCAGGACCGTACCGCCCGCGGAGAGCGCAAGGCATATGGTGAGCACAAGCCCCGCCGCACCGAAGGCGGAGAACACAAGACGTACGGCGAACACAAAGCCTACGGAGAACACAAATCGTACGGTGAGAACAAGCCTTACGGCGAACGCCGCAAGAGTTCTGGTACTGCACCCCGCAAGAACGGTTACGGAAAGCCGTCGTTCGGCGGCAAGCCTACCGGCCGCAAGCCTTTCGCCAAGCGCAACAACGCCGAGGCAGGCATGAACGCCATGTTGTCCCGCAAACCCCAGGTAAACGGCCGCTACAGCGACGACGACACCGCCCCTACCGAAATCCAGGAAGTGGTTCGTCTGAACAAATTCATCGCCAATTCCGGCGTTTGTTCCCGCCGCGAGGCCGACACCCTCATCCAGAGCGGTGTGGTCACCGTGAACGGCGAGGTTGTAACGGAACTGGGCACCAAGGTGAATGTGCTCACGGACGACATCCGCTTTAACGGACAGCGCCTGAAAGGTGAAGAAAAGGTATATATCGTGATGAACAAGCCCAAGGGGTATGTGACCACAGCCAGCGATCCTCACGCGGAAAAGACCGTGATGGACCTGCTGAGCGGCTGCCCCACCCGCGTTTTCCCCGTGGGCCGGCTGGACAAGAACACCACCGGTGTGCTCATGTTCACCAACGACGGCGAGATGGCCGAACACCTCACCCACCCGTCCTATAACAAGAAGAAGATTTACCAGGTGGTCCTGGACGCCCCGCTCACCGAAGAAGACCAGAAAAAGATCCTCTCCGGCATCGAACTGAGCGACGGCGAGGTAAAGGCCGATGAACTGGAATTCATCGACGCCCACGACCATCGTCAGCTGGGTATCGAGATCCACTCCGGCAAGAACCGCATCGTACGCCGCATCTTCGAGTCCCTGGGCTACGAAGTGCGTGCCCTGGACCGCGTATACTTCGCCGGCCTCACCAAGAAGGGTCTCAAGAAGAGCGACTGGCGCTACCTCACCGAAGGCGAAGTGAACATCCTCAAAATGGGCGCATACGTATAGCATGGCACACAGAGCAGGTTTCGTCAATATCATCGGCAACCCCAATGTGGGGAAAAGCACCCTCATGAACGCATTGGTGGGTGAAAAGCTTTCCATTGTCACCGCCAAGGCACAGACCACGCGGCACCGCATCATGGGCATCGTGAGCGGTGAGGATTACCAGATCGTGTACTCCGACACCCCCGGCATCCTGAAGCCCAACTATCGGCTGCAGCAGAACATGCTCAACTTCGTGGATACGGCCATAGGCGACGCCGACATCATCCTCTATGTCACGGACACAGTGGAGAAGGCCGATAAGAACGAAGCCTACATCCAGAAGCTGCAGAAAGTGGACTGCCCCGTAGTGGTGGTCCTCAACAAGATTGACCTCTCCACCCAGGAAAAGGTGGTGGAGCTCATGAGCTGGTGGAAGGAGCAACTGCCCAAGGCGGAGATCATCCCGGCATCGGCCCAGGAGAAATTCAATCTGGACAGCATCCTGGAGGCCGTTTCAACCCGCCTGCCGGAAGCTCCGGCCTGGTTCGACAAAGAGCAGTTCACGGACAAAAACCTGCGCTTCTTCGCCTCCGAAATCCTGCGGGAAAAGATTTTCCTGAACTACGGGGAGGAAATCCCCTACTCCTGCCAGGTGGAAATTGAGGCTTTCCATGAGGGCGAAGAGCGTTATGAGATTGCCGCCGTCATCTATGTGATGCGGGATTCCCAGAAGGGCATCATCATCGGCAAAGGCGGCAAAATGCTCAAGAAAGTGGGCACGGAAGCACGCCTGGAGATGGAAGACTTCTTCCAGAAGAAGGTGTTCCTGAGCACGTTTGTAAAAGTTGATCCCGACTGGCGCGAATCCCGCAAGGAACTGCGCCGCTTCGGGTATGAATATTAGTTGTATTTTTTATGGCAGAAGATTGGGAAGACATTGAAGGCCAGGAAGAGGAATTGAGCGAAGACGCTGCTGCCTCCGGGAAATTTGACAAGCTCCTGGGCAGTGACAGCCACAAGTTCAAGTTGTCCGGCATGTTCAAGGAATGGTATCTGGACTATGCGTCCTACACCATCCTGGACCGTGCCGTACCCCACATCGTGGACGGCTTCAAGCCGGTGCAGCGCCGCGTCCTCCACACCATGGCGGTGATGGACGACGGCCGTTACACCAAGGTAGCCAACATCGTGGGCCAGGCCATGCAGTACCATCCGCACGGCGACGCTTCCATCCTGGGCGCTCTGGTGACCCTGGGGCAGAAGGGCCTTCTTATCGACTGCCAGGGTAACTGGGGAAACATCCTTACCGGCGACTCCAACGCCGCCCCCCGTTACATCGAAGCACGTCTTTCCAAATTCGCCAAGGAAGTGGTCTTCGACAAGAAGGTCACGCCCTGGATGACCTCCTACGACGGCCGCAACCAGGAACCCACCGAATTGCCGGTGCGTTTCCCGCTGCTGCTGGCACAGGGCACGGAAGGCATCGCCGCCGGCCTCAGTTCCAAGATTCTGCCGCACAACTTCAACGAGCTCATCGACGCCTCCATCGCCATCCTGAAGGGCCAGCCCTTCGAGATCCTGCCGGACTTCCCTACCGGCGGCATCGCCGACTGCTCCAAATACAACAAGGGTAAACGCGGCGGCATGGTGAAGGTACGTGCCCGCATCAACAAGGTGGACAAGAGCACCATCACCATCACCGAAATTCCCTACGGAAAAACCTCCCACGCCGTCATCGACAGCATCCTGAAGGCCAAGGACAAGAAGAAGATCAACATCAAGAAGATCGAGGACATGACCACCGACAAGGTAGAGATCGTCATCCATCTTCCGGCCGATGTATCTCCGGACAAGACCATCGACGCCCTGTATGCCTTCACCGAATGTGAGACCAAGATCGCGCCCAACGCCTGCGTAATCCGGGACAACAAGCCCGTATTCCTCACGGTGGACGAAATCCTGGAATACGACACCTGGCACACCCGCGACATCCTGCAGGCCCAGCTGGAATACAAACTGGCCGAACTGGAAGAAGACTGGCACTACACCTCCCTGGAACGCATCTTCTTCGAAAACCGCATCTACAAGGTCCTGGAACAGAACCAGATGAGCTGGGAACAGCAGCTGGACGACATCCTGTCCCAGATGAAGATGTACGAAGACCTCCTGCACCGCGAAATCACCATGGACGATATCCTGAAACTGGTGGAGAAGCCGGTGCGCAAGATCTCCAAGTTCGATACCAAAGCCCTGGACGAGAAAATCTACGCCCTGGAAGACCAGATGAAGGAACTGCGCGAGCACCTGGCCAACATGACCCAGTTCACCATCGACTGGTTCCGGGAGCTAAAGCGCAAGTACGGAAAAGAGTGGCCCCGCCTGACCGAAATCTCCTCCCTGGAGAACATCACCGTCACCAAGGTGGTATCCAACAACGCCAAGCTATATGCCAACCTGGAGGAAGGTTTCGTGGGTATCGGCCTGCGTCGCGACGAAGGCGAATACGTGTGCGACTGCTCCGACCTCAGCGAAATCATCGTCATTGCCAAGAACGGTAAGTTCCGCGTGACCAAAGTGGCCGATAAAGCCTTCTTCTGGAAGGATTTGCTATACGCCGGCGTGTTCACCCGCGGCGATGAACGCACCATCTACAACGTGATCTACCGCGACGGAAAAGGCCCGGCCCACTACGCCAAACGTTTTGCCATCACCTCCGTCACGCGCGATAAAGACTACGACATCACCAGCGGTACGGAAGGTTCCAAGATCCTCTGGTTCACTGTGAACCACAACGGAGAGGCAGAGTCGGTGCGTGTGCAGCTTCGGCCCAAGAAAGGCCTCAAGAAGAATTCCCTGGAGTGGGATTTCTCCACGCTGGCCATCAAGGGACGCAGTTCCCGGGGCAACCTGGTTACCAAGAACGCCATTGCCCGCATCCAGCTCAAGTCCAAGGGCATTCCTACCCTGGAGGGCAAGGATATCTGGTACGACCCGGACATCCAGCGCCTGAACGAAGAAGGGCACGGTATCCTGCTGGGCAAGTTCTCCGGCGAAGACCGCGTACTGGCCATCTTTGCCGATGGTACCTACTATACCACCACCTACGACCTGGTGAACAAGTATCAGGGCGATGTCCTGCGTATAGAGAAACTGGATCCTTCCCGCGTGTACTCGCTCCTGTACTGGGACAATGCCGCCAAAGCCTTCTATGTAAAGCGTTTCAGCTTTGTGGAAAGCAACAACAGCCCCGTGCTGCTCATCGCCGATTCCCGTGGCTCCAAGCTGGTGGACATCAGTTCCGATCCTTACCCGCAGATGATCCTCACCTTCGGCGGCAAGTTCAAACACCGCGAACCGGAAACCGTTGATGTGGAAGCGTTTATCGCCAAGAAGGGCCTCACGGCAAAGGGCAAAAAGTGCTCCTCCATGGACCTCAAGAACGTAGCCTTCGGCGAACCGCTCCAAAAGGCCGAGGAAGAGGAAGAAGAGATGATAACGGAAGATGAGCCCATCGAGATGGACTTCCAGCCCGAAGACCTGTCCTCCACCCCCGATCTTCCCACCGAAGACACCGATAAAGGTTCCGTAGACTTCGACGACTGGGAACCCACCCTGTTCTAATCTTGTTTACAATAGCTTAGTACAGGCTTCCTGCAGAAAATGCCGGGCAGTTTCCGGCTGTAACGCCTCGCTCAGAGTAAGAGAGCGGGGCGTAATTTCTATGATGGGAGAGAAGCCGGCCTGTTCCAGTTGCGGCCTGTTTTCAATCCTGCCGGAGAGCAGAGCGACGGGAATCCTTTTTGCGTGCCGCAAAACGCCCATGGGCACCTTCCCCATCAGGGTCTGCGCATCCGATTTCCCTTCTCCGGTTAAAATAAGGCTTGTTCCCTCAAGGGCTTTTTCAAAGCCCACCAGCTCCAGGATGCGTTCAATGCCCCGTTCCCGTCGGGCGTTCCAATAGGCCATAAAAGCGCCTCCCAAGCCGCCGGCAGCCCCAGCACCCGGCAAGTGGGCTACGTTTACTCCGGTTTCCTGCCGGATAGTATCGGCCAGTTGAACCATCCTGCTCTCAAGCACCTCCACATCCTGGGCCGATGCTCCTTTTTGCGGGGCGAATACCCGGGCGGCACCTTCAGATCCCACAAAGGGGGCATCTACGTCGCAAAGCAACTCCATGGTGATATCTTTCACCTCCTTGAGTCCCGGGATCTCCAGCATACCGGCGCCTCCGTCACAGGTAGCGCTGCCGCCCAGGCCCACGATAAAATGCCGGCAGCCCTCTTTATAGGCGGTCATCAGCAGTTCTCCTACGCCCCGGCTGGAGGCTACCAGCGGGTTCCTTTCGGCGGGTGCCAGAAGAGACAGGCCGCAAGCCTGGGCAATCTCAATAATGGCCGTTCCCCCGGCCACTCCATAGCGTGCCTGCACAGGGCGTCCTAACGGGTCTGAAACGCTTGTATCACGGATATCGGCCCCCAATGCTTTGGCAAGTACATCCAGCGTCCCTTCTCCCCCATCGGCCAAAGGCATTTCCACTACTTCCGCTCGAGTCCAATGCTCTCGCACGGCTGCAGCAAGCACTGCCGCCACTTCCGGCGACGACAGGCACTCCTTAAAGGAATCGGGGGCAATGAGGATTTTAGATAAGTTCATCCCGTTCGCGGATGTCCTTGAGGCGGAGCTGGACGGTGGAGGAGCCGCGGTAGAAATTCTCCACGATGGAGTAGCAGATATCGATGGGATTACCGGCCTTGATGTGATCGTAGTAATCGGCCATATTGAAGCCGATGGCGGCAATCTGGCGGTACGGCTGGCTTTCCTGCATGAGGTCCAGCTTCAGGTGCATGCCGCCGGCACCCACCTTGCGGCCGTTACCGGCATCGTAAACGTCTTCCGTGAGGAAAACAGGATTGCTGTTGCCGGGGCCGAATGGCTGGAACTGCTTGAGGATACGGGTGAACTTGGGGGTAATCTGGGAGAAATCCAGGCGGGCGTCGATTTCCACCACGGGTGTCCGTTCTTCGCGGGTGATGTTGCCGGCCACGAAACTGTCCATCCGCTGGCAGAAAGCCTCCAGGTTCTCCTCTTTCATGGTGAGACCGGCGGCATACATGTGTCCGCCGAAGTTTTCCAATAAATCCGCGCAGCTTTCGATGGAGGCATACAGGTCGAAGCCCTGCACGCTGCGTGCGCTGCCGGTGATGAAACCGTTGCTCTTGGTGAGCACCACCGTGGGCTTGTAATAGGCCTCTACCAGGCGGGAAGCGACGATACCCACCACGCCTTTGTTCCAGGTGGGATTGTACACGATGGTGGCGTTCTCCGTGGCGAGTGCCTGGCCGTTGCGCACCATGTCCAGGGCCTCCTGGGTAATTTCCCGGTCGATGGACTTGCGCTCGTTGTTATTATCGTTGATCTGTTCGCCGATCCGGAAGGCGGTGCGGTCGTCTGTTGCCGTTAGCAGTTCCACGGCTAACCGGCCGCTTTCCATACGTCCGGCCGCATTGATACGGGGGCCGATCTTGAACACGATGTCGTCGATGCCGATATGGCCCGGCTCCAGCTTGGCCAGGTTGATCATGGCCAGCAGGCCTTTCCGGGGATTCTCATTGAGCCGTTTGAGGCCGAAATGCGCCAGAATGCGGTTTTCGCCGGTCATGGACACCAGGTCCGAGGCGATGGAAACCACCTGCAGGTCCAGCAGCGGTTCCAGCAGGGAGAATTCCAGCTGATACTTCTGGACATAGCCCTGGGCCAGTTTGAAGCCCACGCCGCAGCCGCAAAGGTCGTCGAAGGGATAGTGGCAGTCTTCGCGCTTGGGATCCAGCACAGCCACGGCCTTGGGCAGTTCGTTTTCCGGGAGGTGATGGTCACAGATAATAACCTCGATACCCTTGGCACGGGCATATTCCACCTTGTCGATGGCCTTGATACCGCAGTCCAGGGTGATGACCAGGCCGATTCCATTGTCGCCGGCCCAGTCCAGGGCTTTGTAGGACAGGCCGTAGCCTTCGTCGTAGCGGTCCGGAATGTAGAACTGGACCTTGGAAGTGAATTGCTTGACAAAGGAGAACACCTGTGCCACGGCGGTGGTGCCGTCTACGTCGTAGTCTCCGTATACCAGGATTTTTTCGCCGCTGATGATGGCCTGGTGCAGGCGTTCCACGGCTTTGTCCATGTCCGTCATCAGGAAGGGATCGTGCAGATCTTCCAGGCGGGGACGGAAGAAACGGCGGGCTTGCTCGAAGGTGTTGACGCCACGCTGGACCAATAAATCGGCCAGAACCCGGTCGATACCGAGCTCTGCAGCCAGCTGTACGGATTCCTCCGGATTGGCTAGCGTCTTTACTGTCCACTGTCGTTCAACGATGCCCATAGTCGGACAAAGTTAATCAATCCGTGGCAGAATTACAAACAGGAGATGATGATTTCGTCGGCGATCTGTTCCGGGGACAGGCCGTCTGTCTCCAGCGTCAAATGGGCTGCCTGCCGATACAAGGGCTCCCGTGCAGCCAGGCGGGCGGCCAGGTTTTCATCGGCCAGCGGACGGCCTTCCGTATGACCTTCCAGGTGCTGCTGGATGGACTCCAAACTGGCCTGGAGATAGATACAGAGCGTTTTTTCTTGCAAGAGAGCCACCGCGCCGGGAACCGTTACAGTGCCTCCGCCCAGGGCCAGGACTGCTGTACTTTCCGCATATTTTTTCACGGTCTGCTCCAGGACCTGCTTCTCCATTTTCCGGAATCCGGCCTCCCCCTCATCGGAAAAAATCTGCGGGATGCTCTTTTGTGCCTTTTTCTCAATCACCTGGTCCAGATCCACGAAAAGGCAGCCCAGGGCATCGGCCACCAGGCGCCCAACGGACGTCTTTCCGCTTCCCATGAATCCTATAAGCGCAATCAACATACTGCAAAGATAACGAAAAAGCCGCTAACCCATCAGGTATTTTCCCACCTTGGGAATGCGTTGGAGGATTACTGCTAAAATGCCTACTACCACAAAGCTTGAAAGAGCGGTGGCCAGGATCTGCACGGGGGTGGTCCAATAGCCCAGCAGGCCCTCTGCACCCAGGCCCAGCCAGTTGCGGTACAGGGCCGAGAACTGGGCCAGCACCAGCATATGGATGAGATACATACCGTATCCTGCTTGTGACAAGGGCTGTATGATGTGCCGATAGAACGGGCTTTCTCCATTTTGCCGGCCCTGCATAAACACCAGTACCAGGCCAACGGAAGTGAGGACAACAGGAAGGCTGCAGAAGGTGATGGGGGTTTCCCAAGCCACAGCTACGGCCAGGTCGCCGGTGAGCGGGAAAACCTCGCCGGTGGCTGAAAAACGGTTGAGAAGACCGCGTACGATGGCTACAAAGCCCATCAGGAAAAGCGACCAGCCGGTCCAGCGGAGCCAGCGGCTCCGGACCAGGAACTTCTTCAGATACAGCCCCACCAACAGGTAGCCGATAAATCCGCTGACATAGTAGAACGTGCCATAGGCGTTCCAGGAGGCTTCGCCCCAGAGCGGGAAGAAGGCCTGTGCGGGCAGGCCATCGGCCGCCTGGATGAGCGGAGCCACGCCCCCGGCCGCTTCACGGACAAAGGGGAAAAGCGTGGTGACCAGCCAGATGCCCAGATAAATCTCCAGCTCCCGGCTGGATACTTCTTCGGCCCAAGGCGACAGTAAGGGCATAATGAGATACACTCCTACCAGCATATACACGAACCACAGATGCCCGGCGGCATAGTTGAAGTTCAGCAGCAGGCCCTTGAAATTATCGATGGGCTCACCCCAAACCAGGGCGTATACCACCGTCCACAACAGCATGGGGATGAGGATACGCACCGCCCGACGGCGGAAAAACTCGCCGGTGGAATAATGCAGCGGGAACTGCAGGTAACTGGACGCGATGAGGAACAGCGGCACGCAGCAGCGGCACAGGCCCTCAAATACGGCTACCCAGAAGGCATCCGTGGCCGTCAGGATTTGCGCTCCTTCCCCGCCCAGGTAGAAAGGTTCCGTACTGTGGATGACCATGACCATAAAACAGGCCGTCACCCGCAAAAAGTCCAACCAGATTTCCCGTTGTCTCATAGGATGTAACTTACTTCTTTAAACTGATAATAATGGCGCTCCCCTGCCGGGTCCTGGATGCAAAGGCGGCCGTCGGGGGCCACCCCCTCGATAACGCCGGTATATTCCCGATCTGTAAGCAGGTCGTGGTAACGGGCAGGAATGCCCCGGCGGAAGAGCCGGGCAGTGTAGGACTCCAGTAAAGACGAATCCATGAGCCTGGGCCACAAGGAATTAAAAATGGTCAAAAACGCCTCCAGGGACTCTTCCAGGCCAACTTCCTTTCCTGTACAAAGAGCCAGAGAAGTGGCATTGGCCAGCTGGGAAAATTCTTTCTGGTTTATATTCAGGCCGATACCCACTACGGAAGCCGCCAGCTTCCCCCCGGGGCCCAGGGTGTTTTCGATGAGCATTCCGCAAATCTTCCGTCCACCCACATAAATGTCGTTGGGCCATTTAATGGCAGCTTCCACTCCCCTGTCCTGCAGGAAATCGGCCACGGCCACGGAAAAAAGGAAATTGAGCCGTATTGCCTGCGCAGCAGCAAGCGGAAGGTTTTTGAGGACGATGGAAAACGTGAGGTTCTTCCCAGGCTGGGAGAACCAGGTGTTGCCCCGTTGGCCCCGGCCGGCCGTCTGTTCCCGTGCCGCCAGGACAGTACCGGAAGGCAATTCCGCCAGCCTTCTCAGGGCCTCGGAATTAGTGGAATCGATGGTGTCCAGCCAGAGGATGTTCATTCCTCTATGGGTTCGTTGAAAGGTTCCAGGAAGGGGTTGGCCATGCCTTCATGGGCAATGGAGGTGGGCTGGCCGTGTCCGGGAATCACATCTGTTACTCCCGGCAGGTTCAGCAGTTTTTCCTTGATGGAAGTCATTAGCTGGTCGTAGTCTCCGCCCTTGAGGTCCGTGCGGCCGATACTGCCCGCGAAAAGGGTGTCGCCGCTGAGCAGCAGGCTGTTTTCGGCCGAATAATAGCATACGCCGCCGGGCGTATGACCGGGCGTATGGATCACTTTCCAGGCCGTCCCGGCCGTGGTGACCACATCCCCGTCGGCCACATCTATCGTGGTGAATTGATGCTGCATGAAGGAAAAACTCTGCACGCTGGGAAAACCCGCCGTCATCTGTTCCATGATATCTTTATCGGCCGGATGCATATAAACGGGGACAGGATACAGCGCCAGGAGTTTGTCCACACCCCACACGTGGTCGAAATGCCCGTGCGTGAGCAGGATAGCGTCCGGCGTGAGACCGCGGGCTTTGAAAAAGTCCGTTAATTGCTGCAATCCGTCGGGCGAAGACATGCCGGGATCCACCACCGTGCAGGCGGTTGCACCGTCATTCCACAGGGCCACGCAATTGGTGGCTAACGGATTGAATTGGAATATTCTGGAATGGAGCATGACAGCATATTTTTATCGTTGCAAATTTACGATAATTTTGCCAACTTTGTAGAACAAAGACCCCAGCGGAATGCACATCGGAATTGCAGGCAATATCGGCAGCGGAAAAACCACGCTCACAACCCTTCTGGCCCACCATTACGGCTGGACGCCCAAATTCGAATCCGTCACCTACAACCCTTATCTGGCCGATTATTACGCCGATATCAAACGCTGGTCCTTCGCCCTGGAAATGTATTTCCTGCAGCAGCGCCTGCACGACACCCTGGAGATCGCCAACTCCAAGGATGTCATTATCCAGGACCGTACCCTTCAGGAAGGCGTACACATCTTCGTGGCCAACAACTACGCCCAGGGCAACCTTTCGGAAAGGGACTACAACACCTACATGGACACCTACAACGTGATGATGGAAGTGGTGAAGGAGCCGGATCTCATGATCTACCTTCGCTCCAGCATAGAGCACCTGGTGGCCCAGATCCAGAAACGCGGCAGGGACTACGAACAGACCATCTCCATCGAATACCTGGGCGGCCTCAACGAGCGGTATGAGAAATGGATTGCCGGTTACAAGGGCAAACTCATCATAGTGGACGCCGACAACATGGACTTCCTGAACCGTCCGGAAGACTTTGCCGCCATCACCGACCGTATAGACGCAGAACTGTTCGGCCTGTTTTAGAAAAGACAAAAACTTTTAGAATATGCATATAGCTATCGCCGGAAATATCGGCAGTGGAAAAACCACATTGACCAAAATGCTGGCAGCCCATTACGGCTGGACGCCCAAGTTCGAATCCGTGGACTACAACCCTTACCTGGCCGACTTCTACGAAGATATGGAGCGCTGGTCGTTCAACCTCCAGATCTACTTCCTGAACAAGCGCTTCCAGGACGTAGTGGAGATTGCCAAGCATCAGGAGGTGATTATCCAGGACCGTACCATCTATGAGGATGCCCGCATCTTCGCCCCCAACCTGCACGCCATGGGCCTCATGTCCACCCGCGACTTCGAGAATTACAGCGACCTCTTCGACCTGATGATGTCCCTGGTGAACCCGCCGGATCTGCTGATCTACCTGCGTTCCAGCATTCCCAACCTCATCGCCCAGATCCAGAAGCGCGGCCGTGAGTACGAGCGCTCCATCCGCATCGACTATATCACCGGCCTGAACCAGCGCTACGAAGACTGGATCAAAGATTACAAAGCCCGTCTCCTCATTGTGGACGTAGACCATGTGAAATTCGAGAGCAATCCCGAAGACTTCCAGTTCATTACGGACAAGATAGACGCCGAACTCTTCGGCCTCTTCCCCACAGAATAACCTAAACATCTATGGCAGAAAGAATTACCATTATCGACTTCGTAGAGAAGTACTCCCGCAAATACGAAAATCACCCCTATCTCCGCGAAAAGGTGGACGGTGAATGGAAGGTCATCACCCAAGGCCAGACCCGCGAGCAAGCCTATAGGATCGGCGCCGGACTCATGTCCCTGGGCCTTAAGAAGGGCGACAAAATCGCCCTCCTGTCCGAGAGCCGCGCCATGTGGATCCTGGCCGAAATTGGCGCCCTGTATGCCGGTGCCGTGGACGTTCCCCTTTCCGTAAACCTGGGAGAAGGTAAAGACCTGATTTTCCGCATCAACCATTCGGATGCCAAATGGATTCTGGTATCCGGTAATCATCTGCCCAAGATCCGCGCCATCCTGCCGGAATGCCCCAACGTGGAAAAAGTGATTGTCTTTGACGACACAGCCTTCGACTACGAAAAACTGGAGCCCAAGGAAATCCGCATGAGCGAAATCCAGAAGATGGGCGACGAATTCCTCAAGGCCCATCGGGCCGAATTCGAAGCCCGCTTCAGATCCATCGGCCCGGACGATTATGCCAATATCTCCTACACTTCCGGCACCACGGCCGATCCCAAGGGCATCCTGCTCACCCACCGCAATTACACGGCCAATGTGGAACAGGGCAATTCCGTAATCTCTGTTGAAGAGGGCCAGGTGATGCTCATCATCCTGCCGCTGGACCACTGCTTCGCCCACGTGGCCGGCATGTACACCATGATGATCTATGGCGGCTCCATCGGCTTTGTGCCCATCGGCAAGAATGCCCTGGCCACGCTGCGCAACGTTCCCACGGCCATCAACGAGGTGCGTCCGCACGTGATGCTCTCCGTGCCGGCCCTGGCCCGCAACTTCAAGAAAAACATCGAAGGCGCCATCAAGAAGAAAGGCGGTTCCACGGAAAAGCTGTTCTACTTTGCCCTGGACAACGCCATCAAGTACAACAAGGAATATTACAACCGCGGCACGGGCGGCACATTCTGGAGAAAACCGCTGGTAGACCTTTTCGACAAGCTCGTTTTCTCCAAAGTGCGTGAGAGCTTCGGCGGCCGCATGCGTTTCTTTGTGGGCGGCGGTGCCCTGCTGGACATCGAACTGCAACGCTTTTTCTGCGCCGTGGGTATGCCCATGTTCCAGGGTTACGGCCTCACGGAAGCCACGCCCATCATCTGCGCCAACGCAGAAGGCCATGCCCGTTTCGGCTCCTCCGGCCGCATCGTGAAACCCATGGACTGCGTGATTCTGGACGCCGAAGGCAAGGAAGTCCCGCACGGCACCAAAGGAGAGATTGTAATCCGCGGCGAAAATGTGATGGCCGGCTACTGGAAGAATCCCAAGGCCACGGCCGATACCATCATCGACGGCTGGCTGCACACCGGCGACATGGGTTACATATGCCCGGAAGATCCTGATTTCCTGTATGTAGTGGGCCGTTTCAAGAGCCTGCTCATCTCCTCCGACGGTGAAAAGTATTCCCCGGAAGGCTTCGAAGACAACTTCACGGAAACCTCCAAGTGGGTGAATGCCTGCGTCCTGCACAACGACCAGAAACCTTTCTGCGTGGCCCTGGTGGTCCCGGACAAGAACGCTTTGGCCGAAGCCTGCCAGAAGCACGGCCTCACCCCGGACTCCGAAGAAGGCAAGCGCCACATGCTGGGGCTCATCCAGGCCGATGTAAACGCCTACAAGAAAGGTGGCAAGTTCGAGGGCATGTTCCCGGAGCGCTGGCTCCCTTCGGCCATCGGCATCTGCGATGAGGAATTCACCATCGCCAACAAGATGATGAACTCCACCATGAAGATTGTCCGCGGCAAGGTGGAAGAGCATTACGCCGATCTACTGGACTACCTCTACACCGCCGAGGCCAAAGACATCTGCAACCCCCGCAACCTCAAAGCGCTGAAATAAGTTTTGGCAAAACGGGAATACATCCAGATTCGCGGAGCGCGGGCGAACAACCTGCAGAATGCCAATGTGGATATTCCCAGGGGCGAATTCGTGGTAGTGACCGGCCTGAGCGGCAGCGGCAAGAGCTCCTTGGCGTTCGATACAATCTATGCCGAAGGCCAGCGCCGCTATATGGACACCCTGTCCACCTACGCCAAACACTTCATGGGCATCCTGGAGAAGCCGGAAGTGGAGGAGATTACCGGTCTGAGCCCCATCATTGCCATTGAACAGAAAACAACCGGCAATAATCCCCGTTCCACGGTGGGCACCATCACGGAGATCTACGATTTCCTGCGACTGCTGTACGCCAAGGGATCCAGAGCCTATTCCCCGGAAAGCGGCCGGGAGATGGTGCGCTATACGGACGCCCAGATCGTGGACCTGATCATGAATCAGTACAGCGGGCGGAAGTGCTATTTGCTAGCACCCATTATCCGGGGCAGAAAAGGCCATTACCGCGAACTCTTCGATCAGTTGCGCAAACGCGGATACACAGAAGTGCGCATCGACGGGGAAATCTTGGAATTGCAGGAAGTATCGGCCCTGGACCGCTATAAGCCGCACTTTATCGAGTTGGTAGTGGACCGACTGAAACCCACGGCCGGAGACGACCGGCGTGTGCGGGAATCCGTGGGCCGGGCGCTGAATCTGGGCAAAGGCTCCGTGGCCATCCTGGACCAGGAAAGCGGGAAACTCTCCCACTATTCCAAGCACCTGGTGGATCCGGAGAGCGGCCTGTCCCTGCAGGAGCCCCAGCCTCACAGCTTCTCCTTCAATTCCCCGCAGGGTTATTGCCCGCACTGCAAGGGCTTGGGCACCATCGTGGACGTGAACATCGATACCATCATCCCGGACCGCAGCAAGAGCGTGGCCGATGGAGGTATCGTTCCATTGGGAAAGGTGCGTGAGAACCGCAAATTCGATATCATCCGGGCCATCGCCCGCCAGTATAATTTCAGCGTATACGACCCCATCGGAACCCTGCCGGACGAGGCTGTGAGCCTGCTGGTATACGGTTCCGAAGACCTGTTCCGGGTAGGAGAAGGAAACCTCTCGGAGATGGAAAGCTGGGATGGTGTGCTGGATAATATCGAGGATACCATCACCTGCCCTGTTTGTCAGGGAACGCGCCTGAACGCCGATGCCCTGTGCTTCCGCGTGGACGGGAAAACCATTCCGGAGGTAGCTGCCATGGAAATGACGGAATTGCGCAAATGGCTGGATACCATTCCGGAAGGCTTCAACGAACGGGAGAAAAACGTGTCGCGGGATATCCTGAAGGAGCTCCGGGAACGGGTTCAGTTCATGCTGGACGTGGGCCTGGATTACCTCTCGCTGGACCGTCCTACCGGCTCATTGTCCGGCGGGGAAAGCCAGCGCATCCGCCTGGCCACACAAATCGGCTCCAAGCTGGTGAACGTGCTCTATATCCTGGATGAACCGTCCATCGGCCTGCATCAGAAGGACAACCGGAAGCTGATTGCTTCGCTGAAGGCCCTACGGGACGAGGGGAATTCCGTGATGGTGGTGGAGCACGACGCAGAAACCATGCTCAGCGCCGACTGGCTGGTGGACGTGGGGCCCGGTGCCGGAGAGAACGGCGGCCGCATCTGCTTGAACGCTCCCCTGAAAACCCTCTTGAAAGGTGCCCGTATGGATGCCGAAACTGCCGCCCATGCGGTTATCGGCCCTTCTGTAACGCTGGACTACTTGAAAGGCCGGAAAACCATTCCGCTTCCTGCCTCCCGCCGGAAGGGAAACGGCCTGTTCCTAACATTAAAGGGTGCCACCGGCAACAACCTGAAAAGCGTGGATGTCTCCTTCCCGCTGGGCTGCCTGATCGGCGTGGCCGGCCTGTCCGGGTCTGGCAAGAGTTCACTGGTGAACGAGACCCTCATGCCCATCCTCAAGCAGAAATTCTACCGGGCCAAAGAGCGTCCGCTGCCGTATACGGCCTTGGAGGGCATTGAGAACATTGACAAACTGATTGAGATAGACCAGAGTCCCATCGGCCGAACACCTCGTTCCAATCCTGCCACATTCACGGCCGTGTTCAACGACATCCGTCAGCTCTTCGAGGAGACGCCGGACGCCAAGGTACGCGGTTACAAGGCAGGCCGATTCTCCTTCAACGTGGCCGGCGGCCGCTGCGAAGAATGCAAGGGCGCTGGCATCAAGGTGATTGAAATGAACTTCCTGCCGTCTGTCCATGTTCCCTGCGAGGTCTGTGGAGGCAAGCGGTACAAGGAAGACACCCTGGCGGTCAAGTACAAGGGGAAAAACATCAACGATGTGCTGGAAATGCCCATCAGCGAGGCCTACGAGTTCTTCAAGCCGGTACCGCGCATTGCCGCCAAACTGAAGGCGCTGGTGGACGTGGGTCTGGGCTACATTCACCTGGGACAAAGTGCCGTCACATTGTCCGGCGGAGAAAGTCAGCGTATGAAACTGGCGGCAGAACTGTCACGCCCTTCCACCGGAAAGACCCTTTACATCCTGGACGAGCCCACCACCGGACTGCACTTCGAGGATATCAATGTGCTTCTGGGTGTGCTGCAAAGGCTGGTGGATGCCGGGAACACCGTCATCGTAATCGAGCACAACCTGGATGTGCTCAAGTCCATGGACTATGTCTTTGACATGGGTCCTGCCGGCGGACGGGCCGGAGGCCTTATTGTGGCAGAGGGCACACCGGAAGAATTGGCGCAAAACCCTGCTTCCGTTACCGGTCCTTTCCTGCAATCCGTCCTTTAATCCATAGGGAAGCGGACGCCCCAGGAAGCCCGCAGGCGGTCCATCTGTTCCATGATATAGAGAATTTCCGAATGAGGCATCTGCGGGGTTTCCAGCAGACCGGCCGCCATGGCATCCCTGCAGGCGCGGAACTGATACTCGAAGCCGGTAATCTGTCCGGGCGCTTCGAATTCCTTTACCAAAACGTGGCCTTTCTGATAGACGGACAGACGCCGGGGGCTGTTTACATCGTCAAAAATCAGGCAGCCCGCCGTTCCGGAAATGGAGCCCGTATTCTCCCCCTGGCAAAGGGCCGATGTCTGGATGCAAGCCATGCTGCCATCCTCCATTTCCAGGGTGATGGTTTCCGAAGCGTCCACGCCGGTGGGGAACTTGACGCAGTGGGAACTCATGGCTGCCACCGGACTGGCACTGAACATCCGGATAAAATTGAGTCCGTACACTCCCAGATCCAACAGCGCCCCGCCGCAAAGTTCGGGTTTCAGGACACGTTCCTTCGTAGAAATTTCGTACGAAAGTGTGGCGGAGTACATGTAAGGTTTGCCGATAAGGCCGGAAGCGATGATCTCCCTGGCCATGTCCTGTACCGGCAGGTAGCGGGTCCAGATGGCTTCGGCCACCAAAACGCCCTTCTCCTTGGCCAGGGACAGGATTTCGGCGGTTTCACGGACATTGGCCATGAAGGATTTCTCTACCAGACAGGCTTTGCCCGCCAGGATGGCATCCCGCGTGACGGCAAAGTGATGGGAGTGCGGCGTGGCTATATAGACCAGGTCCACGTCGGGATCGGCCAGCAAAGCGGCATACGACCCATAGGCGCGGGGAATCCCATATTTGTCGGCAAATGCCTGTGCCTTTTCCAAAGAGCGTGAGCCCACGGCCAGGCACTGCATGTCGTCCATGACTTTCAGCGTCCAGGCGGCTTTTTCGGCGATGTGTCCCGCCCCGATGATTCCAACGTTCATCCTTGTCAGTTTTAGCCCCGCAGCCGCTGGAAAGCCAGCCTGGGGTCTCCGTTTAACAGATAGATTATCCCACAGTAGGAAAAGCCAAAGCGCTCCAACAGCCCCTGCATAATCTTATTGTCCTTGTGGGTGTCGATGCGAATGTTATCCGTAATTCCCTCCAGGTAGCTCATCATAGCCGCAAAAACGCCATGGACGTGCGGGAAACTGGCAATACGGTGCACCACGTAATAGGGCTTCTCATCGTCAAGCCAGGCCCCGCCTTCAATATAGGAATACGTGGGGTCCGGAGAAGGGATGCAGGCAAAATACGCCACCACCTGTCCTTCCTCCTCCATCACCTTCCCATAACCGGGCCCGATATCGGCCCGCACCATGGCCTCCGTAGGATATCCGGCCGCCCACTGATGCAAATTCCCGGACGCCAGCATGATACCCCGCCCGGCCTCCAACACTTTCATGATGGCGGGGATATCCTGTTCAACGGCTGTCCGGATGGTGAGCATGAGACACTTACAAAGTTTGTCCGCCGATGAATTCACGCATGATGGAGGTGGGCGGAATGGCCGTTATTTCGGACGGCTGCAGGGGCGCTATGTAGGAGAGGAAATCCAGCAGGCGCACTGTCTCGGCGTAGGCCGGGGACGAAGGGCGGATGCGGCGCAGCAGGGGTTCGGCGTAATAACGGAGCATAGGCAGTTCGTACAGCAGGGCCGTATTGAACTGGGCATCGGCGTTCTCCTGGAAGGGGAAGATATAGTGGTTCTCGCCGCGGCGGACGGAAGGCCAGCGGATGATGGTTTCCTCGGGCGTAATGCCCCGCACGCGGTTATCGCGCACTATACGCCGCAGCAAGCGGTTGTCCGTGGTGGAGATGCAGCAGTTCTCGTCCAGCTTGAGCGAGGTAAGGGCCGATGCATAAACGCGGAAAATACGGCTCTGGTCCACTGAAGGGACCATGGCCGGATCCAGGGCGTGAATGCCCTCCATAATCAGGATGTCATTCTCCTCCAGATGCATCTTCTTTCCCTCGAAGAAAGGACGCCCTTCCTTGAAATCGTACCGGGGCAGTTCCACTTCCCCGCCGGAAAGGAGGGTGTTCAAATGCTCACCCAGCAGATCCAGGTCCATGGCGCCCAGGGCTTCGAAATCGTACTTGCCGTCTGCGTCCAAAGGCGTTCTTTCACGGCTCACGAAGTAGTTGTCCAGCTCGATGACCTTAGGATTCATCTCCTTCACCATGCATTGCTGGGCCAGGCGCAAGGACGAGGAAGTTTTACCGCTGGAGGAAGGTCCAGCCAGGAAAACGATCTTCACCTTGTCACGCACAGCGTAGATCTTATCGGCCAGTTCGGCGTAACCACGTTCCTGCCGGGCCTCGCACAGGTTGATGAGTTTCACGGCGCCACCGTCCATGAGCAGATTGTTCAAGGCGCTTACGCTTACCACACCCGTGGCTTTGCACCAGTAACCGTACTCTTTCAGGGTGACGATGAGTTTCCGCTGCTTCTGGCGGGCAATGGGACGCGTAATATCCTCATCGGAGGGATACTGGAGGCAGAAACCGTGATGGAAAGGCATCAGGTCGAATACTTTCAGGTAGCCGGTGGAAGGCACCAGCGGGCCGTAGAAATGATCGGCTACTCCGTCCAGGTAATCCACCGTACAGTAATACGTGCCCAACGAATCCTGAAGGGCGGCTTTCAGCGGCTGGCGCTGCGCGCGGAAAATGGCTTCGGCTTCGTCCGAAAACATTTTCTTCTGAGTAAAAGGCAGATCCTGTGCCACCAGGCGGCGCATTTCTTCCCGCAAGAGCAGGATGTCTTCATCCTTCATATGCTCCGCGCGGAACTTGCAATACAAGCCGCTGGGAAGGGAATGGTTGATCTTGAAGATCTTGTCCGGGAAGAGGTTGCGTACTGCCCGTTGCGCCAGGAAACTGAGCGAACGCATGTAGGTGCGTTTCCCCTGCAGATGGTTATAGCCGATAAACTCCACCGAACGCGGATAGTACACAGGATAGTCCAGTTCCTTCAGTTCATGGTCTACCAGCGCCGCCAGGACCGGGTATTGCTTGCCGGTCCTGGGGTCTGTGACGTATTCCGGGGCAATGGTACGCAGAGTCCCGCCAGGGGGCAGTTCGTACGTTTTGCCGTCGTTGATACAGTTTACTGTAATGGATTCCATTTATTTTTCTCTAAGGGAAATGGCAAAACCGCCGGCACGGGCCATACGCACAGGGATGCTGTCGGCCGATGTCACATTGCGGCGGGTGATGGTATAGGCCTGTGGATTGGTCTCGTAATCGGCGTCCGGGGCATCGGCGTAAAGGGTTGCCTCATAAGTAACGCCGGGCAGCAGGAAATCCAGTTTCACTGTTACCTCGCGGGCGTTTTCGTCCGTGATGCCGCCCACATACCAGACGTCACGCGGCTTGGCCTTGGCCAGGTCCTTGGTGGTGGCATTCTCCGGCAGGGCATAGACGAACTTGGCGGCATTGGTCACCATGTCCTTCTTGGCATCCGGCAGCGTGGCCGTGCTTTGGGCCGATGCATTCAGCGTAGCGAGCTTCGGATGACGGGCCGTCACGATGTAGGCGCCGGGTTCGGCCTCCAGATACAGGCTCTTGTCCCAGTCTACGGCCACGTCCTTGATGAACTGGAAGGCGTCCATGAAGCGGGCATAGTGCTCCGGAAGGTCCGCGGCCATCTGCAGCGGGCTGTAGAAGGTCACATACAGGCCCAGCTGGTTGCAGAGGGTGTGGTGCATGTGCTGGTTGTCGTCCGGATTGTTCTTGGACATATCCATCTCGAAGATACCCGGGGTGTAGTCCATGGGACCGCCCTGCAGACGGGTGAAGGGGAAGATGGTGGTATGGCCGGGTTTGATGGTGCCGCGGAACTCGGTACCCATGGCGCTCTCATTGCCGATCATGTTGGGCCAGGTGCGGCACAGACCGGTGGGACGGACGGCCTCATGGGCATTCACCATGATGTGGTGCTTGGCCGCCTCCGTAATGGCATAGTGGTAATGATTGATGAGGGCCTGGCTGTAGTGTTTCTCGCCGTAAGGGATGATGGCACCCACGTAACCACTCTTCACGGCATTGTAGCCGTACTTGTTCATGAGGGTGTAGGCCTGCTCCATCCAGCGCTCGTAATTGAGGGTGGAAGAGGAGGTTTCGTGATGCATGATCAGGCGGATGCCCTTGGAGTGGGCATATTCGTTCAGGAACGGAAGGTCGAAGTCCGGGTAAGGGGTCACGAAGTCGAAGACAAAGTCTTTCTGGTGACCGTACCAGTCTTCCCATCCTTCGTTCCAGCCCTCGATGAGGATGCCGTCGAAGCCGTTTTCGGCCGCGAAGTCAATGTAGCGGGACACGTTTTCCGTATTGGCGCCGTGGCGGCCGTGAGGGGTGGAAGCGGCGTAATCCGTTACGCCCAACTGCACGGAGGGATAGTCGTGGGTATAGGACCACTCGGTCTTGCCGGTAATCATCTCCCACCAAACACCCATATACTTCACGGGATGGATCCAGGAAACATCCTCCAGGGCACAGGGCTCGTTCAGGTTCAGGACCAGACGGGAGGCCAGCACCTGCGGAGCGCTGTCGCACACCATGATGGTGCGCCAAGGAGTCTTGCAGGGAGCCTGCATGCGGCCCTTCACACCCTCTGCATCCGGGGTAAGATTGGTTTTGAAAACGAATTTCTTGTCGTCCAGGTCCAGGTGGGTGGTGGGATAATCCAGCACCGCTGCCTCGTGGATGTTAATATACAGACCCTCAGCCGTTTTCATCTGCAGGGCCGTCTGAACGGAAGTGACCGGAAGCGGGGTCTGCGGGCTGCCGCCCATAGGACGCACCAGGGCCGATAAACCGCCGATCTGGGAAAGTTTGGACTCCGTGGGATTGAACTCCTGAGTGGAATAGTCGCCGGGAATCCACCAGGCGGTATGGTCGCCGGTCATGGCAAACTCCGTGAGTTCTTCCTTGATCTTGAAGTACGTAAGGTCGTTCTCCAACGGGAACTCATAGCGGAAGCCCAGTCCGTCGTCGTACAGGCGGAAACGGATCTGCATCACAGCGCCGCACTCCTGCTTCAGGCCGATGAACATTTCGTTGTAATGGTTCCGTATCTGAGCTTCTTCACCCCAGACCGGTTCCCATGTTTCATCGAAACTGGCATACTCCACGTCCGTGAGGGTGAAGCCGTCCTTGAGGTCTTCGCGGTCCAGCAGGTCGAAGCCCAGGCGGGAAGGAAGGACGACATCGGCCCCGTTTTTCTGAAGGGAATACATGGGCACACCATCCACCACGCCCACCTTGAGTTCCAGGCGGCCGTCGGGGCTCTTGAGCGAATTGCCTGTCAGGGGTTTGGTCTTGGGACCGGAACATGCAACCAGTGCCAGCATCATCAGCGTGGGGACTAACTTTCTCATAATCATAACTTTACGCAATATTGATTATCTGATTTAGATGAATCGATTATTGTTATTTTCTTATTAATCAATTACTTATCTCCACGGGAGAACTCTACTACAATGGCGCTCTTGGGTGCGATGGAGAAGCCGTCCTGCAAAGTGACCGTTTCCCCGCTCAGAATCTCCTTGCCGGTCACGGGACCCTGCACGAACTCACGGTAGTGACCCCAATCCAGGGTACGGGGTTCGGCGTTGTTGTTGATGTACACGAAAACGGCGTCCGTATCCGTGTAACGGAAGAAGGAGTAGCTGTTGTCCGTGATATTGCGGGCACCCACGTTGGCGCGGGACAGGAAGTGCAGCGTCTTGCCTTCCTGCACAGCCTTGCAGTCTTTGCGCCAGCGGAAGAGCGTACGCGTGTAATCGTGCAGATCGGCCGCCGAAGCATACAGGGCAGGAGCCTGAGCCCGGCCGATGGCAGTGAAGAGGTCGCAGTTGTCACCTTCCCAGCCGCCCGGGAAATCGATGCGCTTGGCACCGTCGTGGGACTGGCAGTCTTTCCGCTCCAGGAACATCATTTCGTCGCCGTAATACAGCTGCGGGATGCCGCGCACGGTGGCCAGCAGCGTGAGGGCCAGCTTCATCTTGCGCGGGTCCTCTCCCCAAGTGTCACCGCTACGTGCATGATCGTGGTTGGCGAAGAAGATAAGCATGTTGGACAGATCCTGGTAAACGAAATCCTGGGCCAGCACGGAGTAGATGCGGGTCATGCCTTCATCCCACCACACCTGCTCTTCGTTCAGGGCCTGGTGAATGGCGTGTTCCAGCGGGAAGTCCATGATGGACGGCAGATTGGAGTTGAAACCGTCCTTGTTAGGATTGTCTTTCTGCCAGTAGGCCAGCTGAGGGATATTGTAGTCCCAGCACTCCCCTACGATGTTCATGTTGGGATATTCGTCCGTGACGGCCTTGCACCACTTGGACATGGGGCCGGGTTCGTTGTAAGGATAGGTATCCACGCGCAGACCGTCCAAGCCGGCATATTCCGTCCACCAGATGGCCCACTGCTGGAAATACTTGAGTACAAACGGATTGTCCAGATTCATATCCGGCATGGACGGCACGAACCAGCCGCTTTCCTGACGCTCGCGGTCACGTACGGAGGCGTGAGGGTCCATATACACGGAGAACAGGGCGTTCATCTGCATGTAGGGTTCGTTCACGTGATACCAGTCCTTGAAGGGAGCGTCTTCCATCCACCAGTGGGCGGTGCCACAGTGGTTGGTTACAATGTCCATGATCACCTTCAGGCCTTTCTCGTGCGCCTTGGCCACAAAGGTCTTGTACATTTCGTTGTCGCCGAAACGCGGATCCATGTGGTAATAGTCGGCGCAGGCATAGCCGTGGTAGCTCTCGTGCGCCTGGTTGTCCAGCAGCAGCGGCGTGCACCAGATGGCCGTGGCACCCAGATCGGCGATATAATCCAGATGGTTGATCATGCCCTGGATGTCGCCGCCGTGACGGGCCACAGGGTCCTGACGGTCCACCTTGTCGGGCGTGGCAGGCACGGTCCAGGGACGGGCCGATCCATCGAAATACTCCCCTCCCTGCCAAGCTTCGTCGTTGTCCTGGAAGGCCGATGCAAAGCGGTCCGGCATGATGAGGTAGATCATATCGGCCGTGGTGAAGCTCTTGCGGGTGGCACTCCCCTGCTCCCGGTCACGGATGATGTAGGGGTATTTGAACGACTGGCCGTCCTTGCTGAAAATCAGATAATAGGTATCGGCCTGGGCTTTGGGCGATACGGCCACGTCCACAAACAGGAAGTTGGGGCTGTCGGCCTTGTGAACGCCTTTTACGGAAAGGCCTTTGCCGGCGATACTCACCTCATAGGAGGCGATATCCGGCCCCTGCACCATCAGCTGCAGGTCCGTTTTCATGCCCGTCCACCAGCTCAGGGGTTCTACACGGGCAATCTCCTGCGCCGATGCTTCCTGGACATCGGCCGGATTCAAAGTGTTGGGCGAAGAACACGCCACCGTCGTTGCGAGAGCGGCCATCAGAACAATTTTTCTCATAGTTGGTTACTTGGTTAAGACCACAAAACTACCGGGCCAGAGCAGGAAATCCCTTTCGCCTGCCTCATAGACTTCACCGGTAAATGCTTCCTTGTACTTCCCGTCCAGTTTTACGTGAAGGGCCGTGGGCTCACCCTTCAGGTTCTTAAAGGGCTCGGCAGTTTTCTCGCCCTGGGGACGGTTGTCGTTGCCTTCGGCGGCAGCCTGTACTTCCTGGGCCGGAGCCGGGGTGCCGAAATTGGCCAGCACGATCACCTTGTTACCCTCCACTTCGCGGTGGAAAGCCACAATGCCGTCCATACCGTCTGCGGGCATTTCCCACCAGACCATAGGACCGCCCTTTTCACCGGCTTTCAGGGCCGGATTGTTGTGCTTGAGCTCAATCAGGCGCTTGTAGAAGGTGGTATACTCGTTGGGGAACCAGTCCGTGATAGGATCTTTCTCAAAGAATTCCAGGCGGCGGCTCAGGCCGATTTCCTGACCGGTGTACACCAGCGGCTGGGAATTGGGCAGCGTGAAGCAAAGCACGGCGCAAGCCTCGGCGGCAGCGCCTTCGCGCTCAAACTCGGTGCCGGCCCAGGAGTTCTCGTCGTGGTTGGAGGTGAAGGTAAGGCGGAAGGCCTCCTTGGGGAAACGGGCGGCATCGCGGTCCAGATATTCCTTCAGGTCCTTCGTGGTCTTGCTGCCCTGGGCCAGGCTGTTGAGCAAATGATGCAGCTCCCAGGCATAGTTCGCGTCGAAGGTTACCAGAGGATCGGCCAGATTGTCCCTTTCTGCCTCGGCCAGCAGGTAAATATCCGGATAGTCCTTGTTCATCTTGGGGAGGATGCCGTACCAGAATTCGGCCGGGACCTCGCCGGCGGCGTCGCAGCGGAAGCCGTCCACGCCCTTTTCCAGCCAGAAGCGCATGGCATCGTCCTGGGCCCACCATACTTCCTGGTTTTCGTAGTTCAGACTGCGGGTGTCGGTCCAGTCATATTCCCAGATGGCGTTGCCTTCAGCGTCACGCTCGTAGAAATCGGCCGGCTTTTCCGTCATCCAGACATGGTCGGGGGCGGTTTGGTTGGCGACCCAGTCCAGGATGACCTTGAAGCCCATGGCGTGGGCGGCGCTCAGGAGCTGTTCGAAGTCTTCCATGGTACCGAACTCCGGATTCACTTTCTTGTAATCCGAAATGGCATAATAGGAGCCCAGCGTACCCTTGCGGCCTTCGGTGCCGATTTCAAACATGGGCATGAGCCAGAGCACGTCCACGCCCAGGTCTTTCAGGCGGGGCAGCTGCGCTTCAACACCCTTGAAAGTGCCTTCCGGCGAGAACTGACGGATGTTCACTTCGTACACCACGGAGTCGTAGGTCCACTCGGGGTGATACTGAACTTTCTTGTTGCAGGAGGCCAGGGCCAGCACTGCCAAAACTGCGATGAGGATTCGTTTCATATTTGTATTGGTTTTAGTTCCTTTAATCAGACAATAATACAAAAAATCCCGCGTTTTTCCAACGCAGGAAGTCTTTTTCCAGACGAGTGGCAGGCAGCCGATGACAGGCGGGGGTTGCAGCTATAGCAGTTTGGCTAAATTGCACTGAAGCAGTTTGCCGTCGTTGTCGCGCAGGTGCATGCCGTTTCCCAGGCACCACTTCCACCAGCGGCAGTCTTTGCAGGGGCCGCTGCGCAGCGGCGCATGGTCCCGGAACAAGCCGAAACGCTGCTCCCACACCTCCACGAAATCGTCCTGGTAGATGTTGCCCTGGCTATAGGCGCCGCGGATGCTGGTACAGCCGGAAATGGCACCGTCTACGCGCACGGAGGCGATACTGAGCCCGGCCTGACAGGAGAAAAGATGGTCCCGCACCTTGCCCTCCCAGGGGCCCAGGAAGCCTTCGCAGCCAAAGCTGGCGTGGATACTCCCCTCCTGGCGACAGGTCACGATGAATTTCATGAGTTCACGGGTTTGCTCCGGGGTTAATTGCAGTTCCTGGTCCGTAGCGGCGCGACCCACCGGAAACACGGTGAAAATGCGCCAGGCCTTCACACCGGCCTCCACCAGATAATCCCGGATAGAAGGCAATTGGGGGAAGTTTTTCTGGGTGACGCAGGTAACCACGTCGAAGCCCATGGAAGGCATTTGGGCCAGGGTGCGGATGGCTTTGTCGGCCCGCTGGAAGGATCCGGGAACCCCGCGCATCCAGTCGTGTTCCGCCGCAAGGCCATCCAGGCTCACCGTGACGGTTCGAAGCCCGGCAGCGCGCAATTCCTCCAGCTTCTCTGGCGTAAGGAAGTAGCCGTTGGACACCATGCCCCAGGGGAAACCCAAGTCCCTGATGCGTGCGCCGCAACGGGCGATATCGGCCCGCATCAACGGTTCCCCGCCGGACAGGATAATCAGGATTTCTTTGGGATCGTAGGCCGATTTTACGCGCTGGAGCACCTTCTCGAAATCTTCGAAGGGCATGTCGGGCTGGAGGGCCGATGCCGTGCAATCGCTCCCGCAATGGCGGCAGTGCAGATTACAACGAAGGGTACATTCCCAGAACAATTGCCGGAGCGGATGCAACCGGGCTTCCGTCTTGAGCAGACGGCTATGGAAATCTAAGGAGATACGTTGCCGGAGCGACGGGAAACCGGACATTACAACTGGTTCTCATCCAAGGCCTCCACCTCCGGGACTTCATCGGCCTTCTCCTGCAGACGAGCCTGGTCCAGACTTTTGTCTACCGGCTCCGGCGGCGGCAAGCCCGGTCCATAGCAGGCCGTGAACACGTTCAGGCCCAACAGGAGGCATAAAATCCGTAAAATGGCTTTCTTCATAACAAGCGGTTTAACCTTACAAATATAAGCATTTTTTCGTATCTTTGTGTCCTTATTGCAGAAAACGTTTTTTACCATGGCATACGCAGAGTTTAACGAGCAGGAGCTCGGACGCAGAGAATCTTTGAACAAATTACGGGAACTGGGCATCAATCCGTACCCGGCACCGCTGTACCCGGTGAACACCACCACCGTGGAAATTGCCCAAGGCTACAAGCCGGAGGAAGGCAATTTCCAGGATGTGTGCATCGCCGGCCGCATCATGAGCCGCCGCATCATGGGCGCCGCCTCCTTCATGGAGCTGCAGGACCCCGCCGGCCGCATCCAGGTGTACGTGAAACGCGATGAGATCTGCCCCGGGGAAGATAAAACCCTGTACAACACCGTGTTCAAGAAGCTGCTGGATATCGGCGACTTCGTGGGCATCAAGGGCTTCGCCTTCTTCACCCAGACGGGTCAGCTTTCCGTCCACGCAAAGGAACTCACGGTGCTTTCGAAGTCCCTTCGCGTGCTTCCCATCGTGAAAACGGATGCCGATGGTACCGTTCACGACAGCTTCGAGGATCCGGAACTCCGGTATCGGCAGCGCTACGTGGACCTGGTGGTGAATCCACAGGTGAAGGACACTTTCGTGAAGCGTACCCAGATTATCAACTGCATGCGCCAGTGCTTCAACGAGGCTGGCTGCCTGGAGGTGGAAACCCCCATCCTGCAGCCCATTCCGGGCGGTGCAACGGCCCGTCCGTTCATCACGCACCACAACGCCCTGGATGTGGACATGTACATGCGTATTGCCAATGAACTGTACCTCAAGCGTCTGATTGTGGGCGGCTTCGCCGGTGTGTATGAGTTCGCCAAGAACTTCCGCAACGAGGGCATGGACAAGACCCACAATCCGGAGTTCACCTGCGTAGAGATGTACATCGCCTACAAAGACTATATCTGGATGATGGAATTCACGGAACAGATGCTCCAGCGGGTGGCCGAAACCACCGGCGGCGTGGTGAAGACCATCGGCGGCAACGAGATTTCCTTTGCCGGTCCTTTCCGCCGTCTGCGCATCCTGGATGCCATTAAGGAGTATGCCGGCGTGGATGTGAAGGGCATGAACGAGGAACAGCTCCGCGCCGTGTGCAAGCAGCTGAACGTGGAAGTTTCCCCGGAAATGGGTGTTGGCAAGCTCATCGACGCCATCTTCGGCGAATACTGCGAGAAGAACCTCATCCAGCCCACTTACATCATCGACTATCCGGTGGAGATGTCTCCGCTCACCAAGCGCTGCCGCTACGACGACACCCTCACGGAGCGCTTCGAGCTCTTCGTAAACGGTAAGGAGCTGGCCAACGCCTACAGTGAGCTGAACGACCCCGTGGACCAGCTGGAGCGCTTCGAGGAGCAGGCCGCCCTCAAGAGCAAAGGCGACGATGAAGCCATGTACGTGGACTACGACTTCGTCCGCGCCCTGGAATACGGCATGCCGCCCACCAGCGGTATCGGCATCGGCATCGACCGCCTCACCATGTTCATGACCGGCGCCGAAAGCATCCAGGACGTTTTGTTCTTCCCCATGATGCGTCCGGAAAAGTTCTAGATGGAAAGCATTACATCGGCCCAGAATCCCAAGATCAAGAACTTGCTGCTGTTGCAGGAGAAATCCAAAGCTCGGCGGGAGCAGGGGCTCTTCGTGGTGGAAGGCCGAAGGGAACTGGATCACTGTCTGGAAGCCGGCTACACCGTAAAAACGGTTTTCGTCTGTCCCGAAATCTTAAAGGCCTCTGGCCTTGACTCTGCAGAAAATTATTTTTTGTGCAGTAGCTCAAAAAACCAATTTTCTGCGACGTCCTTCCTTCGTCACCCCACGCACGCAGAGGCCCAGGCCCCTTGTCATTCTGAGCGAAGCGAAGAATCTCCACTTTGCATAGAAATTCCGGAGCAGCTGTATAAGAAGGTAGCTTATCGGGAGAGTACCGAGGGAATTATTGCAGAAGTGGAGTATAAGTCTTTGAAATTGGAGGATTTACGGCTGCCGGAGAATCCTTTGGTGATGGTGCTGGAGAGCGTGGAGAAGCCGGGAAACCTGGGGGCGGTGCTGCGTAGCGCCGATGCTGCCGGGGCCGATGCCGTTCTGATTTGCGACCCGCTTACGGACCTATACAATCCCAATCTGATCCGGTCTTCCATCGGTGCGATTTTCACTGTGCCCACGGTGGCCTGCACTTCGGAAGAAGCTATCGCTTTCCTGCAGGCAAAGGGCATCCAAATCCTGACAGCCCAGTTGCAGGATTCTTCTCTGTATTACGATGTAGATATGCGCCGGGGAACGGCGCTGGTCATGGGCACCGAATCCACCGGGCTCACGGAGCAGTGGCGGCAGGTGGCATCGGCCCATATCCTTATTCCCATGCTGGGGCAGCTGGACAGCCTGAATGTCTCCGTTTCGGCCGCCATCCTCCTCTTCGAAGCCGTCCGCCAGCGGCAGGGCTAGGGCTCCTCTCGGCTACATACGAATGCCGTAATGTGTGCAGCGTTTCGCCCAGGACTTGCGCTCAGCGGCGGAAACGCGCTGCAGGACCTCCATGTATATAATCTCATCCTGATTATAGTCTTTGTCATGCGTACAAACAAGGACCATGGTCTCCGACGACAGATAGACCAGCTTTCCATTCCTTCCATGGGAACCGTAATGGGTTGGGAGGACAATGGTATTGTCGGCAGCATCATAGGTGAAGGTGTCTGTTTCGTAACTACCGCCGCTCTCCCCATAAAACTCATAGAAGGAAACCGACTGCCCATCGTCAGAAAAAGTCAAATAACTGGAACTCCGCTCGTTCCTGGCTGTAGAATATTCTTCTCCCGCCCCCACCAGGACAAACTCTTTCACAACCTGTTTTTCCATGTTGAGCCGATAAAGGGCGGTTGTTTTCCAGCCCTCCCCCCGCACCTTCCGCAGCACTTCCTCCTGGGGAATGCTGTTATGGACCACGGGGACCAGATACTGGCTGGTGCCGGTAGGGAAATCCTTGTAAACCAGGTCAAAGTAAGAGGTATACAACTCCGGCTGAGGTTCCGGCTCCGGCTGCAGTTTGCTACAGGACGGCAGCAACAGGAACATCAGCGAAAGCACAGAAGCAAAAAGATGTGTTCTCATAAAAAACCTTTTAATAATTAAACCCGCAATGTGACAATCCTTGCATAGCCCCCCATAATTCCGCGTTGACACGGCATATGCCTTCTACGGTGTTCTGGCAGCCGAGGCGCCATCAGAAACGCTGCGTCCAACTGAGGCTGGGCATGATGGGGAAAAGGGAAAGGCTCTTCCAACTGCGGCTATCCGGATCGTACATAATGCTGTAAATATTGTGGCGGTTAAGGAGATTGTAAATGCCCACGACAAGGGTCCCAGGGTGCTTTGTTCCCACGCCATAGTTGAAGAAGGCGCCGATGTCCCAGCGGATGTAGGGCGGGGTGTGCCAGTTGTGTACTCCCGTGTGGTAGTCGACAACCACCTCCTGATTCTCCGGGGTGATCCAGCCGCTGACGCACGGCTTCGAAACTTATATCCAAGATTCTATCTTCAGTCCTTGAATGCGGCCCATATGCTTGCTGTTGCCAGTGATAAGGGTTAAACCGTATTCGAGGGCTGTACAGCCGATGAGAAGGTCTTTGTCCTCTATGGGTGTTCCCGCCTTTGCCAGCCTGGCTTTTTCCCGGGCGGCTGTCCAGTAGGCATCGCTGGCGGGGATGACGGCCAGTTTTTCAAACATTCTCTCCAGAAGTTCCTTGTTCCTCTCGGGAGCCGCACTGGCAGCAACACCTGTATACAATTCATAGACGGTAATGTCGGAAACAACGCAGTTGTCGATTGCGATTTCCTGAATCCTTTCTCTGATGCCGTGGGATCTGTCTCTGAGAACATCTATCAGGACATTGGTATCCAATACATAGTGTATCATAATACAGGCACCTCCCACACGCTATTGGGGGATTTACAGGCTGCCAGTATCTCTTCGGGCGTTTCATCGCCTGACCAGGCACCGCAGAACTGATCCAGAAACTCTTCGGTTCTTTTGCGGCTGGCTTCTTTTTCTTCTTCGGATTCTATGTCCCGCGTGGCTTCCTTCAGCACATCGTTTACGTAAGTGTTGACACTGACTTTTTTAAGCTTCGCGGCCGAGATTGTGTAGGGCTTTAGCGCAAGCTGTAACACGCTATCTTTCAGTAACTTATAACAAACATAGAATCCCGCGCCCCTGTTTTTGAGGGGGTACGGGATTCTCTCCTTTTATAAGAATGTGCTAATCAGCAAGTTGCAAATACACAAAAGCCCGTAGCTCGGCCGCCACCACTAATACTTCCTAAAACTTGTTTATTTGGTATGATAATCAAACACCCGGAAAGTATGGCTCCCGCTGTTGTCCTTATAATACGGGGTCCTGTTGGAGGAGGCAGAAACATCTTCTATCCTTAGCTGAAGATTATTTGCATTGACGCTAATGACTTCATAACAATAATAAGCACCCCCATATCTTACCCACATAAGATAATTATGGGAGTAGAGCCATTCTCCGTCAACTCCATCCCCGAAACGTACAGTATGGTCATTTTGAAAATAACACTCCTCCTTGGCCCAATCCACCGTTTTAGAATCCTGTAAAACACCATCGTGGTATTTTTCATATCTCGCGCCATAAAGGACCCAGTCTTTGTTGCAGAACAGAGACTCGTTGAACTTGTTCTTCTGAGACAGGTTGATAAGGGATGAACAGGTTTGGAATTCTCCCAATTCCGGATCAGGTGTTGGCGCTTTGTTACAAGATCCTAAAACTGACACAAAGACGGCAAATGCCAAAAGCACATTTTTCTTCATAGCTTGAATTGTTATCGATTGTTTGATATTCTTTTCTGAAAACCTTGCGTTCAAACAAGCCCGGAACTCGTATTAGATAGATGCGAAATAATGAAACACTGTTGCAATATTTGAGGTTGTTTTTCTTTCTGCACGACTACTTTGTTCCACCCCAAGCCTTCCGACCGCTGAAATTCGGCCACCTTGAAGAAACTGCCATTCTTTTGAATCCTTTGCAATTCCACCTTGGCCTCAGTCACCGGCTCATACCCGTTGGCATTAAGGGGCTTCATGTGGTAAAGCCGAAGCGCCTGCAACGTATCCATTTTGAGGACACAATCCACCACCACGGGCAATTCCTCTCCGGTATCCATGTCAATGTCCTCCACGCAGGATGCGAGGAGGAACACTGACATCAAAACCCCAATACTACCTAAAACCTGTTTTCTTATCATTTTCTTTCTACATGACTGCTTTATGCCCCGAACAAGATAGACTTCCTACAATAGATGCGAATCCTCACCTATTCGTTATGCTAAAATCATATTCTATTCGAAAACGGGCTGCCTGGCGCAGGAAACATAAGATAGTCCTAAATATAGGGCAAAGGTAAAAAGAAGAAGTCAGGTTGTCCTCTTTTCAAGCGTTAATTCTTTTACATGCAAAGTGCTGAAAATCAATAATTTATTTTTCTACACCGTTAATTCTTTCTTGTCATGGCTCAGGGCTGCCCGTTTTTTCGTATTTTTGTAATACACCGGCAGTTCTTTATGAGACACACTTCTAGCATCCCTATCATCTTTCTTTGCCTTATCTTATCGGCATGCGGGCCTGAAAGAAAAAGCATTCTGGATACCGCCTGGGAAACAGTGGAAAAAGACCCGCAACAGGTCATCGGCCTGCTGGATACCTGCAGTTTCTCACGCCCATCCCTGCGTGCCCAAAGGGCTTGGCTGCTGAGCCGGGCCTACGACAAATGCGATGTCAATATTGCTGACGATTCCCTTATCATGCAGGCGGTCAAGTATTATAAGCGCACGCACAACCAAACGATGTATCTCCGCTCTCTCTATTGTCTGGGAAGGGTTCAGCTGAATGCCGGAGACAGTTACAACGCCATGATGAGCTTCGAGCAAACCGCTGATTTGGCCCGAAAACGGAACGATTGGTTCTGGCTAGGGCTAAGTACACGTAACATCTCATCTATCTACAATAATGCCTATTGTCTTGAGAAAGGAACCCAATCTGCGGAAGAGAGCGTTCATGCTTTTACCCAAAATGGAGACAGCCTATATTTAGCCTATGCGCAATTGATTTTGGCAAGAAACTATCAAAATATCTCTAAGTATTCTGCACGAGACAGTTTGCTGTCTCTCTTGCTGAACCAGCACTTTCAAGACTCATTGCTTGTTGGCGAAATACACGAGACACAGGCTAGAGCCTTATACCTCCACAGTTATCCTTTATATGAGGAAGCTTATCAACATTACATGTTATGTCCCCGTGAAGTCATGAAGACCTCCGACTGGTGCAATCTGCTTGTCATCCGAGCCGGGATGGGGAAGAATGAAAATGATTATACCCGTTCCCTGCTGCATCAAATCAGTGAACTCGCCCGGCAATCCAGTGGAGAGGTTGGTGTCCAGGCGAAGTATGCTATGTACAGGTATTATAAACTTGTTGGAGACTACCAAACGGCATTGCCGTACTATGAAAGAGTGATGGCCTACCAGGACTCTCTGACACGGGAGAAAATACAGCAATCCCTTGTGTTCAACCAGAAAGAATATTACAAACTAAAAAGCGAGAAAGAACGGAATCTGCGGCAAACGATCACTGTCTATTCCGTTTTGGGAGTCCTGCTTCTGCTTAGCGTTATTCTTTTGCTCACACAGCATGTCCGGCAAAAGAGAAAGCAGGTGGAGGTGGCCCTGTCTCAGATTGAGGAGATTCAAGGGAAATATGACCGCTTGTCACAGGACTCTTTTCAGAAAGAAATCGACACGCTATCACAACTGGCCGTAGAGTATTATGAGAGTGGAGACAGGCGTCAACGGCAAGTCATTATTGCCCATTTTAACAACAAATTGGAAGCTTTCCGTGATTTTAACGCAGAACTCACTTTTCTTGAAAAGGATATAAACATCTACCGGAATCAGGCCATGGAGCACTTCCGGGCAGAGTTTCCCGGTCTGAGCAAGCATGCCTACAAAATGGTCATCGTCTTTTTTGCCGGCCTGCCCAATTCACTCATCGGCCTGCTCATGAACAAGGCCACACCCACCGTCCGCACAGAACGTTCGCTTTTACGGAAAAAGATCGCCGACTCCACGGCCCCGCACAAGGAGGATTACCTCAGGCTCCTGGACAACTACCCGCGCGAAAACAAGGCCCGGTCTTGTTAGCAACAAAATGTTTTCATATATTTGCAAACAAAATATATGAGATTATGATAACACAAAGCTCGAACAGGGTGCAAACAGGCTTCCGCTTAGATGCCATCACGCTGGCACGGGTCAAGTCGGCCGCAAAGCTTAAGAAAGTCAGTGTCAACACCTACGTAAACGACGTGCTTAAGGAGGCCACGCGGGACATAGAATCCGAAGAAGAAAAAGAAGCCAGCCGCAAAAGGACCGAAGTGTTTCTGGATCAGTTTTGCGGTGCCTGGATAGGTGATGAAACGCCCCAAGAGATACTTGCAGCCTGCAAATCCCACAATAGCGTATGGGAGGTGCCTGTTTTATGATACGCTATGTATTAGATACGAATGTCCTCATAGACGTTCTGAGGGATAAACCCAAAGGGGTCAGAAAGAGGATTCAGGAAATCGGAATCGACAACTGCGTTGTTTCCGACCTTACCGTTTATGAATTATATACCGGCGTTGCCGCCAGTGCAGATCCCAAGGGGAACAAGGAAATCCTGGAAAAAATGTTCGATCAACTGGCCGTCATGCCCGCCAGCGATGCCTACTGGACCGCGGCCCGGGAAAAAGCCAGGCTGTCCAAGGCGGGAACTCCCATAGAGGACAAAGACCTTCTCATCGGCTGCACGGCACTCGAATACGGTTTAACCCTTATCACCGGCAACGCCAGGCATATGAGCCGTATTCAAGGACTGAAAATAGAACCCTGGATATAGCGCGCGTGGAGGTAAGTCGCTGATTATCGGCCGATTACGAAAAATCGATTACTCCTTTCGGGGTAATCGATTTTTCGTAAACGCCTTGTGGTGAGCTACTTGTCTCCACGCCCGATTTAGAACGGGAGGTCGTCGGAGGGTTCGGCGGCGGGGAGAGGGCCTTGGTAGGCCGGATTCACGGCCGGGGCCGCAGGGGCCTGCGGAGCGTAAGGCTGGGGCTGCACCGGCTGTGCGGCCTGGTAAGGCTGCTGGCTGTAACCGCCCTGATAGCCGCCCGGCTGCGGGGCGCCACCCTGCTCTCCGTCCGGGCGTTTGCCCAGGAGCTGCAGGGTATCGGCCACCACTTCCGTGGTGTAGCGCTTGTTGCCGGTCTGGTCGGTCCAGGAACGGGTGCGGAGACGGCCTTCGATATACAGCTGGGTGCCTTTGCGGACGTATTTTTCGGCTACGTCGGCGTTGTTGCGCCATACTACCACGTTGTGCCATTCGGTGTTTTCCCGCAGTTCACCGTTGCGGTCGCGGTAGCGTTCAGAGGTGGCCAGCGGGAAGGAGGCTACTTTTACATTGTTGCCCGGGTTTTGCGGATTGTTCTCAAGGTAACGTACTTCCGGGTCTTTTCCAACGTTACCGATTAACATGACTTTGTTCAGTGACATAATATAAAAGAATTAAAGGTTTGCGGGCATCCTGCTGCATCGCAGGGGCAAGTTACGAAAAAATTACAGCTCCTGCAACATTTCCTGCACGTTGGGTTCTTCGCCGGTAAACAGCCGATAACCAGCCACAGCCTGTCCCAACATCCAGCGCTTTCCGCTCACATAGCGGCGACAGGGAATGTCAGAAAGCTGCGGAATCCGGTACTCCGCCTCCAGGACTACGGCTTGGGCAAAAGGAAGGCCTTCCGGTACCGGGGCGCGGCCGGGCAGGGTGTACAGTATCACATCGGGCATGAGCCGGGCGGCATCCTCGAAGGAGACGGCCGGACATCCGAGGGCGGCGGCTTTTTCCAGGGATCGGCCCGTTACGGTGACCTGGCAGCCCAGCATCTTCGCGGCATAAACGGCCGCACGCGCTGCTCCGCCCGTTCCCACCACCAGGGCCTGGGAAAAGGACAACCCGGTTTCCTGCAAGGCCACCAGGACACCGTCCACATCCGTATTGTGGCCGATAAAACCCTGTTCGCAAGGAACCACCAGGTTCACGGCGCCGGTGGCCTGGGCCTTGGGCGACAGCACGTCCACGCGCCGGAAAGCGTCCTGCTTGAAAGGCGCCGTGACGTTGATGCCGTCGTAGCCGTCCAGGAACGCTTGCCAGGCGTCGTCGAAGCGCTCGAAATCCAATAGGTCGTAGCTGTGCCGGCCACCATAGCCGGCAGCTATCAGGCGGGGGCTCAGGGAGCCTGCCACAGGATGGCCGATAAGGGCGAATTTCATTGCTTGTTACGGAAAAAGCTTTCGTGAATATAGGAACCCAAACCGCAAAGGGCCTGCGTAAGTACCTGGGATTCATGGTTAAGGACAGCATAGGCCATGCAGGAATCCTTGGGAATACCCCAGAGCACCTGCAGGGCACCGCCCACCATGCCGTGATAGACGCCGAAACCGCCGGGTACAGGCACCATGGAACTGAGGCTGCCCACCAGGGAAATGAACAGGGCGTCCGCGAGCGTGAAAGTGCTGAATTCGGGCATATCCCGCAGCGCCCACAGGATGGTGGCGCTCATGAACCAGTACAGTGTCCAGATGAGGAGGGTGTACAGCAGGAAGAGCCAACCGTTTTTCATGTGTCGGAAAGAACCCAGGCCTTCCCCGATACCTTTGATGAAAGTCCAGACCCGCTCCCAGAAGCCGCCTCTATTCCTCAAATACCAAAAGAGGGTAACGGCGCCGGCACCCACGAGGACCAGACCGGCCAGGAGCCAGGCCAGTAATCGGCCGCCCCAGGAGAAATTCTCGGAAAAGAAAGCCCCGAAATCGTCCCACTTGAGCACCAGGACCAGAACCGTGATGAGCCCCACGAACAGCATGTCCCACACACGCTCGGTCACAATGGAGCCCAGGGCTTTATCGGCCGATAAGAGGCGCTTCCCGTTGGCGTCTTTGGAGGAATGTTTGACTACATAGGCCAGCCGCACCACTTCTCCCACGCGGGAAAGGGCCAGGTTGGCAGCGCTGCCGATACCATAGGCGTTGAAACAGGTGAGGATGGATGTGCCCGGATCCAGGGGCGTCAGGAGCATGCGCCAGCGCAGGCCCCTGATGAAGATGGACAGGACACCCAGCGCCATGGACGCCAGCACCCATTCCCATTTACAGTGTTCCAGAGCCAGGACAAACTGGGCCCAGTCCATGCGGCGGAAGCACAACCAGACCAGGAGCACCGCCACGGCCACCCAAAAAACAGACGATAACCATTTCCCCGTTTTCTTGTCCATATCTACGCAAAGATAATGGAAAATCGGCAAAAAATGACTACTTTTGTAAGTAACACACAACGAATATGAAATCTATCCTGGGCATCGGCAACGCTCTCACCGACATCTTAGCCATCCTTCCGGACGACACCCTCCTTCGCAGGTTCCACCTCCCTTTGGGCAGCATGCAGCACGTGGATATGGAAACCGGCGACCGCATCTGGGAAGCCCTCAAACACTATGGGGTCAAATACGTTCCCGGCGGATCGGCCGCTAACACCATCACCTGCACCTCCATTTTCGGGATGCCTTCCGGCTTCCTGGGGAAAATCGGCAACGACGACCTCGGGAACCTGTTCAAGAGCACCATGGAGCAGTTCGGCGTGAAGGCGCAAATGCTTTATAGCCAAAAGTCCAGCGGCCGATGCATGGTGTTCATCACCGGCGCCAACGCCGAAAGAACCTTCGCCGATTATATGGGCGCCACCCTGGAACTGGGTCCCGATGACCTACAGCCCGAATTCTTCGAAGGCTACGACTATTTCCATATCGAAGGCTATCTGGTGCAGAACCAGGAACTCATTTCCAAGGCCGCCCGCCTGGCCAAAGCTGCCGGTTGTATCATTTCCATCGACATGGCCTCCTACAACGTGGTGGAATCCAACGACGCCTTCTTCCACAATCTGGTAGAGAACTACGTAGACATTGTCTTTGCCAATGAGTCTGAGGCCAAGGCTTTTACCAAGAAGGAACCCCGGGAAGCTATCGACGAACTGGCGCGTGTATGTGACATCGCCGTGGTGAAAGTGGGCAAAGCCGGCTCCATGGTCAAGTCCGGCGACGAATACCATTTCATCGATCCTTGGCCGGCCACGCCCGTAGATGCCACCGGCGCCGGAGACACTTACGCTGCCGGCTTCCTCTATGCCCATTCGCTGGGCATGCCGCTGCGCGTTTGCGGAGAAGTGGGCTCCATCATCGCCGCCAAAGTGGTGGAAGTGGTGGGCACCAAGATCGACATCCCCCGCTGGCGGCAGGCCAAGGAGGAAATCCGTACCCTGATAGCTGCTAACCAACCCGCCTAAGCCCATGAAAAAGTACTTCTGGGTCCTGCTCATCGCCATGGTTCCGCTCATTGAAATCCGCGGAGCCATTCCCTATGCCGTCCTCTGGGGACTTCCCCTGGTTCCGTCCATCATTGTGGCTGTTATCGGCAATATGATTCCCGTCCCTTTCATCTTCCTCTTTGCCCGTAAGGTACTGGAATGGGGAAAGGACAAAAAGCTCATCGGCCCGTTCTTCACCTGGTGCTTGCAAAAAGGCGAAAAGGGAGGCCGGAAACTGGAAGCAAAAGCCGGACGGGGACTCTACTGGGCGTTATTCCTCTTTGTGGGTATTCCGCTTCCGGGTACTGGTGCCTGGACCGGCATGCTGGCCGCCAGCATCCTGAACATGGACTTCAAGAAAAGCACCCTGGCAGCCCTGGGAGGCGTCCTGCTGGCCGGCGCCATCATGCTGGCCCTCTCCCTCCTGGGCGTTGGCGCATACAATCTGACCCAGTAGCAAGCACCCCGCATCCCGCAGCCCGCATCCCCGGTCCCGGCGGCTTCGGTGGCTCCGGCCGTGGAGACAAGTAGTTCACCACAAGGCGTTTACGAAAAATCGATTACTCTTTCCGGAGTAATCGATTTTCTGTAATCGGCCGATAATCAATGACTTACCTCCACGGCTTGCATATTTAAATAAAACTTCCGACCTTTGGAAAGAAAGAAAGAGCTGTTGAAAGAGATTATCTTTTCAGCTCTTTTGTCATGAAAACAAGAAAGTGTTACAACGGAATCATTAATCACTGTTACCAGCGCCCGGAAGAAAAAGGCGTTATATTCTATTCCGTCAGTGATTTCCTGGTCTTTTTCACCATCTTTTGTGTAGTCGCTTCCAAGCATCAGGTGATTGTCCTGAAACTAGTCCAGATGCCCGATCACATCCACCATGCTACCATCGAACAGCGGAAGGGAGAATTGTCCAAGTTTGTAAGTGAATACAGCTCCCTATATGCCAGGGCATTCAATACCCTATGCGGAAGGAAGGGGCCCTTGTTTGAACACCCATTCCAGAGTGTCCCCAAATATGGAGATAAGAAAGCCCGTACCATCCTGCTCTATCTGGACAACAATCCGGTAGAACGAAGACTCGTTCAACATGCCGAAGAGTATCGGTGGAATTATCTGGCTTATGGCAACAGCGACCATCCCTTCTCGGAAAAAATCGTATTGCGGAAAGCCTCCATGCCCCTTCGTCGTGCTTTGGATAGGGTTAAAGCACAACACCGGGCCGGCCAGCCGATGACTTATCCGCTTCTGCAAAACCTGTTCATGTCGCTTCCCAGCGACGCAGAGCGAAACCAGTTGACCGACTTCATAGTGACCACTTACTCTGTGATTGACCACAAAAGCGCCATCCGCTTCTTCGACAGTTATGAAGAGGAATTGATAGCGGCACATGCCAATACGGGTAGCGAATATGATTTGAACGAAGTGTTCGTAGGAAAATCTGATCTTTGTTATAGTCAGATGTCCCGAATTCTTCATCAGCGCGGCATCATACAGGATATCCATGAGGTCATTTCCATGCCGCCTTCTCAGAAACAGGATTTGTTTCAACTATTGCGTGCGGAAACGTTCGCTCCGGCCGAACAGATTGCTGCCTTTTTACATATGCCTCTCTCGCGCGTGGAGATAACAGATTGACAGACAGATTGTTACGAAAAATCGATTACCCCGAAAGGAGTAATCGATTTTCTGTAATCGGCCGATAATCAATAGCTTACCCCCACGCGCGCCACAGTAAGCTACGGCAGCAGGGCGGCGAGGGTGGACAGTTGTTCCGGGGTGGTGGCCCAGCTGGTGGCAAAACGGGTGACGGCGCGGCCGTCGGGAAGGGTTTCCCACACTTCGTAGGCCACTTTTCCCTCCAGGGCCTTCGCGGCAGCCTCCGTAAGTATGATAAACTGCTGATTGGTGGGAGAATCCAGGAACAAGTCATAGCCTTTGCTCACAAACAGCTCCTTAAGCTGCATGGCCAGGCCGATGGCGTTCTTGGCAATCTTAAAATATAAATGGTCTGTGAACAAAGTGTCGAACTGGATGCCCAGCAGCCGGCCTTTGGCCAGCAGGGCACCGTGCTGTTTCACCATGGTGAAGAAGTGCTCCGGAGCCTTTCCGGAAGGGAAAACCACCGCTTCCCCGCAAAGGGCACCTACCTTGGTGCCGCCAATGGTGAACACGTCGCAGCGCCGGGCCAGATCCTCCAAAGTGAGATCGCATTCCGGACTCATGAGACCATAACCCAGACGGGCACCGTCCACAAAGAGCGGCAGCTGATAATGGTCGCACACCTCGCGGATAGCCGTCAGTTCGGCCTTGGAGTAGAGCGTGCCGTATTCCGTGGGGAAAGACAGATAAACCAGGCCTGGGAACACCATGTGCTCATAGGAGCCGTCGGCATAGAAACGGGCTAAGTAGGCCGATAATTCATCGGCCTGCATCTTGCCCTCATGGGCCGGGAGGGTGAGCACCTTGTGACCGGTGTACTCCACGGCGCCGGCTTCGTGCACGGCGATATGCCCCGTCTCCACGGCCACTACGCCTTGGTAATCCCGAAGCATCGTGGCAATGACAGTGGAATTAGTTTGCGTGCCGCCGGTGAGCAGGAATACTTCCGCATCCGGGCAGCCCACGGCCTTCCGAATCCGGGCTTTGGCCGATTCAGTAAAAGCATCGGCCCCATAACCGGGCTCTTGGATGAAATTGGTACGCACCAGGGCCTCCAGGATAGCCGGATGGGCCCCTTCGTTGTAGTCGCAGGTAAAAGAGATCATTTGTTAAAAGTTCGTTTGGAGCTCCACCGGGCAATGGTCGGAGCCGAATATTTCATTGTGGATGTCGGTGGAGACAATGGCGTCCCGCAGGGATTCCGAAACCACAAAGTAGTCGATGCGCCAGCCGGCGTTCCGGGCCCGCGCGTTCATACGATAGCTCCACCAGGAGTACTTGGCCTCGCCGGGATGCTGCAGGCGCCAGCTGTCCACGAAACCGGCCCCCAGCAACGCCGAAAACTTTTCGCGCTCCTGGTCCGTGAAACCGGCATTCAGGTGGTTGGTGGAAGGGTTTTTAAGGTCGATTTCCTCATGCGCCACGTTAAGGTCGCCGCAGTAAATGACCGGTTTGGGAAGGGCCGATAAATAGTTTCGCAAAGCATCCTCCCACTCCATGCGGTAATCCAGACGCTTGAGGCCGTCCTGGGAATTGGGCGTGTAGCAGCACACCAGGAAGAACTTTTCGTATTCCAGCGTAATGAGGCGGCCCTCATGGTCATGTTCGTCCACTCCCATGCCGTAGCGAACGCTTAGCGGAGTATGCTTGGTATAGACGGCCGTACCGGAATAGCCTTTTTTATCGGCGTAATTCCAATAACTTTGATAGCCGGGGAATTCCAGATCCAGCTGTCCGGCCTGCATCTTGGTTTCTTGCAGGCAGAAAAAATCAGCGTCCAGCTCCAGGAAAATATCGGCGAAGCCTTTTCCCGCCACGGCCCGCAGGCCATTCACATTCCAACTGATAAATTTGAGATTCTTCACTTCGTTCAGAATGACAGGTTTATTCTAAAGTCCAGGTGGCGCCTTCCTTAGTGTCTTTAACGGTGATGCCGAAGGAGGCAAGGGTGTCGCGGATGCGGTCGCTTTCGGCCCAGTTCTTTTCCTCGCGGGCCTTCTTACGGGCTTCCAACACCAGTCCCATCACGCCTTCCAGGGCCTTCTGAGCCTTGCCGGAGGCGCCGGCTTCCTCGTCCCGGAGGCCCAGCACACCGCCCACTACCTCATCGAAGAGGACCTTGAGGGCCGATGCATCGGCCGGAGCCAACTTCCCGCCATTGATGAGCTTCACTGCCTCGAACAGATGAGCGATGGCAATGGGCGTATTCATATCGTCGCACAGCGCCTCTTCCACCGCCTCGATGATGGCAGCCACTTCCGCAGAAGGGGATAATACCCTTTCCGGAGCATCTCCGAGAGCTCGCCAGGCGGCCATCAGGCGCTTGTAGCCTTTTTCTGCGGCTTGCAGGGCCTCATTGGAGAAGTCCAGCGTGCCGCGGTAATGGGCCTGGAGAATGAAGAAGCGGATGGTCATGGGGCTATAGGCCTGAGTGAGGAGCGGATGGTCTCCGCTGAACAGCTGAGGCAGGGTGATGAAATTCCCCAGGGATTTCCCCATCTTCTGTCCGCCGATGGTAATCATATTGTTGTGCACCCAATAATGGACGCCCTGCGTGCCGCGGGAAGCCACATTCTGGGCAATTTCGCACTCATGGTGCGGGAACATGAGGTCCATGCCACCGCCGTGGATGTCGAACTCCGCGCCCAGATACTTGGCGCCCATCACGGAGCACTCCAGATGCCAGCCCGGGAAACCGTCTCCCCAAGGGGAAGGCCAGCGCATGATGTGTTCCGGTTCGGCCTTTTTCCAAAGGGCGAAGTCGTAGGGGGCACGTTTGTCACCCTGACCGTCCAGGCTGCGGGTGCCTTCCAGCGTGGCCTCCAGCGTACGGCCGGAGAGCACGCCGTAATTATGGTCCCGGTTGTATTTTTGGACATCGAAGTATACGGAACCGTTGCTTTCATAGGCATAGCCGGCCGCCAGGATTTGCTTGATGGCTTCAATCTGCTCGATGATATGGCCGGAAGCCCGGGGCTCGATAGACGGGGATTCCACGTTCAGGAGACGCATGGCTTCGTGATAGCGCTCAGTATAATACTGCACCACTTCCATGGGTTCCAGCTGCTCCAGGCGGGCTTTCTTGACAATCTTGTCCTCCCCTTCATCGGCGTCGTGCTCCAGATGGCCCACGTCCGTGATGTTGCGCACATAACGCACTTTGTAGCCCAGGTACTTCAGCAAACGGAAAAGGACATCGTAGGTAACGCCGGGACGGGCATGGCCCAGGTGAGCGTCGCCGTAAACGGTGGGGCCGCAGACATACATGCCCACATGGCCTTCATGGATGGGTTTGAACAGTTCCTTTTCGCGGGTAAGGGTATTGGTGAGGAATAAAGGTCGCATGCTTTAAAGCTTCATATCGTACAAATATACGTATTTTTTGCTTAACTTTGCCCTATCATCCCATCAACGGAAATAGTCCTATACCATCACCTGCCTGATGGTAAAAATTGTGGAATGCTTTTTGAAAAGACAAAACCAATTAACACCCATAACCATGAAAGCGACAAAATTCCTTTTATCCCTGCTGGTCGTAGGCCTGCTCGCCGGAGGATGTACCAATAAGTACGTTACCGAAGAGTATATTCTTGAGGGCCTGGACATGACCCTGATTGACTTCACCGTCAAGAACAACAACTGGGGCTACCGGGAAGTGGAGTACGGCAACGAGGACGAAGGCTACTTTGAGGCCATCCTGGAAGTTCCTGAAATCACCAAAGATGTGATTGAGCAAGGCGTAGTGATGGTATACCGCCGCTTTAACGACGGAGGATCCACCATCTGGACCCCGCTCCCCGCCCAGCGCACGGAGAAAACCTCCGACGGCCTGTACTACACCACCTTCGTGGATTTCGAATACAGCCTGGGCCGCGTGAACATCTTCGTTACCGCCACAGACCTGTATGCTGGCGTAAAACCCGGAGACATGACCTTCCGAGTAGCCATTCAGCTCTAGAGCAGTTGCGCATCACAAAAAAATTCCCCGGCCGGATGGTCGGGGAATTTCGTTTCCAGAACAAACCGATTTCTACAGTTCGTTCATAAGGTCCAAGGTTTCCGTCTTGGAGCCTACCACGATATCCTGGTAACGGGCAAGGCCGGTACCGGCAGGAATCAGGTGGCCGCAGATGACGTTCTCCTTCAGACCTTCGAGGTAGTCCACGCGGGCACGGATGGCGGCCTCCGACAGCACCTTGGTGGTCTCCTGGAAGGAGGCGGCACTGATGAAGGAGCCGGTCTTCAGGGCGGCGCGGGTGATACCCTGCAGCACCTGGGAAGCCGTTGCGGGCTTGGCGGGACGGGCCGCGATGAGCTTGGCACCCTGACGGGCCAGCGAAGCGTTTTCGCTGCGGAGGTCACGGGCGTTGATGATGTCGCCTTCTTCGTAACGGGCGCTGTCGCCGGCATCTTCCACATAGAATTTGCCGAAGATGGCGTCGTTGCGGTCCATGAACTCCCACTTGTCCACCAGTTCCTCCGGGAGGAATTCGGTGTCGCCGGGATCGTTGATCTGGACCTTGCGCATCATCTGACGGACGATGATCTCAAAGTGCTTGTCATTGATCTTCACACCCTGCAGGCGATAAACGGCCTGGATCTCGTTCACGATGTATTCCTGTGCCTTCACAGGACCCAGGATGTTCAGGATGTCGGTGGGTGAAGTGCCGCCGTCGGACAGACGGGTACCGGCCCTCACATAGTCGTTCTCCTGAACCAGGATCTGCTTGGTCATGGGAACCTCGTAGTGGCATTCCTTGCCGCTGCGATTCTTCACGATGATCTCACGTTTACCGCGCTTGACCTTGCCCATGAGCACCTCACCATTGATTTCGGAAAGGATGGCAGGGTTGGACGGGGTACGGGCCTCGAAGAGTTCCGTCACACGCGGCAGACCGCCGGTGATATCGGAAGCCTTGCCGATGGCGCGAGGGATCTTGATGATCACGGCACCCACCTTCACGGGATCGCCGTCGTTCATCATGATATGGGCGCCCACCGGGAGGTTGTACTGACGCAGGACCACACCGTCGTCGCCCACAATGAGCATGGCCGGGTTCTTGGTCTTGTCACGGCCTTCGATGATCACCTTGTCCGTATTGGTGGCGAATTCATCGGCGCTTTCCTCACGATAAGTGGCACCTTCTACCATGTGCTCGAAGCGGACGGTACCAGCCGTTTCCACGATGGTGGTGGCGTTGTAGGCATCCCATTCGCAGATGAGGTCACCCTTCTTCACGGAGTCGCCGTCCTTGAAGTACAGCGTGGAACCGTAAGGGATGTCGTACTGGGAATAGGTCATGCCGGTGCGCTCGTCCACGATGCGGAGTTCGGCCATGCGGGATACCACCACCTGCTTCACGGAACCGTCGTCGTCCACGCGGTCGATGGTACGGAGCTCGTCGAAAGCGAGTTTACCTTCGTACTTGGACACGATGGAGTTGTCGGCCACGGAGCCGGAAGCGGTACCACCCACGTGGAAGGTACGCAGGGTGAGCTGAGTACCGGGTTCGCCGATGGACTGGGCGGCGATAACGCCTACCACTTCACCGGTTTCCACCATGCGGGAGGTGGCCAGGTTGCGGCCATAGCACTTGGCGCACACGCCCTTGCGGGATTCGCAGGTGAGTACGCTGCGAATTTCCACCTGCTCGATGGGGAGGGAGTCGATGAGGGCTGCAGTGTCCTCACGGATTTCCTCGCCGGCGGCGATAATCAGTTCGCCGGTGAGCGGGTTGTGGATATCGTGCACGGAGGTACGGCCCAGGATACGTTCGCCCAGGGATTCCACTACCTCGTCCTTGTTCTTGATGGCGGTGGCGATGAGGCCGCGGAGCGTGCCGCAGTCTTCCTCGGTGATGATCACGTCGTGGGATACATCCACCAGACGGCGGGTCAGGTAACCGGCATCGGCCGTCTTGAGGGCGGTATCGGCCAGACCCTTACGGGCACCGTGCGTGGAGATGAAGTATTCCAACACCGTCATGCCTTCCTTCAGGTTGGACACGATGGGGTTCTCGATGATTTCTGCACCGGCAGCGCCGCTCTTCTGGGGCTTGGCCATAAGGCCGCGCATACCGCAGAGCTGCTTGATCTGCTGGGTGGAACCACGGGCACCGGAATCCAGCATCATGTACACCGGGTTGAAGCCCTGCTGGTCGGCCGAAATCTGCTTCTTCACGATGGAAGTGAGCTGATTGTCGATGGAGGTCCAGAGGTCGATCACCTTGTTGTAACGTTCGTTGTTGGTGATGAAACCCATGGCGTAATTGGCCTTGATGTTCTCCACCTCGCTGTAGCCCTTGGTGATGAGAGCGGTCTTCTCCTCGGGAATGAGCACGTCGCCCAGGTTGAAGGAGATACCGGCCCGGAAGGCTTGGTCGTAACCCAGATTCTTGATATCGTCCAGGAACTGGGCGGTACGGGTAACACCGGTGTGCTTGATCACGTTGGTGATGACGCTGCGCAGGGCTTTCTTGCCCAGCACCTCGTTCACGAACGGGACCTCGTCCGGCATGTACTGGTTCACGATGATGCGGCCGGCGGTGGTTTTCACCATCTCCATGCCCTTGGAGGCATCCTGCTTGTCTTTAGGCAGGCGCACCCAGATGGGGGCATGCATGTCGATCACTTTCTCATCGTAAGCGATAATCACTTCCTCCGAACCATAGAACTTGAGGCCGTCGCCCTTGGCGCCGGGACGCTCCTTGGTGATGTAGTACAGACCCAGCACCATATCCTGGGAAGGCACGGTAATAGGAGAACCGTTGGCCGGATTCAGGATGTTGTGCGAGCCCAGCATCAGGAGCTGTGCCTCCATGATGGCGGCGTTGCCCAGCGGCAGATGGATAGCCATCTGGTCACCGTCGAAGTCGGCGTTGAAGGCCGTACAGGCCAGCGGGTGCAGCTGGATGGCCTTGCCCTCGATCATGCGGGGCTGGAAGGCCTGGATACCCAGACGGTGCAGGGTAGGTGCACGGTTCAGGAGCACCGGGTGGCCCTTCATCACGTTCTCCAGGATGTCCCAGATCACGGGATCGCGGCGGTCCACAATCTTCTTGGCGCTCTTGACCGTCTTCACGATGCCGCGCTCGATGAGCTTGCGGATCACGTACGGCTTGTAAAGCTCAGCAGCCATGAATTTCGGGAGACCGCACTCGTGCATGTTCAGTTCGGGACCTACCACGATAACCGAACGGGCAGAGTAGTCCACGCGCTTACCCAGGAGGTTCTGGCGGAAGCGGCCCTGCTTACCCTTGAGGGAATCGGACAGGGACTTGAGGGCGCGATTGCTCTCGCTCTTGACGGCCGATGACTTCTTGGAGTTGTCGAAGAGGCTGTCCACGGCTTCCTGGAGCATGCGCTTTTCGTTGCGCAGGATCACTTCGGGAGCCTGGATCTGGATGAGCTTCTTGAGACGGTTGTTACGGATGATCACGCGACGGTAGAGGTCGTTCAGGTCGCTGGTGGCGAAACGGCCGCCATCCAGCGGAACCAGCGGACGGAGATCCGGAGGGGTCACGGGGACCACCTTCATGATCATCCATTCGGGACGGTTCACTTCCTTGGACTCCTGGAACCACTTCACCACGGACAGGCGCTTGAGGATTTCCGTCTTGCGCTGCTGGGAGCCTTCGCTGCGCATCTGGCGGCGGAGTTCGCGGCCCAGCTGGTCCACGTCGATTTCCTTCAGGAGGTCATAGATGCCTTCGGCACCCATCTTGGCCACCAGGTTCATCTCGTCTTCCCACACCAGACCTTCCTCCGTCTTCTTGCGACGGATTTCGGCCTGACGGTCCAGGGCGGTGAAATACTCATCTTCCGAGAGCAGGTCCATCTTGCTCAGACGGTACTCTTCGGCCACCTCTTCCGTGCCCAGCAGACCCGGATTCACCACGATATACTTTTCGTAGTAAATCACGGATTCCAGCTTCTTGGACGGAACGCCCAGCAGGGCGCTGATCTTGTTGGGAGCGCTCTTGAAGTACCAGATATGGGCTACCGGAACGGTGAGGGTGATATGACCCATGCGCTCGCGGCGAACTTTCTTCTCCGTCACTTCCACGCCGCAGCGGTCGCACACGATACCGCGATAGCGGATGCGCTTGTACTTGCCGCAGTAGCATTCGTAGTCCTTGGTGGGACCGAAGATCTTCTCGCAGAAGAGACCTTCACGCTCCGGCTTATAGGTCCGGTAGTTCACCGTTTCCGGTTTCAGGACCTCGCCGCAGGAACGCTCGGTAATGTCTTCCGGAGAAGCGAGCGAAATGGAAATACGGGAGAAATTGCTCTTTACCTTATTTTCCTTATTGTTAAATGCAGGCATATTCGTTCCTTTTTTTGTCCACTGATTAGTCCAACGTGACCTTAAGACCGAGGCCGCGGAGTTCGTGCAGGAGCACGTTCAGGGACTCGGGAATACCGGGAGTGGGCATCGGGTCGCCCTTGACGATGGCCTCATAGGTCTTGGACCGGCCATTGACGTCGTCGGACTTCACGGTGAGAATCTCCTGGAGGGCATTGGCAGCACCATAGGCCTCGAGGGCCCACACTTCCATTTCGCCGAAACGCTGGCCACCGAACTGAGCCTTACCACCCAGCGGCTGCTGAGTAATGAGGGAGTAAGGGCCGATGGAACGGGCGTGCATCTTGTCATCCACCATGTGACCCAGCTTGATCATGTAGATCACACCTACGGTAGCGGGCTGGTCGAACCAGTCGCCGGTACCGCCGTCGCGCAGGTTCGTCTTACCGAAGCGCGGAACGCCGGCCTTGTCTGTGTAGGCGCAGATCTCATCGATGGAAGCACCGTCGAAGATGGGTGTGGAGAACTTGAGGCCCAGCTGACGGCCGGCCCAACCGAGCACGGTCTCATAAATCTGGCCCAGGTTCATACGGGAAGGCACACCCAGCGGGTTCAGGACGATGTCCACCGGCGTACCGTCCTCAAGGAACGGCATGTCTTCGCGGCGGACGATCTTGGCCACGATACCCTTGTTACCGTGACGGCCGGCCATCTTGTCACCCACGGTGATCTTGCGCTTCTTGGCAATGTACACCTTGGCGATCTGCATGACGCCGTTAGGCAATTCGTCACCCACCTTGATCTTGTCCAGTTCGCGGCGGGCGCGGGTTTCGGCCTCCTTATGGGCGATGCAATAGCCGGAGATGAGCTCCCGCACCATGGCGGAAGTCTTGGCATCGTTGCACCACTTGGCGGTGGAAATATTCTGGTAATCGGCTTCCTTCAGGCCCTGGAGGGTGAACTCCTTGCCTTTCGGGAACACCTCTACGCCGTAGAGGTCGCTTACACCGGCGCTCTTCTTACCGTTCACCAGGCTCCACAGTTTCTCAATGAAGCCGGCGCGAAGTTTTTCGGCCGCTTTCTCGAATTCCTGCTGCTTGAGCTCGATGCGGGTCTTCTGCTCGCTCTTGGCGCCGCGCTTGGAAGTATCCTTGGATACCTTGGCATAGAGGGCGGTCTTGATCACGGTGCCGCTCAGGGAAGGATTGGCCTTCAGGGAAGCGTCCTTCACGTCGCCGGCCTTGTCGCCGAAGATGGCTTTCAGGAGCTTCTCTTCCGGGGAAGGATCGCTTTCGCCCTTCGGGGTGATCTTGCCGATCATGATGTCACCGGGCTCGATGTGGGCACCGATGCGCACGATACCGTCCTTGTCCAGGTCCTTGGTGGCGTCCTCGCTCACGTTAGGAATATCGGAGGTGAGTTCCTCCATGCCTCGCTTGGTTTCGCGCACCTCGGTGAGGTATTCGTCCACGTGGATGGAAGTGAGCACGTCCCACTTCACCATTTCCTCGCTCAGGACGATGGCGTCCTCGTAGTTGTAACCCTTCCAAGGCATGAAGGCCACCATGAGGTTGCGGCCCAGGGCCAGTTCGCCGTTCTGGGTGGCATAGCCCTCGGTGAGCACCTGACCGCCTTTTACGCGGTCGCCCTTGCGCACCAGGGGTTTCAGCATGATGGTGGTACTCTGGTTGGTACGACGGTAGATGGGCAGCTGGTACACCGTCTCCTCCGGAGCGAAGCTTACGAACTTCTCATCGGGGGTACGGTCGTACTTGATGCGGATCTCGTTGGCGTCCACATAGGTGACGATACCTGCGCGGGACGCAATGATCTGCGTGCGGGAGTCGATGCAGACGCGTTCCTCCAGGCCGGTACCCACGATGGGGCTTTCCGGGCTCAGGAGCGGAACGGCCTGACGCATCATGTTCGCACCCATCAGGGCACGGTGGGCATCGTCGTGCTCCAGGAACGGAATCAGGGAGGCAGCCACGGAAGCCATCTGGTTCGGGGCCACGTCCATGTAGTTCACCTCTTCCTTGGTAACCAGCGGGAAGTCGGCCTCCAGGCGGCACTGGATACGTTCGTCCAGGAGTTCGCCTTCGTCGGACATGTTCACGTTGGCCAGGGCTACGTGCTGGTTTTCCTCTTCCTCGGCGCTCATGTACTTCCAACCCTTGTCGCTCAGGTCTACCTTGCCGCCGTTCACCTCACGGTACGGGGTCTCGATGAAGCCCAGCCCGTTGATGCGGGCATACACGCACAGGGAGGAGATAAGGCCGATGTTCGGACCTTCCGGAGACTCGATGGGGCACAGACGGCCGTAGTGCGTGTAGTGCACGTCACGGACTTCGAAGCCGGCACGGTCACGGGACAGACCGCCGGGACCCAGGGCGCTCAGACGACGCTTGTGCGTAATCTCGGCCAGGGGGTTGGTCTGGTCCATGAACTGGGACAGCTGGCTGGTGCCGAAGAAGGAGTTGATCACGGAAGACAGGGTCTTCGCATTGATGAGGTCGATGGGATTGAATTGTTCGCTGTCGCGGACATTCATGCGCTCGCGGATGGTACGGGCCATACGGCTCAGACCCACGGAGAACTGGTTGGCCAGTTGCTCGCCCACGGTGCGGACACGGCGGTTGCTCAGGTGGTCGATATCGTCTACCGTGGCCCGGCTGTTGATGAGCTGGATCAGGTACTTGATAATCTCCACGATGTCCGTGTTGGTAAGTACGCGCACACCCGGATCGATGTCCAGGTTCAGTTTCTTGTTCAGGCGGTAGCGGCCGACGCTGCCCAGATCGTAGCGCTTCTCGGAGAAGAAGAGCTTGTCGATGACGTCGCGGGCAGTGGTCTCATCCGGCGGTTCGGAATTGCGGAGCTGCTTGTAGATGTAGTTCACAGCTTCGATTTCCGTGTTGGTCGGATCCTTTTGCAAGGTGTTGTAGATGATGCTGTTTTCGGCCGATACGGCTTCGTCCTTCTGGAGAAGGATGGTTTTCACCTCCGTATCTGCGATGCGGGCGATGGTATCCTCGTTCAGGATTTCGCCGCGTTCCACGATGGGAAGGGTACGCTCGATGGGAATGACCTCGCCGGTGTCTTCGTCTTCGAAGTCCTCGAACCAGGTCTTGAGCACATTGGCGGCCAGCTTACGGCCCTCATTTTCTTTGAGGACCTCTTCCTTGGCCTCCACTTCATCGGCCAGACCGAAACGGTCCAGGATGTCCTTGTCGGAGCTATAGCCGATGGCACGCAGAAGGGTGGTGACAGGCAGCTTCTTCTTACGGTCGATGTAGGCGTACATCACGTTGTTGATGTCCGTTGCGAACTCGATCCAGGAGCCCTTGAAGGGGATGATACGGGCGCTGTAGAGCTTGGTGCCGTTGGCATGCATGCTCTGGTCGAAGAACACGCCCGGGGAGCGGTGAAGCTGCGAAACGATAATTCTCTCGGAGCCGTTGATGATGAACGTACCGGCGGGAGTCATGTAAGGGATGTTCCCGAGGTATACGTCCTGCACGCGGGTGTCGAAGTCCTCGTGCTCCGGGTCCGTGCATGAAAGGCGGAGTTTTGCCTTCAGAGGAACGTTGTAGGTAAGTCCTCTCTCAAGACATTCCTCAATCGAATACTGCGGCGGATCGATGAAATAGTCGATGAAGGTGAGTTCATAGTTGTTCCGCGTGTCTTCGATGGGGAAGATTTCCTGAAACACCTGATACAGCCCCTCGCTGCGGCGGCTGTCCGGAGTGGTCTCCAGCTGGAAGAAATCCCGGAAGGATTTGAGCTGAACCTCCAGAAGGTCAGGATATTCCAGAATTTTGGATGTTGCGAAATTAATTCGCGGTTTTCTAGTCTCAGTAGACATGTTCTGCCTTCGTTATGGGGAAATTTTTTAAAGACGGAAAAAAGGTTTAGAGCCTACTGCGGGCTCTAAACCTGTGATGGGTCTCCCTTCTAGGGAGCGGTTGAAGTTATTTTACCTCAACCTCGGCGCCGGCTTCCTCGAGGGCAGCCTTCAGGGCCTCGGCCTCAGCCTTGGAGACCTTCTCCTTGACAGCGACGGGAGCCTTGTCTACCAGTTCCTTGGCCTCTTTCAGACCCAGACCGGCATTCTCCTTAACAGCCTTGATGACCTGGAGCTTAGCCTGGCCAGCGCTGGTGAGGATCACGTCGAATTCAGTCTGCTCGGCGGGAGCAGCAGCTTCGGCGGCGGCGGGAGCGGCTACTGCAACAGCTGCAGCTGCGGGCTCAATACCATATTCTTCCTTCAGGATCTTAGCGAGTTCCTGAACATCTTTGACGGTGAGGTTCACGAGTTCCTCTGCGAGTTTTTTAACGTCTGCCATAATTGTAAAATTTTAAATTGTTTATTATTTGTTTTCTTTTTCTTCGAGGGTCTTGACGAGGCCGGCGATGGTCTGACCGCCACCATTCTGGAGAGCGGAGATGACATTCTGCAGCGGAGACTGCAGCATGCCGATGATCTGGCCGATGAGTTCCTCGCGGGACTTGATGTTGACGAGCTCTTCAATCTTGTCGGCACCTACGAAAGCGCACTCCTGCACATAGGCAGCTTTGAGGGCGGGTTTTTCGCTACCGGCCTTGTTGTACTTCTTGATGAGCTTGGCAGGGACTGCGGGAGCCTCGGTGTACATGAGGGCGGTGTTGCCTTCCAGTGCGGGGACCAGGAGTTCCATCTCAGCGTTCTGAGCGTCCTTGATCACCTTGTGGAGGAGGGTGTTCTTGACTACGGTGAGCTTGATACCGTCGTTGAAGCAATCGCGACGCAGCTTGGCGGTGTCTTCCGCGTTCAGGCCGGCGATGTCAACGATGTAGAAATTGGGATACTGGGCGATGTTAGCCTTGATGGCTGCAATAACCTGCTCTTTCAGTTCTTTTTTCATTTCTTTTCCTCCTACAGATTATTCAGCGGTGAAACCTTTGACGTCCACTTTAACGGCCGGGCTCATGGTGGTGCACAGGGTGCATCCCTTGAAATAGGTGCCCTTCAGAGCCTGGGGCTTGAGCTTCAGGACGGCGGAGACGAAGGCACGGGCGTTCTCTTCGATCTGCTGGGCAGAGAAGGAAGCCTTGCCGATAGCGGCATGGATAATACCGGTCTTGTCCACCTTGAAGTCGATCTTACCACCCTTCACTTCCTTCACGGCGTTACCAACTTCCATGGTAACGGTGCCGGTCTTGGGGTTAGGCATGAGGCCGCGGGGACCCAGGATACGGCCGATCTGACCGACCTTGGCCATCACGGACGGGGTGCAGATGATAACATCCACATCGGTCCAGCCTTCCTTGATCTTGGTGATATACTCGTCCAGACCAACATAGTCTGCGCCAGCGGCTTTAGCCTCGGCTTCCTTGTCGGGGGTGCAGAGCACCAGCACGCGGGTAACCTTACCGGTACCGTTGGGAAGCGTGACAACGCCACGGATCATCTGGTTGGCTTTACGAGGGTCCACGCCCAGGTTGGTGGTGATTTCCACGGAGGCGTCGAACTTGGTGTAGGTAATCTCCTTCAGAAGCGCGCATGCCTCGGGGAGGGAGTAAACCTGCGTCTTGTCAAACTTGGCAAGGACGGCTTTCTGATTCTTGGTCAACTTACTCATAATTCATGCGTGTTTTTAAAGATTCTCGGGCATTTCACCTTCCACCTTGATACCCATGGAACGGGCGGTACCGGCCACCATGGACATGGCGCTTCTCAGCGTGAAAGCATTGAGGTCCGGCATCTTGGACTGGGCAATCTCCTTGACCTGATCCCAGGTCACGGTAGCCACTTTCTTACGGTTGGGCTCACCGGAAGCCTTGCTGATCTTGGCGGCTTCCTTGAGCGAGACGGCCACCGGGGGCTGCTTGACCTCAAAGCTGAAGGACTTGTCGGAGAACACCGTGATCACCACAGGGAGAACCTTACCGGCCTGGTCCTGGGTGCGGGCGTTGAACTGCTTGCAGAAGTCCATGATGTTGAGGCCCTTGGAACCGAGTGCCGGTCCTACCGGGGGCGCAGGATTCGCAGCTCCGCCCTTAATTTGGAGCTTGATGAATCCGGTTACTTCTTTTGCCATAGTAATTCTTACTCTTTAGTTACTTGTGTAAAGCTGAGTTCCAGAAGGGTCTTCCTTCCGAAGATCACAACCACTACTTTCAATTTGCTTCTTTCCTGGATAATATCCTCCACGGTTCCGTTGAAACCGCTGAACGGGCCGTCCGTAATGCGGACACTCTCGCCCACGGAGAAATTCACTTCCGTCTCTGCTGCACTTACGGCGTTCTCGTCCTGAACACCGAGGATGCGCTGGGCTTCCTCGTCGCGGATGGGTACGGGAATGCGGTCGGTGCCGTTACCGGTCTTCTCCGTAAGGAAACCGGACATGCCGGGGATGCCGTTGCGAATCACATATTCCAGGTCCGGGTTCAGTTCGGCGTGAATGAGCACGTAGCCGGGGAAGAGCAGGCGCTCCACCTCTTTGCGTTTGCCATTCTTCGTGACGATCTCTTTCTTGACAGGCACAAGAACCTGATCTACAATTGCTTGTAGTTCGGGGTGTCTCTCAATTTCTTTGACCAGGTATTCGGCGGCTTTCTTTTCCTTAGTTCCCGCGGTACGCAGTACGTACCATTTTTTTTCAGCCATAAGGTATGTCAGTCAGTTACAGTGCGTAAATAAACTCCATCAGATGCTGGAAAGCAAAGTCGATCACCCAAATCACGGCAGCCAGGATGATGGTAGCCACCAGGACCAGCAGTGCAGAACTCTGCAGCTTTTCCCAGGAGGGCCACGTCACCTTCTGCGTGAGTTCGGTGTAGGACTCCTTCAGATAGTTAATGAACTTACTCATCTTTGCTTACAATGGACGCCGGAAAAATTGGAAGCGGGAATCCGGTGTCTTCGTTAAACATTTACCAAATCGTAACCTTTGATACTTTGGCAGGGGAAGCAGGATTCGAACCCACATCGACGGTTTTGGAGACCGCTGAACTACCCTTGTTCTATTCCCCTGTGGGAAGTGAGTGCCCACTTGGGACACTCACTTTTAAATGGCTTCGAGAAAATTACTCGATGATGCCGATCACCTGGCCAGCGCCTACGGTACGGCCACCTTCGCGGATAGCGAACTGCAGACCGTTATTCATGGCAACGGGGGTGATGAGCTTCACAGTGATTTCCACGTTATCGCCAGGCATCACCATCTCGACACCGTCCGGGAGAAGGATCTCACCGGTAACATCCAGGGTGCGGATGAAGAACTGAGGACGATAGTGATTGTGGAAAGGAGTGTGACGGCCACCTTCTTCTTTCTTCAGCACATAGATCTGAGCCTTGAACTCGGTGTGAGGAGTAATGGACTTGGGTTTGGCAACAACCTCACCACGCTTTACTTCCTTCTTGTCCACGCCGCGGAGCAGCAGACCTACATTGTCACCAGCCTCGCCCTGAGGGAGGAGCTTGCGGAACATCTCGACGCCCGTTACAACGGAGGTACGAGGTTCGTCGCCGAAGCCGACCAGTTCCACAGGATCGTTCACGTGGATGGTACCGGACTCGATACGGCCAGTAACCACAGTACCACGACCGGTGATGGAGAAGATGTCTTCGATAGGCATCAGGAAGTCCTTGTCGACCAGACGCTCAGGCAGCGGGATGTACTCATCCACAGCGTCCATGAGTTCCATGACCTTGTCTTCCCAAACCTTCTCACCGTTCAGAGCACCAAGTGCAGAGCCACGGATCACAGGGCAATCCTCATCGAACTTGTAGAAAGCGAGGAGGTCACGGATCTCCATTTCTACGAGGTCGAGCATTTCTTCATCTTCCACAAGGTCTACCTTGTTCATGAAGACGAGGATCTTAGGCACGTTAACCTGACGGGCGAGCAGGATGTGCTCACGGGTCTGAGGCATAGGACCGTCGGTGGAGGCCACCACGAGGATAGCACCATCCATCTGGGCAGCACCAGTTACCATGTTCTTCACATAGTCGGCGTGGCCAGGGCAGTCAACGTGAGCATAGTGACGATTTGCAGTCTCGTACTCAACGTGAGCGGTGTTAATGGTGATACCGCGCTCTTTCTCTTCGGGAGCGTTGTCGATCTGATCGAAGGACTTCACCTTGTCGGCGTTACCGGCTACTCGCTCGGCAAGCACTTTGGTGATGGCGGCGGTGAGGGTGGTCTTACCGTGGTCAACGTGGCCGATGGTACCGATGTTGACATGCGGTTTGGTTCTCTGGAATGTTTCTTTTGCCATAGTATTATTATTGTTTAAACAATTGTTGCTTTCAAAAGGGCTTAAACCCAAAAAAAGAGCCGGTGATGGGAATTGAACTCATGACCTCATCCTTACCAAGGATGCGCTCTACCCCTGAGCTACACCGGCTTTTGTATTTCTCTGAGCGGAAAACGAGGTTCGAACTCGCGACCCTCAGCTTGGAAGGCTGATGCTCTACCAACTGAGCTACTTCCGCATTTTTCGCAGAAAAATGCGGAAGTACCTCATTCTTCTACAAAAAGTTGTGGGAGGTGGTGGACTCGAACCACCGAACCCTGAGGGAGCGGATTTACAGTCCGCCGCAATTGCCACTATGCGAACCTCCCAATCAAGCTTTTCAATATGTCAAAGCTCCTTTGAGCCGATAGAGGGATTCGAACCCACGACCCCGAGATTACAAATCACGTGCTCTGGCCAACTGAGCTATATCGGCGCTCAAACGAATCCTTCATCGCTGAAAGGACTGCAAAGGTAGATACTTTTTTTGAATTCACAAAATTTTTCAGACATTTTTCATCATCCCTACCAAAAGTTCGTACAGGGACTCTTCGTCCAGGCCACAATCGGCAAGCTGCGCCTTCTGCGTGTCCTGGCCGATGATACGGTCCGGGATACCAACTCCTTTAATAATAGGGGCATCCGTGCGGCCGGCGAAGTATTCGCACACGGCACCGAACAGGCCGCCCTTGAGGCAGCCGTCCTCCACGGTGATGATGACCTGGAATCGGCCCACTTCCTCCAGAATCCCCCTGTCCAGCGGCTTGATATAGCGCATGTCGTACACGGCGGGGCCCGTCCAGTAATCGGTCTTGTGACGCTTGGCGGCAGCCAGGGCCCGGTTCACCACCGGCCCTATGCCCAGGATGGCCACACTCTTGCCTTCCATCAGTTTTTCGCCCTTCCCCGGCGGGAGGGACTTATACATGGAGTCGCGCCACTCCACCCCTTCTCCCATTCCTCTCGGATAGCGGATGATGAGGGGGCCGCTCTTGAGATTGGCACCTGTAAAGAGCAGGTTCTTCAATTCAAGTTCATTGCGGGGTGCGGCAATGGCGATGCCGGGAACGCTGCGGTAGGCGGCCATGTCGTAGCAGCCGTGATGCGTAGCGCCGTCCTCCCCTACCAGGCCGGCCCGGTCGAAGCAAAGCACCACCGGCAGCCCCTGCAGGGCTATATCGTGGATGATATTGTCGTAGGCCCTCTGTGAAAAGGCCGAATAGATGTTGCAGAAAGGTTTCAAGCCGGCGGCGGCCAGTCCTGCGGCGAAAGTGACGGCATGACCTTCCTCAATGCCCACGTCGAAGAAGCGGTCCGGGAAAGCAGCTTCCAGGCGGTTCATGCCGCAACCGCTGGCCATGGCGGGCGTAATGCCCACTACCTTCGCATCTTGCCGGGCCAGGTCCACCAGCACTTCCCCGAACACGTCCTGATAGCGGTCGGCGGTGTATACGGTCTTGATCCTATCGCCGGTAATGGGGTCGAAACGGCCCGGAGCGTGCCAGGTGGTGGGATCGGACTCGGCCGGCTCATAGCCACAACCCTTACGGGTACGAATGTGCAGCAGTCGCGGTCCGGGAAGATTCTTCAGGCGCTTCAGGGTGGACATGAGCTGCTCCAGGTCGTTGCCGTCGATGGGACCGAAATAGCGGAAACCCAGGCTTTCGAACAGGGCACCGCCGCTGGAGCGTACCAGGTTGGACTTGGCATCGATCACGCGGCCCTGCACCCATTCGCGGGCCTTGCCCTCACCCATGCTGTTCCACACCTTGTTCTTAATGCGGTTATAGATGGGATGGGTGGTCACCTCCAGCAGGTAATTGTGCAAGCCGCCGATATTCTCGTCGATGGAAATGTTGTTGTCGTTCAGTATTACCAGTAGATCGGCCTTGGAAGAACCTGCGTTGTTCAGGCCTTCCCAAGCCAAACCGCCGGTAAGGGCTCCGTCGCCGATGATGGCCACGGCCTTGTCCTTGCTTCCCGTAAGGCGCGCAGCTTCGGCAAAGCCCAATGCGGCCGATATGGAAGTGGAGGAATGCCCGGCCCCGAAGGCATCGTACGGACTTTCGTCCCGCTTGGGGAAACCGCTGATGCCGTCCCGTGTACGATTACGTTTGAACGCTTCCCTTCGGCCGGTGATAATCTTATGGGCATAGGCCTGGTGGCCCACGTCGAAGATCAGTTTATCGGCCGGTGTATTATATATGGTATGGAGGGCGACGATCAGTTCCACAGCACCAAGACTGGAACCCAGATGACCCGGATTCACGGCGCAACACGCCACCATATATTGTCGAATCTCCGCACAAAGTTGTTTTAACTGCTGTGGGGACAAGTTTTTCAGGTCGGCGGGACTATTGATGCTGTCTAGTATCTCGTACATAAAGTTTACAAATGTACGTATTTTTTCCGAATCCTCCGCCCCCTTGCCCGATTCCGGGCACTTTGGCCGCTTTTCGCCCAGGTTCAGGTAAGCGGGTGGTTGGGGATTTGAGAATAATTCATTATTTTAGCGGTTCAAAACAATGACGATTATGGCAGATTCTATCAAGAAAACCCTCCGTGACTCGGCCGCCATGCGCTGGACAGCTTTGCTGCTGCTGGCCCTGGCCATGTTCTGTTCGTATATTTTCATGGACATCCTGTCCCCCATCAAGGACTTGATGCAGGAAACCCGCGGCTGGGATTCTACGGCTTTCGGCACCATGCAGGGCTCGGAAGTGTTCCTGAACGTGTTCGTTTTCTTCCTCATCTTCGCGGGTATCATCCTGGACAAGATGGGGGTGCGCTTCACCGCCGTGCTGAGTGCAGGCGTGATGCTGGTAGGTGCTCTTATTAAATGGTATGCCGTAAGCGAATCCTTCATGGGAAGCAGCCTGGAAGCCTGGTTCACCAATAACCTCAATTATATTCCGCTGTTCGACGAACTGGGCGTGTCACCCTTCTACCGGGGCATGCCGGCATCGGCCAAACTGGCGGCCTGCGGCTTCATGATCTTCGGCTGCGGCTGTGAAATGGCCGGCATCACGGTGAGCCGTGGTATCGTCAAGTGGTTCAAAGGCCGTGAAATGGCCCTGGCCATGGGTTCCGAAATGGCCCTGGCCCGTCTGGGTGTTGCCACCTGCATGATCTTCAGCCCCTTCTTTGCCAAGCTGGGCGGCCATGTGGACGTGTCCCGTTCCGTCGCTTTCGGCGTGGTGCTCCTCTGCATCGCCCTTATCATGTGCATCGTGTACTTCTTCATGGACAAGAAGCTGGACGAGCAAACCGGTGAGGCCGAAGAAAAGGACGATCCTTTCAAGGTGAGCGATATCGGCAAGATTCTCTCCGACGGTGGCTTCTGGATTGTGGCCCTGCTGTGCGTGCTGTACTACAGCGCCATCTTCCCGTTCCAGAAATATGCGGTGAATATGCTCCAGTGCAACCTCACGCTCACGGAGCCGGCGGCCGATTCCTTCTGGGCCGGTTCCAGCGTCACCATCATCCAGTACCTGATTATGCTGGTGGTGGCTGCTGCGGGCTTTATCAGCAATTTCCAAAAGGACAAGACCCGCAAGTTCCTGTTCCTGGGTATTTCCGTGATCGCCCTCATCGCCTATTGCTATATGGGTTATATGCGCCAGAGCGCCGAATCCATCTTCGCGGTGTTCCCGCTGCTGGCCGTGCTCATCACCCCCATCCTGGGCAACTATCTGGACCGCAAGGGTAAGGGTGCTTCCATGCTGGTGCTGGGTGCCATCCTGCTCATCGCCTGCCACCTTACGTTCGCATTCGTCCTGCCCGCTTTCAAGGGCAACGATATCGGCGGCGTGATCGTAGCTTATGCCACCATCCTGGTGCTGGGTGCCAGCTTCTCGCTGGTTCCCGCCGCCCTCTGGCCTTCCGTTCCCAAGCTGGTGGACGCCAAAGTCATCGGATCGGCCTATGCCCTCATCTTCTGGATCCAGAACATCGGCCTGTGGCTGTTCCCGCTGCTCATTGGCAAGGTGCTGGACAAGACCAACCCTGGCGTAACGGATCCCACGCAGTTCAACTACACTGCGCCGCTGGTGATGCTGGCCTGTCTGGGCATCGCCGCCCTGATCCTGGGTTTGGTGCTTAAGGTAGTGGACCGCAAGAAGGGACTGGGACTGGAACTGCCCAATATACAGGCTCCTGCCGAAAAAGTTGAAGACGGTAATCTGGAACACTGATGACAGCTTCTACACAGAAATTTTACAGGCCGGCGGCATGGATAGCGCTGGCCTGTTTAGTAGTGCCGATGTTTGCATCGTACTACTTCGACGATATGTTTTCCAGCATTTCGTACCTGTTCGACAACCCCACCCTCACGCAGTTGGGTTGGGACGCGGCCGGGTACGGCCTTTATGCCAGCGGCTATAGCGTCCTGTGCGTATTCGGCGGACTGGTCATCGGCGGCATCCTGCTGGACAAATGGGGTGTACGGGTAAGCGGTACAGTCTTCGTGGGCATGATGGCGGCTGGAGCCGGCATGGTGCTATGGGCGCTTCTCAGCGGCGCATCATGGTCACTGCAGGCCGCCTATGTGGGCGTCATGTTCTTCGGCCTGGGCAGCGAGATAGCCGGAACGGCCGTTTCCCGCAGCATCGCCAAATGGTTCCGCGGAGGGCCGATGGCTCTGGCCATGGGTCTCCAACTGGCCATCGCCCGACTGGGCACGGCCTTCGCCCTGGTGCTTTCTCCCCGCCTGGTCCAGGAGCAGTCCGGCCATGTGTATACGCTGGCCGAAACCGCCCGTCCCGCCGTGGTGGGCATGGGCCTGATGGCCCTCGGGCTCATTCTCTGGGCCATTTTCGTGGCCCTGGATGCCCGCGCCGACCGAGGGACTGCAAAGCCTTCCTTGCAGACTTCGGACGAAGAAGCATTCCGCTTTAAAGATGTGCTGAAAGTGCTGGGCAACCGGAACTTCTGGCTGCTGGGGCTGCTCTGTGTCCTGTTTTACAGCAGCATCATTGCCTTCAAGAAATTCGCCGGTGCCATCCTCATTCCACGTTTCGATATTCCCGCCCAGACAGCCGGCTGGATGGTGAGCATGCTGCCGTTCTCCACTGTAGTTTTTGCTCCGCTTTTCGGCATGCTGGTGGACAAAGCCGGCAAGGGTACCCGCTGGATGGTGCTGGGCGCCATACTGGCGCTCATCGCCCACCTGCTGCTGGCCTTCGCTCCCGCCGGGGTTCCTTTCTGGGGTTACCTGGCCATGGTATTCCTGGGCTTCGGCTATTCGCTGGTCCCCGCCGCCCTGTGGCCTTCCGTCCCCAAGATTGTTCCGGACAAAGTGCTGGGCACCACCTTCGCCCTCATCTATTGGGTGCAGAACCTGGGCCTGCTCAGCTTCAAGTGGATAGCCGGCGTCATTCTTGGAAAACCGGGCAACGGCCCCGTTACCGTAGAACTTATGTTCGTGGGACTCTGCGTAGCCGCCGTAGTGGTGGCGCTGACCTTCCGCCGTACATCGGCCCGCCATCCGGAGCTCCGGCTGGATGCTCCCAACCGGTAGTGCCGTCTGTTGTCTTGCGTGAACCTGGGCGAAAATTGGCCAAAGCGCCCGTTTTTACGTGTGCCCGCGCGTGAACCTGGGCGAAAATTGGCCAAAGCGCACAGATTCACGATCGGCCGACACTGAATCCGGGCGAAAAGGGCTCAAAACGCCCGGATTCACTTGCGGAGGTAGCTATCGGAGTTCTTTTGAAGCGAGCAGTTGGCGTACGACCCGTTCTTTGATGAAAATGGTTGTTGAAATATGATAAGAAGTGAAGCCGAATTCGCGGTTAAGGATAATGGCCAGTTTTCCCTTTTCTTCCTCTGATAAAGATTTCAGGCTGCGGCCGTTAAACCGTTTCTGTAGCGTTTGAGAAACGATGCTCTCCATTTCCATTTTATTGAATTCACATATTTCTCCCAGGCGGGATGCAATTTGAAAGAAGGCTTCATAGTCTTTCACCAGCGCAATCTGCAAATCTTTGACTTCCGGGAACAATTTAACGACCAGGGAAGTATCTACGAAACAAGCGGGATGCAATCCCAGATAGGGATGAAAACGCCATTCTTTGGGAATGGTTTCATCTCCTCCGATCAGATTTCTAAGTTTTCGTGTAGAGGGAATGCATGGCAGCGCACTATCAAGTAAAAGCCTTGTAATCCCCGAATAGTAAAGCCATTCGGAACTCCACAAATAGCCGCCTACCATAGCCATTCCCTTTTCCAGTGGATTGCGGAGTACATAAATGATTTCTGTCTTCATCTGCTCCGGACTGTCAATACTGGTTAGCTGAAACCAATAGTCCTCCGGAAGCGGCGGGTAGCCGTCCCGCTTCAGTCTGGCAGATAACTTTCGTTTCAAATAGTCAAATGCCTTCAAGCAGTTGGCGCCCGTGCCGCTCAGGATGATATGAATGTGATTGGGCATCAGCGTGAACGCATAGATGACAACGGAGAATTTGATGCAGATAAGCCCCATCAAGATCATGCCCAATGCGTACTGGTTGACGTCGTTGAAAATATCGGCCTCTTTCCAACCGTTCGTGGAGAAGTGGTAATACCCATTCCCCAATGCCCGATAGGCTTCGCGTTCTTTCCTTCTATACATATTGCAAAGGACGGAACAATTATCGGTTTATTCAAGAATAAACGGATAAGTTTGAAAATCGGCCCTGTAGCGCGTTCAGTGGCCTTTTTTTCGCTCCTCTAAAATGCCTTTTATTAAAATTTCGTGAACCCGGGCGAAAAGGGGCCAAAGTGCCCGGATCCACTTCTGCGTGAACCTGAACCTGGGCGAAAATTGGCCTAAGTGCACAGAATCAGTGCGGCATTAGGTTCATTGTGCCGTTTTCGGCAAGTTTTTTGCTTAAAGGGCCAACCGGACAGGTGGGTTTTTCGTCTAACAGGTGAAAAAAGATTTGGTAGATTCAAAAATCCGTTCTATCTTTGCAGTGTAATAGGATACTAATACAGTCGAGATATGGCCCTCATCGAGCTGAAAGACATTAACAAGACATACAACAACGGGCAACCCCTGCACGTGCTCAAGGGTATTAACCTGGGTATCGAGCGGGGGGAATTCGTATCCATCATGGGTGCGTCCGGCTCGGGTAAATCCACGCTCCTGAACATCCTGGGCATCCTGGACAATTACGATACAGGCACGTACCACCTGGATGGCAAACTGATCAAGGACCTCACGGAGAAACAGGCGGCCGATTACCGCAACCGCATGATCGGCTTCGTTTTCCAGAGCTTCAACCTCATCGGCTTCAAGACGGCCCTGGAGAACGTGGAACTCCCTTTATATTATCAAGGCGTCCCCCGCCGCAAGCGTCAGGAAATGGCCATGGAGTACCTGGAGAAGATGGGACTCACACCCTGGGCCAAGCACTTCCCCAACGAGATGTCCGGCGGTCAGAAGCAGCGCGTGGCCATTGCCCGTGCCCTCATCACCAAACCGCAGATTATCCTGGCCGATGAACCCACCGGCGCCCTGGACTCCAAGACCAGCGTGGAAGTGATGCAGCTCCTGAAACAACTGAATCAGCAAGACGGCATCACCATCATCGTGGTCACCCACGAAGGCGGCGTGGCCAACGAGACGGATAAGATTATCCATATCAAGGACGGTATTATCGGCGAAATCGAAGAAAACACCCGGCACACTGCCTGGGGCGGCTCCATTATCAAGTAATGCGCGAACTCTTCCACGAAATAGCCAGCAGCATCCGGCAGAACAAGCTCCGGACAGCCCTCACAGGATTTGCCGTGAGCTGGGGAATCTTCCTGCTCATTGCCCTGCTGGGTGCCGGGAACGGACTCATGAATTCGTTCTCCGGCAATATGGAACAGTATGTGAGCCAGACGGTCACCGTATCGGGCTGGCGCACCTCCAAGCCCTACGCCGGCTATAAGGAAAACCGTAATATCCAGCTGGACCAGCGGGACCTCAACTATACGGAAGGCCCCGAATGGGAAGGGGTGATCGGCAACGTATCTGTTGCCACTTCCTCCCAGTCCGTGAAACTGAACCTGGAAGGCCGGAACGTAAACGGCTGGATGCGGGGTGTCATGCCCGACTTCCAAGAGACTGAAAAACTGCAGATGTCGGCCGGACGTTTCCTGAACCACGATGACATCAAGGGCCGCCGCAAAGTGATTGTGGTGAGCCGCTCTCAAGCGAAGGAACTGAGCCCCCGGAATCCGGAAGCCCTTATCGGCCAATGGATCAGCGCCGGCAGCGTGGCTTTCCGCGTGGTGGGCATCTATCACACCGACGAACAGGATTTCCGCCAGACCTGCCCTATCCCCTACTCCACCTACAAAGGAATCTACGACCATACCGACAAGATTGAAGACATCTCCTTTACGGTGAACGGTCCCAGCACACTCAAAGAGCACCAGGACTTCCAGGATTCCTATACGGGCGCCCTCAAGCGCATGCACGAAATTGCCCCCGACGACCGCCGCGGCATCTGGGTGCGCAACGGCTATACCGATAATCTGGAGATGTCCAATGCCAGCCGTATCCTGAGCCTCGCCATGTGGATCCTGGGTCTCCTGACCCTGGTGAGCGGCATCGTGGGCGTTTCCAACATCATGCTCATCACTGTGAAGGAACGCACGCATGAGTTCGGCATCCGCAAGGCCATCGGCGCCAAACCGCACAATATCCTGAGCCTCATCATCGCCGAAAGCGTAACCATCACGGCCATCTTCGGTTACGTGGGTATGTTCCTGGGCATGATCGCCTGCGAAATACTGGACAAGACCGTGGGTCAGCGGGGCGTGAATATCGGCTTTGAGGAAATCCGTATGCTGGTGAATCCTTCCGTGGGCCTGGATGTGGCACTGGAAGCCACCCTGCTGCTCATCGTGGCCGGCACGCTGGCCGGCATCATCCCGGCCTGGAAAGCCGCCAAAGTGAAACCTATTGAAGCCTTACGTGCAGAATGAAAAAGTGGTTTGATACCGATACTTTCCGGGAGATTCTGGACAGCATCCTGCGCAACCGGAGCCGCAGCCTCCTGACAGGCTTCGGCGTGTTCTGGGGCGTGTTCATGCTCATGCTCCTGACCGGCGGCGGGCAAGGCCTCAAGCAGATCCTGATGAACGAGTTCGACGGCTTTGCCCAGAACACCTGCATCGTCTTCGCCGACCAGACCACCAAGCCGTACAAGGGCTTCAAGAAAGGCCGTTCCTGGAACATGAATTACGCCGATCTGGACCGCCTGCGGAACCTGGTACCCGAACTGGAGACCATCACCCCCGTGGTGAGCCTGTGGGGAAAAAGCGTAAGCCGGAACGACAACACCTCTTCCAGCGCCGTAGTCAAAGGCGCTCGGGCCGATTACGCCAACATCGAGACCCCGCGCATGATGTACGGCCGCTACTTGAACGACAGCGACAACGCCCAGGAGCGCAAGGTGTGCGTACTGGGTAAGAAAGTATACGACGAACTGTTCCCGGAAGGCGGCGACCCCTGCGGGCAGCGCATCCGCATTGACGGTGCCTACTACAGCGTTATCGGCGTTGACTGGAAAGAAAGCGGAGGCATCAACATCAACGGTAGGGCGTCGGATGCCGTCACCATCCCCATCAACCAGGCACGTAAGGTGTACAACCTGGGCGACCGCGTATACATGCTGTGCTTTACCGCCAAGGAAGGCATCACCATGAACGACATCATTCCGCGCGTTCGGGAAGTGATCGCCCGGGCACATTATGTGGACCCCACCGACGAACAGGCCATGTTCCTGCTGAACACCCAGCTCATTTTCGGTATTGTGGACAACCTGTTCAAGGGCATCAACTTCCTGATCTGGCTTATCGGCCTGGGAACCCTGCTGGCCGGTGTGATCGGCGTGTCCAATATTATGATGGTGAGCGTGAAGGAACGCACCACGGAGATTGGCATCCGGCGGGCCATCGGCGCCACGCCCCGGCAAATCCTGGGACAGATTATCTCCGAAAGCACGGTCCTTACCCTGGTGGCCGGCATGATGGGTATCGTATTCAGCGTACTGATCCTGTACGGCGTAGAACTGGCCATGACCCAGGACGGCATCCTGAAAGCGCCCTTCCAGGTGCCCTTTGCCACCGCGGTACTGGCCGCCTCGCTCCTGACAGTGCTGGGCGTAGTGGCTGGCCTGATGCCCGCCACCCGCGCCATGCAAATCAAACCGGTGGACGCCATGAGAGACGAATAATAAAATTAAAAGCTATATGAAAAAGTTTGGTAGAATTCTGATTATCGTGCTGGTTGCAGCTGTATTCGTGGGCACTTTCGCCTACCTGTTCCAGCGCTCCAAACCCAAAGAAGCAGTGTACCAGGAGCTGGTGCCCCAGATGGGAGACATCTCCAAAAGCACCGTAGTCACCGGGAAAATCCAGCCCCGCGACGAAGTGAACGTGAAGCCGCAGCTGAACGGCATCGTGGCCGAAGTATACAAGAAGGCCGGCGAAACGGTGCAGCAGAACGAAATCATCGCCAAGCTCAAGGTGATTCCGGACATGAGCCAACTCGCCAGCGCCCAGAGCCGCGTGCGCCTGAGCGAAGTGAACCTGAAGCAGGCACAGACCAACCACGAGCGCGAAAAGAAGCTCTACGACCAGCAGCTGGTGAGCGCCGATGAGTACGAGAAAGTGCTCCAGGCCCTGCACCAGGCCCAGGAAGAGCACGCCATCGCACAGGAAGCGCTGGAAATCGTGAGGGACGGTGTGGCTTCCTCCAACAAAAGCGGAAGTACCACCCTCATCCGTTCCACCATCTCGGGCCTTATCCTGGACGTTCCGGTGAAAGTGGGTAACTCCGTGACCATGTCCAACACCTTCAACGACGGTACCACCATCGCCACGGTGGCCAATATGAACGATCTCATCTTCGACGGCAACATCGACGAGACGGAAGTGGGCCGCCTGCACGTGGGCCTGCCGGTACGCATCACCGTGGGTGCCCTGCAGGACTTGGCATTCGACGCGGCGCTGGAGTACATCGCCCCCAAGGCCACCGAATCCAACGGCACCAACCTCTTTGAGATCAAGGCGTCCGTGAGCGTGCCGGACAGCGTAACCATCCGTAGCGGCTACAGCGCCAACGCCGAGATCGTGCTCCAGGAAGTCCAGAACGTGCTCACCCTCCCGGAAAGTGCCATCCAGTACGACGGCGACCAAACCTATGTCTATATCCAGGGGGCCGATGGCTATGAACGCCGCGACGTAACCTGCGGCCTCTCCGACGGTGTGAACATCGAAATCAAGGAAGGCATCAAGGAAAGCGACAAGGTCCGCGGACCGCAGATCATCAACACGGAGAAGAAGTAGCCATGAAAACCTTATTGATTGCCCTGGCGCTGCTGCAGGCGCCTACCGACTCCCTCCCGGACCTTTCCCGTCCCTGGTCCCTTCAGCAGTGCATCGACTGGGCGCTGGATCACAACCTTAGCGTAGCCCAGCAGGAAGCCACATTGGAACGCAGCGCCATCGATAAGAATACGGCCGATTGGTCCTGGGTGCCCAATTTGAGCGCATCGGCCAGCCAAAACTGGAGTTTCGGCCGTGGTATCGGCGGGGATAACACCTATAAGAGCGGTAACACCGCATCCTCGGGCTTCAACCTAAACAGCGGCATGCCGCTGTTCGACGGCCTGGCCACGCCCAACCGCATCAAACTGGCCCGGCTGAACCTGGAAGCCGCCACCGAAGACCTGGAAAAGGCCCGCGACGATGTCCGTGTCTCCGTGGCCAAAGCCTATGTCCAGATCCTGTACAATTACGAAATCCTGGGCGTAGCACGGGAACAGCATGCCATTGACTCGCTCCAGGTAGTGCGTCTGAAGGGCCTGTTCGAGAACGGAAAGGCATCGGCCGCCGAACTCTCGCAGCAGGAAGCCTCCATGGCTCAAAGCCAGCTTACGCTGGTGCAGGCGGAGAATAATGTGCGCGCCGCCCTGCTGGACCTTTCCCAGCTGCTGGAACTGCCCGTCTGGCACGGTTTCTCCGTGGAGCGGCCCAAGCTGCAGATGGAGGAAGTGCTCATCAGTTCCCCCGATGACATTTTCGCCGATGCCGTGGGCATCCGTCCCGCCATCCGGGCCGAAGAGCTGCGCTTACTGGGCACGGAACGTTCCATCCGCATCGCCAAGGCCCAACTCTACCCCACCCTCTCCCTGAGTGGCGGTTTGGGAACCAATTATTACACCAGCTTTGCCACGCAGGGCTTCTGGGATCAGATACGCAACAACTTCAGCCAGTATGTAGGACTGTCGCTCAGCATACCTATCTTTACCCGTTTCTCGGCCCGTAATCAGGTGCGCACGGCACAGGTGAATCGCCGCAACCAGGAAATCCAACTGCAGCGGGTGAAGAACAACCTGTATAAGGAGATTGTGCAGGCATGGAATGGCGCAGTGGCAGCAAAAGCCAAGTGGGAAAGCGCCCACAAGGCCCAGGCGGCAGCCCACGATGCCTTTGTGTTGCAGCAGGCCAAGTACGAGAACGGCAAAGCCACCCTCACCGAATTCAACGAAGCCCGCAACCGCCTGGTGAAAGCCCAGTCCGACGCCGTGCAGGCCACCTACGAATACTTGTTCCAAACCCATCTGGTAGAATTCTACCGCGGCGGAGAGCTCCGGCTGTAATTTTTCTTATCTTTGCGAAAACGTTCGCACCATGATACAGGAAACCGTTATCTCCCAGGCTCTGAAAGACCTCTTTGGCCAGATTCAGTTCCAGGCGGAACCCGCCGGGCTGTACGATCCTCTTCGTTACATGATTGCCATTGGCGGCAAGCGGCTGCGCCCGCGGCTGTGCCTGCTCACCTACGGCTTCTATCAGGATACGTTTGGGCCTCACATCCTGGAGCCTGCCGCCGGACTGGAGGTTTACCACACTTTCACCCTTATCCACGACGACATCATGGACCGCAGCCCCTTACGGCGCGGCCACCAGACCGTGTGGAAGAAATGGAACGAGGACACCGCCATCCTTAGCGGGGATGTCATGTGCATCGATGCCTTCAAACGCATAGCCCAAGCGCCTCAGGCGGTGCTGCCGCAAGCCATGGCGCTGTTCTCCAAAACCGCTTCGGAGGTGTGCGACGGACAGCAGCTGGACATGGATTTCGAGAAACGCAGCCACGTTTCCATGCCGGAGTACATGCGTATGATCGGCCTCAAAACCGGCGTACTCCTGGCCTGTTCCGTACGCATGGGCGCCCTCATCGGCGGGGCCGACCTCCATGCTCAGGAAGCGCTATATGATTATGGTTACAACTTGGGGCTGGCTTTCCAGGTGGCCGATGATTACCTGGACGCCTATGGCGACGAAAAGGTATTCGGAAAGCCCATCGGCGGAGATATCCTTAATGCCAAGAAATCCTGGCTCACCATCAAGGCCGAAGAATTGGGCGCTACCGGCATGGCCGAAGCCCTGAATGCGCCTGCCGTAACAGAAGAGGAAAAAGCCGCCAAGATTGCCCGTGTGAAAGCCCTTTACAACAGCGTAGGCGTAGCCGATGCCGCCAAAACCGCCATCGCGGAACTCAGCGCCCTTGCTATCCGCAAGTGCGGCGAAGCCTCCCTTCCCTCGGAAGCCTTCGCCGCACTCCATACTTTCGCCCACGCTCTTGTGGGACGCTCTTTCTAGCCTATAGCTGGAATACCACAGAGGAGTTGGGACCCAGGATGAGGGTTTGCTCCTTCACAAAGCCGGTACCCAGGAGGGCAATGGGCTTATTCATACTGTCAGAGACACTTACGCTCTTTTCAGACCCTGCGCAGTTGTGGACCACCAAAAGCTTCTGACTGCCGGAAGTCATGTACCAGGCCGCAAAAGAGGAACCGGATAGGCTCACCGGGGTCATTTCGCCGCTAGCCAGGGCAGGATAGGTGTTACGCAGACGGCTCCAGGACTTGTACACGTTCAACAGGGAGCTTTCATCGGCCGATTGCGTCTGAACCGAGATGCTGCCCTTGAGCATATCGCTATTTACCTTGTTATTCACGCCCTTCTTGGCGCAATCCTTAGCTGAGGAATCCCACACGATGGGCGCGCGCACATATTCGTCGCCGCCGCTCTTGGTGCCCCAATAGCCCAGTTCTTCGCCCTGGTACATGAACGGTTTGCCCGGAGAGGTAAGCAGCATGGCTGCAGCCTGCTTTTCCTTGGCCAGGTTTTTACCCAGGGACTCGGAGGCGCGGTCCTGGTCGTGATTGGTGAAGAAAATGGAGGTGACGGCATCGGGACGTTCGATGGTATGATCGCTTATCCAGCCGTTTACCGATGAGGCGAAGTTGCTGCCGCTACCACCCAAAGCCTTGGTAATGGCACCGAAATACTCGAATTCAAAGTTGGAGATAAGGCCTTTGTAGTATTGTTTTTCGGTACCGTGGCCTTCCCAGGCTTCACCCACCATGAAGATATTGTCGCTGTGGCCAGCAGCCTTGTAAGCGGCGTTTACGGCCTGATACCACTGGTCCAGGAAGCGCTGATTGGCCGGAATCTGGGCATTGTAGATCCAGATAACAGCATCCAGACGGAAACCATCCACGCCCAGATTAATCCACTTGGTAGCGGCCTCCACGGTGGCTTTAAAGGCACCGGAGGTTTCGCATTCGGTGTATTTGCCGTAATTCAGGTCCGGCATGGAAGCATCGAAGGCGGCAAAATAATAAGTGGTTTCACCGAAAACGATATCCGAAGCCGTAGAATTGTCCAGCGCGAAGGGTTTTCCGAAGGTAATGACGCTGTTGCCGGCCGCTCCGCCATATTTGGTTCCAGCGGGCCAGGAATCGCTATTGGAAGTACGCACCAGGAAGCCCCAGTTGGTATCCACATCAATGGTGAGTTCGTAGATGTTGTTGGCCGTCTTATACATGCCCAGACTGCCCTTGGAACCTACGTGGATCCAACGTTCCGCATCGGTGGTATTAGGATTCTGAGGCGCATCCGTGGTCTCGGTCACCGTCACATACTTGGTGCTGCCGGTCCAGTCTACTTTGAAATGGAGACGGCCTTTATAGCCGATATTCCCGTCACCCAGCGAATGCCAGCCTCCCATGTTAGAAGACTTCGAGCCGCCATAATTGTCAATCTTGCCAGCCAGTCCATCGGCCGTGGGATTGGAGGAGAGCACGTAATAATCCTTATAAGGGCTGTTCTTGGGATCGGCCTTCACGCTCTTGAACCACTCATGGCCGGTGCCGGAATGATTGAGCACAAAGTCCATGTAAATCTTAATTCCTTTAGCGTGTGCGGCATCAATGAGGTTTTTGAAATCGGCCTCGGTGCCATACAGCGGGTTTACCGCCGTGTAGTCGTTCACGTCGTAGCCGTGATAGGAATTGGTGGGATGTGACGGAGAGAGCCACAAGGCCGTGGCGCCCATCTCATCCAGGTAATCCAGCTTATTCTGGATACCTCTGAAATCACCGATACCGTCGCCGTCGCTGTCGGCGAAACTGTAAACCAGCAGCTGGTAGGTGGTGGACGCACGTTTATTGCCATCGAACGCGGCCGGAGAGGGCACGATAGCCACCTTGGCAGCACCGGACTGCGACACGCTCACGCTGGCTTTCTTACTGCCGCAGGCCACGTCCACGCTGCCCGTACGGGCGCCTTCGCCCGTATTGGCATCCACCTTCACAGAAAGTGAACCGTTCCCGTTACCCGAAGCCGGCGAGACATGAATCCAACTGGCCGATGCCGATGCAGACCAAGACCCGGAGGCCGTGACGGTAATCAGCTTGGTGGAAGTCTCCTCTTCGGCGAAAGACAACGTAGTGGGACTAACGGAAAGATTATCCTGCGGTGTGGGGGGCACCGGATTTTCCTTTCCCCCGCAGGCCACCAGCATCACAGCGGCCGAAAGTATCCAGACAATTCGTTTCATATGCATAGATAATTGGCAAGCGGGCGCCCGGTCAGGGGCGCCCGCCTGAAAGAAAGGATTATTCAATGGTACCGGTTCCGGCATTGAAGTCCAGGGTTACCTTCTGACCGGCGCCCACATTCACGCGCTCCTGGTCTTCGCCATTGCCACGGTAGACAATCTTGCCTTCCAGGATGATGAATTCACGGGTCCACCAGTCGGAGGTGGCGATGGAAGAAGCCGCGTAGATGCGCAGTTCGCCGCTGGCAGGGATGGTGACGGAGAGCTTGCCTTCGGAAGCGGTGAACAGGGCATTGTCCATACCCTCGTTCCAACCGCCAAAGCAGTTACCCATGCCATACACCTTGGCAGGCTCCACGCACAGCTTCTTGTTCTCGGTATCCACATAAATCATGTACACACCATTCTCTGCCACGTAGCAGTTGCCGTCGCTCACGGTATAGCCGCTGTCTTCGCCCAGGCCGGTGAAATCACCGCCCCAAGCCTTGACAGAGTTGAACTTGAAGCCCTTGCCCGCTTCGATGTTACGGATGGCCCAGAACTGGCCGGCCTTTCCGTGCACCGGGATCATCTCCAGGCCATTGGCTTCCCAGTCCCAACCACCGACACCGTCGCCGATCATGTACATGTGCTCCGGCAGGGACGGAGTGTCGCCGTGGTACTCACCACTGATGGTGATGGTCTCGTTGGCAGCATCGTACACCAGCACAACCGTAGCTTCACGGCCAAGCTTGATGTTGTCGCCGCCGGGCGTTGCCTCGAAGGGCTGGCCCAGTTCCACGAACTTACCGCCGCGGTTATCGGCCCAGTCTTCGTTCTTGCGGATCTTGATCTCGTCGGAAGCGCCCAGGAGCATTTCGCCGGTCTGGAGCAGGCCGTCGGCATTCTCGAAGAGGATGCCATCCGGAGCAGCCCAACCGTTGATGGTGCCCACAACGCCCCAGTAGTTGAGATCGGCGCCGGCAGGATTGAGGATAATCACCTCGCAGGAAGGACGATAGTACACATCGTAGTTACCGGCCACACCGGGCTTGATGTTGTCGCCGTTAGGAACAGCCAGCACGGGCACGCCGACGGAAGTACGACCGCCGCGGTTCTCGTCCCAGTTGCTCTTGTAGCGGATCTTGATCTCATCGCTCTCGGTCAGAGCCACGTTCCTGGCCACCAGGAACAGGCCTTCTTCCTTGAGGATGATATCCGGGGAACCGCCCCAGCTGGTGATGGTGCCCACAACACCCCAACCGCTTTCGGAAACGGTGATAGTAGCAGCCTCGGGATCGTAGGTAACGATGTAGGAACCGGCTTCCACCTGGATGTTGTCACCACCGGGAACAGCGGCGAAGGGCTCGCCGATAGCGGTCATGATACCACCCACGTTCTCATCCCAGGCGTGGTTGTGACGGATCTTGAAGCCACCTTCCAGCTTGGTGAGCGGGGATACCCACTTGCCGTCGGTAAGCACCATGTCCACATCGCCGCCCCAGCTGTTGAAGTCGCCGATCAGGGACCACACATTGCCGTCGGAAACGGTGATGGTGAGGGCATCGGTATCCAGCTGAACCTTCCAGAAACCGGCACCGATTTTGATGTTGTCGCCACCGGCTACAGCCTCGAAGGGCTCGCCAAGGGCGCTCATCACGCCACCATAGTTCTCGTCCCAGCCGCCATCCTTGCGCCACTTGAATTCAGTGTCGCCTTCGGCGGTGATATAGGCCGTCCAGATGTTGCCGTCCTGGGAGGCCAGGATGTCATTGTTCCAGTCGCCGTTGAGGCCGATGATGTTCCAACCGGTTACAGTCTCCGGCTCGGGTTCGGGTTCGTCGCCACCGATGATGTAGGAAACCTTGGCACCGGAAGCATTGGTGATGATGGCCGAACCGGCACCCGGATTCACGAAGAGGTCGAAGACGCCGTCGGCACCAATCACGATGTTGGGGCCATCCTGCGTTACAGCGAACTCGGTGTCGATACCGGCGTATTCACCACCCAGGTTCTCGGTCCAGGCAGCATCCTTACGGAACTTGAATTCGTCGGAAGCGCCGATAGTGACACTCAGGGCCACGTGCGAAGTACCGTCGGTCATCATAGCGATGTCGCCGTCCCAGCTGATACCGTAAGCGGACAGGGAGCCGATCACGGACCAAGGGCTGGATTCGGTGTAATCCGGATAAGGATCGTAGGCGTTGGAGATCCAGGCGCTGCCGGACTCGTTGAAGAAGAGGTCGTACACGCCAGCGGCACCTACCTTGATATTAGGACCATCCTGGGTGAGAGAGAACTCATTGTCCAGGCCGGCATAGTCGCCGCCGAAGTTCACACCCCAATCCTGATCCTTGCGGAACTTGAATTCATCATCGGCCGTGAGGGTTACGTGAGCAGCCACGTGGTTACCCTTACCGTCGGTCCACATCACGAGGTCGTTGTCCCAGCTGATGCCGTAGTTGGACAGGGAGCCGATCACAGACCAGTTGCTGATTTCGGTGTATTCCTCGTACGGGCTGCCCTGAGGCACGATTACCTCGAAGCTGGGAACCGAAATATGGCCCACAGCCTCTACATAACCATTGCGCGTGTTGTCACGGGCAGGCTCCTGCATGGAAGCGCGAAGGGCCATTTCCAGGGAAACGACGGCGCCTTCCGGATAACCCTGTGCGATGAGGGTACGGCAGAGAGTGGTCTTGGAAACACTGATAATGTTGCCGTTGATGGAGGAGGAGAGCACCTTGTTAGCGGGCTTGCCATCCACAGTGAGCAGCACCAGTGAGTGGTTCACCGGCATCTTCTGGTTGAAGTTCTGGTTGAAGGAGGCGGCGGAGAAGTTTACGAACACACCGTCATCGGTGACATCGTAGGCGTTGACGACGGGGGCTGTGGCCTTGCTGTCGTCGAACCGCACCAACTCCTGCTTGGCACAGGAAACGGCGGCGAGGGCGGCCGCACCTGCAAGAATAATCGATACTATTTTCTTCATAAGGCAGTTCATCTATTATTTGTAGCCCTCGTTCTGCTGGAGGTTGGAGTTGGCCAGACGGTCGCTGTCCGGAATAGGGAACAGGCTGCGATAGCTCTCCACGTCACGACCTTCCTGTACTTCGCCCTTCCACTGCCAGGTATAACCGGAAGTGAACTTGTTGAAGCGGATGAGGTCGTTGCGGCGCCAGCACTCCTGATAGAGTTCACGGGCACGCTCGTCCAGGATGTCGTCCAGGTTCAGGGCGAATACCGGGTTCAGGCCGGCACGCTCACGCACCTGGTTGAAGGCGGAAAGACCGTCGATAGAAGCACCGCGGGCCTGGCATTCAGCTGCCATCAGAAGCACGTCGGCGTAACGCATGAGCGGGAAGTCGGTGTCCACGAAGCCCATTTCCTGACCATAGTCACCGGTGCTGGTGCGGTTCAGGAACTTCATGAAGGCATAACCGTTGGAGAATTCGCCGATGTCGTCGATGCTGGCCTTCTGCGTAGCGGTGTAGAAGAGCTTGCGCTGGTCGTCGTTGGAGAACTTGGCATAGAATTCCGGGGTCATGCGGAGACCGCCCCAACCGGAAGAAATGCCGATGGCGTCGGGATCCATCTCACCGCCGGTGGAGGCGAAGATGATGTAGTTGGTAACGCCGTAGCTCTGGGTGTAAAGACCATCCTGCTGCACGGCGAAGATGATTTCGTCGGTGCAACGGTCGTTATCGGCCAGGAAGAGCTCCTGATAAGGAGAGTACACGCCGGCGGAGGTGGTGTGCAGGCTGTAGCCGTCGTCCATGAGGTCTTTCAGCACGGTGGCGCATTCGTTCCACTTGGCTCTGCCAGTGTACACTTCTGCGTTCAGATACAGCTTGGCCAGCAGGAACTTGGCAGCGCCCATGCTCACATGGCCGGCCACCACATTGTTCTTACCGGGCAGGTTGTTGCCGGAGATGATGTCTTGCAGTTCTTCATCCAGCCACTCAAAGAGGGCAGCCCGGGAAATCTGATCGGGGTTGGTACCCACAACATCACTTTCGGTGGCGAAAGGAACGTTACCGAAGCAGTCGATGGCGTGATAGTAGGCGATGGCGCGCAGGACGCGGGCTTCGTCAATGTAACGCTTGGTGACAGCAGGGTCGAAGTTGACCTGATTCACCTCGCGGATGAACTCGTTGGCAGCAGATACCTGCATGAACAGACGGGAATAGAACGCATAGATAAAGGTATCGTCCGTAGTCCAGTTCATGTAGTGGAAGTTCTTGATGGTCTGGTCGTTCCAACCGCACACGCACTCGTCGGTGGTGAGCTCCTGGTGGTGATACAGACCGCGGATGTACTGGGAGGCGCCACCGTCCAGACCGGAAATGGAAGCGCTGCCGTTGGGGCCGTAGTAGCCGGAAGTGGCAAAGCCCAGATACACACCGGAGATATAGGAGTCAAGGGCCGCCTGGGAGGTGAGCACCTTGTCTACGGTATTGGCGTTGGGGTCGATCGGCGTCACATTCAGATCACCCACGCAGGCAGTCAATGCTGCGCTGGCAGCCACAATGCCTAAAATATTCTTGATGGTTTTCATAAGATGCGTGCCGGATTAGAGGTTAAACTTAACACCGAGGACAAAGGTTCTGGGGCGCGGGTAAACCGTGCCGTCGATACCGCCGTACACTTCCGGATCGATGCCGGTGTACTTGGTGATGGTGCAGATATTCTGGACCGTCGCAAAGATGTTCAGGGAACCAGGATGCTCGGAGTCGGACTTGAACAGCTTCGGGAAGGTGTAACCGACGGTGAAGTTGTCCAGCTTGAGGAAGCTGCCGTTCTGCAGGTAGTAGTCGCTCAGGTACTGGGCCTGGGTGAACATGGAATTGGGAGCGGAGGAAACGCGGTTGGACACGAAGCTGTTGGTCCAGAGGTCGGCCAGCATTTCGGTGTCGGAGGCCACGTTGTTGTATACCCAGTTGCCGATGGCGGCGTGACCGGAGAGGGCAAAAGTCCAGTTCTTATAGGAGAAGTTGGTGTTGAAGCCGAAGGTGTAGTCGGCGTCGGCGTGATGGGTCATGATCTTGTCGTCGGCAGTGATCTGGCCGTCGCCGTTCTGGTCCACGTAAACGCCGTTGATGGGCTTGCCGGCTTTGTCGTACACCTGCTGATACAGATAGAAGGTGCGCATGGGATAGCCCACCTGGATCAACTGCACATTGTTACCGGTACCGCCGGAGATACCGCCGGTTTCAACGCCTGCTGCATTTTCGTCGGAGGCGGTGAGCTTGGTAACGGTGTTCTTGTTGTAGGCCATGTTCACACCCAGGGTCCAACTGGTGTTGCGGGTTTCGATGATAACACCGTTCAAGTCGATCTCATAACCCATGTTGGTGAGGGAGCCGATGTTGGTGTTCAGGTAGTTGGTGAGGTTGGACAGACCGGGAACCGGGATGTAGTTCAGGATGTCGCGGGTGTCGCGCTTGTAGAAGTCGACACCTGCGGTGAGACGGTCGTTCCAGAAACCGAAGTTGAGACCGGCGTTCCAGGTGGTGGTGGTTTCCCACTTCAGGTTGGCGCTGTAGCCCAGGGCCACCACAGGGGCGGTGTAGCTGCCGTTGCCGGTGAAGTAATAGGAACCAGGGGTATTGATGGTGAGGAACTGGGCGAAGGTGTCGTAGTAGCCGCCCACTTCCTGCTGACCGGTTTCACCCCAGCTCAAACGCAGTTTGAGGGTGGAGATGGGATCCACGTTCTTGAGGAAGCTTTCGTTCTTGATGTTCCAGCCCAAAGCAACGGAGGGGAAGATACCCCATTTGTTGTTCTGGAAACGGGAAGTACCATCGGCACGTACCGTGGCGGTGATCAGGTATCTGTCGGCGAAGCTGTAGTTGACACGGCCGAAGAAGGAGATGAGGTAGAGTTCACCCTTGCCTTCGGTGTTGGACATTTCCAGACCATCGGACAGACGAACCTTGTGGTTGTGGCTGTTGTTCCAGAAATGTTGCCAGGAATAACCGGCCATCACATCCAGAGTATGCTTCTTGGCGAAGGTCTTGTTATAGGCGGCGTAGGCTTCCAGGGTGGTGTTCCGGCGGATGTAATCATAATCCGTGAAGGAACCGCCACCGGATTCGGAAGTATTGTGGATGGAGGATTCGGAACCCATGGCCGTTACGGAATTACCGTTGGAAGAGGCGGTATCGATACCCAGGTTCAGATTCAGGCGGAGGTCTTCCAGACCATGAATCTTATAGTCGAACTGGGCATTGCCGATGAAACGCCATGCATCGGCATAGTCGCGGTGGGCGTCCAGCAGGGCAACCGGGTTCACGGTGGCCATGGTGTTGGGGTTGCCGGAGAGGTCGTACCAGGTGGTGTAGCCGTTGATGCCGTTCTTGTCATAGACCGGCTTGGTGGGGTCGTAGTGGTTGGCCGCACCGATGGCACCCTGGTTGGCGTACTCGTTGAAAGCGTACGTGCCCTTACCGTTCAGGTTCACGGTGAGGTGATCCTTGAAGAAAGTGGGCGACAGGTTCACGGACAGAGTGAGACGGTCCATCTTGGAACCCTTCAGCGTACCGTTCTGGGTGGTGAGACCACCGGATACGCGGTAAGGCAGCCAGGTGCCGGCCTTGCCGTTCACGCTCAGGTTGGCGTCCACGGAGAAAGCGTTGCGGTAGATTTGACGCTGCCAGTCCGTATTGGCGTTGCCCAGGGCGGCTTCGGCGGCCGAATTGGGGCCGTAGAAGTCCTGGATCAGGCTGCGGATGCCATTGGCGTCCAGCAGGCTGTTGTACTTGGAGATGGTGTTGAGGGAGGTGGTGAGATCAGCTGCCACGTGGGGGGCGGTGCTGCTCTTGGAACCCTTCTTGGTGGTGATCACGATAACGCCGTTGGAAGCGCGGGAACCGTAGATGGCGGTGGCCGATGCATCCTTCAGCACGGTGAAGCTCTCAATGTCTTCCGGGTTGATGGAGGACAGAGGGTCGCTCATACCGGAGATGCCGTCGTTGGACACGGGCAGGCCGTCGATCACGTACAGAGGGTCATTGGAGGCGTTGATGGAGGAGCCGCCACGGATACGGACGGTGGCACCGGAGCCCGGCATACCGGAACCGGCGGTGACAACCACACCAGCGGTCTTACCGCGCATGAGGTCGGCGGGGCTGGTGATGACGCCCTTGTTCACTTCATCGGCCTTCACCGTGGAGACGGAACCGGTGAGGTCGCTCTTCTTCACGGTACCGTAACCGATGACCACGACCTCGTCCAGGAAGTGGGTGTCTTCATCCAGATGGATGGTGGCAGGCACTTCCGAGGCCTTGAAGACCTGGGTAGCATAGCCGATGCAGGAGATTTCCACCATGGCATCGGCACTGGAAACGGTGAGGAGGAAGTCGCCGTCCAGACCGGTGGAAACGCCGTTGGACGTTCCCTGCTCGATCACCGAGGCTCCGATTACGGGGCCGATGGCGTCTACCACCACACCTTTAACCTGGTATCCGCCCTGGGCGAATACGGTAGCGCAGGCTGCGAGGAGCACTGCGAGTGCGGTTAAAATCCTTTTCATGTAGTGTTTGGTTAATATAATAGATTTATTTGATTTTAATGAATCTCACGCTGATGGCACCCAGCACCAGGAACACGCCGGCCATTAGCAGCATGGCAGGCTGGCTGCCGCCCACCAGGGACAGCACCAGGCCGCCCGTAGCGGCCGCCACGATCTGCGGCAGGCAGATGGTTCCGTTGAACAGGCCCAGGTAGCTGCCCATATAAGGGCTGCCCTCCAGGGCGTTGGTGAGCAGGGTGAAGGGCAGAGCCAGCATGGCAGCCCAGGCCGTTCCGATGAGGAAGTAGCTCAAGAACAGGACGTACTGGTTATGGATGAAGTACACGGAAGCGAAGCCCACGGCGCCGATGAGGAGGCTCACTACATAGGCCAGCTTCAGGTTCTTGAAACGAGGCAGGATGGCAGCCCAAAGCAGGGAGCCCACGGCCTGTACGGCGAAGAGCACACCTACCCAGTTGCCGGCGGTCTGATAAGCCTCAGAGGCAGTATCGGCCGTATGCCACACGTTGTGGGCGATGGCGCCGTTGGTGTAGGTCCACATGTACAGGAAGGCAGCCCAGCAGAAGAACTGCACCAGGCCCACCGTCCAGAAGGTCTTGGGGGCCTTGGTGAGGAGCTTCATCAGGCCTTCGGAAGGCTCCTGGGCCTTCTTTTCCAGGTCGAAGCCGTGGAACTCGGCGTACTCCTTGGGAGGCATTTCCTTCACGCGGAGGAAGGTGTACAGCACGCACAGGATGAGGATGGCTGCGCCGCAGTAGAAGCTCCAGATCACGCTGTCCGGCACCACGCCCTTAGGTGCGGTGTTGGCAATGCCGATCCAGGTGAAGAAGATGGGGAAAAGGTAGCCCACCAGGGAACCTGCGTTGCACAGGAAGCTCTGGATGCTGTAGGCGGTGGTCTTCTGGGACTCGTTCACCATGTCGCCCACCATCATCTTGAAGGGCTGCATGGCGATGTTGATGGAGGTATCCAGGAAGATGAGGGAGAACAGGCCGAACCACATGGCCATGTTCAGTCCCAGGAAAATACGGGCACCGAAGTTCAGGCTGCCGGCGTTGGGCAGGAAGATCATCACCAGGACGGCGATGAGGGCTCCTACCAGCAGATAAGGCTTTCTACGGCCCATACGGCACCAGGTACGGTCGCTGTATTTGCCGATGAGCGGCTGCACGATCATGCCCATGAGCGGGGGCAGGATCCAGAAGAAACTCAGTTGATGAGGATCTGCGCCAAGCGTGGCGAAGATACGGCTGATATTGGCGCTTTGCAGGGCATAGGCAATCTGCACGCCGAAAAAGCCGAAGCTCAAATCCACCAGCTGGCGGAAGGTCAAGTCACGTTTTTGAGACATTTTGTTCTTAGTTTTAGCCAATGTGGCATCGGCAAAATTAATCAATCGGCCGTATTCTTCTATACACGCGTGCGCTAATTAAGGTTGAATGGACATTTTTTTGCGACGAACGGAATTATTCCGTAACTTCGCACCATGAAGAAATGGGGAACCCAGCTCCTGATCCACGGCTTCGCTCTGGCCCATGCCGTCACCGTGGCGCTCTGTGCCCGGGCGGGCCTTCCGGATACCCTTTTTCTCACGGTGCTCACCATGGCCATGGCCATCGTCATCTGCTACCGGGAGCAGCTCACGGTGCAGGTTACCATCGTTTCTCTGGTGCTGGTAAACGTGCTGGGCTTCGTGCTGGGCAACCTGGGCGCGCAGGTAGTATTTGAAGACTACCCACCCGTGTGGCAGCACGTTTTTTCCACTTTTATCGTAACGGAACTGCTGGGCTGGTCGCTCTTCCTCTTTGCCCATCGTTTCAAGCCGGTAGGCGCCACGCATTATGAGCGCCGCCAATCCTGGATCCATGGAAAATGGTGGCTAGTAGCTATCGTAGCGGCCATTTTCGGCCTGCGCATCTATATCGGCATCAATTATAAGGGAAACCTCTTCCAGGATTCGGCCGCCGTGGGCATCATGACCATCCTTTCGGTGATTTTCCTGGGTTATATGGTGTATTTTGCCGTTTCCATGCAGCGGGAGGCATCCAGCCAGCGCACCCGGCGTCACAAGGCCGAATTCAGCTACATGAACCTCAAGAACCAGGTGAATCCCCACTTCCTGTTCAACAGCCTCAACGTGCTGGATTCCATCGTGCAGGAAGGCACCCGGGAGGAAGCCAGCGCCTATATCCACAAGATGGCGGGCATCTACCGTTACATGATGCAACACGACGGCAAGCGCCTGGTCACCATCCAGGAAGAGTTCGACTTTTCCTGCAATTACCGCGACCTTATCCAGATCCGTTTCCCGGAGGGCCTCATTATCGAGAGTCAGCTACGCTCCCATGTGCCGGACGGATATATCGTTCCGTGTACGTTGCAACTGTTGCTGGAGAACGCCATCAAGCACAATGCTATCGGCCCGGAGCGTCCGCTCACCATCACGCTGTCCACCGACGGAAAGAATCTGCGCGTGAAGAACAACCGCATTCCTAAACAGTCTGTGAGCAGTTCCACCGGAATCGGCCTGCAGTATATCCGCAACCAGTACCGCGACCTTGCCAACAAAGAGATTATCGTTACGCAAACACCTGAATATTTCGAAGTTACCATCCCCATTTTGGAAAATAATTTGATATGAAAGCCCTGATAGTAGAGGACGAACCCCGCGCCCGCAGTCATATGATTAAACTCCTGGCCGAAAACTTCCCTGATGTGGAAGTGGCAGCAGCTTTGGGTTCCGTCAAAGACACCCTCCGCTGGATTGAGACCCAACCGGCCCCCGATGTCATCTTCATGGACGTGGAGCTCAGCGACGGCAACTGCTTCGACATCTTCACCCAAGTGGATGTCCCCTCCCCCGTGATCATGACCACCGCCTATGACCAGTATGCCGTCCAGGCTTTCAAGGTAAAAGCCGTGGATTATCTGCTCAAGCCCATCGACCTGGCGGAACTGCAGCGCGCCATCGCCCGCGTGGCTTCCGGCGAGGCAGTCAAACCCTCCAACGAACTGGTGCGGGATCTGATCCGCGAGGCCCGCAAGGAGAAATTCCTCATCCGCCTGAACGACCGCATCGTTCCCGTGCGCACGGCCGATATCGCCTACTTCTATTCCGAAGACAAGAACTCCTACATCGTCACGCTGGGCGGTTCCTCCTACGTGCTGGACGAATCCCTGGATGCCCTGGCCGGCGGCCTGAACCCTTCGGAATTCTTCCGCATCTCCCGCAGCTGCATCATCTCCGAACAGGTCATCGACAGCATCTCCAAACTCATGGGCGGCCGCCTGCGCGTCACCCTTCGGCCCGGTATCCCCGCCGCCACCGACTTCACCGTCTCCCGCGCCCGCGTAGAAGACTTCCTCAACTGGCTGGAACGCTAATAACCTGCCCTATCGGCTCTTTTCGTGCTCCTCAGGCCGATTTTCGGCAGTAGGAGCACCGTGAGGCCCATTTTCGTGCTCCTTGGGCTTGTTTTGGGCTGTAGAAGCACCAGAGGTTCTTGTTTTGTGCTTCTTCCGGCGTTTTCGGCCTTTAGGTACACCGGACGGGTTGTATTCGTGTCTGGTGATTTGGCGAAAAAAGTTTTTTCCGGGGAAAACGTTTTTGAGGCCAAACTGGCGCCACAAATACTTCTGTGGCTGTTTTTGTCGGCGGCCTTAGTTAATTTTTAAATTTTGCCGTTTGGTTTCTTGTGGAAATCGGCCACAGGAACCCGTAGAAGCACGATTTTGAAGTTAAACGTTTCTTTTTTGATTACACGGATAATTCTCCTTTTCTTTGCCCAAAACAGTTAAGATTATGGAAGAATTACTTTGTGTTATTTTGGCGGCTGACGGGGATATCTCCGTTACCTCGGACTTCGATTTCAGTATTAAAGACAGAACGGACAAAGATACTCCCTTTTACCGCAATCTGGTAGAGGTGCTGTCCCATTCCACCCCCGCTTGCCTGCAGGCTATCCGTTTGCTGGAAAATGCCCGGCGGGATGCCCGCAAACTGTCCGCCGGATTGCATCCGGAATTGGAAAAGGCCCTGATTCTCTGGCGGCGGGAAAAGGCCGGAGAACTGCGCGTGCCTCCTTACTACATCCTGCACCAACGGACCCTCCTGAATATCGCCGATCTGGCACCGGCCAACCGGGAGGAACTGCTGGCCGTACCGGGTTTCGGCCCAGGATTCTATGCCCGCTACGGCGAAGAAATCCTGGCCCTTATCCAGCAGTTTGTTCCCAACGAGCACGAAAATGCTGGGAACGGTGCTTCTACTACCGAAAAAAGCCCTGAGGAGCACGAAAATGGGCCTCACGGTGCTCCTGACCCGGAAAATCGGCCTGAGGAGCACGAAAACACCGAGATTAGTGCTTGTGAGGAGCCGGCACCATGAGTTGGAGTGAGTCACCGGCCGAGCGGGCGTTCCGGACGGCCGGTCCCATCGGCCATCTCTATACCAAACCCCTGGAAACAGATGTGTTCTTTCATGATGACGTAGAGAGGATTATTGCTGTCAACTACATAGCCATCGCTGCAATGGAAAGCGGCATCATCCTGCTGGCCTATGCCATCATGAATAATCATTTCCATTTTATCCTCATAGGGACGCAAGATCAGATATCCGCTTTTTATGAACGCCTTAAATACTTGCTAAACACCCACTTCCGGTATCACGGACGGGGTAAGCTGATGGATGGAGCAGAGCCGGGATTTACGCCTATCGAAAGTCTCAAACAACTTCGGAACGAAATTGCCTATGTGATTCGGAATGCTTTCGCCGTCCGTCAGGATGTCAATGTGTTTGCCGATCCCTGGTCCACGGGCTACCTTTACTTCAATCCCATGCTGGTAGAGGAGGGCATTCCCGCCTCCCAATTGAAAGGCCGGTCTTTGCGGGAGTTCACTTGTTCCCGGAGTATTGACAAAGTGGATGCCCGTATCCATGTGAAGGACGGCATGGCACAACCCTGGAGCTTTGTGGATTACAAACTGGCCATGTCTTTCTATGATAACGCCCGGCAGTTCGTGAACAGCGTAATTAAAAACGTAGAGGCCATAGTGGAACTCGCCAACGGATATGGAGAGACGCTTCAGTTCAACGATGACGAATTGTATCCGCTCATCAACAAACTGTGTCGGGAAAAACTGCGGGTGGCCAACCTGTCAGAATTGGATTTGCAGGGGAAGAAAGAACTGGCGGTATTGTTGAAGAACCAGTATTCGGCCTCCAACGGTCAGATTGCACGCTTGGTGAAACTGGACCTGAAGGACGTGAATACCCTTTTCCCGCTGGTGGCAAAGAATCAGATCAGGTAGAGGCAGAAGCCTACACCCATTAGCAGGCAGAGGAGGAAGGTGGACATCACCAGCAAAGGAAGGGCGGGGTCCAGGGCTCTGTCGGTCCGGGTCCAGACCATGTGCAAATGCTTGATATAGAGTGGCAGAGTGATGACCCACAGCCAGTGCCAAACGGAGGGCCAGCACAGGAGGCAATAGGCGGTCATGCAGGCCCAGCCCAGGCCGATGAGCGCCGTCTGGTAAATCCGTGCCCGCCGTACCCCCAGTTTCATGGCAACTGTCACGCGGGTGGCGGCATCGGTTTTCATGTCCCGGATGTTGTTCACATTGAGGACGCCTACGGAGAAGAAGCCCACGGCCGATGCCGGCAGCAGCAGCTTCCAGTGCAGCCCCTGCCCGCGGGTGCACACGAAGCATGCTCCCAGTACGGAAACCAGGCCGAAAAAGATAAATACGTAGATGTCGCCCTTAGCCCGATAGCCATAGGGATTGGGGCCCAGCGTATATTTCATGGCTGCGGCAATGGCACCGGCGCCCAGCATCAGAACCAGGATGGGGGTCAGCTCCCAAAGCGTGCCGAACGCCCGCCAGGTCATCACGGTTCCAAATACCACACAAAGTCCCACAAAGAGGCCGATCAGCCGCTTCATGCCCACAACGGTCATGGCACCGCTGTTCAGGCCGTATTCCGGTCCCTGCCGAGCCTCCGTATCGGTTCCCCGGAGCACATCGCCCAGTTCATTGGACAGGTTAGACAAAATCTGCAGGCACACCGTGGTGAGCACGATGAGTACAGCGGTCCAGAGGTCAACGTGCCAGTTGGCCTGGGACAGCAGGATTCCCAGCAGCACCCCGGCCGTAGAAAGCGGCAGGGTGCGCAGGCGCATGGATTGAAGGGCAGCTTTGAAGGTCATCTTAATCCAGCTTGAGGACGGCCATGAAGGCGCTTTGGGGGACTTGGACGGTGCCGATCTGGCGCATGCGCTTCTTGCCTTCCTTCTGCTTTTCCAGCAGTTTGCGCTTACGGGTGACGTCGCCGCCGTAGCACTTGGCAGTCACGTCCTTGCGGACCTGGCGCACGGTTTCGCGCGCAATGATCTTGGCGCCGATGGCCGCCTGCACGGCGATGTCGAACTGCTGGCGGGGAATCAGATCCTTCAGCTTCAGGCAGATCTTGCGGCCGAAGTCGTAGGCATGGTCTTCGTGAATCAAAGTGGACAGGGCATCGGCGGGATCTCCATTCAGAAGGATGTCCAGCTTTACCAGGCGGGCGGGACGGAAGTCCGTCACGTGGTAGTCGAAGGAAGCGTAGCCCTTGGAGATGGACTTCAGTTTGTCGTAGAAGTCAAAGACCACCTCCGAAAGGGGCAGGTCGTAATTCAGTTCCACCCGGTCCGTGGTAATATAATGCTGGCCGATGAGCGTACCGCGCTTGTCCATGCACAGTTTCATGATGGGACCGTAGAAATCGGCCTTGGAGATGATCTGGGCGCGGATATAGGGTTCCTCGATGTGGTCGATGACCGAAGGGGCAGGAAGACCGGAAGGGTTGTGAACGTCCAGGACCTCGCCCTTGGTGGTGTACACCTTGTACGACACGTTGGGCACGGTGGTGATCACGTCCATGTTGAACTCCCGGAACAGGCGCTCCTGCACAATCTCCAGGTGGAGCAAGCCCAGGAAGCCGCAGCGGAAACCGAAACCCAGGGCCAGCGAACTCTCCGGCTCATAGGTGAACGAAGCGTCGTTGAGCTGGAATTTCTCCAGCGTGGCGCGAAGTTCCTCGAACTTGGAGGCATCCACCGGATACAGGCCGGCGAACACCATGGGCTTCACTTCCTCGAAGCCCGCAATGGCCTCACGGCAAGGCGTTTCCACATGGGTGATGGTATCGCCCACCTTCACCTCCACGGCCGCCTTGATACCGGTAATGATATAACCTACATCCCCGGCACGGACCTCGCCGGTGGGGTTCAGTTTCAGTTTCAGATTGCCGATTTCCTCGGCCTCGTATTCGTTCCCGGTAGAGAAAAACTTCACCTTGTCTCCCTTGCGGATGGTGCCGTTCACCACTTTAAAATAGGCGATGATGCCGCGGAAGGAATTGAAGACGGAGTCGAAAATGAGGGCCTGCAGCGGGGCCGAAGGATCACCTTTCGGGGCCGGGACCTTATCCACGATGGCATCCAGTACCTCCTGTACGCCCTGGCCGGTACGGGCCGATACCCGCAGCACTTCCTCCGGATCGCAGCCCAGTAGGTCGCACACCTGGTCCTGCACCACCTCCGGCTGGGCGCTGTCCATATCGATCTTGTTGAGCACCGGAATAATCTCAAGCCCGTGGTCAATAGCCTGATACAGGTTGGAAATGGTCTGAGCCTGAATGCCCTGCGAAGCATCCACCACCAGCAGCGCGCCCTCACAGGAAGCGATGGAGCGGGACACCTCATACGAAAAGTCCACGTGTCCGGGCGTATCGATCAGATTGAGCCGATAGGTTTCCCCATCCCGCTTGTAATCCATCTGGATAGCATGGCTCTTGATGGTGATGCCCTTCTCCCGTTCCAGGTCCATGTCGTCCAGCACCTGTGCGGCCATCTCCCGCTCACTCAAGGTCTGGGTGAGCTCCAGCAGGCGGTCGGCCAGGGTAGACTTTCCATGGTCAATATGCGCGATGATGCAAAAGTTGCGGATATTCTTCATAGCTTGCAAAGATAGCGTTTTTTAGTTAACTTTGCTTCATTATGAAAAAAGCACTTTTCACCCTCTGTGCTGCCGCGTTCCTGACAGCTTGTTCCACCCAGGCCCCCATTACCCAGTCCGGGCTGGACCCCAAAGCCTTTGAAAGTACTTATAACGGTGCCCCCACCGCCCTGTACACCCTCACCAACACCCATGGTATGGAAGTGTGCATCACCAACTTCGGCGGCCGTATCGTGTCCATCATGGTCCCGGACCGCGACGGAGAAATGCGGGACGTGGTGCTGGGCTTCGACAAAGTGCAGGATTATTTCCCAGAGAACAACCAGACGGACTTCGGCGCCGCCATCGGCCGCTATGCCAACCGTATCAATCAGGGCCGGTTCACGCTGGACGGTGTTCAGTACCAGCTGCCGCAGAACAACTTCGGCCACTGCCTGCACGGCGGCCCCACCGGCTGGCAGTATCAAGTGTATAAAGTGCTGGAGGCCGATGGTCAGCAGCTCAAGCTGGGTCTCTCCTCCCCCGACGGCGACAACGGCTTCCCCGGCAACGTACAGGCCACCGTTACCTATACCATCACGGAGGACAACGGCCTGGATATCGCCTACGAAGCCACCACGGACGCTCCCACGGTGATCAACATGACCAACCACGCCTATTTCAACCTGTCCGGCACCCCGGCCACCCACAGCATCACGGACGATGTCCTGTGGATCAACGCCACCCACTTCACCCCCGTGGACAGCACCTTCATGACCACCGGTGAAATCCGCCCCGTGGCCGGCACGCCCTTCGATTTCACCACCGCCAAGCCCATCGGCCAGGATATCGAGGCCGATTGCCAGCAAGTGCGCAACGGCCGCGGCTACGACCACAACTGGTGCCTGGACACGGAAGGAGCCATCGAGGCCCTGGCGGCCGAACTCTACTGCCCCGAAAGCGGCATCAACATGAAGGTTTTCACCGACGAACCCGGTATCCAGGTGTATGCGGGTAACTTCCTGGACGGCAGTGTGATCGGCAAGAAAGGCATCGCCTATCCCCGGCGCAGCGCCATCTGCCTGGAAACCCAGCATTATCCGGACTCCCCCAACAAGCCGCAGTGGCCTTCCGTAGTGCTCCGCCCCGGACAAACCTACACCAGCCATTGCATCTTCACCTTCAACGCATATTGATTACAACTATATAATTATGGCTAAATCTAACGAAGAACTCCAAATCATTGCCACGCAAGTGCGCAGGGACATCCTCCGCATGGTTTGCATGGCCAAATCCGGCCACCCCGGCGGGTCCATGTCCTCCACGGACATCCTCACCGCACTCTACTTCAACGAGATGCAGCACGATCCCGCCACCTGGCGCCGCGACGGCAAGGGACAGGATATCTTCATCCTGAGCGCCGGGCACATGACCCCGGTCTACTATTCCCTCCTGGCCCGCACCGGATACTTCCCGGTTAGTGAACTGGCCAGTTTCCGCCAGATGGGCACCCGCCTGCAGGGCCACCCTTCCGTCCGCAAGAACCTTCCCGGCATCTTCCAGGCCTCCGGTTCCCTGGGTCAGGGCCTGAGCGCCGCCGCCGGTGCCGCCCTGGGCAAGAAGCTGGACAAGGACGACAACTTTGTCTGGTGCCTCTGCGGCGACGGTGAAAGCGAGGAAGGCCAGATCTGGGAAGCCGGCATGTTCGCCGTGTTCCACAAGCTGGACAACCTCATCGCCATGACCGACTGGAACGGCAAGCAGATCGACGGCCCCGT
>JBGVCF010000032.1:0-54717 GCA_045226315.1 Candidatus Cryptobacteroides sp.
GTGAAGAACATCACCAACTACGGCGTGTTCGTAGACCTTGGCGGCGTAGACGGTCTCATCCACATCACAGACCTCAGCTGGGGCCGCATCTCCCATCCGGAAGAGGTGGTTGCCCTGGACCAGAAGATCAACGTGGTGGTGCTGGACTTCAACGAGCAGCAGAAGCGCATCGCCCTGGGTCTGAAGCAGCTTACCCCGCACCCGTGGGAGGCTCTCTCCGCCGACCTGAAGGTGGGCGACACCGTGAAGGGCAAGGTAGTGGCCGTGGCCGACTACGGTGCCTTCGTAGAGGTGGAACCCGGCGTGGAAGGTCTGGTACACGTGAGCGAAATGAGCTGGAGCCCTCGTCTGCACAGCGCTCAGGAATTCCTGAAGATGGGCGACGAAGTGGAAGCCGTCATCCTCACCCTGGACCGCGAGGCCCGCAAGATGTCCCTGGGCATCAAGCAGCTCACCACCAATCCTTGGGAGACCATCCGCGAGAAATATCCCGTGGGTTCCCAGCACAAGGCTACCGTCCGTAACATCACCAACTTCGGTGTGTTCGCCGAACTGGAAGACGGTGTCGAGGGTCTGATCCACATCTCCGACCTGTCCTGGAACAAGATCAAGCATCCCGCCGAGATGGTTCAGAGCGGCGACGTCATCGACGTTGTGATCCTGGACTTCGACGAGAACAGCCACAAGCTCTCCCTGGGCCACAAGCAGCTCACTCCCAACCCTTGGGACGAACTCGAGGCCAAGTATCCTGTGGGCACCACGGTAGACGCTACCGTAACCGCCACCAGCGACAAGAACACCACCCTGGCCCTGGCCGATGGTACCGAGGTAACCGCCTTCAACCGTGAGATGGTGAAGGAAGACGGCAAGCAGGCCCTGGTGGGCGAGACCCTGCCCGTGAAGGTGGTGGATCTGCGCCGCAGCACCCGCACCGTCCGCGTTTCCCATGTCCGCACCTATCAGGAGGTGAAAGCCGCCCGCGAGACCGCCGAGGTCGAAAGCGCAAAGAAGGCCATCAAGAAGGTCCAGAGCAACGTAGAGAAGACCACCCTCGGTGACATCTCTGCCCTGGCCGCCCTGAAGGAGCAGCTGGAAAAGGGTGAGTAATAACCCGAATACCTTTACCTTAACCCTGCTGGGCACGGCCTCGGCCATGCCCACAGGGGACAGAAACCAAAGCGCCCAGGCACTCAGTGTGCATGGGCGCTTGTTCCTTATCGACTGCGGAGAAGGAACGCAGTACCGGATGGTCCAGGAACATATCCCCATGATGAAACTGGACTCCATTTTCCTTTCCCACATCCATGGGGACCATGTCTTCGGTATCTTCGGCCTGCTGAGCACGCTGGGCATGAAGGGCCGGCAGACACCGCTCAATATTTTTGCGCCGCCCAACTTCGGCCCTTTGCTCAAGTTCTTCCTTAGTTATTACGGCGACGGATTGGCCTTTGAAATCCGTTATACGCCGTTGAAGATGAAGGAGCCGGAAACCATTCTGGAGAGTAAAAGCATTCAGGTTCAGGCGTTTCCGCTAAATCATGGCATCGAAACCTTCGGCTTCCGCATTGCCGAGAAAGAGCCGCCTTTCAATGTGCACAAGGATGCCATCGAGCGTTATGGCCTCACCCTTACGGAGATCGGTACGCTCAAGCGCGGGGAGGATGTGCTGCGCACCGACGGCAGCGTGATTCCGGCCTCCGAGGCAGCATACAAGCCTTTCGTGCCCCGGAGCTACGCCTATTGTTCGGACACGGCACCGTTCCCGGAGCTGGCCAGCTGGCTGCAGGGAACCACTGTCATCTACCATGAGACCACTTATCTGGAGGAATACGCCGATTTAGGGGCAACCCGCCACCATTCCACCACTTTGCAGGCGGCGCAGATGGCCCGCGAGGCCGGCGCAGGGAAATTATTGATCGGCCATTATTCTTCCCGCGACAACAACGTCAAGGCCTATGAGGCTGAGTGCCGTACGGTGTTTCCCGAAACTTTCGCCACTTCTGACGGCGATGTTTACGAAATTTGAGAATTTCTTCTTATCTTAGCAACTTGTAGAAAAGCTGCTTAAGATGAAGAAAGTATTTCTATTAGCCTTTGCCGCGCTGCTGCCCCTGTTTGCCGGCGCCCAAAGTGTGCAGGAAAAATATATAGAAAAATATGCCGATATTGCTGTTCAGGAGATGCTGCGCAGCGGGGTGCCGGCCAGTATTACCCTTGCACAGGGTATCCTGGAATCCGGCGCCGGACAGTCCCGTCTGGCCACGGAAGGGAACAACCACTTCGGTATCAAATGTCATAAAGGCTGGACCGGCCGCAGCATTAAACACGACGACGACGCCATGAGCGAATGCTTCCGTGTGTACGACAATGCGGAAGAGAGTTTCCGGGACCATTCGGATTTCCTCCGCTACCGCGACCGCTACAAATTCCTCTTCGACCTTGAAAGGACCGATTACGTGGGCTGGGCCTACGGTCTCCGTCAGGCTGGCTATGCCACGGACCCCAAGTATCCCTTCAAGCTCATCAAGTATGTTGAAGACTACAATCTGGCCCGCTTTGATGTCATTACGGAAGAGGAGGAAGCCGAACTGCCGGAAGCCCCGCACAAGATAGAGGAACCGGTGGCCGTCTCTTCCCTGAAGGAGATTCCTGCACCGGATGGAGAAACGGTGAAGCCCAGTGAAAAGTTCGATTTCCCCTTGTCCCGCCAGCTTTATTCCCTGAACGGTGTTCCCTTCGTGTTTGCCATGCAAGGGGAGAGCTACTCCTCCATAGCGAAAAACTACCATCTGTTCAAGTGGGAGATCATGCGGTACAATGATGTAAGCAAGGATGCCCAACTGGCTCCCGGAACCTTGGTGTACCTGCAATCCAAGAAAAACCAGGCGCCTAAAGGTCTGGAAAAATACATCGTGTCGGATGATGGGGAAGACTTTCATGCCATTTGTCAGCGTTTCGGGGTCAAGGAAAGGGCCATCATGAAACTGAACGGCTTGGAAGCACCGGTCAATCTGCAGGAAGGGGACGAACTAAAACTCAGGTAGGCCTATGAAAAAGCAGAAACTGGTTTTGTTCCTTCTGTTACTGCTGCTGGCGCTCACCTATGCCGGGATGATCGGCTATCAGACCTGGTTCGACAGAAAAGCTTCCAATTTCAAGGAAGAAATCGATATTTACGTCTATCCTACCACCAGTTTGAAAGACGTTCGGGATTCTCTGCTCTTATCTGGTTCAGTGCGCAACGAGCGAAGCCTGCGGAGGGTTTTTCAAGATATGAAGAACGTGGAAGTGGGGCATTACCGCATCGACTCCACCTGCTCCAGCATGTATGTCTCCCGAATGTTCCAGAAAGGCTGGCAAACACCCGTGAACCTTACGCTGTCCGGCTCCATCCGCCGTCCGTCGGACCTGGCCCGCAAAATCGGCCGGCAAATGCTGGTGGACTCGGCCGAGGTTGTGTCTTTCATCACCTGTGAAGACTCTTTGAAGGCCTATGGCGTGGACCGGGCACAACTCTTTACGGTGATTATCCCGGATACTTACCAGATGCTCTGGACGTCCTCCGTTCGGGATATCATGGACCGTTTTGTAAAGGAAAGAAATGACTGGTGGACCCCGGAGCGGCAGGCTGCTGCCCGCGCCCAGGGGCTCACACCTCAGCAGGCATCAGCCCTGGCTTCCATCGTGGACGGAGAAACCCGCTATGTGCCGGAGCAGCCGGCCATCGCCGCCGTGTACCTGAACCGTCTGCATTCCGGCATGAGGCTCCAGGCCGATCCTACAGTGGCCTACTGCTTCGATTATCGCCTGAACCGTATCCTGAAGTCGCACCTGCTGGTGGACTCACCCTACAATACCTACATGCATGCCGGACTGCCTCCGGGCCCCATTTCCTGCCCGCCTAAGAGCTGTCTGGAGTCTGTGCTGCACCCGGATTCGCACAATTATATCTTTTTCTGCGCCGATCCTGCTTTCAACGGTACCCACCGTTTTGCCGCCACTTACACGGAGCACCTGGCCAACGCCCGCTCCTTCCAAAAAGCCCTAACCGAACGCCAACGTGCAAGAAAATAGCATCATCAGCCGGGCCCGCGCCCTGGCGGCCGAGGCCTTGAAAGACCAGACCCGCTACGACGGATCGCCGTTTATCGGCCATCCGGATGCCGTCGCGCGCATTGTGGCGGATGAAATCGGCCTGCCGGATGAATGTGTGGCTGCCGTCTATCTGCACGAGGCCAGCCGGATGACGGGACTGGAGATCAAGGCGGCCGATTGGGGAGAGACGGCGTGCATCCTGGTGGATGGCCTGAACAAGATTTCCACCATCAAGCCCAAGGATACGCGTCTGGAGGCGGAGAATTACAAGAAACTGATTATCCAGTACTCCCGCGATCCCCGCGTGACAGTGCTCAAGCTGGCCGACCGCCTGGAGGTGATGCGCAGCCTGAAGATGTTCCCCAAGGCCAACCGGGAACAGAAAATTCTGGAAACGCTCATGCTGTATATCCCCCTGGCGCACCAGTTGGGCCTGTACAACATGAAGCGGGAGATGGAGGATATCTATCTGAACTACGCAGAACCGGAACAGTACCGGCTCATCACCAATAAATTGAAAGCGGGGGAGAAGGACCGTGAAAAACTCATGGCCGAATTCATCGAGCCCTTGAAACTCAAGCTGTCAGAAGCCGGCATCCAGTACAAGCTGAAGATCCGCACCAAGGCAGCCTACTCCATCTGGCAGAAGATGCAGAAGCAGAAAGTGCCGTTTGAGGGTGTGTACGATGTATTTGCCATCCGCTTTATCATAGACTGCGACGGGGAAGACCACAAACTGGAAAAGGACCTGTGCTGGCAGGTGTATTCCTTCGTGACCGAAGAATACGAACCCGATACCAAGCGTTTAAGGGACTGGGTCACCAATCCCAAGCCCAACGGCTATGAGAGCCTGCATATCACGGTAAAGAACCGCGAAGGGGCCTATGTGGAGGTGCAGATCCGCACCCACCGCATGGACGATGTGGCCGAAAACGGTTTTGCCAGCCACTGGTCGTACAAGGGGGTCAAACGCCAGGAAACCTTGGATAAGTGGCTTACCTCTGTCCGCTATGCCCTAGAGCATCCGGACGAGAATACGGAAGACCTTCCGCAACCGCCCACCAGGGATATTTTCGTGTTCACGCCAACCGGCGAACTGCGTATCCTGTCGGCCGGCTCTACCGTCCTGGACTTCGCTTTCAGCATCCATAGCAATATTGGCGCGCATTGCGTTGGCGCGCGGGTAAACGGCAAGGCGGTTTCCATCCGGGAAAAGCTGAAAACCGGCGACGTAGTGGAAATCCAGACCAGCAAAAACCAGCATCCTTCACCGGACTGGATCAACTGGGTGGTCACTTCCAAGGCGCGGGCCAAGGTGAAACAGGCCCTTGCGGCGCAGGAGCAGTCGCGGGCCATCGACGGCAAGGAACTGCTGGACCGCCGCCTGAAGAACTGGAAACTGGAATTCTCCGACGAAATGAACACCGAGCTTCGCAAAAAGCTCAATTATCCTTCGCTCACAGGCTTTTTCGCCGCCATCGGCGACGGAACGCTGGATGTGAACGTTGTGAAGGATTTCATCCTGGGAGAGGCCGAAAGGCACGCCGCTTCAGTGGAAGCCGCAGAGGCTGTGCAGGCTTCGGTCAAGGCAGCCCGCCACTACGAATCCAAGGACGATATCCTGGTGCTCAATGCCAAGAATGTAAAGGGCATCGACTATCGCATGTCCAAATGCTGCAATCCTGTATTCGGCGACGATGTCTTCGGCTTTGTCACGCGGGAAGCCGGCATCAAGATCCACCGCATTACCTGCCCCAATGCCGCACGTCTGCTGGAGCTGTATCCTTATCGTATCCAGAAAGTAAAATGGGCCGAAAGCCCCTCCAGCGGCAGTTTCCAGGTGGGTTTGAAACTCATAGCCGACGAAGAAAGCGCATCGGCCAGCATCTTGGAAACCGTGGGCCATTTCAAGGCCTCGGTCCGCAGTTTCGTGGTGAATGAGAACCGTCGGAACGGCACCTGGGAAGTGAATCTGAAACTTTCCGTCCCTTCCAATCTGGAACTGGACAAAGTCCTATCCCAGCTCCGTAACCTGAAGCACGTAATTAAAGTTTCCAGACTTTAAGATACTGTTCCAATGCCCACATTTCGTCGCGGAAACGGGCGGCGGCGGTGAAGTCCAGGTCGGCGGCGGCCTTCTGCATCTTGCGTTTGGCCTCGGCGGCAGCTTTTTCCACCTGTTCGCGGGACATGGAACGGATCACCGGATCCTGGAGGACGGCGGCCAGATCGGCCTGGATATAGCCGTCCACATAGGCCGATGTGCTTTCGCGGCGGGCGTCGTGGCCCAGGCCCACGGAGACATCGCCTTTACCCAGTTCGGAGGCCGATGGCACGTATTCCGGCGCTGAGACGCTGTCGCGCGCACTCACATGACCGGTGACGCTGTTCTGCAGCACCGGATTCAGGAATCCGCTCACGTGGGTGGTGTCCTCGCCGGAGCGTACCAACTCGCTCATAAGCACATTGGCGCGTACCTGAACCTGCTTGGGGGTGATATTGTGTAACTTGTTGTATTCTTGTTGTTTGGCGCGGCGGCGGGCGGTTTCCCGGATGGTCTCATCCATGCTCTGCGTGATGGTGTCGGCATACATGATGACCAGGCCGTTGATGTTACGCGCGGCCCTGCCGGCGGTCTGCGTGAGGGCACGGCCGCTGCGCAGGAAGCCTTCTTTATCGGCGTCCAAAATGGCCACCAGCGACACGGTGGGGATATCCAGGCCTTCACGCAAGAGGTTTACGCCGATGAGCACGTCGAAGAGGCCGTTCTTGAAATCTTCGATGATTTCCACGCGTTCGGCCGTATCTACGTCGGAGTGGATATAGCGGCAGCGTACGCCGGCTTTAGTGAAATAGCTGTCCAGTTCTTCGGCCATGCGTTTGGTGAGGGTGGTCACCAGCACGCGCTCGTCTTTTTCGGCCCTGATGCGGATTTCCTCCATCAGGTCGTCCACCTGGTTCTGGGTGGGTCGCACCTCGATGGGCGGGTCCAGGAGGCCCGTTGGACGCACGATCTGTTCCACCACCAGGCCTTCGGATTTCTCCAGTTCGTAATCGGCCGGCGTAGCGCTCACATACACCGTCTGGCCTGTCACGGCTTCAAATTCGTCGAAGGTGAGGGGACGGTTGTCGGCGGCGGCAGGCAGGCGGAAACCGTATTCCACCAGCGTTTCCTTGCGGGAATGGTCACCGCCGTACATGGCCCGGATCTGGGGGAGAGTTACGTGGCTTTCGTCAATGAACAGCAGGAAATCGTCCGGGAAATAGTCGATGAGCGTGAAGGGCCGCTGGCCGGGCTTGCGTCCGTCGAAATAGCGGGAATAGTTCTCCACGCCGGGGCAATATCCCATTTCCTTGATCATCTCGATGTCGTACTCAACCCGCTGTTTCAGGCGTTTGGCTTCCAGGAATTTGCCGATGGATTCGAAGTATTCCACCTGTTTGACCAGGTCGTCCTGGATCTGGCTCACGGCTTTGGCGCCTTTTTCCTTGGAAGTGACGAAGTTCTTGGCGGGATACAGGTCGATTTTATCCATTTCCTCGAAGATGGCACCGCTCACCGGGTCGATGAGGGCGATCCGGTCCACTTCGTCGCCGAAGAACTCGATGCGGGCTGCGTAATCGGCCCCGCCCAGAAAAATATCTACTGTATCCCCGCGCACGCGGAAAGATCCGCGTTTGAAATCCGTTTCCGTACGGTAATACAGGGCGTCCACAATCTTGTACAGGAGGCGGGTCATGGACATTTGCTCGCCCCGGCGTACCGTGACCGTCTGGTCGTGGAAATCGTCCGGATTGCCGATTCCGTACAAGCAGGAGACGGAACTGATCACAATGACATCGCGCCGGCCGCTCATGAGGGCACTGGCGGCGCTCACCCGCAGTTCGTCGATCTTTTCGTTGATACTCAGGTCTTTCTCAATGTAGGTGTCTGTACTGGGAATGTAGGCTTCCGGCTGGTAGTAATCGTAATAGGAAACAAAATACTCCACTGCATTTTCCGGAAAGAAGGCTTTGAATTCTCCGTATAGCTGAGCGGCCAGGGTTTTATTGTGGCTTAGGATAAGCGCCGGCCGCTGCAGGTTCTGGATCACGTTGGCCATGGTAAAAGTCTTCCCGGATCCGGTGACTCCCAGCAAAGTAACATCCTGCACGCCTTGCTGTAAAGCATGGCATAATTGGCCGATCGCTTCCGGCTGATCACCGGAAGGTTGATAGTCTGAGTGAAGCCTGAATTGCATGGAAAAAACTTGGGTTACAAAGATACGGAGTTTCGTTTTCATTTAAAAATTGTCCCCAAAATTTTGTTCTCTTATTAAAAAATGTTTAAATTTGCACCGATAAGCGCTTAGTGGCGTTTGTGTTTTTGAAGTAATTAATTATTTTATAACGTATTATGAAAGGTATCAAGATTTTTGGAGCACTTGTTCTTGCAAGTCTTCTGTTCTCCGTCAATGCTTTTGCTCAGGAGAACAACAATCGCGACGAAAATGACGAGATTGTACGCGGCCCCTATGAAACCAACAAGGCTGGTGACAACATGTTCATCGGTGTTGCCGGTGGTGCCAACTTCGTGTGGGAGCCCGGCCAGGGTTTCGGCAACTTCGGTTTAGCAACGGATATTAATGTCGGAAAGTGGTTCACCCCTGCATTTGGTATCCGTCTGGGTTGGCATGGTCTCATGGCTAATGCCAAGAGCGGTCACATTGCCAACGCCTACTTCAACTATTTCCACGGTGACTTCATGTGGAACATCTCCAACACCATCGGCGGTTACAAAGAAACCCGTTTCTGGAATTTCGTTCCTTTCATGGGAGGCGGTCTCGGAATATATGGCGATAACAACAACAAGAAGCCCAGTCAAATTCTTCTGGGTAACAAGGAGTTCAATTTGAGTTTCGGTCTCCTCAATGTCCTCCGTCTTGGCAAGCGCGTGAACCTCACTCTGGAAATTGCCGGTATCGTAAATGAAGCTGCGCACGTTGGTTTGGACGCTGGTAGCTTCATCGGCTGGGCCATGATGCCTTACACCACCCTGGGTCTGCAGTTCAATCTGGGCAAGACCAACTTCGACCGTCACAGCTCCATCACTCCTGTCGTGATCCCCGTGCCCTTCACCACCGAGCAGTACAACGCCCTCAAGGACAAAGTGGCTGCCCTGGAGAAGGAAAACGCCGCCCTCAAGGACAAAGTGGCTGCCCTGGAGAAGGAACTCGCTCCTTTCAAGAAGCTTGTCAATGGTCAGACCTATCTCTACGAGAATGGCACCTTCACCGCTGTTGATGTAACTCCCGATGCTCCTATCACCCTCTACTTCAACATCGGCTCCGACAAACTCACTGCCCGTGAAAAGGCTCACCTGGAGTACTTCACCCAGAACGTAGTGAACGGTGACACCAAGCTGTCCGTGAATGGTTACGCCGACAAACAGACTGGTTCCGCCAAGTACAACCAGACCCTGTCCGAAAAGCGCGTCAAGACCGTTGTGGATCTCCTCAAGAAGGCTGGTGCCAACGAGGCCAACATCGAGACCGCTGCTCATGGTTCCGAGGTTCAGCTCTTCGACAGCGCTGCCAAGAACCGCGTAGTGACGATCGAAGTCAAATAAATTTGACATCGATGTCAGTTAAAGAGCCCGAGATTCTCGGGCTCTTTTTACGTTACCCTATCCCCAACCCCTTCCCTCGGGGAAGGGGCTCGTCGGCAGAAGCCGCCGTTCGCTTCGCTCATTGTTATTTTTTTTAGTAACTTTGCCAAATATGAGACGAAAACCCATTATAGGACTGATTTATGACTTCGACGGCACCTTGTCGCCGGGGAATATGCAGGAATTCGGCTTTATCCAGGCCATCGGCCAGACTCCGGAGGAGTTCTGGGCCAAGAGCGACGGCATTGCCATCGGCCAGGATGCGTCCAATATCCTTGCTTATATGAAGCTGATGTACGATGAAGCCAAGAAGAACGGCATCAAGCTTACCCGGGCCGATTTCCGTCGCTATGGGGCCGATATCAAGTTGTATGAAGGCGTTCGTGAGTGGTTCAAGAACGTGGATGAATATGGTAAGGAGCACGGCGTCATCATTGAACATTATATCAATTCCTCGGGGCTGACGGAAATCATCGAGGGCTCTCCCATTGCCAACGAATTCAAGCACATCTTCGCCGGTAGCTTCATCTACGACGAAAAAGGGGAGGCGGAGTGGCCCGGCATCGCTGTGGATTTTACGGCCAAGACGCAGTACCTGTTCAAAATCCAGAAAGGCATCTTCTCTTCCCGCGACGCCCAAAAGGTGAACGAATCCCTGGCCGATGAATATAAGCGCCTGCCTTTCACCAATATGATTTACTTCGGCGACGGTGACACCGATGTTCCGTCCATGAAGTTGGTGACCATGTTCGGAGGCAATGCCATTGCCGTTTTCGATCCGGAACGTCCGTCCAAGAAAGCCACGGCCCAGAAACTGCTGCGGCAGGGACGCGTGAACTTCATCACGCCGGCCAATTACAGAAAGGACAGCCGCACTTTCCGCCTGGTGTGCGCCATCATCGATAAAATCAAGGCCGACAACGAATTGAGACAATTTAGCCGTTATAAATAATGAGAAAGCTTCGCATTGGCATGGTGCAGCAGCACTGTACGGCGGATATCGCCGATAATATCGCCCGCTTGCAGGGCTATGTCCGGGAGGCAGCCGCAAAGGGTGCCCAGTTGGTGGTGCTGCAGGAGTTGCACAACAGTCTGTACTTCTGCCAGGAAGAGAATGCCAAGCTGTGCGACTTGGCCGAACCCATTCCCGGCCCCTCTACTGAAGCATTCGGCGCCCTGGCGCGCGAACTGGGCATCGTGATTGTCCTGTCGCTTTTCGAGCGTCGTACGCCCGGAATCTATCACAATACTGCCGTGGTACTGGAGACCGATGGCTCCATAGCTGGGAAGTACCGGAAGATGCATATTCCGGACGATCCTCTCTTCTACGAGAAGTTCTATTTTACGCCCGGAGATATGGGTTTCCAGCCCATCAAAACCTCCCTGGCCACACTGGGTGTACTGGTCTGTTGGGACCAGTGGTATCCGGAGGCCGCGCGTGCCATGGCCTTGAACGGGGCCGAACTGCTCATTTATCCCACTGCCATCGGCGGCGTTCCCACCGATCCTGATTGGGAGCAGGCGCAGCAGCGCCAGGCTTGGCAACTGGTGCAGCGTGGCCATAGCGTGGCCAATGGCCTGCCTGTCATCACCGTGAACCGTACCGGTGTGGAACCGGATCCCACGGGCCACTCAACCGGCATCGATTTCTGGGGCCATTCCTTTGCCACCGGTGCTCAGGGTGAGTTACTTACGGAGTTTGAAAAGGCCGAAGAAGGCGTCCATGTTGTAGAGGTGGACCTGGAGCAATGCGAATATGTCCGCCGCGGCTGGCCCTTCTTCCGCGACCGTCGCATCGATGCCTACGATGTCCTATTAAAGCGTTACGGCCTCGATTGATGATTGCTACAGTACTGGCTCTGCTTCTGGGTGCATTGGCATCTTATACCACCCCATCCTATGAGGTGGCGGTGGAGCAGAATGTAGTATATGCAACAGCCGAAGGATATTGGTCCAGTACTCCGCAGGGTGCGCCGAAGGAAGTGATGAAGCTTATGTCGGAAAAGCAAACGCCTGAGCCTCTGGAACTGCTGGCCGATATTTATACTCCTGTTGGCGATACTTCCGAAAGCCGGCCTTTGCTGATGATACTCCACGGAGGCGCATTCCTTCTTGGGAATAAGGAGGAGCCGGCCCATGTGGCCTGGTGCCAGTATTTTGCTTCACTGGGCTATGTGGCGGTGTCCATCGATTATCGCTTAGGATTCCACCTGAACAAGAGTTCTTTTGCCGCGGCCGAACAAGCGGCAGTGGAGGATTTGGAACAGGCTTTGGCATATCTGCTGGATCGAAAAGACCTCCGGATAGATCCTGATTGCGTTTTTCTGTGTGGAACCAGTGCCGGTGCGGCCACCTCCCTTAGTGTCGCTTATCGGCCCAATCAGGAGAATGCGCCCTACCGAATCCGTGCAATAGCCAACTGTTGGGGCTATGTCCATAGTTTGGACATCTTGGAGAACGCGCGGGTTCCTATCTTGTCTTTCCAATCTAAAAGGGATCCTGTGGTGCCTTATCGGCGGGGGTATCCCATGAATATGTTCTTTGTGGGGAATTGCTACGGTACCGCCAAAGTGGCGGAACGGGCCGCTGCCTTGGGAATCCGCACTGAACACCATGCATATACGGAGAAGGAGCATCGGCTCCAAATTGACAACCAAGGTCAGCTCACGCCGCACTATTATGAAATCAGGGACCGGATGGCCTCTTTCTTTGCCGAATGTATGGAAGAGGACTTACCAGCCCAGGGGGTACTGCATGGTGATGCAGTGCAGCCCGCCGTGGCCGGAGAGTAGGGGACGGCAGTCAATGACCACCACATCCTTATCAGGGAAAGCCAGCCGTAACTGGGCAGCCGCTATTTCGTCCTTGGGACTGCAGGCGCCCGGCATTAGCACAGCGCCGTTTACAATCAGGAAATTGGCATAGGAGCCCGGCAAGCGGTAATCGTCCAGGTACAGGGCGTCCGGCAGGGGCAGGGGAATGAGCCGATAAGGCTTGCCGTCCAGCGTGCGGAAGGTCTTCAGCTGCTCCTCCATGGCTTTCAACGGAGCATAGTTTTCATCGGCCGGGTTGTCGCAACTTGTATAGGCAATGGTGTCCGGGCTGCAGAAGCGGGCCAGGATGTCCACGTGGCTGTCTGTGTCGTCGCCGGCAATGCCGCCATGGTCCAGCCACAGAATGCGCTGCAGGCCGAATGCCTTTTTCAGTTTTTCTTCGATTTCCTCACGCGAAAGATACTCGTTGCGGTTCAGGGAACACAGGCATTCGCTGGTGGTCAGGAGGGTACCGGCACCGTCCGTATCAATACTTCCGCCTTCCAGTACGTAAGGACGCATATCCTTGTACCGGACATCGGGCGCAAAAGCGCCGGCGCGAACCATGGCCCGGGTGATCTGGTTGTCCAGATCGGCCGCGAATTTGAGTCCCCAGCCGTTGAAGACGAAATCCAGGATGCATTTTTCTCCCTGGTCTCCGTAGACGGAGATGGCACCGTGGTCGCGGGCCCAGGTATCGTTGATGGGGGCCTCGAAAAAACGGATACCGCTTTGGTCTGTGAGCCCGTTGCGGCTAAGATCGGCCTGGATTTCGGCTATATCGCGGCCTACGATGACCAGCGGTTCATAGCGAAGGATGTTGCGGGCGATTTCCGTATAGCATGCCTGAACTTTTTCCACGTCATACCACAGGGAGTCCTTGTGCGGCCAGGTGAGCTGCACAAAACCCTGTTTTTCCCATTCGGCAGGTAGTCTCATAACAAGCGCAAATCTACGAATTTTTGACGGAATTTTGATGGATTTTCCAGCCGATGAGTCCTACCAGGAAGGACATCAGGGGCGATAGGATACAGAAGAAGCAGAAAGGGGCGTACACCAGCGTGGGAACGGATAGGATGGTGGCCTGCGTCATGCCGCAACTGGACCAGGGGAAGAGGGGAGAGGTGACGGTAGCGGAGTCTTCCACGCTGCGGCTCAGGAGCCGTGCCTCATAGCCTTCCTTTTCAAAACGGTCGCGATAGATGTTGGAGGTGAGGATGATGGCAAGGTACTGGTCGGAGACAATGCCGTTGAGCATGGTTCCTGTGGCCACGGTGGAACCTACCAGACCGGCCCGCGAGCGGGTGAGCGGCTGCAATACGCGCGATAGGTCGGCGATCATACCGCTGGCCTGCATGGCGGCACCGAAGCACATGGCGCAGATAATCAGATACACCGTGTTCAGCATGCCTAACATTCCCCGGGTGGCCACCAGTTGGTTCACGGCAGGGACTCCCGTTTCCAACGAGACGGAATTGTAGATCATCTCCACTATGCCCGCGAAGTAGATCCTTCCAGTAGATCCGGTAGTGACAGTCGAGCCGATTTCCCGGACGATATCGGCCTGGAAAATCAGGGCGGCGACGGCGGCAACCAGTGCAGACAGGGCCAGTACTATCAGAGCGGGGAGGCGTTTCCAGATGAGGGTCACCGTTATTGCAGGAACCAGGAGTAGCCAGGGCGTTATGTGGAATTTAGACGCCAGGGTGGAGGTATACACCTCCATCTGGCTCTGCTCCATTCCACCGTGCGTGAATCCCAGCACCATGAATACCAGGAGTGACAGCACGAAGGAAGGGATGGTGGTATAATACATATAATGTATATGCTCGAAAAGCCCCACCCGGTTGATGGACGAAGCCAGGACGGTGGTGTCGGACAGGGGAGAGATCTTGTCGCCGAAATAGGCCCCGGAGATGATGGCGCCGGCCGTCATGGCGTCTGAGAAGCCTTCGGCCCGGCCGATGCCCAGCAGCGCAACTCCAACGGTGGCGATAGTGGTCCAGGAGGAACCTGTCATGAGGGACACCACGGCGCAAAGGGCGCAGGCCGTGAGCAGGAACACTTTGGGACTGATGATCCGGATGCCGTAATAGATGAAAGCCGGAACCACGCCGCTCATAGTCCAGGTGCCGGAGATAGCGCCGATGAAAAAGAGGATGAGAATGGCGGTGGAAACATCGCCGATATTGGCCGATATAGCTACTTCAAACTGCTTCCAGGGAACTTTGTACAGCCACATGGACAGGCAGATGCATACGCCTGCGCTGGTGAGCAGGGCCACCTGGGAGGCGCCCAGAATGGAATCGGCCCCGAAGATGGAGATGTCCAGGGCCAGCAGAAGGATTAGCACGCCCAGTGGAATCAGAGCCAGCAGCGTCCTTTTTAGGTTCGTTTTCATGCACACAAAGATAAGGTATTTCCGGAAAAATAACTATATTTGTAAGTTGTACTAAATAATCTATAACTTAGTATGGAAAAGAAAAATTATCCGCACTATCTGCAAAGCCTGCAAGAGGCTACGCGCAAATACTGGAACAAACCCGCACTCAACACCATCGGCGGCGATTCCTTCACCTACGCCCAGATGGCAACCGATATTGCCCGCTTCCATATTGTCTTTGAGAAAGCAGGCTTCAAGAAAGGCGATAAGATTGCCCTTTGCGCTAACAATGGCGCCAAATGGGGCTTTGCCTATTTGGCGGTGAACACCTATGAAACCATTATCGTCCCTATTCTGGCCGATTTCACTCCCGAGAGTGTCATGGGCCTGGTGAATCACTCCGACAGTATCGCCCTCTTCACCAACGCTGCCCGTTGGGCCAAGATGGACGCGGAGAAGATGCCGGCTCTCCAGGTTGTCTTTGATGTGGACAATTGGAAAGTCCTCTTCTGCCGCAATCCCAAGATTCAGGATGTCGTAGATCATCTGGACGAACTTTTTGCCGCCAAGTATCCCAAAGGCTTCGGCCCCGACGACGTGAAGTATCCCACAGACAACTGGGACGACCTCAGCACCATCAACTATACTTCCGGTTCCACCGGTGATCCTAAGGGCGTTATGCTCACGTACCGCAACTTCAGCGCCAACGTAGACTTCGACCAGCGCTACATGCCCGCCGGCGACAAAATGGTTTCCATGCTGCCCATGGCCCATATGTACGGCCTGGTGATCGAGTTCATCTATCCGCTGTGCAACGGTACCTCCATCTACTGGATGGGCAAGGCTCCTACCCCGGCTACGCTCCTCAAGGCTTTCGCCGATGTAAAGCCCTACCTGCTGGTTACTGTTCCGCTGGTGATGGAAAAGATCTACAAGAGCAAGCTCAAACCCACCATGGACAAGCCCGCCATCAAGTTGCTCTCCAAGATTCCCGGCATTAACTGCTTGATCTTTAAGAAAGTGAGGGAAGGCCTTCACGAAGCTTTCGGTGGTAAGGTTACGGAGTACATCATGGGCGGTGCTGCCCTGAATCCGGAAGTGGAACGCCTGTTCAAGAAGATCAAGTTCCCCTATACGGTGGGTTACGGCATGACAGAAGGTTGCCCTCTGATGGCCTATTCTCCCTGGCGCGTCTATGTCCCCGGTTCCTGCGGAAAGGCTGTGGATATTACCGAAATCCGCATCGACTCCGACGATCCCCAGCATGTGGTGGGTGAAATCCAGGTCAAAGGCGACAACATCACCATCGGCTATTACAAGAACCCGGAAGCCACGGCCAATGCCTTTACCAGCGACGGCTGGCTCCGCACCGGCGACCTTGGCGTAATGGATGCCGATGGCAATATCTTCATCCGCGGCCGTTCCAAGAACATGATCCTGGGTCCTTCCGGCCAGAACATCTATCCGGAAGAGATTGAGGTGGTGGTGAATAACCAACCCTTCGTGATGGAGTCCGTAGTAGTGGAGCGCGGCGGCAAGCTGGTTGCCCTGGTATATCTGGACGAGCAATCCATCGCCAAATCCCTGCTGGATGCAGAGGCCAAGGCCGAAATCCCGGAAAACATCAAGTTGGGCGCCAACCGTCAGCTTCCCGGCTACAGCCAGATTGCCAAGGTGGAACTGGTGGACAAGCCCTTCGAGAAAACCCCGAAGATGTCCATCCGCCGCTTCCTGTACAAATAATATCACCTGCAGATGCAAGATTCTGCCACAGGATGATTTATTGAATGTAATCAAGAAAAAGAAATTTACTATGAAAAAATGGATGACAGCCCTGGCCCTCCTGTGCTGCGCTCAGATGCTGTTTGCCCAGCCGGGCCGTCCGGGTTTTCCCGTCAAAAAGAACTATCCCCGTCTTGAGGTGAATGCCAACTATGGTTTCTACCCTCAGATGGCCGCCACGAAGTTTCTGGACGGACACAGCGAGGTGACCGGAGACAATTATAGCTATACCAGCAGTGATTATAAGGGCAACAAGGTGCACACCACCGGTCTCATCGGCGTCGAGGTGGATGTAAACCTGAAACGTTGGCTCGCCGTGGGCCTCCAGTTTTCCGGAGCTCCTTTCTGGTCTAATGCGCTTCAGACCGGTAATCCCGTGAAAGCCAATATGTTCAGTATTCTACCCGTGGTCCGTTTCACCTATATCAACGCCGATTTCTTCCGGATGTACTCCGGATTGGGCCTTGGGGTGTCGCTGTTTAACGGCTTCGACAACGAGCGCTCCGCTTATGCGGGCATCGGCGGAACGCAGTTTCAGGTTGCCCTCCAGGCCGTTCCCGTGGGCTTCCAGTTCGGCCGGGCTCTATACGGATTCGGTGAAGTGTCGCTGGGAACCATCAACCTGGGTATGCGTGCCGGTATCGGCTATCGCTTCTAGGTGACAAAATGTCAGTCCGCACGTCTTGGCGTGCAATTTGACTATCTATAGCCGGCCCGCGAGGGCTGGCTTATTTGATTATATAAAGACACAATACTATGGCAAACAAAGGACAGATTGGCGTAACCACCGAGAACATCTTCCCGGTGATCAAGCAGTTTTTGTACAGTGACCACGAGATTTTCCTGCGGGAACTGGTGGCCAACGCAGTGGATGCAACCCAGAAAATCAAGGCCCTGGCAGCCTCCGGCGAATGCAAGGAGGAGTTGGGCGACCTTAAAGTGTACCTGGAACTGGACGAAAAAGAGAAAACCCTCAAGGTCATCGATAATGGTATCGGCATGACGGAGGAGGAAGTGGACAAGTATATCAACCAGATCGCATTCTCCAGCGCCGGCGAGTTCCTGGAGAAATATAAGGACCAGATCCAGAACATCATCGGCCACTTCGGCCTGGGCTTTTACAGCGCTTTCATGGTATCCAAGAAGGTGACCATTGAGACGCAGTCCTGGAAGGAAGGCGCCAAGGCCGTGAAATGGAGCTGCGACGGTTCGCCGGAATACACCATGGAGGAGATTGACAAGGCCGACAGGGGCACCGTGATCACCCTCTATCTGGACGATGATTCCAAGGAATACGCAGAGAAAGCCCGTATCGAGGGCCTGCTCCAGAAGTACTGCAAGTTCATGCCCGTCCCCATTGTCTTCGGCAAGGAGCAGGAATGGAAGGACGGCAAGTACGTAGACACCGATAAAGACAAGATTATCAACTCTGTAGAGCCTCTGTGGACCAAGGCTCCCAGCGAGCTCAAGGACGAGGACTACCTCTCCTTCTACCGCACGCTGTATCCCATGAACGAGGAACCCCTGTTCTGGATTCATCTGAACGTGGACTATCCGTTCAACCTCACCGGTATCCTTTACTTCCCCAAGCTCAAGGACCGCGTGGCCATCGAGCGCAACAAGATTTCCCTCTACTGCAACCAGATGTTCGTGACGGACCACGTGGACAACATCGTGCCCGACTTCATGACCCTGCTGCACGGCGTTATCGACTCGCCGGACATTCCGCTGAATGTGAGCCGTTCCTACCTGCAGAGCGACGCCTCCGTGAAGAAGATTTCCACCTATATCACCAAGAAAGTGGCCGACAGGCTGGAGAGCATCTTCAAGGACCAGCGCGACCAGCTGGAAGCCAAGTGGGACAACCTCAAGCTCTTCATCGAGTACGGCATGCTCTCCGATGAGAAATTCTGCGAGCGGGCCCTGAAGTTCGCCCTCCTGAAGAACACCGAAGGCAAGTATTTCAGCTTCGACGAATACAAGACCGCCGTTTCCGAAGCCCAGACCGACAAAGACAAGAAACTGGTATATCTGTATGCCACTAACGTGGAAGACCAGTTCTCCTTCATCCAGGCTGCCAAAGACAAGGGGTACGACGTGCTCCTGATGGACTGCGAGCTGGACGCCCATTACGTGAACCTGCTGGAACAGAAGCTCACAGATACCCGCTTCGCCCGCGTGGATTCCGACGCCGTGGAGAACCTCATCCCCAAGGAAGACAAAGTGAAACTGGAGATGAAGGAAGACGAACGCTACGATCTGGAAAACCTCTTCAAGGCCGTTCTGCCGCAGGGCAACGATTATTTCGTACAGGGAGACAACCTGGGCGAAAACGGCGCCCCCATCCTCATCACCCAGAACGAATTCATGCGCCGTTACCGCGAAATGAGCGCCCTGGGCGGCGGTATGAACTTCTACGGTTCCATGCCTGAAAGCTACAACATCACCGTAAATATGGAGAACCCGCTGGTGGCTCAGATCTGGGCCGATAAACTCTCCAACGTGGCCCCTCAGGCCGAACTTCCCGCCGAAGCCCCGTCCGATGCATCCGATGAGGAGAAGACCAAGGCCCGCGAAGCCCGCGAGGCCGTACGGAAAGCCCATCGGGCCGATGTGGAAGCCTTCGCCAGCGGCAACGAATCGCTGCACCAGATCGTAGACCTGGCCCTATTGGCCAACGGCATGCTAAAAGGCAAAGCCCTGGCCGATTTCATCTCCAGAAGTTACAGTCTGCTGAAGCAGTAGTCCGTGGGGGCAACCTATTGATTAATAGTTGTTTATATGATTAACCCCAGGTCATTTCTGCCTGGGGTTATTTGTATGAGTTGCTGGTAATCAGCTTCTTGCGTCCACGGTCTATCGGCCTATCAGTTCCAGGAATTCGTTCCGTGTCTTCTGGCTCTTGAGGAAAATACCGGAGAAGGCCGATGTGGTGGTGATGGCGTTGGTCTTCTGGACGCCGCGCATGGACATGCAGGTATGCATGGCTTCAATCACCACTGCCACACCCAGCGGATGCAGGGATTCCTGGATGCAGTCGCGGATCTGCTCGGTAAGGCGCTCCTGTACCTGCAGGCGGCGGGCATAGGTTTCCACCACACGGGCCACCTTGCTGAGGCCGGTGATTTCCCCCTGGGGGATATAGGCCACATGGGCCTTGCCGATAAAGGGAAGCATGTGGTGCTCGCAGAGAGAGAACAGTTCAATGTCCTTGACGATGACCATGTGGTTGTACGGCTCCTGGAACAGGGCGCTTTTCACAATGGTTTCCCCGTTCTGGAAATAACCCTGGGTAAGGAACTGCATGGCCTTGGCCACGCGTTCCGGCGTTTTCTGCAGTCCTTCCCGTGAAGTGTCTTCTCCCAGCAGGTCCAGGATGGCGCGGATGTGTCCGGCAATCTCCTGGGTGGTGGTTTCGTCGTATTCTTCTATTTTCCGGTATGCCATTGGTCTGTTCTTTGTAGCAAGTTGTAAAAAAGGACTGCAAAAATAGCGAAAAAAATCCATTATATCATTTTTTTGTCTATCTTTGCAGCCCCAAATGCGGGGAAAGCTCGCAAATTAATAGCTAAATAACAATAAAACAGAATATTACTATGTTTTGGACACTCGAACTTGCCAGCAGCCTGGACGATGCTCCGTGGCCGGCAACCAAAGAAGAACTGATTGATTACGCCACCCGCACCTGCGCACCCGACGAAGTTCTCGAGAACCTGGAAGAGCTGGACGACGACAACGCCGAAATCTACGAATCCATCGAAGACATCTGGCCCGACTATCCCACCAAAGAAGACTTCATGTGGAACGAGGAAGAATACTAATCGTCAATTTATCCCGCGAGCAATCGCGGGATAATTTTTTTGAAAGACTGTAAAATTTGACTAATAATGTCAAAAATTTTCCGATACAGTTTTCTCGCACTCCTGTCGTTGCTGCTAAGCGTAGGAGCAGCCACGGCGCAATCCAGGAGAAGGCCAGTATCACTATCGGCCGGGCCATCCTAACACTATTTACTACAAATACAGGCCAGGGTTTTCCTGGCTTTTTTGGTCTGTATAGTCATTTCCTGAAAACTTTATTTCATTTTCTGAAACGATGCTTTAGCGTGCGATAACGGTTGCTGTTTTTTCCTAATTTTACTCTCAAATCCCAACGTATTATTATGGAGAACAGCAATTTATCCCATGCACAAGAAATCGATGCGAACGAGTATGATGGCATCCAGGTCCGACTTTGCTCGGATGGAAAGTACCATTGGACTTTTCCCATGGACATGCTCAGGAATCCATCGGCCTACTTTACCATCTGCAAGATTTTCGGGGCTCTGGGGGGCATCGCTTTCATAACAGCCTATATCGGCCCCGTCTTCCGGGGAGATTTTGCTCCTCTTGTCCATGATCTCAAGTATTGGGGCATTGCCGTGCTGGCATTTCTGCTTATCAGCGCCGTGGCCTATCTGATTGTAGCGGCCATTTATCGCGGGAAGTATATCGTCCGTTTCACTATGGATGAGAAAGGAATCCTGCATGAGCAGATTCCGCAACAGAAGAAGAAAGCCCAGGTGATGGGCGGTGTCGTGGGCGCGGCGGGCGTGCTTGGAGGGAAGGCGGCACAAGCGGGACAGGGCGCGCTCATCGCTGCGCATACGTCCCTTTCTTCAGACTTTTCGAAGGTGCGCAGCATCAAAGCTTTTCCGCGTCGCTCTTTTATCAAGGTTAATGAACCCCTTTCCAAGAACGAGGTTTACGTTTGCCCGGAGGACTTTGACTTTGTCCTTAATTATATTAAATCCCGTTGTCCCGGCGCAAAATGAGACATTGCTTTCCTTGTTTTACGCTACTCCTGTTCCTAAGTGCCTGCTGGTTCCGGAACATTCCGCCCGATCCCGGTTCTGAAAAACCCGCACCTCTGGAAGGGACGTTTGTCAGTGGTCCCGACACCCTGTTTTTCAGTGGAGAAGGCCGTGGCATTCATTGGCATTTTGCGGAAGCGCCGCTGCCTTTAGATGCGAAGGGACAGGGAATCTGTGTGTTTCTCTTCCATAATGAGGAATATCGCTACGATGCTGCGGAATCCTTCTGTCTCAGAGACACGCGGGGGAGACAAGTCACATTCGCCCTGTCTTCCGGACCTGCAACAGAGAATAGCCTGACGCTTTACGGTGGCAATTGGCCAGACGGAAAAACTTTTAATAAAAAAGAAAAACCATGAGATTCTGTACCCACTGCGGGGCCCAGGTGCCCGATAACGCCAAATTCTGCACAGTTTGCGGCACATCCATAGACGCCCCGGACGAGGCAAGTGTCGTCATCTCCGACCCCGACGATGGTGAAACCGTGGAGGCCTCCGGTTTGGAAGGGGAATTCACCGCCGCCAGTTGGTCTCCTGCGCGACCGTCCGCCACTGAAGCTACCGCTCCGCAGGCCCGGCCGGAACCGCATACAGAACCCGTACGCCCCATTCAGCCCATAGTAAAGGAAGCCTCAAAAACCAAGAAAAAAGGCTTCTTCTCCTATGTCTGGCTTTTCCTGAAAGTCCTTATCATCGCCGTGCTGGCGGTGATGCTGGCGGTCTTCCTCCGTGGAGTCTACATCGGCTACACTTCTTCGGCCGATAACGAAGATATTCCTGAACAGGCTCCGGCATCCCAGTCTGTTTCCAAAACCAAAACCAAGACCAAGGTTGTAGAGGATGACGGCTTCCAAAGCCTGGACGAATTGTCGGCCAGCGAAAGGGAGGAATACACGAAAGCCCTGCTGGGCCGCACGGATGACAAACCGGCCCAGGAAAAAAAGGTCACCGTGGGTACCGTGACATTCCTTCTTTCCGGTGACTATAAAATTGCCTCCAGGGAACGTCTCCAGAACGGTGAGGCCTGCATCATTGTCCCTAAAAACGCCACCAATCAGCGGAATCGCCTAAAATTGGTGATCGTTCCCGGAGATTCCGAAGAAGCCTACGGATTCACATCGGAGGAAATGTACGGCTTCCTGTCGGGAGCTTTGGACGAACTGGAAGAAGAACTTGCCGAAGGAAAATATGATATCCACTACGAAGACAATTCCGACGGGAAGTATTTCCCTCATTGCTACTGCTTCCGGAATCTTCAGAATCCAAGTGCATACACCTATACGGAGGCAACCTATGTAAGCGGAAACCTGCTTTCCGGCTGTTGCGTTGCTACCGATGAGGCCGAACTGGCCGCTCTCATGGAGATTTATTCTGCCGTCGTCGTCGGCGCTTTCATTTAATCATAATCCAAGCCTATGAAATACTGTCCTAACTGCGGGGCACAGATCCCCGACAACGCCAACTTCTGCGGCTCCTGCGGAGCGCGCCTCGGTGCCTCCCAGCCCCAGTTCAACGAACAGCAGCCCAAACAGAAGATGTTCTCCATGGACAACTTCCGGGCAAACCGCGCTGCCCAAAAGCAGCGCATGGCCAAGATGAAATGGTGGCATTGGGCGCTTATCGCCATCGGCGTCGCTGCGCTCACCATGATGCAGCTAGGAGTCTAAAAAAGCCCCGCCTATGAAAAGATTACTCCTTTCCGCGCTGACCTGCGCGGTTTTCTGCATGAGCGTACCCGCCCATGCAGAAACCTACCGGGGATGGCATGACATTTCCGGCGGGCTGAACATTGAAATAGACGGGATTGCTTTCATGGAAGAAATCTCCGTGGAGGATAGCCGCATCCTCTATGGTTCCGACTACCCCATCTTTAAATCGGCAGAAAATGAATCTAATTTTCTGGGCGGTTTCATGATGGGTGTCGGTCATCATAAGCGCTATTATGGAGAAACCTCGCCGGGAAAGACCATCAAAGTCCGGGCAAATTTCCGTTCGCAGGAAGAAAATCCCTGGGTGGTGATCATGTTGACCCCTGTAAAAATGGGGAAAAAGGGAAAGGAGGATTATGTGCAGGCCATCGAGAACAAAATCGTATTCAAAGAAATAAACGGCCTGTCCATGGAAGCCTCCCTTCCTTTTGATGATTCTATGAGGGGCGTTATCGTTTCGGTGAGAGCCCGTGATGACGAAGACCACGGTACCGTCACCATCTACATTGTGAGTGACCAGAAGAAGACGATTACCAGTACGACAGAGGCCGGCGGAAATACCGGCGAAGAATTAACCCCTCCCGCCAAATCCGATGATACCACTATTCCTTGGGAGGTGGTCATTCCCGGAGCTGTCATCGGCGGCTGGGGCGTGCACCAAATCCGCAAGAGAAACAAGAATAAGGGCGGGAAAAACAAGTCCAAACCCGAAAAGGAAACCAAAAAGAAGAAGGAAGAAAAGCCTTCTACCTACCGGATGATTCTTTGGAAGAGTTGCGGCGACACCCTGTACTTTGGCGAACCTCCGGTACAGGTGGGCGCCCGCATCGAGGAAGTCAAGGACGACGGCACCGTGGTTCAGCGCCCGGACCTCACCTCGACCATCCACATCAGCGGGAAGGAGAATGCGCTGGTGGAGAAAGTCCGCACCGAGGGCAAGTACAGGATGGCCGACCTGACACCGATGTCCACCATGGACAAGCAGGTACCTGAAACCGCCACGGTGAGCTTTATTTTCGAAGGGGAGCAGGCTCGCTTCGTCCGTAACCTTGTCTTCAAGGTGGAAGGGGAGGCGGCCATCCTGGTGGCGCCGACCATCAGTTTCGCCGCCGGGCAGGGAAAGACGCTGGAAATGGGCTTTGCCCTGCTGGGCAGCCTCAAGACCCCCGACAAGATCAATATCAAGCTCTCCGACGGGGCGCAGGAACACTTCCGCGCACGCCTTGAGCAGAGTTCAGAAGACCCCGATATCTTCAACATCCACCTCACCGAATTCGGCAAGGCAGACCAGATTCCCGGCACCGTGGAAGAATACACCTGCACCATCGAGGCCTGGCCCCGGGGTAAGGCTCAGCCCGTGAAGGAAACCTTCGACATCTGCCGCATCCACCCGGGCCTGCGCCTGCAAATAAGGGCCCTCAAGAGCTACCTGGTGGAAATCGGCAGCACCCCGGACAACGACATCATGCCCGTCAAGGGCTCCAAGCGCCGCCTCCAATATGCCCAGAGCCGTGTAGACTGGCAGCTGGTAGTGATAGACGAACAGCAGGAAGGCCAGGTGCGCAGCGTCTTCCCCGACGAGAAGCCCGTCTTCACCTACGAGGACGACTACGAGGGCAGCATGCTCTTCACGGAGCGGGACAAGTCCCATTATGTGCCCGAGCACGGAGACCTGGTCACCTACGACGGCCAGTTCTACCGGGATTACAACGGAGAAACCATCCCCTCGCTGGTAAAATCGCTCGCCTTCGAATACAAGACGGCCGGCATGATGCCCGACGGCGGCTACTGGGGCGTAATCAGCGCCACACAGGGCTATCTGGCACCCCCCAACCGTTCCCACGTGAAGGTAAAGGTAAGCATGGTCTGGCGCGGAACAACCTATACCCAGGAGGTGCGGGTTCCGCTCAATTCCCAGCCCATCCGCGACCAGATCCCCGAAGGCATGGATGTGATGCGCGGCCTGGCCCGCTGGGACAACATAGACGAACAGCGCAGAGAGAACCTCACGGATATCCAGCGCAACCTCTGTCTGGACCGCCGTTTCATGGAGTTGAGGCCCATGTTCTACAAGGTGACGGTGATGCTGGAAGGTTACAACAAGGCCTTCGGCTACGACGACGCCGACTACGAGAACGTGATGGACGTCTACCGGCGCTTCTGCCTGGGAGAGATAGGGACGGCCTTTGCCAACAAGTCCACCTTCTCGCCCGACACCGAAGACCTGGACGCCGCCATGGCCACCATTGCTTCCATGGAAAAATCCGTCCCGGTCATTATCATGCGGATCGGCCTGGGCATCGTGACCGGCGGCGCCTCGGAAGTGGCCTTCGCGCCCATCAGCGCCCTGTCCGAGATGAAGGAATACGTGGACAAGGGCGGTGACAGCGCTTTTGAAGCCTTTAAACAGAGCAGCTGGAACATAGTCAAAATGGAACTGGGATTCCTCATCGGCGGCAAGGTCGTGGGCAAAACATGGTCCAAGATCAAGCAGTTCCGGGCCGAAAAGGCGGTCCAGTCCAAGGCGGTGGCCGGCCAGGTGGAGAAGCTCACCGTAGCCACGAAGAAGGCCGCCGAGAGCACCCGTGTAAGCGAAGGCCTGTCATCGGCCTCCAAGAACTTCAACAGCGCCAAGACCGCGGAGAAGATCTCCAAGGCGGCCAGCAAGGCCAAGAAGGTCCTCAAGAGCTCCAACGAGCTGGCCGATGACGCCATCCGCCAGGTGCGCAACAATCCATCGCTCTACACGCAGGAATCCCAGCTGGCCGAAGAAGCCGCCAAGGTGGCTCGCCAGGACGGCCAGAAGCTGTTAGACGAATTCAAGCGCGTGATGAACAATCCCACTGCCACCAAGGAAGAGATGCGCAAAGCCACCCTGGCCCTGCAGGGCAACAAGACCGCCCAGAACCTCCTTCGCAACCAGCCGTCCGACATGCTCCGGGCCAACTTCAATGCGCAGATGCAGAGCATGTACGACGACATTGACGTGGTGGTGGTCAAACGGTTGCGCAGCAAAATCTCCGACGCCTACCCCACCTACAAGAACAACCCGCCGGAGGTGCGCGTCTTCAAGGGCGCCACGGGCAATGCAGGGGACGACCTTCGCCTTGGCCGCAAGATTGGCGCCGACCGCGATGTCACCTACCAGTTCAAGGGACACGACGGCAAGTGGTACGACCTCAACGAAAACCTCATGGGAGACACCTATGCCGAGGCCTTCAACGAGATGCAGTACAAGTTTGTCCCCAAAGACCACACGGAGCTGATGAAGACCCTCAAGAAGGCCGACCAGGCCGTAGTGAACGGAAGATTGGGCCTGGAGTCCTATGGCGATGACCTGGGCCGTATCATCGATCCCACGCGCCAGACGGAAAAACTGGGAGACCCCGAGCGCATAGCCAAAACCTACATCCACAAGTGCAAAGAATGGATGAATCAGGGAAAGGAGGCGCACAATCAGGCCCAGATGCTCTTCGAAAACGGCATGAAGGAAGATGCCCTGCGCGTGCTGGGTTATGGCGACGCCCTCATTGAAGAAGGCGTGCGCCAAAATGTGAAACAGTTCAAGCGTATCCTGGTGCCCCGCATCGAGGCGGCCGCCGCCAAGGGCGCCAAGCTGGATTACACGAAGCTCATGGCCAAGATCCGCATCCTGGATTGCATTGCCTCTCCGCCGCCCAAAGGCGCCATTCCCATCTCCCTGGAAGAAGCCCGGATCATTCTGAAGAACCAGTTCAATACCACTTTGGAGGCCGTGGTGGAAGAATGCGGTCAGGCGGTGTTGGATGTAAACAAAGTATTATAAACCGTTAAGCGTATGAAAAAATTGTTATTTACCCTAATGGCCCTGGCGCTGGTTTTCTCCTGCGAGAGTCCCAGTCCTGTCCAAGCCGAAATGGAGGCCTACGCAAAGGCCCACATTGCCAATCCGGACAGCTACAAGTTCGACCACATGGGCGTAGAAAAAGAGTACAAGTACGTAAACGACCTCTTTACCTATCGTCAGGGACTGGAAGAGCAGGCCGCCAAGGCCTCGGGATCCGTTAAGGCCGAGTATGAGGCCGAAATCGCCAAGGTTGACGACCTTTTTGCCGAGGTGGGGTACGACGTGGCATGTTATGAATACAAAATGTATTTCTGGTACATGGCCGGCCCCAGCGGCAAGCTCAAGACCCAGGGCGTGGTGCTGGCTCGGTATGATACCGAAGGCAACCTGTTGGAAATCACCATGGATCCCAGCAGCCTTCCTACCTATCCGGCCTTGAGGATGCTGAAGGACCAGGGAAAACTGTAGTTTTATTATCTTTGTAAGGTGAAGCCCTTCCTCAGGCATATTTGTTTTCTGGCAGCCCTGCTCTGGTGCATGGACACCGGGGCATCGGCTTTGCCCGACAGCCTGCTGAAGGAATTGCCGTCACGGCGAATGAAGGACCTGCTGGTGCCCCGTTCGCACCACATGGCTTTTGTATCCGGAGGAGATATCGTGGTGGTGGGAGGACATACTACGGGGTTCGTTCCCACGGTGAGCGCCGAATACTACCGCGGCGGCCGATGGCACCCCCTGCAGCCCCTCTATGCGCACGACTGCGGCTTCCGCGTGCGTCTGCGGGACGGCCGATGGATGATGGCCGGCGGCTTCGACCAGTACCTGGGCATCGGCCAGAGCTACGTGGCCGAAGTTTACGACAGCACCACGCGATCTTTTTCCCCGCTGCCCATTATGGAGCAAAAGCGTTCCCATGCCCGGGGCATCTCCCTATCGGATGGGACGGTAGTCATTGCCGGCAACTGCCTGGCGACGGACGTTGTGGAAGTCTATCGGCCCCAGGAAGGTCCATTGGAATCCCGCCCCACGAAGGAGCAGCGGATGCTGCCTTTTCTCTTCCGGACCGGTGACGACGATGTGCTTCTTTTAAGCGCCGTGGGAAATCACTGGGAGGCGCTGGATACCGTTAAGATGGAGTTCTTGCATCGTGAAGGCTGCTTCTTGCACCCCTTGCTGGAAAGCTGGAAACCCATCCATACTTGTAGCAGCAACTGGACGCCTGAGGGCTGCGCCATAGACAGCACCGGCTATCTCCTGGCTGTCCAGAACAAAGCAGGCCAGACGGCCCTAATGCTGGTAAGGGAAGGGGAACTGTCCCTTTTGCCCACGCGTTGGGACATTCCTTCCGGCAATCCCGCGAATCCCATCCAGTGGAGTGAACAGTTGCTGGTGCACCGCTACCGGGAAGCCGCCCTGCTATTGGGCTGTGATGCCGACGGTGGCCTTTATATATGTCGCATTGACTATCATGATGCGCTCTCCGGAGGAGAAGCCTCCCTGTGCCTGTACCATGCTCAGTATCCCGGTCCGTTTTTTACGCTGGACGGCCCTGCCTGCGTGCTATTGGAGGATGGTCGTGTGCTGGTTACGGGCGGCCGTCCCGGAAACAATTACGAACCTTATTCCACGGTCATGGCCTATTATCCCTTTGACGGTCCCTTCCCGCAGTCGGGCCGGATGAGGATATGGTGGTGGTTGCTTTTGTTACCAGTAATTGCCTGTGCCGGATATGTGCTGTTGCTTCGCCGCAGGAAGAACTCCCTGCAAGAGAACTGGGACACGGCCTCGGATACGGAGCGGATGCAACGTATCCGTGATATGATGGACACCGAGCAGCTTTTCCTGAGAAAGGGTCTCCGTTTGGACGATGTGGCCGCTCGCATGGCTTCCAACCAAAAATACATTTCGGCCTGCATCAACCGGAATACCGGCAAATCTTTCACAGATTTTGTGAATGAATACCGGGTGCGATATGCCCAGGAACTGTTACTGAAGCACCCGGAGTTAAAAGTTCAAGACGTTGGAGACCGTTCCGGTTTTTCCAGCGACGTATCCTTCCACCGCAATTTCCTTAAAATCACAGGCAGGACCCCCGCACAGTGGCGCGATGAGAACATGTAGGGTTTTCCCAAAGCATTTTTTCAAGCGCCCCTTGCTTGTTTGAGGATTGTTTTATATTTTTACAAAAATTTGGAGCAATATGAAACTTAACGATCCTTTTGTAATTACTATCAGCCGTGAAGTGGGTTCCGGTGGCGGCTCTGTAGGTAGAAAGTTGGCAGAGAAACTCAATGTCAACTACATCAACAAGCAGCTCATGCAGTCCCTGGAAGAGAAATTCAATCTCACTAGCGGTGGCATCGAGCATCTGAAGAACAAGAAGAAGAACTGGTTTACAGATTTGTTCGAACAGATCACACCCGCTCCCAAAGCCACCATGAAGGTGGGTGGATATACCTTCTCCCGTGAATTCCAGGAAGCTGTCACCATTGAAGACATTTTTGAGGCAGAAAAAGAAATCCTCAATGCTCTCGCAGATGAAGGCTCTTGTGTCATTACCGGCCGCTCTGCTTTCTTCGTGCTGAAAGATCGTCCCAATAAGGTGGATATCTTCATCACAGCCTCCAAGGAAATGCGCATCGAGAGAATCATGGCCAAGCAAGATCTGTCCCGCGAAGAGGCCATCAAACTGATGGAAACCATCGATACCGGCCGCGATAACTATGTGAAGCGCTTCACGAATCTTAGCCGCTACGACATGCGCAACTACAACCTTATCCTGGACATGGACTGTCTTACAGAGGACCAGGCCGTAGAGAAGATCCTCGAATTCATCGGCCGATAATTCTTCTACATAAAAAAATCCTCCCGCAAATCACGGGAGGATTTTTCGTTTAAATCCGTTGAATCCGGCGGTTGAGCCAGAGCATGTAGAGCCAGACTGCCACGATGGCGATGATGGCGGCAATCTGGGAGCCGGAGACGTCCCGGATCCAGCCCAGGACGGGAGGCAGGATGGCACCGCCGATGAGCCCGACGATCAGGAGGGCCGATACTTCGTTGGTCTTGTCCGGCTTGCTGCGCATGGCGAAGGAGAACACAATGCCGAAGAGATTGGCGTAGCCGATGCCGAAAATACAAACCGCCACCAGGGCGGGAACCAGGCCCACCTTTCCGAAAATGGCCAGGAGCACCAGACCCAGCAGGGCCAGCCAGCAACCGGCCGCAAAGAACTTTTTATCCGAGACTTTCAGCAATAGCGCACCGCCGGCAAAAGCAGCAACCGTGCGGGCCAGGAAATAGAGACTGTTGCATAGATTCGCTTTTTCGGTGGAAAGGCCGAATTCATCGGTCATCAGGCGGGGGAGCGTCATGTTCACCGCCACATCGGCCGCCACTAAGACCACGATGCCCCAGAAAAAGGCCTGGATATCCTTATCCTTCAGCAGGATCAGCGTGTCCTTGATGCCCACATTCTTCTGCTCCTGTACCTTTTCTTCGATGGGCGTGAACCATAGCCAGACCAGGCCCAGCAGGGACAAACCGGCGTAGATAGGGAAGAGCAGCTGCCATTGGCCCAGGGAAACGGCCGTCCACATGGCGATGAAAGGAGCCACAATGCAGCCGAACGCCTTGGTGGCCTGGCCGAAAGTAATGGTGGAGGTAATCCGTTCCGGACGCACCACGTCCGTAACCAGTGGATTCAGAGCCACTTGCAGGATGGTATTGCCGATACCTATCAGCGAGAAAGCGATCAGCACACTCGCAAATCCGTAATACAGATAGGGGAGCAGCAAGGCCACCACATGGATGCCCAGGCTCAGCAGTACCATTTTCTTTCGGCCCCATTTGGTTAGCGCCATACCCACGGGGATGGACAGCAGCAAAAACCAAAGATAGCAAGACAGCGAAATGGTATTCACCAGGCCATCGGACATATTGAAATCGGCCCTTACATTATTGGTGACAAGGCCGATCATGTCAATGAAGCCCATGGCCAGAAAGCCGAACATCACCGGCAAGACAAGCGCGAGGGAATTCTTTTTCATACCTTATGCGTTAAAACCCAGTCCTGCCTCGATGGCGTGGATGAGGATATGGATCACTTTTCCGTGGATTTCCTGGATGCGGTCGGAGTAGGCCGATGCAGGGGCGCAGATGGCAATATCTGCCATTTCGGCCAGGGGATTGCCGGCAGGCCCGGTGAGGGCAACCACCTTCATGCCCTTAGCATGGGCTGCCTGTACTGCTGCAAGGACATTGGTCGATTTCCCGCTGGTGCTGATGCCCAGCAGTACATCGCCCGGCGCGCCGACACCCTCTACATAGCGTGAGAATACCTCGCTGTAGGAGAAATCGTTGGCCGTGCAGCTGAGGAAGGCAGGATCGTTGATGGCGATGGCCGGAAGGCCGCCGCGATTGCTACGATAGCGGCCGGTGAGCTCTTCGGCGAAATGGGTGGCGTCACAGAGGGAACCGCCGTTTCCGCAACTGAGAATCTTCTTCCCGTTTTTCAGGGCCTCGATGAACAGGCTGGCTGCCGCTGCAATGGACTGCACGGATTCCGGGTTAGCCATGAATTGCTCCAGTGCCTGTTTGGCTTCCTGTAAGTCTTTATTTATCAATTCTTTCATAGGTCTCTAATTAAAGGGTTGCTGCAAGTGACAGGGCTGCAATGTCGCCGATGGATTCTCCCAGTTCGGCGGCTTTTACCTGACAGACGGCTGCCGCTCCCGGCAGGGCGTCGCGCTCGATGGCCGCCTGCATGAAGGGGCGGATGAGTTCTTCGGCGCGCACAAAAATGCTTCCGATAACAATCACTTCGGGATTCAGCAGGTCGATGACCATGGCCAGCGCCTTGCCCAGGTAAGTGGCTGAAGTACAGTAAACGCTTTTCGCCAGCTCATCACCGGCTTTTGCTGCATCGGCCACGGTCCGGGCCGATATCCCAGACAGGTCTCCGTCCGGGCACCAGGCCACCTTTCTGCCCATCATCAGCTTCTCTTTCACGGCCGATGCCGCCAGCTGGGCGATGCCCCCGCCGCTGGCGAAACCCTCCACGGAACCGGCCTTCCCGTATCCCACAGGGCCGAATTCCGAAAGGCGGATGTGGCCGAGTTCACCGGCATTGTCATTGGTTCCGGAATAGAGTTTCCCGTCCAGCACCAGGCCGGCGCCCAGGCCGGTTCCGAAGGTAAGGAACACCATGTTCCGGGTGCCCCGTCCGGCCCCGTATTTCCATTCGGCCACGGCGCAGGCATTGGCATCGTTCTGCAGGATAGCCGGAATGCCGCAGGCATCCTGCACCAGCTGGACTATGGGAATGTTGTCCCATCCGGGCAGGTTCGGGGGAGACATCACAATTCCTCGCCGGCTGTCCAGCGGACCGCCGCAGGAAATGCCCACTCCCTGGGTATTTGAAGCGTCCAGTCCGTGCTTGGCACAGAGCCCTTTCAGCTCCTGGATAATAGTGGAAAGGGTGGTATTCACATCCGTGGTATCGAAGCGCACTTTATCGGCTATTTCAATCTGGCCGTCGTGGTCTATGCCATAGATAACCGCGCACTTGGTGCCGCCGATATCGATTCCTAATAAATTGGTACTCATCTTATTCCGCTTATTCAAAGTGAACCTTGCAAACCGAGAGATAATAGGTCTCGTTGAGGGAAGCCTTCCCCTGGAAGAAGAGATAAACCTGTCCGTCGTCGTCCTGGAAGACCCCGGGATGTCCGCTTTCGGCCGCGTGCCAGGAGCCTTCCGGTCCGGAAGGGAAGCAAAGGCCGTCCGGCGGAATGCGGGTAAAGGTCCTTCCGTCTGTGGAAGTGGCCAGCCCAATCTGCTGATGTTCGTGATTGAAGGCTCCGGCGTAGAACATATACCAGACACCCTTGTGCTTAATCACCGTAGGGGCCTCGGTGCAACTCATTTCCCAGTCGTATTCAGGCTGCATCAGGGGACCGTCCGTAGAGAGGAGCGTCCATTTGTCGGGGCCGTAATCGCTGCCGTAAGGGGCTTCGGCCATTCCCATGATCTGGTAGGTGGCGGTCTTGTCCCGCGTGGCGAAGAGGAGGATGAGTTTATCGCCCACGGGATAAACCTCCGCGTCGATGGAACGCTTGATGGACCAGTTGGTCTCCGGAACGATAATGGGCCTGTCGCAGGTGTTGACAAAGGTGATACCGTCCTCGCTGGTGGCGTGCCAGATATTGCTCACGCCGTCGGTTCCATCCCAGGCCATCTGGTAAAAGATGTGGATCTTGCCGTCCAGTTTCTTGACGCAGGGGGCCACGGCACCAAAGAGCTGGTTGCCCTTGCTGTCCCTCAGGTCAAGGTCGCAGAGCCGGGTCCAGTTCACCAGGTCTGTACTGGTGGCAATGGCCGAATGCCAGTTGGTAAATACCGGCGGCTTGCCCGGCAGCGTGTCCGGGACGAAAGCAGTAACCGAATAGTACATGAGATACCGGTCCCCGTGCCGGATTACTGTAGGGTCCTTGGCAAACGGGATAGGAGACCTGGAAGTATCTCCGTATTGCATGGGAAGCGGCTCCAACACCACTTTCATGGGCTTTGCAGTACAGGCAGAAAGGCCGATAACAACTGTTGCAAGAAGGCCGACGATAAGATTCGCTTTCATCTTTTTAAATTTACCACTAACAAAGTTAATCATTTCAAAACAGAAAAATGCATAACTTTGTAGAGAAAGGATAAGCTTATGCATAGGATTCAATACGGACTGGTGGTTTTTCTGCTGCTATTGCTGGGGGCCGATGGTGAGGCCCGGCAGGTTCGGGTGCGCAGAACTGCGCAACTGCAGCGGGCAATCGATGAGGCATCGGAAGGGGATACCCTGGTGCTGCGCAAAGGGGTATATCGCCTGAAGGAGTCGCTTCGCATTGAGGGGAAGAAAGACCTGGTGATCCTGGGCGAAGGGGCGCGTCTGAGCGGAGGAGTGCGCATTCCCCGCTGGCGGCTGCACCGGGCCCGTGGCTATGCCAAAGGCGTCAAAACGCTTAAATTAGGCCGATATGAACTGGGCCCCATTATACCCAAAGGCGATCCTTCCCTTACAGGCGTGTCCTGGTCGGAATTCTACGCCGACGGAGTGCCCATGCGCCTGAGTGAATGGCCCGACAAAGGGCCGATACCCCTGGATTCCGTAGTAGTGCCGGGCCGGGGCCGCGTCCGTCCCAAAACGGGAGACGGTTTTGGCGTCATCAGTTTCCTGGAAGACCGCCCTTTAGAGTGGGAAAATCCCCAACTGGGCTGGCTCTGGGGCTGTTTCCGCTTCGGCTGGACCACCGAAATGGTTCCCATTAAACACATAGGGGCCGATAAAACCATGGAGGCCGGCAGTCTCACCAATTACGGATTCGGCAAGCAAAAAGGCGAGCAGTTCCAGCGATGGAAGGTCCTGAATATTCCCGAAGAGGTTACCCTGCCGGGCGAATACTCTCTGGATACAGAAAGGAAGCGGGCCTGGCTAATGCTCCCGAAGGGGACGCGCGAAGTGGAACTGAGCCTGCTGGCTCAACCGATGATACGGATGACAGGCTGCAAGGGCGTAGTAATTAAAGGCGTGGAATTCTCCTATTCCCGCGGAGACGCAGTGGTCATGCGGGATTGTCAGGAAAGCAGTCTGCAGGATTGTCGCATCCATGGCATGGGTCACGTAGCGGTGGTCATTGATTCGGCCTGCCGCCAGTGTGGCCTCTCAGGCTGTGAACTGTACGACTTAGCGGCAGGTGGAGTAGAACTGGGCGGCGGCGACAGACGCAATATCGTGCGCGGCGACAACTATGTAGAGAACTGTATCCTCCACAATTTCAATCGTATAGAGCAGCAGTACAGGGTAGGGGTGGCCATGAGCGGACTGGGCAACCGTATCTCCGGCTGCGAATTCTATCAATCGGCCACCATGGCCATCCTGATGCTGGGGAACGACCAGACGGTGGAGTATAACAACGTCCACCACGTCTGTATGGATATCGAAGACAACGGCGCGCTCTATCATGGCCGTAATCCCGCCCAGCGGGGGAGCGTCATCCGAGGGAACTATTTCCACGACATCGAAGTACCGTTCAATGTCCGTGCCCTGTACCACGACGATGGTTCCGGTGCTGTGGAGGCTTACGGCAACATCTTTCGCAACATCACTTCGCCTCCTGTGCAGATCGGCGGCGGCAGCGATATCCGCTACCACGACAACATCTTCATGGACCTGCCCTGCGCCGCCGTCAAGACCGACGGCCGGTTAAAGACCTGGGGGGCCGACCGGCTCATAGCCCACCGCGATTCCGTAGCGCTGGTGGATGGCCCCGCCTTCCGGGCGCACTATCCGGAATTCGCATCCTATTACGAAGGTGACCCCGCCGAACCGCAGCGCAACGAATTCGTCCGCAATGTCTTCTATAACGTGCGCTGGGCTTTCGAAAAGGTGATTTGGAGTGACCACATCTATAACAACGACATCAGCGGAACAGCCAATTTCATCTCTCATATGAGTGACAATTGGATGACCGACGAGAACCCCGGCTTTGTGGATCCCACCCATCCGCTGGCGGGATTCGTGGCCCATCCGGCACTGCTAAAAGTTATCCCCGGCTTTATCCTGCCCGCACTGGAACGCATCCCGCCCACCACGGACGTGAAGGTCTATGGTTCGGGAGAAGGATTCAGCGGTAGCGTGAACGGGGTGGCCGATGAAGCGCACACCCCTGCAGGACTGTCCTCTGGAAACGCTATTTAAACCACTCGGTGAGGTGGTCTTTGGCGTACAGATAATAGACGATCAGGCCCACCCAGCTGGTGAGAAGGACCAGAACCGCGGTGATGAGTTTCCCGGCAGTAGAAATGGGTTTCTTGAAAATGTCAAGAACGGCTAGGATGGCCAGGACAAGGCCGGCGATGTAGATAATAGTGCCCATTTTGGCGATGTTAGGTTGTTGTTATAATACAAATATGGGAATTTTTTTCAAAATAACGTAACTTCGCGGCATGAACGATGAGAATAAAACCATAACCCCTATGAAATTCCTGCCGGACGTGCAGGAAATGCCCTGGGGAATCCTGGAATATAAATTGGCCGATCTGGGCTTTGTGGATTCGATGGCCTGCGAAGGCTGGCTCAAGGGGAATACCCTGAGCGACATCATGCAAACCTATCTGGAGCGTGTGGTAGGGGAGACGGCGTTTGAATGGTACGGTACGCAGTTCCCCGTGCTGGTGAAGCGTTTAAGCGTGAAGGGACGCACCTCCCTTCATGTGAACCCGGACGATGAAACGGCCGAACAGCGCTACGACTCCTTCGGCAAAACTGCACTATGGTACGTGGAAGCTGCCGGCCCCGATGCCAAACTGTATCTGGGATTCAAGCGCCCGGTATCGGCCGAAGCTTTCTACAAAGCCTGTCTGGAAGGTACTGTGGAGGAGCTATTGCTGGTGGTGAAGCCCAAGGTGGGGGAAAGGTTCCTGATCAAGCCCGGTCTGGTGCATGCTGCCAAAGATGTCACCCTGCTGGAAATGGCCGAGTCCTCCGAACTTTGGTTCCGCCTGTACGACTGGGGCTCCACGGAGCGCGAACTCCACCTGGAAGAAGCCTTCGACCTCATTGACCTGCAGGCAAAAACGCGCGCCCTGCCCGGAAAGGACGAAATTGCCACCGAACAGTTCACGGTAAACGCCATTTCGCTGACCCAGGCCCTGAAAAGCCACCGGGACGAAGAAGATACATTCTTAGTCTACATCTGCGTGAATGGCGCCGCCGTACTGCAATCCGAGGGCGTGAACTACAACCTGAAGCAGGGAGAATTGGTGCTGGTACCAGCCGAAGTAACGGATTTCTTCCTCATGCCGGCCGATAAAGGGACCGAACTGTTGGAAGTGCGAATGGATCCGCGCGAAGAGACGGATTTGCAATCAGAGGAGGTGGCATAATGGCAGACGTCAGGATCGATAAATACCTCTGGGCCATCCGGGCCTTCAAGACCCGCACCGATGCCGCCGATGCCTGCAAAGGCGGCAAGGTGAAAATCGGCAACGTGAATGCGAAACCCTCCAAGCTGGTGCAGACTGGCGATGTGATCCATGTGCGCAAGGGCATGATCACCTTCGTATACAAGGTTGTGCAACCCACGGAACACCGTGTGGGGGCCAAGCTGGTGCCCAATTTTGCCCAGAACCTGACTCCTCAGGAGGAACTGGACAAGCTCCGCGCACCCGTGGAGAGCTTCTTCCTTACGCGCGACCGCGGGGCCGGACGTCCCACCAAGAAGGATCGCCGGGAAATAGAACAAATCTGGGACGCCATCGATTTCAATGACATCCCAGACGATGTAGCGGCGCATTTCGGCCTGTCCGACGAAGACGTAGAGTCTCTCTAACGGCGGCGGAACAGGAACAGCACCAGATTTTCCAGTAAATAAAAAACGAAGGCGCTTAGGACCACCAGGCTCCAGTTGAGCCGGAGCAGGATGCACAGCAGGATGGCTCCCACGATGGCGGCCAGAAATACCCAGCGCTTGGCGTCCAGCAGTTTATGCCCTTTGGCTACCTTCATCCCGAACATGGGAATCTCGCTTACCAGCAGCAGGCCCAGTACCACGGCCACAGCCGGCAGGAACCACTGCGTACCGGCCCACTTATCCAGGAAGGTGCCGGGATGCTTGATCAGGAAGTAGCATAGGGAGCCGCAGATCATGGCGGCAGTAGGCGTGGCTACGCCGATAAAATCTGAGTGCTGACGCTCGTCCACGTTGAATTTGGCCAGGCGAAGGGCGCTCATGACGGCCAGGAACAGAGGGATGATTTCCGTCCAGCTGTCCACATGGAAATGTTGCATGGTGCCGATGAGCATCACCGAAGGCAGCAGGCCGAAACTCACCATATCGGCCAGGGAATCCAGCTCCTTGCCCATAGGGGAATAGGCGTTGAGCATACGGGCGGCCAGACCGTCGCAAAAGTCGCAGATGGCTGCGGCAATCATGGTGATGAAGGCCAGTTCCGGATGTCCCTGTAACGCGAACACCACCCCTATGCTGCCCGCAAGGGCGTTCATAGAGGTGATGGTATTGGGAATGTATTTACGCAGCGTCATTTACTTGATGCCAATCTTCTTGAGGATCTCCTTGGGAACAGCCTTCTTGTTCACCACGATGTTCAGGGCCTTGCCCTTGCAGAATTCCTCGCTCATGTACCAGATGCCCTTGTACTCACCGCTTTCGCCCCAGGAGTTCTTGATCAGGTAATACTTGGTGCCGTTCTGGTCCTTGGCAATGCCATAGAGGTGCATGCCATGGTCGTCGGTGGAGGTCTTTTCGTCGAACCACTGCTGACGGTTCTCCTGCGTCACCTTGATTTCCTTGACTACGGGTTTTTCGGCCGGTTTTTCTTCGGCCTTGCCCACCCAGCGTTCCTGGTCGGAGCCGGAGGTGGCCTTAACTTCGGTGTCCACCAGGATGGCCAGACCGTTGCGGGTGAAGCCGGCTTCGGAGACGTCGCCGCCCCAGGCCACGGTGTAACCGTTGTCCACAGCATAGTCGATGATGGCCATGAATTCGTCAAGCGGAACGTTCCAGGACGGGCTGCAACGCCAGTTGTCCTGCACCTCCATGGCGAAGGCAGTGTAGAAAGGATGGTGGGTGAAGGAAGTAAAGCCGATATAGTCGTCCAGATTCAGACCCTGGGCATCGCGATAAGAGGCGGGGGTGTAGGTGACACCGTTATACACGAAGGTTTCCGGAACTTCGCCCATATAGGCATCCAGGATACCGTCCACGCCCTTGGGCCACACGTTGGTGAGCTTGCGGTTGGGGTTCTTCAAGATGGCGTTCACATAGCCCTTGAGGCCGGCATCCAGTTCTCCCTGAACGGGGAGGTCGTAGCCGTACTGCAGGCCGGAATACACGCTCTGCGGCACCAGGCCGTAGATTTTGGCCGTTTCAATGGCATCGCCGAAATCCGATCCTACGGCGAAGTTCATGCTGCCGTCCAGGCGCACATACTTGATGGCACGGTCGTAATAGGACTTGCGGACGATGTACATTTCGGAGAAATCCGGATACTGGGCCGGGTCTTTGAGTCCCTTGGCCTTGATTACTTCGCTCTCCAGGAACGAGAGGGAGCTGAAGCACCAGCAGGTGCCGCTGCGGTTCTGGTTCTTGATGGAGGTGATGGGGTTCTCTTTCACGATGGTGAAAGTGTAATCCTTGGGATTCACCGGGGAAGCAGGGCGCGGCTGTTGGGCTTGGGCACCGAGAACGGTGACAGCCATAAGCACTACGGAAAGAATGGATTTTTTCATGCCAAAATAATTATGTTTCCTACAAAAATAAAGATTATATTGTAATTTTGCAACCGTGAAAACCATTCTTTATATCCATGGCATGGGCGGGGGCGGCGACAGCCGGATTCCCAATTACCTGAAGAAGCTGTACCTCCCGGATACTATTCAGGTGGTTATCCGTACCTACGACTTCGACCCTGAAATCGGCCACAGGCAAATTCTCTCCTGGGTGGAGGAAGTGAAGCCGGACCTGATTATCGGCGAGTCTCTGGGCGCCATCCAGGCCCTGCGTATCCAGGGCATTCCGCACCTCTTCGTCTCTCCGTCGCTGGGTGCTCCGGAACTGCTGTACAAGGCGGCGCGCCTCACTGCTTTCCCTCCCTTCCGCTGGTTCCTGCACTACAAGTATCCGGTAAAGGAAGGCGACCGCCAGAAACTCAAGTTCACGCCGGAAGTATTGCGCAAATACAAAGCCCACGGGGAGGCCGCCATCGCTGCCATCGAGCCGGACGGGTATTACTATGCATTTTTCGGCAAGCATGACCATTACAAGAAGTCCGGAGTGGTGCGCGTGGACCTCTGGGAACGCTATTTCGGCAAAACATATACGGAGTACGACGGCACACATTTCATGGAGTCGGAATACGTTGAATCTTTGTTGATTCCCCGCATCCTGCAGGTTTTGGGATTGGAAAAATAACGGGAATTGTGTATTTTTGCATTTTATGAGTAAGATGAGAAAATTCGTCCTGTTGGGGCTGGCTGCCCTGGCCGTTTTGGCCTCCTGCAAGCGGAGCGTAGTGGCGCCCCGTCCCACCATCCCCCTGGTGCTGAATATATTGGCCGATACCACCGGCATGGCCCGCGTGGCGGCCGCAGCCGGCTCTTGCGGGGCCGATGGCGCCATCACCATTATCGGAGACCCTATGGATGCCCTCGCGCTTGCGCACAGTTTCCTGTCGGCCGATAAAATGGACAACGTGGACGGTCGTCCGGTCCGGGACTCCCTGCCGGATTTCGCCGGAGAGCGTTTCCAGGTAATTCTGGACGATTACAATGCCCCTTATGAACATTTTGTGGGCGATGGTTTGGAGGCCGGGGAGCAACTGGACAGCCTTCGTGAAGCGGCTGTCCGCTGCGCTGTTTTCGCCTGGGACAGCACCAAGGTACACACTCCGTCCAAGATTCTCATCTATACCTCCTCCCTGCAGGCGGAATACGGTCTTTTCGATGTAGATACCCTGCAGCAGCTCACCGGCGGCACCAGCATTCTACTTTCCTCGGCCGATATCCTTTTGGACCAGGCCTATGAATCCGGTGCCCGGAACATGGCTGTCTGGACCCATCCCAAGATTAAAGAATCCGGCGCCTGGGAGGCCGTTTTTGCCCGGAAGGGCTGGGCTGGCGCCACTCTGTCCGTGCTTTCCCCGGACCCTGCTCTGGACGTTCGTACGGAATTCCGCAACCTGCTCCGGCAGTACCGCTCCGCCAACCGCAACCTGGATGTCCTGATTCTGGATTATTACGCCTTCGACCCCAGCTATCTCTCGTCGGAAATGCTCTTGATCCGTCAGGCCGGTACGGAGGAAGACGCTTCCTTCGACCGGATGTTGTCTAAGAAGTTCCACTTCATGGAGCCCAAGTCCGCCGTCTTGCAAGCCACGTATAAGGTATTACGGGAGAAACGACTGTTCACCCACCGCATTTCCCGTCCTCTGATCCAATACTACGAGACAACGGAATCGGCCCAGGGGCTGCCGGTTCTGGAAGAAGTGACGCCCTCCTATGTGCAGCACACCTATGTTCCGGATCTCCATTAGTCCAGAGGAAATAGGAGCCCTGGAACTGGCTTCCTTTCCGGGGGAAATCGTGCTGGTAGACCAGGACGGGGATAATTTCCAGCAAGCCATCCGCTATCTGAAGCGCCAGCGCGTGTTGGGCTTCGATACCGAAACCCGTCCCACTTTTTCTCCGGAACAGCATTCCAACGGAACGGCGCTCCTGCAGCTTTCCGGCGGCACCAAGGCTTTTCTCTTCCGGCTCAAGAAACTGGGACTCCCGAATTCCTTGGCAGCTATCCTGGCCAACCCCGGCATATTGAAAGTGGGGGCCGCCACGTTGGACGATGTAAGGGGGCTGCTGAAGCTCAACCGCTTTTCCCCCAAGGGCTTCGTAGACCTGCAAAACCTGGTTTGGGAGTATGGTATCCGGGATAAAAGCGTAAAGAAAATGGCGGCGATTATCCTTGGCGTCAAGATTTCCAAGGCGCAGCAACTTTCCAATTGGGAGGCGGAGCATCTCTCGGAATCGCAATTGAAATATGCCGCCACAGATGCCTGGGTGTGCCGCGAAATGTTCCTGAAACTCAGCCGGGCCGAAAAACATCCGCTCACGCCCCAGCAACTTCACCCCGAAAGATTTCAAGACAATGGATAAACTCATCCTGAAACCCGGCCGCGAGGAATCGCTCCTCCGCTATCATCCCTGGGTGTTTTCCGGCGCCATCGCCCAAGTCCAGGGAAACCCCGCGGAAGGCGATTTAGTAAGCGTCTGCGCCGCAGACGGACGGCTGCTGGCCTGCGGCCATTACCAGATTGGTTCCATCGCCGTACGCATCCTCAGCTTCGACGAAGATCCCACCCAGGCCGATTACTGGTTCAAGATGCTTTCGCGCGCCTATCAGCTGCGGGAAGCCTGCGGACTGGCCACATCGGCCAGCACCAACTGCTACCGCCTGGTGCACGGAGAGGGCGACGGCCTGCCGGGCCTCATCGTGGATTACTACGACGGCGTATGCGTGCTCCAGTCCCATTCCGTGGGCATGTTCCGCGCCAAAATGGCCATCGCCGATGCCCTGCGCGAACTGTACGGGGATCGCCTGAAAGCCGTTTACGACAAAAGTTCCGGCACCGCTCCTTTCAAGGCCGGGCTGGACCTGGTGGACGGCTATCTGTGGCAGGCCCCGGGCTTTGTGGCCCAGGAGCAGGTGGTGAAGGAAAACGGCAATCAGTTCCTGGTAAACTGGTGCGAAGGCCAGAAGACGGGCTTCTTCCTGGATCAGCGGGAAAACCGTGCCGCCGTGGGGCGGCTTTCCGAAGGCCGACGGGTACTCAACCTTTTCTGCTACACGGGCGGCTTCTCCATCTACGCCCTGGCCGGTGGTGCCGTGCACGTGGATTCCGTAGACAGTTCCCAGCGCGCCATGGACATGGTGGACCGGAATGTAGCCCTAAACGGATTCAGCGCGGAGCAGCACACTTCCTATTGCACGGATGCCATTGATTTTGTGAAGAATGTCCCGGACGGCGCCTACGACCTTATCATCGTGGATCCGCCGGCATTCGCCAAGCATCGCGGCGCCTTGAAAAATGCCCTCAGGGCCTATCAGAGGCTCAATGCATCGGCCATTGCCAAGGTGGCGCCCGGCGGCTTTGTCTTTACGTTCAGCTGTTCCCAGGTAGTGGATAAGGAAGCCTTTGCGTTGGCCGTATTCTCTGCCGCCGCCCAAGTGCACCGCAGCGTGCGCATCCTGGATCGCCTGAACCAGCCGGCCGATCATTCCGTGAACATCTTCCACCCCGAAGGCGAGTACCTCAAGGGCTTGCTGCTATACGTAGAGTAGGGGATTAATCCCGGGAGAAATCTTTCAGCTCCTGCCGGTAGGCATTGAAGATCTGGGACTTGGATAAGAAGCCCACGTAGGTGCGTTTGTCATCTACCACCGGCAGATTCCAGGCCCCCGTCTTTTCGAATTTCCTCATCACGGAATCCATGGGCTCGTCCACATGGATGTATTCGGGCGCCGAGCGCATGTAATTGTACACGTGCTGGGTGTCGTACAGTTCCTGTCGGAACATGTCTTTCCTGATATCGGCCAGGGAAACGTATCCCTGGAAGCGTCCGCGGGAATCCAACACCGGGAAGAGGGTGCGCTCAGAGGCGGAAACGGCCTCCACCAGCTCCCGCAGCGTGGCGTCGATATGAACCGTCTGGAAGTCCGTCTCCAACAGGGAACCGCTTTTCAGGAGCGTTAGCACCGCTTTATCGGCCTCGTGCGTAATGAGTTCGCCGCTGGCGGCAATACGCTTGGTATAGATGGAATATTTCTCGAAAATGCGCGTGAATCCATAGGAAATGGCCGATGTAAGGATCAGAGGTACCAGCAAACCGTAACCGCCGGAGATTTCGGCGATTAGGAAGATGGCCGTAAGGGGCGCCTGCATCACGCCGGCCATGAGTCCGCCCATGCCCACCAGCACGAAGTTGGAAACGGGGACGGAATCGGGCTTGATCAGGTTCACGGTGCTGGCCAGCACGAAGCCGGCCATGGCTCCTACGAAGAGGGTGGGACCGAACGTCCCGCCCACGCCGCCACCCGCATTGGTGAAGGTCATGGAGAAGACCTTAAACAGCATCACCAGCAGGAAGAAAAGCGGAATGGCCCAGCGCCATTGCAGCAGGTAAGTAAGGGGAGTCTGGCCGCCGAAATCCACCACGTTGCCGTTGAGCAGGGGAGAGAGGAAGTTGTATCCTTCTCCGTGCAGCGGCGGGAACAGAAAAATGAGCACGCCCAGCGAAACGGCGGAAATGACCCAGCGTACATAAGGGTTGCGGATCTTGCCCATCCGGTCTTCCATGTTCAGCGTGGTGTAGGTGAAATACAGGGACACCAGCCCGCAAAACACGCCCAGAAGCACGTAGAACGGCACATTAGCCATCCGGAAGGGAATCACCGTGGCTTCAAAGGGACTGGCCCAGCCCAGGCACAAGGAACTGGTCAGGGTGGCCGATACAGAACTGAGCAGCAGCGGCAGGATGCCCGACATGGACAGGTTGAACAGCAGGATTTCCAGCGTAAAGAGCACGCCGGCCAGCGGGGCGTTGAAGATGCCGGCCACTGCACCGGCCGCGCCGCAGCCCAGCAAGAGCGTCATACCCCGGTACGACATCCCGCAGTAGCGCGCCAGGTTGGAGCCGATGGCCGCGCCGGTGTACACGATGGGAGCCTCGGCACCCACGGAACCGCCAAAGCCGATAGTGAGCGCACTGGTGAGCAGCGAACTCCAGCAGTTATGTTTCTTGATGCGGGATTCGTTCTTGGAAACGGCCTGCAGCACCTTGGTGACACCGTGGCCGATATTGTCCTTCACAATATAGCGCACGATGAGAAGGCTCAGCAACATACCCACGCCGGGCAACAGTAAATAAGCCCAGCGGATGTCTGCGTGCCAAACTGCCAGTTGGCCTTGAATGGAATGGATGGCCAGTTTGAGCAATACGGCGGCCAGTCCGGAAAGGATACCGGTGAGGACCGATAAGATTAGCAGGGCCGTGGACTCTGGCAACTTACGCAAAAGGGTCCGCGAGGGACCCCATATCCATTTGATGCCACCACGGTTTGCCATGGGGTTATTCGTCGTCTGCGCCTGTGGAGTACTGGGCGATATTGTCGTCGGGGAGGGTTTCTCCTGCAGCGTCCGAAGCATCTGCGCTGCCGCCGGCCACTGCCTCGTTTTCGGCGTCTTCTTCGCCTTCCAGCCAACGGGCTACATCTTCAAGATCGTCCGTCTTGACGTTGATTTTCACCAGATAGATGGCATCTGCGGTGTTCACCGTGACTGCATAGAAAGACGTACCGTCCGGCTTGGGATACTTCACCAGGTCCGTCAGGTAATCACTGAACCCTTTGGGGTACTTTTCTGCGAAGGCGGCGGCTAAGTCCGGGTGTCCGGCCATCTTCTCAAAACTCACCACATGTCTTTTCTTGCTGTCTGCCATATCGTTTATTTGTGCTTAGGTTTTCGTGCTGCAATATTAGGACTTTGTTTTGAACTCTGCAAGCGCTTTTCGCTTTTTTTCGAAGAATTTTTGAAGAAATACGATTTTTGTCTTTGTTTTTTCTCCGGGTCGCGTTCAGTGAACACGGGCGTCATGTCCCGCGGGTCCAGTCCTGAATAGTACATCACGGACGATGTGGTCATGGGCGTGGGGGTAAAATCCTGCACCTGGTCCATCCAGATGCCCTTTAAGGCCGGATGATTGGCCAGCTTCTCCATATCTTTCAAGGTGCAGCCAGGGTGCGAGGAAATGAAGTAGGGGACCAGGCCCACATGCGTTCCCGCCTCACGATTGATATGGTCGAATTCTTTCCTCAGATGCTCGAACAGCTTGAAACTGGGTTTCGCCATCTTCTGTAGCACGTGGTCTTCGGTGTGCTCCGGCGCCACTTTCAATCGGCCCGAGGTATGGTCCAGGACCAGCGTTTTCAGATAGGGCTTGGAACTGTTGTCCACAAAGCCGTCCTCGGTGAGGAAAAGGTCGTATCGGATACCGCTGCCGATATAACTGTGCCGGATGCCCTTGGTGTTGTCAATGCGCTTGTACAGCTCCATCAGGCGCGTATGGTCGCAAATCAGGTTGGGGCAGCGCTTGGGGAAGAGGCAGCTGCGCCGTTTGCATTTGTCGCAGAGCTCCAGGTTCTTCCCATGCATGCCGTACATATTGGCTGTGGGCGCACCTACATCGGAAATATTGCCAGCAAAATCCGGCAGCTGGTTCAGTTCCTGTACCTCTTTCAGGATGGACTTTTCGCTCCGGCTCTGGATGAACTTGCCCTGATGGGCGGCAATGGTGCAGAAATTACAGCCTCCGAAACAGCCCCGGTGCGTGTTCACGCTGAACTTGATCATGTCGTAGGCCGGAATTCGCTTACCCTTGTACCGCGGATGCGGCAGTTTGGTGAACGGCAGGTCCCAGAAACTGTCCATCTCCTGCGTGGTAGCAGGCAGATAAGGCGGATTAATCTGCACATACCCGTCACCCACAGGCTCCAGGATAGTATCCGGATGCATCATATTGGCATGCGTCTCAATCCAATGGAAATTCTCCGCAAAAGCCCGCTTATCCTTACAGCACTCCTCAAATGAATGAAGCACTAAGGTCCCGGAGGGGGCACTGTCTCCGGAATCCGTGGCCACCCTCGGCCTCGTAAGAGGGAGGGACCCAGATGAGTGCCCGGAGGGCACGAAAAAATGGGAGGGGTCGCGTAGCGACGATTCCGGAGATAGTGCCCCCTCCGGAACCTTCCCCTTTATATAGAAGGCAATCTGGGGAATTTGGTGCATGCGGTGGCGGGACCAGCCTTTTTCTATGCCTTTGGTGAGTTCCAGCATGGGCCTTTCGCCCATGCCGTAGCAGAGATAATCGGCCCCTGAGGAAACCAGGACGGAAGGCATCAGGCAGTCTTTCCAGTAGTCGTAGTGCGTGAGGCGCCGCAGAGAGGCCTCGATGCCGCCGATGACCACCGGCACGTCTGGGAACAGTTTTTTCAGGATTTGGGTGTATACCGTTACGGCGTAGTCCGGACGGGCGCCGGCTTTGCCGTCGGGGGTGTAGGCGTCGTCGTGGCGCAGGCGCTTGGAGGCGGTGTAATGGTTAACCATGGAATCCATGGCGCCGGCATTCAGGCCGAAATAGAGACGAGGTCGGCCCAGTTTGCGGAAATCTCGAAGGTCGTCCCGCCAGTTGGGTTGGGGAACCACGGCCACTTTATAACCCCATTTCTGGAGCCAGCGGGCTATGACGGCGGTTCCGAAGGAAGGATGGTCGATGAAAGCGTCGCCGCTGAACAGGATGATATCGATGGAATCCCAGCCCAGCGCCTGCACCTCTTTCACCGAGGTGGGAAACATATAATCAGTTCCGGGCATTCTCCAGGAAATCGTACAGACCGCCGAAGGTGACGATATGGACCACGTCTGCGCCTTTTACCTTGAGGCCGGTCACTTTGCCCACTACGGCCACAAGGTCCAGCAGGCTCAGGCTGTCCAGTTCCAGCGTCTCCTTGATGGAGGCGTCGGGAGTAATGATGCTGGCATCAATCTCGAATTCTTGTGCTATAGCGTTATTAAGCTCTTGTATATCCATACTTTATACTGTTTTCAAAGAGGATAGCGCCTGCTCCCGTAAGGCAGCCAGGGAAGTGGTGTCCTTCCGCAGGAAGCGGATGTCCCGCCAAGTGTCGCGCCACAATTTGGCGTAATACCATTCAAAAATACACAGCGGGCCGATAAGCAGGGCATGCACCAGCCCCACCCAGAAGCCGGCGCAAAGTCCGGTGACCAGCCAGGTGAGGAAAAAGGACAGCGGCAGGAGCACAAGGGCGTTCATGGCCGCGTGGAAACTGCTCTGGAGCATGATGTCGCCCAGGCGGTCGCTGAAATATTTGGGCAGGTACCAGCACAGGATGGACGGCCACAGGGCCAGGATGGCCAGTGGCAGCAAAATCAGCAGAAGCAGCAGGTCGGCAGCCACAAAGCCCCAGTTGGGACGGTCTGTGAACTGGCTGTCACTGAGCCGGGCTTTTTCTAAAGCCTGCCGATAGGCGTTGACGGCCGTGAAATCGAAGCCTTCCAGCCGGCGGACCAGATCCTGATCGGCCGCCAGTTGCTGCGGGAGGCGGGAAGGACGCGGCAGCAAGGTACGCGCGAAGTCTATGTCGACGTAGTGGTCCAGGTCCTGGATATTAAGCATCATGGCCGATATCTGTTCCCGTACCAGGCGGTTCACTTCCCGTTGTGCGGTGCGCGGTTTTTCCTTGTATAGTTCGTAATAAGGCTGCAGGGAAACGGGGGTGCCGAAACGCACCATCATGCGGTTCCGCAGGCCGGTGTAGGCGCTGTAATGATTGGCGGCGGGGAGGATGAAAATTTCCTTCTGGAAACCGCTTTTTTCCGCAGCCTGGAAAGCCAGGCGGGTGTATCCGTAAGAGAAAGTACCCAGCCAGTGTTTGTCCTGGTGTCCGGCTTCCGGGAAAATGAGCACCGAATGTCCTTCCAGGAGGCATTGTTCGGCCTGCTCGAAAGTTTTGTCGTTATCGGCCAGCGCATCTTCTCCCTGGTAGGCCATCCTGTAGGCCGGCAGGATGCCCGCATATTGCATAAAGCGGGAGAGCAGAGGGTGGATTTCGAAAGCATCGGCCCGGGCGATGAAGTGGAATTTTCGGTCGTATTTGGCAAAAAACACGCCCAGAGCATCTAGTAGGGCGTTCTGGTGGTTCATCGCCACCAAAACAGGCGTCCCCTCGGCCGGAATATTTTCCTTGCCAAGGCAGTAATAACGCCTATAGAAGATACAGTTGAAGGCAAGACTGAAATAAGCCTTCCCCAACTGATAGCCTATGCCAATTTCTTTCTGCATGATAAGTGATTAGCCCAAATAGCTTGCAAAAATATCAAAAAAATTGTATTTTTGAAAAATATGAAAGAGCTTTATATCGGGCAGATTGCCCGCCTATTAATAATACAGACCTGGCAGGTGGATAATTGCGAGCAACTCATAGCAGAAGGTTGCACCATTCCATTCATCAGCCGCTACCGCAAGGAACGCACCGGCGGCCTCACAGACGTAGAGGTGGCAGAGGTTAAGCACTGGGTGGATGTCTTCAATGAAATGGAAAAGCGCAAGACCTCCATCCTGGGTACCATCCAGGAGCAGGGGAAACTGACGCCGCAGCTGCAGGAACAGATCGAAAACTGCGTGGTGGCCAGCGAATTGGAAGACCTTTACCTGCCTTATCGGCCCAAACGCAAAACGCGGGCAACGGTGGCTGTGGCCAAAGGCCTGGAGCCCCTGGCCAACCTCCTCTGGGACAACAAAAGCCGCCATCCGGAGGCCGATGCCACCAAATATGTAAAAGGAGAGGTAGGTTCCGTGGAGGAAGCCCTTCAGGGCGCCCGGGACATCCTGGCCGAAAGAGTGAGCGAAGACGCCCACAACCGGGAAACCCTCAGGGGCATGTACCGGCAGCGCCGCGTCTGCTCCAAGGTGACCAAAGCCGGTCAGGAAAACCCCGAAGCCGCCAAATACCGCAGCTATTTCAACTATTCCTATCCTATCGGCAAAATCCCTTCGCACAATTTGTTAGCTATGCTCCGAGCCCAGGAAGAGGGCTTCCTGCGCGTGGAAATCGATGCAGATGGGGAGAAGTGCGGGAACAAACTCTATTACGATTATTGCCAAGCCCACGGTTATCCTTCGCACACGCAGGTGCGGCAGGCGGTGGACGATGCCTGGAAACGCCTCCTGGACCCTTCCATCACCGGTGAAATCCTGCGCGAAGCCAAAGAGAAGGCCGATAAAGAGAGTATCCAGGTGTTCGGGGAGAACCTCCGGCAACTGTTGCTGGCGCCTCCGGTGGGGCAGAAGCGCGTGATGGCCATCGACCCCGGCTTCCGCACCGGCTGCAAGGTGGTGTGCCTGGACCAGCAGGGCAATTTGCTGGCTCACGACGTCATATATCCGCATCCGCCCGTGGCCAAAAAGATGGACGCCATCATCAAGGTGGCCGACCTGGTGGATAAGTATCAGATAGAGGTCATTGCCATCGGCAGTGGCACCGCCGGGCGTGAGACAGAGGATTTTGTGCGGAAGGTGGGGCTGCCGGAAGAGGTCCGCATCTTCTCCGTCAGCGAAGACGGCGCCTCCGTGTATTCGGCCTCCGAAGTAGGGCGGGAAGAATTCCCCGAATACGATGTTACGGTGCGCGGAGCGGTTTCCATCGGCCGGCGTCTCATGGACCCTTTGGCCGAATTGGTTAAGATTGACCCTAAGTCTTTGGGCGTGGGGCAGTACCAGCACGACGTAGATCAGGTGCTGCTGAAGGAAAAATTGGACAATACGGTGGAAAGCTGCGTGAACAGCGTGGGCGTGGCCCTGAATACCGCCAGTCCGTATTTGTTGCAGTACGTGAGCGGTATCGGCCCGGCGCTGTCCAGGGCCATCACGGACTACAGGGCCCAGAACGGCAATTTCACCAGCCGCGAACAGCTCAAGAAGGTGCCGCGCCTGGGCGCCAAGGCGTTCCAGCAGTGCGCCGGTTTCCTGCGCATCGCTGGAGCGGCCAACCCGCTGGACAATTCCGCCGTGCATCCGGAAGCCTACCATATTGTAGATAAAATGGCGAAGGATTTGGGCATCCGCCCGCAGGAACTGGTGGGTAACGCCGATGCCTGCAAGCACATCCAGGCCCAGCGCTATGTAGAGAAAGATTTCGGCCTCCCTACCGTAAATGATATCATCCAGGAGTTGCAGAAGCCCGGGCGAGATCCGCGCGAGGCCGTGCAGGAATTCGCCTTCGACAGCGATATCCGCGAAATCGACGACCTCAAACCCGGCATGGATCTTCCGGGCATCGTCACCAATCTCACGGCTTTCGGCGCTTTTGTGGATATCGGCCTGCATGAAAACGGCCTCATCCACGCGTCCCAGATGGGACAAAAGGGCATGGCCGTGCCTTCCAAGGTGCTCAAGCTGCATCAGCACGTAAAGGTGCAGGTGCTGTCCATAGACCTGGAGCGTAATCGCATAGGACTCAGATTAATTCAATAACACATGAAACGTATCCTCTTAGTTTTGGCGCTTGTCGCCGCGTGCAGTTCACTCACTGCCAAGGAATACACGCTGGTTTCTCCGGACGGCCACCTCAGTGTGGCGGTAGATGCCGGTAAAACGCTCACCTACAGCATCCAGCGGGACGGTCTGCTGCTCATCAAGCCGTCTTGCCTGCAAATTACCCTGGCCGATGGCCGTCTCTGGGGCCCGGATGCCCGCTTCACCAAGGCCGTCACCCGCACGGTGGATACCACGGTGGAGGCTCCGCTCTTCAAGCGTTCTGCCGTGCGTGACCATTTCAATGAACTGGCCCTCGTGGCCAAGGATTTCCGCCTGGTCTTCCGCGCGTACGACGACGGCATTGCCTGGCGCTTCGAACCCGTTAAGCCCGTTACCGTAAAGGCCGAGGACATCCTCTTTACCTTCGCCGAAGACTGGACCGCTTATATCCCTTATGTAAATCAGCATACGGAAACGCTTGACAGTCAGTTCTTCAGCTCTCAGGAAGCCCATTACAACCATGAGAAAATCTCTGAGTGGAACAATAAAAGGCTGGCTTTCCTGCCCATCACGGTAGATGCCCCGGAAGGCATTAAACTGTGCATCGTGGAGGCCGATCTGATCGACTATCCCGGCATGTATCTCTATAACGCCTATTCCGGCCAGTCGCTCAAGGGCGTTTTCGCTCCGGTTCCCTCCAGCTATGAGGCCGAAGACGGCAGCACCTTCCAGCGCATCATCACTTCCCGCAAGGACGTTATCGCCGAAAATGTGTCCGTGATGCCTTGGCGCGCAGTCATCGTGGCCAAGGAAGCCAAAGACCTGGCACAGAGCGACATGACCTGGCGTCTGGCCAGTCCCAATGCCATCGGCGACGTTTCCTGGATCAAGCCCGGCAAGGTGGCCTGGGACTGGTGGAACGGCTGGAATCTGTATGGCGTAGACTTCGAAACCGGTATCAATACGGAAACCTATAAATATTATATCGATTTCGCTGCGTCCAAGGGCATCGAGTACATTGTGATGGACGAAGGATGGGCCAAGAATACGGTGCTGAACATGAAGGAGACGCGTCCGGAGATCGACCTTCCGGAGCTGGTGCGCTATGGCAATGAAAAGGGTGTGGGCATCGTGCTGTGGACCATCGCCCGCCTGTTCGAAGACCAGATGGAAGACCTCTGCGCCCAATATTCGGCCCTGGGCATCAAGGGATGGAAGATTGACTTCATGGACCACGACGACCAGAACATGGTGCATTTCTACCGGAATGCCGCCGCGGTTACCGCTAAATACCACATGTTCGTGGACTTCCATGGCGCCTACAAGCCCGTGGGTATGTCCCGCACCTATCCCAACGTGCTCAACTACGAAGGCGTTTACGGCCTGGAGAACATGAAGTGGGGGAACCCGTCGGTGGATCAGGTGACCTACGACGTAACCATCCCGTTCACCCGTCTGGTGGCCGGTCCGGCCGATTACACCCAGGGTGCCATGCGCAATGCCAAGCGTGAGAATTACCGTCCGGTGGGCGACGAACCCATGTCACAGGGTACCCGCTGCCATCAGCTGGCCGAATATGTGATTTTCGACGCTCCGCTTTCCATGCTCTGCGATTCCCCGTCCAACTATCTGCGGGAACCGGAATGCACGGACTGGATCGCCGCCATTCCTACAACTTGGGACGAGACTGTGTCTTTGGATGGCCAAATAGGGGAGTATGTGGTGATGGCCCGCCGCAAGGGCGATGTCTGGTATGTGGGAGCACTGAACAACTGGACGCCCCGCGATCTGGAAATCGACCTCAGTTTCCTGCCTGCCGGCAAGGCCGTGGTGTTCCAGGACGGTGTGAATGCCCACAAAGCCGCCCGCGACTACAAGAAGTGCGAAATGGAACTGAAGGGAGGAAAGGTTAAGATTCACCTTGCTCCTGGCGGAGGCTGGGTGTTATCTTGCGGAAACGCAGGGCGATAACGCCCCAGAAGGCTTCGCTAAAGATGCCGCCACTCATTTTAGAGGTGCCCTTTTGCCGATTGGTGAAAATGATGGGCACCTCTTTTATGGTGAATCCCAACTTCCAAGCGGTGTATTTCATCTCGATCTGGAAGCCGTAGCCTTTCATTTTTACGGCATTGAGGTCCATGGTTTCCAGCACTTTGCGCGAGTAGCACACAAAACCGGCGGTGGTATCGTACACGCGCATGCGCAGCATCGTACGTACATAAGTAGATGCAAAATAGGACATGAGGATGCGGCTCATGGGCCAGTCCACAACGCTTACTCCGCTGCAATAACGCGATCCTACGGCTACATCGGCTCCGTCTTTAGCGCAGGCTTTGTGCAGGCGCAGGAGGTCCTGGGGATTGTGTGAGAAATCGGCGTCCATCTCGAACACATAGTCGTAGCCGTGATCCAGCGCCCATTGGAAACCGGTGAGGTAGGCGGTGCCCAGCCCCAGTTTTCCGCTGCGCTCCAAAAGATGCAGTTGCTCAGGATACTTTTCCTGAAGTTCTTTCACGATGGATGCGGTTCCGTCGGGGGATCCGTCGTCGATGACCAGGATGTGGAATGTACCAGGAAGGGCGAACACTGCTGCTATGATATCGGCGATGTTCTCCTTTTCATTATAGGTGGGAATAATGACTAACTTCTGGTCCATTCTACAAAGATAGTGTTTTTTTATAAGATGCTAACCATTTTTTCCAGCCACAGTGCATCTGTGGCGTCAAAAGTGGCCAATTCCTTGCTGTCGATGTCCAAAACGGCAGTGATGGTTCCGTTCTTGCGGACAGGAACTACAATCTCCGACTGGGAGAGGCTGCTGCAGGCAATGTGCCCGGGGAATTCTTCCACATCAGGCACCACCAGCGTGCGGTTTTGTTTCCACGAGCTGCCGCAAACGCCCTTTCCATAGCCGATCCTCAGGCAGGCCGATGGTCCCTGGAACGGGCCCAGTACCAGTTGATCGGCCACCACCCGGTAAAAGCCGGTCCAGAAGAAGCCCATGCGCTCGTGGATGAGGGCGGCCATTTCGGCCATCCGGGCGATGGGGTCCGTTTCATCGGCCAAAATGAGTTGGGTGTCCTGGTACAGTTTCACGTAGCGGATAGTTTTCAGGGGGAGGTGGCAGTAGCCGTCCGGATTTTTGTCCAGATAGTCCTGGTGGCGTTCTTCGGCCGGGAAGAAGTTTTGCAGCGGCTCCAGTTCCACTACAAAGGGAACGCCCACTTTGGCTTCTTCACGCGCGTATACGCTTTCTATGATGGGCTTGTCCTCTGCGTTGGAATAGTAGATGCCGGTGCGGTAGCGGGTTCCTTCATCGTGTCCCTGCCTGTTCAGGATGAGAGGGTCGATGATGCAGAAAAACAGCTCTGTCAGCGTTTCCAGGCTCACCCGGTCGGGGTTATAGCAGACTTTTACTGTCTCGGCGAAGCCGGTGGTGTCCGTGTACACTTCCTCATAGGTGGGATTGTCTTTATGTCCGTTGGCGTAGCCGCAGACGGCGCTTTTCACTCCGTTTACCTGGGTAAAGAAGTGTTGGGTACCCCAAAAACAGCCGCCGGCAAAGTAGATGCTTTTCTCCATCATAAAATTTTTTACAAAGATAATACATTCTTTTATAAGTCGTTCTGATTTTTTCGTGCTTTTTCCGGGTGAAAAAATGCGGTTTTTTTAGAAAAAAGTGTTGAAAAAATTTGCCAGTTCAAAAAATGTTCGTACCTTTGCAATCCCGCTTCATACCAGAGCGGGTTTTTAACGCCCAAGCCGAAAGGCTGGAGTTATTAAAAAGATCATTGAAAAGACTGAAAGGAAAAGTACAAGCAAGCAAATTTAAACGAGCGTCAGTTTCTTTAGAGAAACTAGAATGTCAGGGACAAGCTTAGAATTATAAAGAATATACAATGAAGAGTTTGATCCTGGCTCAGGATGAACGCTAGCGGCA